>DAITAA010000027.1:0-37800 GCA_036824505.1 Steroidobacteraceae bacterium
GGGCGAGCATGCGCCCCGCTTCGCTCAGCGCCTGGGCCTTCAGGTCGTGCGGCAACTCATGCAGCAGGAAGAACATGACATTGGCGGCAACATCGCTCTCGGGCCGCTTCATGGCGGTGGCATCGTCCTCGATGAAGTCCACTTTCCCCGAAAAGCCACCCAGCTTGCTCTGCGCATGAACCAGTTCATTGTGGATGAGATCGGCGATCACGACGCGCGCGGCACCTCCCTGGACGGCCGCATCCACGACCCGCGGCAGCACGTTTCCAAACGCGCATGAAGTGACCAGCACGTTCTTGCCTTTCAGGTCCGACTGGCCGAGCCCCTGGACGATCTTCAGGACCAGGCGGTTGTACTGAAACAACAGTATTGCCGAGATGATGGGCTGGAAATCCACCAGCTTGATGAGCCGCATGTTTGAGTAGATTGGGTACACGTGCGACTTTTCGCTGGCTTCGCCCGGCGACAGGCCGCGCACCAGCAGCGCCCCGCGCGTCACCACGAAGAAGAACAGGCCGGTGGACGCCGCGAGGAACAGCGCAGCCAGCAGCCCATTCACCATCCACGTGCTCATTGTGTTTCCCTGGGCTAGAAATCGGGCCAATGTGCGGCCCCACGAGAAGCTACCTCAGGAGCGGCCCGGATGCTTTGACGGGCATCAAATCCCGGTCAAGCTGCTGCACAATCGAGACGGCTTCGAGAAAGCCGTCCGCTGCGCTCGGCTGCGGCCAGATCAGGACACCCAAGACAAGCATTGCATCCCACCCGGCAGGCGGCCCGCCCGCAAGCTGCAGAGCGTCCCATCGTCAACAACGGGAGCAATGGTTGCCGCTCCAGGGGCCCGGAAAGCCCGATTTCTGGATGGTTATAAGCATCTGAAATATCGCCAGGCAGCTGACAACCATCGGGTTGCCGTCCGGACGGGCGATTCTTCGTCCGAACAGGGTTTCCGGGCCCGGCAATCGCTCAGCGGGCAGCCTCCATGTAAGCCCTCAGCACGGCGTTGATGCGCGTCTGATAGCCCCCGCCCTGGGCCTTGAACCAGTCGAGCACATCGGCGTCGATGCGAAGCGAAATCGCTGCCTTGCGCGGCAATGGCGGCAGCCCCTGGCGCGCAATGTCGCGCACGATTTCCGTGAGCTCCAGGGCAGGCTCTTCGGGCCGGGGAAGCCCCTGTTCAGCTGGCGGCATCGGGGCGTCGCCCGCCGGCACTCGAGCAAATTTCGAGAAGAACCCCTTGGCCATGAAGACTCCCCTGTTGAGCCCGATTTTGGCTCGTAGAGGCGAATTGTATATACAAACCCCCGGATCCAGGCGGCGGCGTTTAACAAGTCAGGAACCCCCTGTTCGAGGAGTCGCCGATGAATCGCTCAAGCCTCCGGGTCGCTGCCCTGCTCACCTTCCTGTTCCCCCTCGTCGCGTTCGCGCGACAGGCGGTGGACGTTACGATTTTCGATCGCACCCTGCACCGGGAGCTGCCGGTCTACTGGCATGACGGCGAGCGCTATGTCGCCGGCGAGCCAGGGCATGAATACGAGGTTCGCATCCGCAACCAGAGACCCGGCCGGGTGCTGGCCGTGACCTCCGTGGATGGGGTCAATGTGATCAACGGCCGCACGGCGGCCGCCAGCCAGAGCGGCTATGTGCTGGATCCCTACGGGACGGTCGAAATCGACGGCTGGCGCAAGAGCATGGACGAGGTTGCGGCTTTCTATTTCACCTCCCTGCCGGACTCCTATGCGGCCCGCACTGGCCGGCCCGACAACGTCGGGGTCATCGGCGTGGCGGTGTTCTGCGAACGGCTGCCCTACCCGGTAATGCGCGAGCAGGAATCAGCGGCAGCGGCGGATGGCGGCTCAATGGATCGGGATTCACGGCGAGACGCACCGGCGCCCGCCGCCGGGTCGCGCGCCGACAGCGCCAGGAGCGACCAGCTGAGCGGCCGCCTCGGCACCGGTCACGGGAAGCGCCATGAATCCGGCGCGACCTGGACGCATTTCGAGCGCGCGACCGAGGAGCCTGAGTCCGTGATCCGGATTTTCTATGACTCGCGCCGGAATCTCCTCGCCCAGGGGGTGATTCCGCGTGGCGGCTACGCCCGGAATGTCCCGGACCCGTTCCCGGGCGGGTTCGTACCTGACCCCTGAATGCAACGGCAGGCATAATTTCGGGATGGCGACCGAATTGCTGTTCCGGGACGATGCTTATCTGAAGACGGCAACCGCGCAGGTGATCGCGGCACAGGATGGCGCCGTCGAGCTGGACCAGACGATCTTCTATCCGCAGGGCGGTGGCCAGCCGGGCGACATTGGTTGGATCGTGCGTGCAGGCGGCGAGCGCATACCGGTCATCGATACGCGCAAGGGCGACGCGCCCGGCACGGTGCGGCACCTGCTGAACCCAGGCGAGCTGCCGCAGCCGGGCGAACCAGTCTCCCTCGAACTGGACTGGCCGCGCCGTTACGCGGTGATGCGCTTGCACACGGCGCTGCACGTGATGTCCTGCGTGGTCGTCGCACCGGTGACCGGCGGAAATATCGCGCCGGACAAGGCGCGGCTCGATTTCGACATCGACATGGCGCTGCTCGACGCCGCGAAGATCGAGCAGGAAACCAATGCGCTGATCGCGCGCGGTGTGGCCACCGAAACCGTCTGGATCACGGATGAGGAACTCGATGCGCGGCCCGAGTTAGTGAAGACCATGAGCGTGCAGCCGCCGCGCGGTGCCGGGCGTGTGCGGCTGCTGAAGATCCCCGGCATCGACCTGCAACCTTGCGGTGGCACCCACGTGAAGAACATCGCCGAGATCGGCGGCATCCGTGTCACGCGGATCCGAAACGAAGGCAAGCGCAACAAGCGCGTCGAGATCGTGCTGCTGTAAAAAGGGGACGCGCCCCTTTTCTTCGCAGGAAAAGGGGCGCGTCCCCTTTATTACGCCTCGATGGTGGCCGCATCAGCGCCCAGTGAGCGCATGTAACTGCCGGTCAGCCCGTAGCCGCCCGTGAGCGTGACTGCTGCGCAGCATGCCGACGGCGATCGGCATGGCCATCTGCAAGAGATTGCCCGTTATCGGACCCTGGGTCAGGTCGCGCATCGTGCCCTCTGGAGGGTGTAGAATCCTACACGACCGCGGCGCAACAGCGGCCATCGATCAGACAGACAAAGGGGACACTGTGAACATTCTGAAAGCAACTGCAGTCATTGCAGCAAGCCTGCTCGCGCTCGCAGGCTGCAAGCCGGCCACGCAGGACATGGCAGCGGATTCGGCCGCGATCCAGGAAATCAACAAGGCCTGGGGTGAAAACTACAATGCGGGTGATGCAGGCGCGATCGCAAACCTGTACGCGGAAGACGCGTTGCTGATGCCGCCGGGCGTGGTTGCGGCCAGCGGTCGCGACGCGATTCGTGAATTTCTCGCGGGCGACACCGCCGCCGCCAAAGCCGCCGGCCTGACATACAATGTCTCGTCGAATGCGGAGGCGATCCGCATTTCAGGCGACATGGCCTCGCAGAACGGCACCTACACGGTCACCGATGCCACCGGCGCGACAGTCGACGCCGGCAAGTACCTGTCAGTCTTCCGGAAGAAGGACGGCAAGTGGCAGCTGTACCGCGATACCTGGAATTCGGACATGGCACCGGCTCCCGCCGCAGCGCCCGCCGCAGAAGCACCTGCCACCTGATTGGCATGGATCAAAGAGGAAGCATGAAAATTCTGAAGACCGCCGCTGCTCTTGCAGCCGGCCTGATCGTACTCGCCGCCTGCCAGCAGGCACCGAAGAATACCGCCGCGGACGAGAGCGCAATCAAGGACGGTTCCAGGGCCTGGGCCACCGCCTACAACGCGGGTG
This sequence comes from Steroidobacteraceae bacterium, assembly GCA_036824505.1. Lineage (GTDB taxonomy): Bacteria > Pseudomonadota > Gammaproteobacteria > Steroidobacterales > Steroidobacteraceae > SCUD01. The sequence continues at coordinate 3,851 of DAITAA010000027.1, forward strand.
ACGCGGATGGCGTCGCCAATTTGTATACGGAAGATGCGGTCCTGATGCCGCCGGGAACGCCAGCGAAGTTTGGCCGCGCCGCGATTCGCGAGTTCATCGCCGCCGACAGCGCCTCAGCCAAGGCCGCGGGCGTGACACTCACCATCGAGCACGGCGACACCGTCGGCATGTCAGGCGATCTCGCCTGGCATGCGGGGCCGTATACCATGCATGACGCCTCCGGCGCGGTGGCCGACAGCGGCAGCTACATGGAAGCCCTGCAGAAAGTCGACGGCAAGTGGCTCACCGTCCGCGACATCTACAATTCCGACAAGGCACCCGCACCCGCCGTGGAGTCTGAGGACGCGGCGCAATCCGGGGGCGAGCCAGTACATGACTGAACCGCAGTCATCGGATTGACACCGGCAGAGCCGGAACAAGGCCCCCTTCGCGGGGGCCTTTTCTTTTTCCTAGAATTTCCAGACCACGCCGATTGAAGGAATCAGCGGCAGCGAATTCTGCACCTGGGAATCCAGCACGGGTGGATTGAACTCGCGCTCGATATCGTATTCGACGCAACATTCATTGCCGCGATTGTCCAGGTTGTTGATTTCCACGAAGGCCGTCAATTCGCCGGCCGACTTCAGGTCGAAGCGCCGCGCAATGCGCAGATCAATGCTCGCAAAATCCGCGAGGCGCCTGGCATTGCGTTCACCGACGGTGACCAGCGGAAACGGCTCGAGGGTGGCAAGCGCAATTTCGGTGGTCGGCCAGCCGGTATGCCAGGCAGCGGCAACCGATGCTTCCCAGCTTTCACCGCGCCAGCTGAAGCCGCCGCTCGCGTAATTGCGCTGGTCCCATTGCCTGCGGATTTTCTGGCCATTCACCATGTCGTAGACCTCCGACCGGCTGTAACTCAGCCAGCCGGACAGCGAACCGGTATCGTAATTCAGCGAGATCTCGGTGCCTTCCGCCTCCGCGGAATCCGGCGCGATCAGGATGCGGTCGGGCTTCAGCTCCGGCAGCACGATCAGCGTGTTCATCAGCAGCTCGTAGCGCGGCAGCGGGTTTTTGTACGTCTTGCGGTATGCCTCAGCGCGCAGCTTCAGCGCCCGCGTCAGGTCGTGTTCGACGCTCGCGACCAGATGCGTCGCCCGCTGGGCTGGAGAGTACTGTCGCTCGCCGTCTGGAACTTTCAGTTCGTTTATTCCCTGCGCCTGGTAATAACGGCCCCAGGACAGGCGCAGCCGCGTGTCCTTGCCCGGACTCCACATCAGCACCGCGCGCGGACTCGTCTGCGACCCGTCCTGCGGGGCGAGCGACTCGCGGTCCCAGCGCAGTCCGAGATCAGTGGTCAGTGTGGCCGTGGGCTCGAATCGCCAGTTCAAATAGGCGCCGCCCTGGTGGCCCGAGGGTCGTACGCGGATCGAGCGCGCCCGCGAAGGCGTCGTTGGCGCGCCAGGCGTCAGGAACAACAGTTCGAAATCGACCGCATCGGTGTACCGATATATCCCGTTGAACTGCCGCCACTCGGCTCCGGCCTGCAACACCGACTTTGCGCCAGGCCGCCACCAGCCATCGGCCTGAATCGAGTTGATGTGGAAGCCGCGTTCATCGCTGAGAGTGCCGCGTGCAATTCCGGGAAGATCCGTGCTGCCGACGCGTTCGCTGTCCAGGTCCGTGCGCGCGACGAGCACCCGCCCGCCGAGTCCGTCCGCGGCACCGAGATCCAGGCGCAACCAATAGTACGAGTCGCGGTATTCGGCCCGCGCCCGCTCTTCCTGGTCGGTGTCTGAAGCCACGATCTGATCGACGAATGAAAGCATGTTGCCGGAAATCGCGAGCTGATCATTGATGCGGTAGCCCGCGTGTGCAAAGAGATCGTGATAATCCGGTTCGCCCAGCGACTGGTTGGTCAGATTGAAGAACTGGCCCAGGTTGCTGCGCCGCGCAGCAACCGCCCAGTCACCGGCTTCGTCGTTGTAGGAGCCGGCAACCGAAGCGCCCATCGTGAACAGGGAAAGCACCGCCTCGCCGTCGATTCCCCGCCCCGGCAGGCGCGGCGCGACTTCCACGACACCGCTGCTGCGATCGCCGAACGTGACCGGAAAGCCGCCCGTATAGACACGGATGTCGCTGACGATGCCGGGATCGATGGCGCTGAAGATCCCGTAGAAATCCTTGAAGTGGAACGGGTCGTACAGGCGCAGGTTATCGAAGCGCACCAGCGTTTCCTCGTCGCTGCCGCCACGCAGGTAAACCCGGCTGGAGAAATCCCGGCGCGTGACGCCCGGCAAGCGCGACACCGCGCGCAGCGGGTCCTCGCCGATGTCCGGCAGCATTTCCAGCTGATCGGCATTGAACACCGCCGCCGACTGCGGCGCATCGCCCCCAAAGAGGTAAGTGCTGGCGCTGACCACCACCGCATCGAGCGGCGTCGGCGCCGGGCGATGCGGCGCCCCGGGTGCGGCTTGCCGCGGCGCCCGCCGGGCTTCCCGCACCAGCAGCAGCGCGCCGTCGGGACCGTCGGTGACCACGATACCGAGAGGCGCCAGGATTTCGGTGAGCAATGCGCGTGGCTCGGTCGCCTGCGGCTCGCGCTCGACGCGCATCCACGGCTTGACGAGATCGCTGCTGTAGAACAGCGCGACGCCGCGTTCACGCAATTGTTCCAGGACCTGCTCCACCGCCTGCCCCTGGTACGGGGCTGCCACGGCGATGCCCGGCAGGAAAGCCAGCAGCAGCGTCAGTAATTTCACGACCCTGGCTATAACTCGGTGCGGGTGCGGATCTCCATTGTATCGTCGTCCAGCAGGGTGTATTCGAGGTCTGTTGTCGCAAGCATCACGTCGAGCGCAGCCAGCGGCGCGAGATGTTCGATATTGCCGTGCAGTATCACCGCGGCCGCGCGCGACTCCACCGCGGCAGACTGGTAACGCAGCTGCCGGCCAGTTTCTCGGGCAACCCAGGCAATCAATGCCGTTGCCGGCTGACCGTCGATGTCCGGTGCCGGGGCAATCGTTTCGGCCCATTGCCATGCGACGTCGGCGGTCCCGATCGACGAGCGCGTGACTCCGCCCAGTGCGTCGACATCGAGCTGTTCGCCGGCAGAACCTGTCATCAGGCGGCCGGCGCGGTCGATTTCAACCCGCCCTTCGCGGACGCGCAGCCGCAGCGCACCGCCGGCGACATGCAGTTCGAACTGCGTGCCGACATCGCGCGCGGTGCCCACGGACGTCTCGATCCGGTATCCCGTGCCGACATTGCCGGCATTGTCGAGGTAGAGCGTGCCGGAACGCAACAGCATGCGTCGTGCCCCGTCCATCTGCACTTCGGTCGCAGCCGCGAGACGAAGCGACGCACCGCCGTCGAGCGCCAGTGCCGCGCTGGCACCGGGCAGTGTGCGCAGTCTCGCCCCTTCCACGAGCGCGCCACCCGAATCGGTCATCGGCTTCCACCCGTCACCGTCGCCGAGCTCGACGGTTCCGATGACGCGAGCCACCGTTGCGACCTGCGAGTTCCTGGAACTCGTGTTCCATGGAAGCAGCAGTGCGATCGCGAGCGCCGCAACGCTCGCGGCCGCGGCCCAGAGCATCAGCTTCCTGCCGCGGCGCTTCGCGGTCTTCTCACGAAACGCCGCGGTCGCCGCCGTCAGCACCTGCTGGTAGGCGGCCTCGGGCGGATCCGTGCGCCGGCCCGCCCTGCGAATGAGTGCAGCGACGAGGTCGGAGCCATCGTGGCTGTTCTGTGTTTCCTGTTCCATGCTCCTACCCCCGGTTGCTGCCCAGCGAGCCCGTCAACTCATCCGACGCACCGGCAAGATCCGTGATTGCGATGCGAAATGCCTCGCGCGCCCTGGTCAGCATCGATTCCGCAGCCTTCGGTCCCAGCTCGAGCCGACGCGCGATCTCGATGACCGACTGTCCGTCCAGGTATTTCCATTCGAGCACTTCGCCGTAATGCCCCGGCAAGGCATCGAGCGTCGCCTCTACGACGCGGTGGATCTGCTGCCGCCAGACGCCGGTGTCCGGTTCGTCGTCGGCAGGTGCAGCGAGTGCCTCAAGTATCGCGCGCACATTGGGCTGGTCTTCCAGCAGCACCTCCCGCTCAGCGCCTCTCTGCCGTCGGCGATAGTGATCCGTAATGACATTGCGGCAGATCTGGCAGAACCAGGTGTAGAGCGCCGCCTCGCCGCGATAACTGTCCAGGCGCTCGATCGCATTGCAGAATGTCTGCTGCACGACGTCGCGCGCGATCTCCTGGTCCCTGTTGAGCCGCGCCAGCGCAAAGCGGTACAGCCGCGGGAAGAAGCGGTCGAACAGCTCCCGGAACGCGGCCTCGTCGCCCGCCAGGATCCGGCGCGCGACAGCCCGGTCGACATGAACCATGTCAGCCATTTGTACCTTGGACGCCGGCTGGCGGGGAATCCTTCGCGGTAACCGATGATTTCATGACGGACATCCAATGACAGGCCAGAACGGCCTTGCGCCGGAAGCAGGAGCCCGTTATGTCGGGCCGGAAGCGACTACGACGTATGATTGGCCGGCGCTGGATCATCCATAGCACCGGGCCAGGACCGGGCGGTCGAGGGTATGCAATCTCACGGCCGGACACGGGCCGTGATATTTCGCTCCCGTCAGCGTGTCAGTCTTCGAGTCTTCGGTCTTTCCAGTTCCACCACTTCAACAGTTCCTGCTGCGGCTGTGGCGTGCGCGCGGCATAAGTCGCGCAGCGGAATGCATAGAGCAGGCACGGTTCCTGTTCATGACCGGTGATATTGCGAAGTCGGGCGTAGAGCTGTTCTGGGTTTGATTCAGCGAGATCCCGGATGGAGTGAATGCCGAGGTGCCGGAGATCCGCCGCGATGGCGGGCCCGATACCGGGCAACGTGGTCAGCTCGTCGTGCATTGGCAGGGTCCTCCTACGGCTTGTCCACGGCCCGAGATTACTTCCACCCGACGACAATTGAAACAGCCCCTGGATTCTGGCGGCCAGGCGGTCTCTGTTATCCTCGATCGATGGTTCTGCGCAAGTCATTGATTGGCGGCGTGCTCCTGCTGCCCGCCGCGGCCTGGCTCGCGGCCTGTGCGCAGCTTCCTGCGCGGGACGAAGCTCCTGTGGCGCCCGAAGCGGGCGTTGCGGCGGCAAATCCGGTGGCGGTCGACGCGGGACTCGAGGTGCTGGCGGCCGGCGGCAGTGCCGCGGACGCTGCAGTCGCGATACAGGCGATGCTGGGACTCGTCGAGCCCCAGAGTTCGGGTCTGGGCGGTGGCGGATTTCTTCTTTATTACGATGCGGCGACCTCGCACATCACGGCTTTCGACGGGCGTGAGGTGGCGCCCGCTGCCGCGACTGCCGGGATGTTCCTGGACGAGAAAGGCGAGCCGCTCTCCTATCGCGACGCCGTGCTCTCGGGTCGCTCGACGGGTGTGCCGGCGGCGATCGCCATGCTGGGCGCCGTGCATGCGCGTCACGGCGCACTGCCCTGGCAAAGGCTGTTCGAGCCCGCGATCCGCGCGGCGGACTCGGGGTTCATCGTGCCGCAGCGGCTCGCGCGCTTTGCGAACAGCACATTTCCGCAGGCCGCCGAACCCGATGTGCGCGCACTCTTCTCGCGCCCCGACGGCACGCCGGTGCAGGCCGGTGATCGGCTGACGAATCCGGCTTATGCGCAGACCCTGCGGCTGATCGCGACGAAAGGCCCGCGCGCATTGCTGGAGCCGCCGATCTCGGATGCCATCATCACGCGCACGCATGCAGAGCCGCGGGCGGGCACGCTTGCGGCCGGCGACTTCAGCGCATATCGCCCGGGCATCGGCGATCCGCTATGCGGCCCGTATCTCGTGTACATCGTTTGCGTGCCGCCACCGCCCTCTTCCGGCGTCTCGCTGCTGCAGCTGCTCGCGATCCTGGATCACACCGACATCGCGGCACGCGGGCCGGAAGACCCCGTCGCCTGGTATCTGTTCGCCGAGGCGAGCCGGCTGATGTACGCGGACCGCGATCAGTACGTCGCCGACCCCAGGTTTATTGACGTTCCCGTTGCCGGAATGCTCGACCCCGGATACGTGGCCCGGCGGGCAGCGTTGATCGGCGCGGTTGCCGGCCCTGCGCCAGCCGCAGGCGTTCCTGCGCCGATCCAACGAGGTGCCGATACATCAAACGAAGCGGCCGGCACCAGTCACTTTGTGGTTGTAGATAGTCAGGGCAATGTTGTTTCGATGACGACTACCGTCGAGTCCTTGTTCGGATCCGGGCGCGCGGTCGGCGGTTTCATGCTGAACAACCAGCTCACGGATTTTTCCTACCGCCCGGTGATGGACGGACACCCGGTCGCCAATGCCGTTGCGGGCGGCAAGCGGCCGCGCTCCTCCATGTCGCCGGTCATCGTGCTCGATCGCGACGGGCGCGCGGTCGCAGCACTCGGTTCGCCGGGTGGCACTGCGATCCTCGCCTACAACGCCAAGACGCTGGTGGGTTTGCTCGCCTGGAAATTGACGTTGCAGCAGGCTATCGACCTGCCGAATGTGTTCGGGCGTGGCGACGAGTACTTTGGCGAAGCCGCAAAGCTCACGCCTGAAGTGATCGCGGGCCTCGCCGAACGCGGCATCACAGTCAAATCCGGGCGTGGCGAGGAGTCGGGGTTGCACGGCGTCGTGCTGCATGCCGACGGCACCGTCGAAGGCGCCGCCGATCCGCGCCGCGAAGGCGTCTGGCGGACACCAGACACCGGAAACCAGGCCTCAATTCCCGCCGGTCGACAGCAGCGACAATAATTCCTCCTGCGCTGCACGGCGTTTGCCGCTGCCCGGCTTCAGGCGCTTGAATCCGCCGTCCCCGTCCATGGCCCAGGCCTGGCAGTTGTCCTCCAGATAGGGACGCAGGCCCTCGCGGATCACGCGCCGTTTCAGCTTCGGGTCCAGGATCGGGAAGCACAACTCGATGCGCCGGAAGAAATTGCGGTCCATCCAGTCGGCGCTTGCGAGATACACATCCTCCGCGCCGTCGTTCTGGAAGAAGAACACGCGCGTGTGCTCAAGGAAGCGGCCGACGATCGAACGGACCTGGATATTCTCCGAAAGACCCGGAACACCCGGTTTCAGCGCACAGGTCCCGCGCACGACCAGGTCGATTTTCACGCCCGCCTGCGATGCAGAATACAGTGCCCCGATGATTGCGGGCTCGAGCAGCGCATTCATCTTCGCGGTGATGCGCGCCGGGCGGCCTTCGACAGCGATGCGGGATTCGTTCCGGATGGCCTCGATGAGGCGCTTGTGCAGCGTGAATGGCGCCTGCCAGACGTGCTTCAGCTTGCTTGCGCGCCCGAGGCCGGTCAGCTGCTTGAATACGTCGTTGACGTCGCGGCAGATGTCTTCGTTGGCGGTCAGCAGGCCGAAATCCGTGTACTGCCGGGCGGTCGCCGCATGGTAGTTGCCGGTACCAAGATGCGCGTAGCGTTTCAGCTCGCTGCCATCCGGCCCGGATTCCCGGCGCACGATCAGCGACATCTTCGCGTGAGTCTTGTGTGCGACCACGCCATAAACCACATGCGCCCCGACTTCCTCGAGGCGCGCGGCCCAGCCGAGATTGGCCTCCTCGTCAAAGCGCGCCAGCAGCTCGACGACGACCGTGACCTCTTTCCCGGCGCGCGCCGCGTCGATCAGGACCTGCATGATTTCGGAATCGGCGCCGGTCCGGTAGACGGTCTGCTTGATCGCGACAACCCGCGGATCGAGCGCACTCGCGCGAATGAAGTCGAGCACCGGCGTGAATGACTGAAATGGATGGTGCAGCAGGACGTCCTGGCGCGCGATCGTCTCGAACAGGTCCCGGTCGCCCATTTCGAGCGTCGCGGGCACCGCGGGTACAAAGGGTGGGAACTTGAGTTCCTGGCGATCGATCTGCGACAGGACCTCGCGCAGGCGATACAGGTTGACCGGGCCGTTCACGCGATAGAGGTCCTGCTCATCCAGGCCGAATTGCTGAAGCAGGAACTCGACCATCGGCGGCGAGCACTGATCCACGACCTCGAGACGCACGGCATCGCCGAAGTGGCGCTGCAGCAGCTCACCCTGAAGGGCGATTCGCAGGTTCTTGATTTCCTCCTCGTCAACAAACAGGTCCGAGTTGCGCGTGACCCGGAACTGGTAGCAGCCCTTGATCGTCATGCCCGCAAACAGCTGGTCCACATGAGCATGAAGCACCGAGGTCAGGAATACGAAGGCATATTCTTCCTTCGCGATCGCGGCGGGCAGCCGGATCACGCGTGGCAGCATGCGCGGGGCCTGCACGATCGCGATCCGCGACACCCGGCCGAAGGCGTCACGCCCCTCGAGTTCGACGACGAAATTGAGGCTCTTGTTGAACACGCGCGGGAACGGGTGCGAGGGATCGAGGCCGATCGGTGTCAGCACCGGCAGCACTTCGCGGATGAAGTAGTCGTGCACCCACGCCTTCTGCCCTGGCGACCAGGTGTCGCGGCGCAGAAACCGGATGTTGGCCTCGGCGAGCTTTGGCAGCAGCACTTCGTTCAGCAGGCTGTACTGCTCGGCGAACAGCGATCGCGCCTCCTTCGTGACGAGTGCGAAGACTTCTTTCGGGGTCATGCCTTCCGGGCCGGCCTCGGCCATGCCGAGCTTAATCTGTTCCTTGATCCCGGCGACGCGGATCTCGAAGAACTCGTCCAGGTTCGAGGAGACGATGGTCAGGAACCGCAGCCGCTCAAGCAGCGGCACGGTATCGTCAGCCGCCTGCGCCAGCACGCGGCGATTGAACGCCAGCATGCCAAGCTCGCGGTTCAGCAGTGGAATGCGGCTTGCGCGGTCACTCATGGTCGGGGGAGCATCCAGTGCGCAGGTTACACTTAAATGACAGGGCCGGTTTACGTGCGCGGCAACCGGGTGTTACCGTGCCGGACGCATGGCGCGCCACGAAACCCTTGCCGCTGTCGACCTCGGATCCAACAGTTTCCACCTCCAGATTGGCCGCGTCGTCGACGGCCAGATCTATCCCCTCGACGCATTGCGGGAACAGGTCCAGCTCGGCGCCGGCCTGACCGCCGACAAGCGGCTTGATCGCGCCAGCCAGGCGCGCGCGCTGGAAACCCTTTCCCGATTCCGCGAGCGCCTGCGTGGCCTGCCGCGGGACGCGGTCCGCGCCGTCGGCACCAATGCCCTGCGAGTCGCAAAGAACTCCTCCGCATTCCTGCGCGAGGCCCGCGAAGTGCTGGGATTTCCCATCGAAATCATCGCCGGGCGGGAAGAGGCGCGCCTGATCTATCTCGGTGTCGCCCATTCGCTGGCGCCGGCGGAACATCGGCGCCTCGTCGTCGACGTCGGCGGCGGCTCGACCGAGCTGATCGTCGGCGAAGGCCTGAAACCGCGGCTCATGGAAAGCCTTTACATGGGCTGTGTCAGTTCCAGCCTGCGGCATTTCCCCGATGCGCGTGTCGAGAAGCGCAGCATGAAAGCCGCACTGCTGGAGGCGCGCCAGGAGCTCGCGATCATCGCGCGCAGCTATCGCCGCTCCGGCTGGCGGGAGGCCGTGGGGTCCTCCGGTTCGGTGCGCACTGTCGAGAGCATCCTCAGCGCGAACGGTTTTGCCGCACATGGAATCACGCGTGACGGGCTCGAACGACTGCGTGAGCTGCTGATCAGCGTCGGACGCGCCGATCCGGAGCGTATTGCCGGCCTGAAGCCGGGACGCGCAGCCGTACTGCCGGGCGGGTTTGCGATTCTCTATGCGATCTTCGATGAGCTCGATATCGAAATCATGGAAGTATCCGACGCTGCGCTCCGCCATGGCGTGCTCTATGACCTGCTGGGGCGCGTCGAGCATCACGACATGCGCGAGGCCACGGTTGTCCAGTTCACGCGCCGGTATCAGGTGGATATCGCGCAGGCCACGCGTGTGCGGGATCTCGCACTGCGCATCTACGACCAGCTTGCGCCGGTGGGCAGCGCCGAAGGCGTATCGGACCGCATGATGCTGGACTGGGCGGCGCGGCTCGCGGAAGTCGGCCTGTCAATCGCGCACGCCCAGTATCACAAGCACTCGGCCTATGTGCTGTCGAATGCCGACATGCCGGGCTTCTCGCGCGTCGAGCAGCAGCGTCTCGCGCGAATCGTACTGGCGCACCGCGGCAAGCTCGAGAAGATGCAGGATGATGACCTCGATGGCGCGGACTGGCCGCTGGTCTTCGCGCTCCGCCTCGCGTCGACCCTGCTGCGGCGGCGCACCAGCGTGCGCCTGCCGGCATTCAAGGTCACCGCGCACGACTCGCGCTTCTCGCTCGAACTGCCGCGCTCCTGGCTTGCGCGCAATGCGCTGACGGCCGCCGCGCTCGAGTCCGAGGCCCGGCAGTGGGAAGCGATCGGCCGGCAGTTCGCGATCCGGCGCATGTCCTGATGCAGACATGGACCTGATTCTCTGGCGTCATGCCGATGCCGCAGATGGTCAGCCGGATTCGGCGCGGCCGTTGACGAAGAAAGGCCAGAAACAGGCGCGGGCCATGGCGCGCTGGCTGGAGCCCCGGCTGCCAGAGGACCTGCGGATCCTGGTTTCGCCTGCACTGCGTGCACAGGAGACCGCGCGTGCGCTGCAGCGGGGCTTCGAGACCAGCGATGCGATCACCGTCGGTCAATCTGCGTCCGCAATCCTCTCCGCGAGCGGCTGGCCGGACGCAGGACGGGCAGTGCTGATCGTCGGCCACCAGCCGACACTCGGGCAACTGGCGGCGAAGCTGCTGACCGGCCGCGAATCAGCCTGGCACCTGTCCAAGGGAGCCGTCTGGTGGATCCGCCATCGCAAGCGCGGCGATGGCTCCGAGGTCGTATTGCGCCTCGCAATCACTCCCGATGAGCTGTAGCGATCCGGTCGCGCATGTCGCGCAGCTTCATCTTGACGCGCGCCGCATTCGCCGGGCCCATGCGCAAAAGCAATTTTCGGCCCGCCGACTGTGCTTCGAGCGCCGGGTCGGCAAACAGGTACAGCACGTTCGGCCTGGTCAGTGCGATCGTCACGGGCGGTTCCGGCGTCGCGAGCAGATGATCGATGACCTCGATCACCCGGTCGTTGAAATAACCATCCGGATTGCCGAGGTTCTCGTAAGCCGCCTGGAATTGCGGGTACAGCCGCCGGTACAAATCGAATGTGGCATCCGGGTCGAGCAAATCGACGAGTTCGATCCACGGCGCGTAACGCGCGAAATTCGCCGAGTTCAGTACCGGCCGATCCTCGCCGCCCGCGCTGACGAAGCTGCCTGCCGGTGGCTTCGCCGGCAGGAGCTGTGCAGCGACCTTCGGGCGCGTCAGGTTGTCCACGGTCACGACGATGCGTCGTACGATGTCATCGGTGATGAACAGGGATTCAAAACGCGGCGCGCCGACGAGTGCCGCAATCCGGTCTGCGGCCGACATGCCGGTACCGTCATCCGCAGCCGGTTCAATCGGGTTGAGGATCCGCGGCCCGTTGGTCGCAATCGTCTCGTTTCTGACCGGCTGGACATCATCGGCCGGCTGTCGCTTCAGCCAGAACCAGATACCGGCGCCGACCGCAATAAGAACCAGCCCGCCGAGTATCCAGCGGCCGAGCTGTTCGTCCCGTTCCGGGGGCCGTTCCCGCTTTTCCGCGTACATGGGCGCTACTTTAGTTGATACCTTTCCGTTAGGCACCATGTAGACAGACCATCTCCCCATGATTGCGGCTGTGCCACTGATACCCCTGACCAGCGAGTTGCTACCGGCGGCCTGTGCCGACTGGGCGCTGGTGCTGGACGCCGTCGGTATTCCCTACGAGCGGCGAACGACCGCCGCGGGCGCCAGTCTCTGGGTGCTGCCCGAGGATCACGCCCGCGCAGCATTTGAGCTGCAGCATTACCTGCGCGAGAACCACCGCCCGCCCACGGCGCCCGTGGTCTGGCCGAATCACCCGCACGCTCTCTATGGCGTGTACGGCTACGCGCTGGTGCTGATCGCAGTCACGCTCGCCGTGCTGACGCACCTGGGCGGGCACAACTGGCGGGCCGCCGGCATGCTCGATGCCGGCTTTCTCGAGCGCGGCGAAGCCTGGCGGGTGCTGACCGCGCTGACACTGCATGCCGACCTGCCGCATCTGCTCTCGAATCTCGTCTTCGGCGCGCTGTTTGGCTATCCCGCGGCGCGGCTCTTCGGGCCGGGCATCGCCTGGCTGCTGATCCTGCTGGGCGGCGGTCTCGCCTATGGCCTGGACGCGATGTTGCACCCGCCAAATCACAGCCTGCTCGGTGCCTCGACGGCCGTGTTCACGGCGCTCGGCCTGGTCGCGGCCTATGGCTGGCGCCGCCACATGAGGAACTGGTCGCCGTGGATGCGTAAGAGCGCGCCGCTGATCGGCGGCATTGCGCTGCTCGCATTCACGGGCACCGGTGGCGAGAACACGGATATTCTCGCGCATCTGGCCGGGTTTCTGGTCGGAACGGGAATCGGCGCTCTCTGTGCACGCCTGCCGATGCCGCGGCCAGGACGCAATGGCCCGCAGTGGGCGGCGGGGCTCGCCGCGATCCTGCTCCTGGCCTTGGCCTGGGGGCTCGCGCTGGCCTGAGGGATGCTTTTCCGATGCTTCCGCATTCCGACGCCTGCGAGCGCAACAAGGGTCCGATACTCGAGATCCTGCGCGAGGTCTTCGCGGGATGCACCAGCGTCCTCGAAATCGGCAGTGGCACGGGCCAGCATGCGGTGCATTTTGCGACTGAAATGCCCTGGCTCGTCTGGCAGCCCAGCGACCGCGCCGATGCGATGCCGGGCCTGCGCAAGCGCATCGTCTACGAGGGGCCGAAAAACCTGCGCGCACCGGTCGAGCTCGACGTGACGCAACCGCCCTGGGACGTGCGGCGCATGGATGGCGTGTTCTCTGCGAATACCCTGCACATCATGAGCTGGCCTGAGGTCGAGGCTTTCTTCGCCAATCTTCCGGCGATACTGAAACCGGGCGCCGTGCTGGTGATCTATGGGCCGTTCCGCTATGCCGGGCAATACACGTCGGAGAGCAACGCATCCTTCGACGAGATGCTGCACGCGCGGGATCCGAAAAGCGGCATCCGGGATTTCGAGGCCGTGGACGCGCTGGCGCGCGGCATCGGATTCGTCCTGCAGGCCGACCACCGAATGCCGGCCAACAACCAGACGCTGGTCTGGAAGCTGCCGGTCAATCCGGCTTGAGCTTGTCCCGCCCGCGGCGCCGCTGACTCATTCTCCACCAGCCGTGCGCGATGAATGCGATGACGAGCAGCGGCCCGATCATGCCCGCCCAGTCACGGTCCTCGCGTGAATCAAAGAAAATGCGAAGCACGATCAATACCGCGACAGCGCCGGCCACCACGAACCCCAGCACGGGGCGCGATCGCGCCGCCCCAGCCGGCGGCGGCGCCTCCGGCTCCACGTGCGTATCGCCCGCGGGCGCCTGTTTCATCAGCTCGTCGAGCAGATTCGGCTCAATGGATTCCGGCCGCGATGCCGGCTTGCGCGCGGTTTCCGACAATCTCCATGGATTCGCGCCGCGCCGCGGCGGCGCCAGCGGTGGCGGCAGTGCCGGTGTGCGATTGTCTTCGGGTTTCGCCATGGTTCAGAGGGGTTTCAGGACCATCAGTATGAGGCCGCCCACGGGCGCCAGCAGCGCCGCCGCACCCCAGGCTTCCCAGCGACGCGCGACCCGCTGATAGGCCGCGTAATCGAATCCTCCCGGCCCGGATCCGGCCTGCGCCAACGCGAACAGCTGCCGCTGCAATGGCACGACGAATGCCATGAATATGAGCCCTGAGAGCGAAAACAGCACGAGCGTCCAGAGAATCCAGCCGGTTCGCAACAGTGGCAGCCGGCCGGCCAGCGCCGCGATGAGGCCGGTCGTGATGATCACGACGACGCCCGGGATGGTGAACAGCAGATCGCTCCTGATGATGCCATCCATCGTGTGTGCGAGCAGCCGCGGATCACGCGTGCGTGCCGCATGAACGTGCCAGAAGAGGCCGGTTGAGATGTTGCCGAGAAATGCGATGACCGCGACGATGTGCAGCAGTTTCATGATCAGGTACATGGCGATACTATTTTACTTCGCGACGGGCCATGGCGCGCGCAGCGTAGCGCCTTCGCTGTGACACCATCCAGCGCAGGTATGCGCGCGGCGCGAGGCGCTTGAAGCGCCACAGCCAGCGATAACCGCCTGGCAGCACGATGTGCGTCGCACCCGCCGCTGCGCGCGAGACGATTTCGAGCGCTACCGCATCCGCTTCCAGATTGGAGGCCTGCATCATCTTGCGGGCGAATCCTGCTGCATCGGCTGGCGCCCGCGCATGCTCCATCAGCCGCGTGCGGAAAAATCCCGGCATCGCCGCGACGACATGCACATGCTGGTCCGCGAATTCCTGAAAGAGCGTTTCCGACAGCGCCACGACCGCGGCCTTGGAGGCATTGTAGGCGCTCATCCGGCCGCTGCAGGCAAAGCTCGCGGCACTGGCAATGTTGACGATGATGCCGCCGCCAGAGGCGACCAGGTGCGGGAGCTCCGCGCGGCAGGAATGCGCGACTCCCAGCACGTTGATGTTCATGATCCAGTCCCAGTCCGACGATGGTGTCTCGAGCATGCCACCTGTGACTGCGACGCCCGCGGAATTCATCGCAAAATCGAGCCCGGCGCAACGTGCCGCGAATTCATCCACAGCCGATTTCACGGCCGCCTCATCCGTCGTATCGACGGCGTGGACTTCGCAGAGCGGGCTGCCTTTCGCGCGCAGTGCCGCAGCGGCGGTTCCGAGTCCCGCTGCGTCGCGATCGAGCAGGCCCAGCCGCCAGCCGCGCGCCGCAAGCAGCTCGGCGGTCGCCAAACCCAGCCCGCTAGCGCCGCCGGTGATCAGCGCGCGTTTCGAGGGGTACTTTGCGCCGAGGCGATCCAGGCTCATGGTCAATCTCGATGCGGACGGAAAAAGGAAGCCCCGGTCCCCGCAGGACCGGGGCCTTTCATTATTCGCGCTCAGCTCCTGGCCGGAGAGAGCTTCTGCGCGACCCAGCCGAGTGCTGCCGAACCTGCCAGCAGGTAGACGACCGATTCGGCCCACCACCAGAACCAGATCTTGTTGGGCAGGTTGAATACTCCGGACCAGTTCAGCATGTAGATACCATGGAACAGGAACGCGATGACGCCAAACTTGAGTCCGCGTTGCGGTCCAGAACCGGTTAATGCGGGGCGGACCCAGTCATAGATAAAGGCAGTGATGAACGATCCGATCAGTCCGCAGGTCACCCACAGCGGCATCAGCGCCGCCATGTCAGGCGGGTCCTGATTCAGTTCCGGACGCCAGAAAGCTTCCGTGGCGTGATAGGCCACCTGCAGGATGTTCTGGTGTACCACGTATCCGGTCAGGAAGCTCACGGCGAACAGGGCCACATAGAAAGCCAGGCCACCGACCACGATGACTTTCACGTTCATGTATTCCCCCTCAAATCGCGTGGGGGGCATGTTGCGCCGCCGGCGCCTGCGTTTCAACTTGGTGCCGGGTCGCAGGTTCGCAGCTGTCGAATTGCGAACCTGCGACCCGGCACCTGAATCAGGCGGCCCGGGCGGTCTCGTAGTCGAGCACGCCGGCGACGGCGTGCATCACCGAGGCAATGCGGACGGCCGATTGCACGGCCTCGCGGCTGATCTCGTGCTGACGCAGTATGCGTTCGTGCGCGGTCACGCACTTGCCGCATCCGTTCACGGCCGAGACCGCAAGCGATACCAGTTCGAAGTCAGCCTTGCTGATACCGGGACTGCCGATCACGTTCATGCGCAGCCGCGCCGGCAATCTTGCGTATTCCTCGTCCTCGACCAGGTGCAGGAACCGGTAGTAGACATTGTTCATGCCCATGATCGCTGCTGCAGAGCGCGCCGCTTCGACTTCGACGGGTGCAAGCCGTGCCGTCGCCTCAATTTCGATGGCGCGCGCGAGCTCGGCGTTTCGCGATGCGATCGCCGAGGCGAATGCGACCATCCACAACTGCGACTCGTTGAGTCCGGGCGCGCCCTGCGGCGTCAACACCGATGAGATGTTGAGCCGCAGGTCGCGGGCGTAGTCGGGGATCCGGTCCTTGATCGCGTCCATTCAGGCTGCCTTGAGGGTTTCTTCGCCCTTCTGCCAATTGCATGGGCACAACTCGTCCGTCTGCAGGCCGTCCAGTACGCGCAGCACTTCCTCGGGGCTGCGGCCGACACTGAGATCGGTCACATACACGAACCGGATGATGCCTTCCGGGTCCACGATATAGGTCGCGCGCTGTGCCACGCCGGCTTCGGGATCGAGGATGCCGAGTTCTGTCGACAGCTCACGCTTGATGTCCGACAGCATCGGGAACGGCAGCTCGCGCAGGTCCGGGTGCGACTTGCGCCACGCCAGGTGCACAAAATCCGAGTCTGTGCTGACACCCAGTAACTGCGCATCGCGATCAGCGAAATCGCGGTTCAGCCTGCCGAAGCCGGCGATTTCCGTCGGGCAGACAAAGGTGAAGTCCTTCGGCCAGAAGAACACGACCAGCCACTTGCCAGCGTAAGTGTCGTGCTTGATGTCCTTGAATGCATGGTTGGCGTCATTGCTGACGACGCCCGTCAGGTTGAACGTGGGAAATTTCTTGCCGATACCCAACATGATCGCTCTCCTCCAGGAATGTGCGTGCAGGATGGGCTACGGCTCGGCATTAGTACAATTGATTGTTATAATGGTTATGATAGATATCATCTATGGCAATTGAATGAACCTCCGCGACCTGCAGTACCTCGTTGCGCTGGCCGAAACCGGCCATTTCGGCCGTGCCGCCCGCAAATGCCACGTCAGCCAGCCAACGCTTTCGACCCAGCTGAAGAGGCTCGAGGAGTTCCTGGGCATCGCACTGATCGAGCGCCGGCCGCGGCATGTCTCGCTGACAGCAGAGGGCCAGGCAGTGGTCGAGCGCGCACGACGCATGCTGCGCGATGCTGAGGATATCCGCGCCCTCGCCCGCGCCAGCCAGGACCCGCTGGGCGGGAAGCTCAAGATCGGGCTGATTCCGACGCTTGGCCCTTATTTGCTGCCGCGCATTTCGTCCCGGCTGCAACGGGCGCTGCCAAAGTTGCAGCTGTTGCTGCACGAGCACCAGACCGTGCCACTGATTGCACGCGTCTTGGACGGAGAATTGGATCTGGCATTGCTGGCACTGCCCGCGGATGCGCGGGGGCTTGAGACGCGCTCGCTGTTTGCGGAGGCATTCCTGGTTGCGATGCCGGATCGGCACCGGCTCGCGACACGCCGCCGGCTGAAGCCCGCCGATCTCGCAGGCGAGAAGCTGCTGCTGCTCGAAGACGGCCACTGTCTCCGCGATCAGGCGCTGGAGGTCTGCCGCAAGCTCGGGACGGAGGAACAGGATTTCGGCGCGACGAGCCTCGAGACGCTCCGGCAGATGGTCGCGGCGGGACTCGGCATCACGCTGCTGCCGCGGCTTGCGACCGAAGGCCCTTTCGGTGCCGCGCGCGGCCTGGCTGTCAGACCGTTCGTCCCGCCCGCGCCCTCGCGCGTCATCGGCGCCGCCTGGCGGCGTACCACTACCCGCCTTGAAGCGATTGCCGCAGTCTGCAATATCATTGAACGGACCATTGCCTGACGCACGATGGACCAGAGCACTCCAGCAGACGACGCCGGCATGAAACCCTGGACCTGGGTCCTGCCGGATGGGCATGACAGCAATGACTGGGCCCACTTTCTTGCGCGCCTCGAGGCCGTCGCCGCTCATCGTCGCTTCGAGCTGATCACGCTCGGCAGGGCAGGTGGCGAGCCACTGCTGATGCTGCGCTGCGGCACGGCGAATCCATCCGCACCGCAATTGCTGGTCAGCAGTGGTTTTCATGGCGAAGAACCCGCCGGGCCCTGGGGAGTACTCGAGTTTCTCGAAACGGCCGAGCAGGCCCTGCTGTCACAGGTGCAACTGGCGGTGTTGCCGCTGATCAATGTGACGGGATTTCGCGCCGGCACGCGGTTCAATGCCCTTGGCCAGAATCCCAACCGCGGTTACCTCGACCTGGGCGGCGAGAATCCGTCAATCGAAGGCCGGCTGCTGCTCTCGCACCGTGACCTGCTGCGGGAAGCAGCGCGCGACGGACTCCTGACCTGTCACGAGGACGTGCTGTTGTCGCACGGTTATGTCTATGGCAATGAACGCACCGCGGCACCGAGCGCATTCACCCATTCGCTGCTTGCCGCTAATGCGGTCTTTTTCCCGCTGCACCCGGATGGCGCCGTTGATGGCTGCCCGATTGCCGGCGGTATCGTCTTCAATCACTACGACAGTTCGTTCGAGTCCTGGATGATGGAGCAGGGTGCTGCACGAGCCGCCTGTGTCGAGACGCCAGGCCAGTATCCCATCGAGAGGCGCATTGCCGCCCAGCGGGCAATGATCGAGACCTTCCTTGATTGCGGGCCGCAGGCGGGCGGATGACCGGCAGCGCAGACGACTAGAGGACGGCGGTCGCTTCGATCTCGACTTTTGCGCGCGGCTCGAGCAGGCCCGCGACCACGACCACCGACATGGCCGGGAAGTGCCGGCCGATGATTTCCCGGTAAGCGGCCCCGATGCCGTCGATCGAGGCGTAGTACTCCTCGCGACTGGTGACATACCAGGTCAGGCGCACGAGATGTTCCGGTGTCGCACCCGCGCAGGCGAGCACCGCCACGACATTCGCGAGCGCCTGGCGCACCTGTGCCGCCAGCTCATCGCCGGCGAACTGCTGCTTGTCGTTCCAGCCAATTTGCCCGGAAACGAAGATTTGCCGGCCATCGGCTGCAACGCCATTCGCATAGCCGCGCGGCCGCGGCCAGCCGGGCAGCTGCAGGATTTCGTGGCTCATTTCAGCAACTCCCGGCCGATGATCAGCTTCTGGATCTCGCTCGCGCCCTCGTAGATCCGTAGCGCCCGGATTTCCCGGTACAGGCGCTCCACGATCTCGCCGTGCACGACGCCGCGGCCGCCAAACATTTGCAGCGCACGATCGATGACCGATTGCGCGGTCTCGGTCGCAGTCAACTTCGCCATCGCAGCCGCAGCGGAGAATGGCCTGCCGCCGTCGCGCAGCCAGGCTGCGCGATAGGTCAGGAGCTGCGCCGCCTCCACGCCGGTCGCCATGTCGGCGAGCGCCGCCTGCGTCAACTGGAAGTCTGCGAGCTTGCGGCCGAACATGACGCGCCCGCGCGCATGGCAGATTGCTTCGTCGAATGCGCGGTGCGCAAAACCGCAGGCAGCCGCGGCGACCGACGTGCGAAAGACGTCGAGCGTGCGCATCGCGATCTGGAAACCCTCGCCCTCTGCACCGATCAGGCGATCCGCCGGGATGCGGCAGTCGTTGAAGCCAATCCTGGCGAGTGGATGCGGCGCCATCGCGTCAATGCGCTCGGCGATGACGAATCCCGGGTCGCCCGGTTCGACGACGAAGGCGCTGATGCCCTCGGCCGCGACGCTGCCGTCCTCGCGCTGTTTCGGGCCCGCGGTGCGCGCGAATACGCAGTAGAAATCCGCGATGCCGCCATTGGAGATCCAGGTCTTGCTGCCATTCAGGCGATAGCCCGCACCGTCGCGGCGCGCGCTCGTCTGCATCGCAGCCACGTCGGAACCGGCCTCCGGCTCGGATAATGCAAATGCGGCGATCGCCGTGCCCCTGGCGACATGTGGCAGGTAACGGGCCCGCAACGCATCCGTGCCAGACAGCGACAACGGCGCGCTGCCGAGACCCTGCATCGCAAAGGCGAAGTCCGCGAGCCCGTCCCACCAGGCGAGCGTTTCGCGCAGGATGCAGATGGAGCGTGCGTCAAAATCGCTGCTGATACCGCCATCCGCCGCGCGCAGGCAGTGCCGCAACAGGCCGTCGCGGCCGAGCGCCGCGACCAGCTCGCGGCAGCGCGCATCGACCGCGGCGCGATCCGCCGACTGCGCAACGTCGGCGAGATGTGCCGAACACCAGTTGCGTGCATCCACGGCCAGCCGCCGATGCGACTCGTCGAAGAAGGGCCATTGCAGGCTGTCGTCTTTGCCGATCATCAGTTGCCCTCGAATACGGGTTTGAGCTTCGCGGCGAATGCCTCATAGGCGCGCTTGAAATCCGCGGTCTGCATGCACACGGCCTGCGCCTTGGCCTCGGCATCGAGCGCCTCGTCAATGCCCATGTTCCATTCGCGATGCAGCATTCTCTTGGTCATCGCGTGCGCGAATGCCGGGCCCGTGGCGATCTCGGCGGCAAGGCGCATTGCGTCGGCCAGCAGCTCTTCCGGCCGCACGACGGAGTTGTAGAAGCCCCAGCGCTCACCTTCCTCGGCGTTGAATGTGCGGCCGGTGTAGAGGAGCTCTGCGGCGCGGCCCTGGCCTATCACCCGCGGCAGCAGTGTGCACGCGCCCATGTCACAGCCCGCGAGACCCACTCGCACGAACAGGAAGGCGGTGCGCGCGGCAGGCGTCGCGAAGCGGAAATCGGAAGCGAGCGCGATCATCGCGCCGGCGCCCGCGCAAACGCCGTCGACGGCCGCGATGATGGGCTGCGGGCAGGCACGCATTGCGCGTATCAGGTCACCGGTCATGCGCGTGAAGTTCAGCAACCCGGGTTTGTTCATCTTGGTCAACGGCCCGATGATCTCGTGCACGTCCCCGCCCGAACAGAAATTCCCGCCCGCGCCGTCGATCACGACCACGCGCACTTTGTCGTCCGTCGTGAGAGACCGGAACAGGTCGCGCAATTCCGCATAGGACTCGAATGTCAGCGGGTTCTTGCGTTCGGGGCGATTCAGCGTGACGTGACCGATCCGGTCTTCGATACGCCAGATGAAGTGCTTCGTTGAATCGATGCTCATGCGTCTCACCCCTCCAGTGAACGGACATGCGTCTTCAGGCGCCCGAGAAAACCCGCCATCAGGGACATCTCGCGCCTGCCCAGCACACCAAAGACCTCGACGATCCATTGCTCATGCTCGCGTGCCATTCCCGCAAACGCGCGGCGGCCCGCGGGCGTCAGTTTCACGCGCCAGGCACGCCGGTCGTCCGGATCGTCCACGCGCTCGACCAAGCCTTCCTGCTCCAGCATATCGGTGATCCCCGTGACGTTGCCGCCGGTCACCATCATGCGCTTTGACAACTCGCCCATCTTGAGGCCCGCAGGCACACGCTCGAGTTGCGCCATCAGGTCGAAGCGCGGCAGCGTGGTCTCAAAGCGTTCCTGCAGCAGGCGCCGGGTGCGCGTCTCGATCAAACGGTTCGTGGCGAGCATGCGCAGCCACAGCCGGATGGCGGCATGATCGTCGCTGACGATGCGGGTCTCGGCATCCGACGCGGTCCGCGGCATCAGACCGGTCCCACCATCTGGGAAGCGCGTTCGAGATTCCGTTCGAGCTGGCGCTTCGATGTTTCATAGGGCTTTGGCCACCATTGCTCCCGATACCCCTGCGCGGCCGCCGCGTGCAGCGTCCACGCCGGATCGGCCAGGTGCGGACGTGCCAGCGCGCAAAGATCGGCGCGGCCCGAGGCAATGATCGAGTTCACGTGATCCGGCTCGTAGATATTGCCGACCGCGATGGTCGGGATGCCGACCAGGTTGCGGACCTGATCCGAGAAGGGTGTCTGCCACATGCGTCCGTACACCGGCTTCTGCCATGGCACGGTCTGCCCGCTCGAAAGATCGAGGATATCGGCGCCGGCGGCTTTCATTGCAGCTGCGATGTCGAGCAGTTCCTCTTCGCGCAGTCCCCCATCTGCCCAGTCGCTGGCCGATAACCGCACCGAAAGCGGCCTGTCGGCCGGCCAGGCCTTGCGCACGGCCGCCAGCAATTCAAGCGGAAACCGCAGGCGATTGGCGGGGGCTCCGCCGTACTCATCCTTGCGCCGGTTGGTAAGTGGCGACAGGAAGCTCGCGAGCAGATAACCATGCGCCATGTGCAGTTCCAGCATGTCGAAGCCGGCCTCCGCACCATGGCGCGTCGAGCGCAGGAAATCGGCGAGCACGGTATCCATGTCGGCGCGCGTCATTGCGCGCGGCGGAGCGCTGATGCCCTCCCAATAAGGTATTGCCGACGGTGCGATGGTCTCCCAGTTGCCGGCCGGCAGCGGATGATCGGCTTGCTCCCACCCGAGCTGGGTCGAGCCCTTGCGGCCCGAATGGCCGAGCTGCAGGCAGATCTTCGCAGGACTCGCCTGGTGCACGAAATCCACGATGCGCCGCCAGGCCTCGCGCTGCGCCTCGCTCCACAGGCCCGTGCAGCCCGGCGAAATGCGCCCGCCGGGCGACACGCAGGTCATTTCGGTGAACACCAGCCCCGCGCCGCCGGTCGCACGCGCGCCCAGATGTACCAGGTGCCAGTCGCCGGGCATGCCGTCCTTTGCCAGGTATTGCGCCATCGGCGAAACGACCACGCGATTCTCGACTTTCATGCCGCGCAGCTGGAACGGCAGGAACATCGGCGGCCTTGGCGCCGGCACGCCTGCGCGGGCGGCGAGTTTCGTCTCGACATCACGCACGAAACCCGGATCGCGCTGGCGCAGATTGTCATGACCGATGCGCTGGCTGCCGGTCAGCAGGCTGTAGGCGAATTGCCAGGGCTCGAAATTCGCGTAGCGAGCGACTTCCTCGAACCAGCGCATGCGATTTCGTGCGGCGCTCTGCAGTTTCAGCGCCTCGAGCGAGCGCTCTTCCTGGTAGCGCGCAAGTCCCGCCGGGATGTCGCTGGTATGCGCGACACGCGCCGTCAGTTCAATCGCATCTTCCATCGCCAGTTTTGTGCCGGAGCCGATCGAGAAATGCGCGGTGTGCGCGGCATCGCCGATCAACACCAGATTGCGATGATGCCAGCGCTTGCACAGCACGCGGTTGAAATTGAGCCACGCCGAGCCGCGCAGGTGCGCTGCATTGCTCATCAACGGGTGGCCGCCGAGGTGTTTTCCGAACAACCGCTCGCAGAACGCGATGGACTGCTTGTGATCGAACTTGTCGAGGCCATGCGCGCGCCAGGTCTCCTCGCGGGTCTCGACGATCACCGTCGAGAGGTCGCTGCTGAACTGATAGGCGTGGATCTGGAACCAGCCGTGCCCGGTCTTCTCGAACGCAAAGGTGAAAGCCGGAAAAGACTGGGTCGTGCCGAGCCAGATGAACCGGCACTGACGCACGTCGATGTCGGGCTCGAAGACGTCCGCATGACGGCTGCGGGTCTTGCTGTTGACGCCATCCGCTGCGATGACGAGGTCCGCATCGGCATAGGGCGCATCGTCCTCGACCTCGTGCTGAAAGGTCTGTTGCACGCCGAGTTCGGCCGCCCGTTCCTGCAGGATGTTCAGCAGTCGCTTGCGGCTGATGCCGCAGAAGCCGTGGCCACCGGTCGTGATCGTCGTGCCGTGGTAGTGCACGTCGATGTCGTCCCAATGGTGGAAACCGGCGGTAATCGCCCCGTGAGTCGGCGCATCGGCCGCGCGAAAGCCTTCCATGGTCCGGTCCGAGAACACGACGCCCCAGCCAAAGGTGTCGTCGGGGCGATTGCGCTCATGGACCTCGATCCGCGCGCGCGGCAGGGCCTGCCTGAACAGGATCGCGGAATAAAGCCCCGCCGGCCCGCCGCCCAGGCAAACGACTCTCTTCAACCGGGTCTCCCGACAGCCGGTTAAATTACAGCCCTATATTATTTAACTGTCAAGTATTTCGAGGATAAATGGATAAATGGGACGCACCCCATTTCCGTCCTGGCACCTAATTGCGCTGGCGCAGGGCCTTGCGCTGCAGCTTGCCGGTGGCTGTCTTCGGGAGCGCCTCGAGAAACTCGACCAGGCGCGGATACTTGTAGGGTGCGATGCGCTGTTTGACGAAATCCTGCAGCTCGCGGACCAGCGCGGCGTCCGCAATCTTCCCCGGCTGCGGCACGACGTAGGCCTTCACTACCGTGCCGCGCTCGGCATCCGGCGCGCCGACGACTGCGCATTCGCGCACCGCCGGGTGCGCGAGCAGCGCCCACTCGACCTCGAGGCCCGCGATGTTGTAGCCGGCCGACACGATCATGTCGTCGGCGCGGGACACGAACCAGAAATAGCCGTCCTCATCCACGCGATAGATATCGCCCGTCACATTCCAGCCCGACTGTACGTAATCGCGCTGGCGTTCATCCTCGAGATAGCGGCAACCGGTCGGCCCGGTGACGGCGAGGCGACCGGTGCTGCCGGGCGGCAGCGGCCTGCCATCGTCATCCAGCACGCAGGCCTCGTAGCCCGGCAGGGGCTTGCCCGTCGCGCCCGGACGGATCGCGTCGCCACTCGCCGAGATGAATATGTGGATCATCTCGGTCGCGCCGATGCCATCGATGATCCGGATGCCCGTGCGCTCCCGCCAGGCATCCGAGACGGCCTTCGGCAGGAATTCACCGGCCGATACGCATTGCCGCAGCGAGCTGATATTGCGCCCCTCGAGTTCGGCCATCAGCGCCCGATAGGCAAAGGGCGCCGTGAAAAGACAGGTCGCCTTGTGATGCTCGATTACCGCGAGCAGTGCTGCAGGGGCCGGCGCTTCCACGGGCGCAACCGCCGCGCGGAAACGAAACGGGAATACCAGCAGTGCCCCCAGGCCGAATGTGAAACCCAGCGGCGGGCTGCCCGTATAGACATCGTCCGGCCTGGTGTGGAGAAGATGCCGTGCGACGACATCGGCCATCGCAAGCACGTCGCGGTGGAAATGCGCGCAGGCCTTGGGCTGGCCGGTCGTGCCGGAGGTGAAAGCCAGCAGGCAGATGTCGTCCGAAGCCGTATCGATATTGGTGAATCGATCGGCGGCCGCAGCCAGGCGGGTCTCGAGGTCACCATCTCCCCAGCTGACAATCGGACCGACGCTGTCGGTCGCCTCCACTGCCGTGCGCAATTCAACGAGCAACCGATGGTCGCAGAGCGCGAGCGCCGGCCGGCCTTTGCCGATGATGGCGGTCAATTCGGGCGCCCTCAGCATGGGCATGGTCGTGACCGCGATCGCACCGGCCTTCATGACGGCAAGCCAGCAGGCGTACAGCTCGGGGCTGTTGAAGCCGCGGAGCAGCACGCGGTTGCCCGGCACGATGCCCGCGGCCTGCAGGACATTCGCGATGCGATTTGCGCGCGCAAGCAGTTCCCGGTAGCTGATGCTGCCGGTCCCGGTCAGGATCGCCGGCCGCTCCCCATGCCCTTCGGCAACTGCGTCGTCAAGCAGCACGGTCGCACAATTCAGGCGCCCGGGATAACGCAGCTCGGGCAGGTCGAAATGCAGCCGCGGCCACTGGTCAGGCGGCGGCAGGCGGTCCCGCGCGAATGTGTCCACGTGCGCGGTGCGGTGCGTCATGATTTCAATCTTACATTCGCCTGTAGAATCACCGGATGTCATCGTATCTCGAGGCCGACCAGGAACTGTCGCGGCTCGCCCGGCGCGCGGCCGGCATGCACGGCGGGCCGCGCGCGCTGATCCTGCCCGGCATCATGGGTTCGACGCTTGGCCGCCCGCGCAAAGGCCTGCCCGACGACCTCAAGTGGTTCGATCCCGCCGAAATCGCGATCGGCGGCCTGACCAAGATCGCCCTGCCGGGGGGCCGCCGCTACCGGCCGCTCGGGGTCCTGCGCTTCGCCTACGAGCGGCTGCGCCTGGTGCTCCGGCTCGCGGGTTATGACGCGGTCTTCCATCCCTATGACTGGCGTCTGGACCTTGCGAGCAACGGGCGCGCGCTGGCGGAACGCCTGGTCAGCGAGCGCCGCCACGACGTCGTGCTGATCGGCCACAGCATGGGCGGGCTGGTTGCGCGCGCAGCCCTTGCTCACAAGGGCGCTGCCCGCATTGCGCGCGTGATCCAGCTCGGCACGCCGAATCGCGGCGCATTCGCCACGATCCAGGCCTTGCGTGGAACCTATCCGCTGGTCCGGCGTCTCGCCATGCTGGATCTGCTGCACGATGCCGGCGAGATTGCGGACCGCGTGCTGACCACATTCCCCGGGCTTTGCGAACTGCTTCCTCCGGCCTCGGCCTGCAAGTGGTTCGATCCATTCGATGCGGCACAGTGGCCCAAGGGGCCGAGCCCGGCCATGGATCTCCTTGAGAACGCCAGGCGCGCGATTGAATCGTTGCCACCGCCCGATGAACGCTTCCGGCTGATCGCCGGTTTCGGCCAGGACACGATCCTCGGCCTCAAGCGGCTCGCCCAACGCCTCGAATTTGGCCGCGGGCCGGCGGGCGACGGCACCGTGCCGCTGGCGCTCGCGCATTGGCCCGGCCTTCCGACCTGGTACGTGGAGGAAAACCACGGCGCATTGCCCGGCAATGCCGCAGTCGGCCGCGCAGTAACCGATCTGGCGCGTGGCGACAAGACCGAGGCACTGCCAAATGTGCTGCCGCGCCGGCGCGGCGTACCGACACTGTGGGAAAGCGATACCCGCGCACCATCGCCAGCAAAGATTGCCTGGAGTGATCTGTCCGAGCGGCAGCAGCGCGAATTCCTGCACGAATTCGTCGCCATCGCGGAACCATCCACGGGCGTCGCGCCGGTTTCGCGGCGTGGGCCGCAGGCCCGGCCGGTCGAACTTGCATTTGTCGAGGGCAGCATCACGAACAGCGATTCAGCGGCGCTCGTGCTGGCTGCATTCGCCAATGTGGAGCCGGCCGGCGCCGCGCTTGCCATCGACACGCTGTTGCATGGCGCGATCAGCGATCTGGCGCGGCGGCGGGCGATCGGCGCGGCCGCGGGCGAGGTATTCGTGCTGCCGGTCGGCCGCCGCGGGCTCGCGGCACGGCTGGTCGTACTCGCCGGTCTTGGCGATTTTTCAAATTACGGACCCGACGTGCAGCGGCTCGCCGCCGCGAATGTCACCCGCACGCTCGCGCTCGCGGGTGTCGGCGATTTCGCGATGGTGCTGTGGGGCACGGCCTCCGGCGCCGATCCGGCAGACGCCGCCCGGGCGCAACTCGAGGGCGTGCTCGCCACGCTTTCCGACCTGGCGCCGGAATTGCGCCTGCGGCGCATCACGATCATGTCACGCAGCGCCCGCCGGCTCTTTGCAGCGCGCCAGGTCGCGGAAGATCTGCTGCGCCTGCATCCCGCGGCGCCGCTCCTGCGCCTGCAGCCCCCGCGCAAGGCACGGCGGCAGCCTGGCCGTGCGATCAAGCCGACGGCAACTCCACTCGCATGGCTCTTCGTGCAGGAATCGGCCGGTCAGATGCGCACGGCACTGCTCGGCACCAACCCGAAGGCGACTGCGCTCACCGCGACCCGGCGGCTTGACCTGCGCGCGCTCGAACGCGAACACGCGCGCCTCGCGCCCGGCATGCCGATTGCGGAACTCGAGGATTTCGGTGAGCGGCTGGCGGAATTGTTGTTGCCGGAGGAAATCCTTGCGGCTTTGCCGTCGGTGCGCGCAGCACCGCTCGTCATCGTGCACGACAGTGCAAGCGCGCACTGGCCCTGGGAGGCTCTGCGCATCAAGGGCTGGGCGCCCGCGGCTGAGGCCGGACTGAGCCGCCGTTACGCGGCTGAGGGCATGTCGGTCGCCAAGTGGCGCGAGCAGCGCCGCCGCGAGCGCGGCCTGAGCGTGCTGCTGGTCATCAATCCGACCGGAGACCTGCCCGGCGCAGTCGAGGAAGGTGAACGCGTCGCCAGGATGCTCGCCCAGCTGAAGGGCACGGGCATCACCGCAATACGCGGCGGCGAAGGGACGCGCGCGCGCCTGCTGGCGGAATTCCGCTCCGGCGACTACGACGCGATCCACTTTGCGGGCCACGCCTACTTCGATGCCGCCGCACCCGCTTCGAGCGGCATCCTTTGCGCCGGCGGCCGCGTGCTGTCGGGCGCCGATCTGGCGTCGCTGGACTCCGTGCCGGCACTCGTGTTCTTCAACGCCTGCGAATCCGGGCGCCTGCGAAATGCTGTCAGTCCGCTGCGGCAACTCGATCGCAGCGCCGGGTTCGCCGAGGCCTTCCTGCGCGGCGGTGTCGCCAATTTCATCGGCACCTGGTGGCCGGTCTCCGACGCCGGCGCCACGGCTTTTGCGACAGCGCTTTATCGTGAGCTCGGCGAGGGTGCTTCGATCGGTCTGGCGCTCAATACCGCGCGTTCCGCGGTTCGTGAATTGCCGTCGTCCGACTGGGCCAATTATCTTCACTACGGCAGTTTCGACTTCGCGCTGAAGGCCAGCCGCTGAAATGCCCCGGCTGCTCGTATTCCAGCATGTCGCAAGCGAAACGGCCGGCATACTCGAACCCTTGCTGCGAAGTTCGGGATTCCGGATCCACAATGTCAACTTCCAGCGCACGCCCGACGCCGACCCTGACCCGCGCCGTCATGACGGCCTGGTCGTACTCGGCGGTTCAATGAATGTGGTTGAGACCAATGCCTTCCCTCACCTGCGCACCGAGATCGAAGTCCTGAAGGAAGCCCTGGCGCGTGAAATGCCGATCCTGGGCATCTGCCTCGGTGCGCAACTGCTTGCCGCTGCACTCGGCGCAGAAGTGCATCCGGCGCCGGTGCGCGAGATCGGCTGGTATCCGCTGCAACCGTCACCCGCAGCGGAGAATGATCCGCTGCTGCGCCATGTCACGCATGGCCAGCACATGTTCCAGTGGCATTCCTACACCTTCGCGGTTCCACCCGATGCCGAACACCTCGCAAGCACGGCAACCTGCGCCAACCAGGCGTTCCGCCACGGCAGCAATGCCTACGGGCTGCAGTTTCACCCGGAAGTGGACCGCGAGACTGTCACGCGCTGGCTGTCGGCGCCCTCCTGCCGCGAGGAACTCGAAGCGGCGGGGCCGGATCATGCCCGCCAGGCGCATGCCGACACGCACCGCTACATCGGGCCGGCGACCGAGGCCGCGACTCTCCTGTTCCAGGAGTTCGCGGCACTTTTCCGCCGCGGTCCTCGCTATCACGCGCTCGACTCGCGCTAGACTTGCTCAATGCCGCGCATCGCGAGCCTGCACATCTACCCGGTCAAGTCCTGCCGCGGCATTGACCTGGACCGGGCACGCATGACCCCGGCCGGCCTTGAATGGGACCGGCGCTGGATGATCGTGGATTCCAACGATCGCTTCGTGACGCAGGCCACGAATCCAAAGCTTGCGACCATCACGACCGGGATTGCCGACGGCGCGCTCACGCTCTCGGCTGACGGCCACCCGGCCCTCGTTGTCGATCCGCGCGCCGACGGCCCGGTGCATCACGTGCAAGTCTGGAAAGACACCTGCAGCGGCATCGACGCCGGCGACGAGGCCGCCGCGTGGTTGTCGCGCGTGCTCGGCGATGGGCTCCGGCTGCTGCGCATCGATGAGCGCGTGCCGCGGCTCGCGAGTCCGAAAAACGCCGGGTCCGGGTCGCCGCGCAACTTCGCGGATGCCTACCCGGTGCTGCTGCTCTCCCGGGAATCCCTCGCGGAACTCAACCGGCGTCTGCCGGCGCCGATTCCTATGAATCGCTTCCGGCCCAATGTCGTCATCGAGGGCGTCGCGCCACACGCCGAGGACGAATTTGCCGAGTTTCGCGCGGGCGGCGTTGCGCTGCGCGGCGTCAAGCATTGCGCGCGCTGTGTCGTCACGACGACCGACCAGCAGGACGGTTCACGCGATCCACGGCAGCAACCGCTGCGAACCCTGAAAAGCTATCGCCACGACCACCGGCTGCGCGGCGTGACTTTCGGCCAGTATTGCGCCGTGGCCGAAGGCGTGGGCGAGACGCTCGCGGTCGGCGCTCCGCTATCGCTCGAGCCTCACCAGGTGTAACGCACCCGGTAGGTGACGGCGGCTTCGCCGTTCGCCGCGACTCGCACCGGGAATTCGATGGTGCGCGCGTCCTTCTTCTCGAACGGAGTGGACTGGGCGATCAGCGCCCACTGGCTCCAGCGATAGAGATTCTCGCGCACCACCACATTGACCGCCTGGTCCTTGTGGTTGCGGACCTTGATCTCGAAGGCTTCTTCCATGACCCTGCCGCGCTCGTTGAGCTGGAAGTCCGTCTGGCGCCGCTCGCCGACCACGTCGAAGGCCGTGCCGAGCTTGACGCGCAGGTCTTCGTCCCTCGGCGTGTGATCGATCTTGTCCTCGCCGATGAATTCCAGGCTGCCGTCCGCCTTGTCCTGCTGCGAGATGCGGATGCGCCCGGCCGGCAGCGGCATGCCGAGGCCCGAGGCCTTGTCATTCTTGAGCGTGAGCCACACGTCCACTTTCGTATTGGAGGTCGGGCCGAGTTCACGGTCGAGCATCGGCGAACCATAGAAGCCGTAGCCCTGGGCGCCGTAGTAGACGAGTTGCTTCTTCGCGGGCACGCGGGTCGCGGCATCGAAAAGCTCGATCTGCTTGGTCGAGTTGTTGGGCAGGGTTGCCGGCCGGCCGAGCGTGTACAGGTGATATTCGAAGAATGCCTTTTCCTCGAAGCCCGCGTCCGCTGCCATTTCCATCGTCTTCATCCGGATGCCGGTCGTGACGATCCCTCCCACCTGGGGTTGTATGCGATTCACATCACCGGCGATCAGCTTCAACTTTGCGTCCCGGTAGCTCGCGCCGGACTGGTTCAGCAGGCTCACCCAGGCGCCCACGTCCACGAAGCCGGAATTCGCATCCGCACCTTCGGTGAAGATCAGGTTGTAGTCCGCCCACCAGGTGATGCCGCCGGTCTGGTAGGAGACGCGCGCGCGGTGACTGCCGCCTTTTGCGGCCAGCACGTCCCATTCGAGCGTCGGCCGCGTGATCAACCCGCCTGGCAGCTCGCCGAAGCTCATGCCGTTCCAGTTGCGCAGCGCATGGATCTGCCCGTCAGAGCCACTGAGCACGAGGCCGTCATTCGCGGAGAGCAGCGTGCCTTCGATGATCTTGACGCCGTCGCCCTGCTCGCTTTCCACGCTGACCTTGTGGTCGACATAGCGCGACAGGAGTTTTTCGGTGCTGACCAGGTCGAACTGGAAATTCTGCTCCAGCACCTTGGTGCCGGTGGGGTCCGTCAGCGAACGGAACTGCACGGTGGTCGGGTCGATCAAGGCCGCGACGTCCGTGAATTTCAGCGTGCTGCGCCCGCGCTCAAGCTGCAGATCCCGGTCAACGCGCACCAGCGCGAAACCCGGCAATGCGCTCGCCTGCGGCGTGCCCATGCCGGGCAGCGGGCGGTACCACTCGGCCGGTATGCCACCCGGCTGTGCTGAACTGTAGACGGTCAACGCCGTCTCTGGGTCGGCCGCCAGGGCGGATGCCGCCAGCAGGGCTCCGGCCAGCAATAGATGAATTCGAGTTGCAAGCAAGCTCATGTCCGGCACTCCTTGATCTCTGGACGCATAGAATAAACGCAGCGGGCCACGGAGTCGGGTCAATGAACATCGAAAACCCCGAGTGGATGGCGAAATACCAGAAACCCCAGGTCCTGGCGGGCGCCGTGGTCCTGATCCTGGCGCTGGCCGTGGCGCTTGCCTGGACCGCCTGGCGCTGGAATATCGCGTTGAACCGGATGGAGATGATGGAGGCGCAGGCCGCCGTGGGCTTCATCCAACCACCCTCTTCGACCCGGGCACTGCTCGTCGACCCGCGCGCGGGGGGCCTCACCGGCATCGACGCAAGCGGCCTGCCGAAGCGGATCGATCTCGCGATCGCCGTGATCAGCGACCGCTATGACCGGTTTCGCATCGCGCTCTCGCGAGATGACGGCACGGCGATCCTGCACACCGAGCGACTGGCGCCGGATTCCAACGGCAACCTGCATCTCGGATTCAATACGACGCTGCTGCCGGATGGAATCTACCGGCTGAGCATCGAGGGCTATACGCGGCGCGGGGCGCTGGAGAAGTACGGGGAGTCGCGGTTGAGCGTTGGAGGAAGGTGACGGGAAGCCGGCGTTCAGAAGAAGCGGCACCCGGCCATGAAGGCCGGGTGCCGCTCATGAGATCAACAGACGCTCAGCAACCCGGCAACTTGAAGCTGGCGATGCGGGTCTGCCAAGGCACGGTGTTCACCCCGATGACTCCACTAATTTCGTAATACTCGTTGACGTACCAGAATGTACAGTCGTCGACCGGGTCGACATTCAGCGACGTATAGTCTCCCCAGCGTGAATTGATAGTCATCTGCACGCCGGTGCCATTGATGATCGTCCCTTCGCCGAGATTCATGGTACCAAGCGGGTCGCTGCTCAACCGGCCCGTGTAACGGATACCGGGATAGACATCGATGCCATTCACGACGCTGTAGCCAAGCGCGATGTTACCCTTCCTATCCATGGCAGCACTGCCCATCCAGCGATGCACGCCGTCACCCGGGGCAAATGTCCCCTGCTGATAGACGGTATAAACACCATTCGTGCGGCGGATCTCATACCAGCGCAGGCCGGCAACGCCGGGCGCCGCCTCGACCGACTGGTTAGTCACCATCGCCTCATACGTACCGAAGTTCCGGTAGGCCAATCGATGGGTAGGTCGCTGCCGGTAGGATAGGATGTCGAGATACCGGCTCCCATCGGTGATCCCCGGCTGGGGCAGGCAATCTCGGGAATCTGCAGAAACTTTATGCGTCTTGCTGCGGACGACGCCGCATGGGAACACCGAGTCGAACCCTGCCACTGACAGCTGCACTGGTCCTGTGAGCGCCGCGGCAGGCTTTGAGTTCCAAAGCACCTTCAAGTCAAAGATGTTGATTGCATCAACGGCCGCGCCGTAACCTCTCCCATTATCCATCGTGCCAACGATCGGCGCTGCAATGTTGTCCTGCGGCCTGCGCTGTCCGTCAATGTCCGCCGGCAGCAGGCCATCGCCGATCAAACTTAATGGCACGACATTCGAGTCCAGGAAGAACTGCACCGCACGGGCATTCGGGTTTCCCGCGATCATCTTGCTCTTTTCGAGCGCGTACACGCTGATGCCGTATTCGGAGACTGTACCGAAGTCGCGCGTCGTCATGATGTAGGAATCCGTCCAAACACCGTACTTCGGATAGTCGGGAAAGAAGTAGCCACCAGCCACCGTATCGGGCTGCGTAATGAAGGCGTAACGGTAGTACGGGCCGGTCGGATCGCCCGTCTGCGAGATGGCGACACAGTTGTAGTACTCGGGATCGCCACGCGTCGTAAACTGAGTCAGGATCCAGCGATCTACGAGCTGGTCGTACAGGACGATCGAGTCGCCCGAGGGATCGGTGCAGTCCTCAATGGCGAAGCCCGCCCAGAGTGTGCCACTGTCGGTAGGTCCCACCAACTTGTTGCCTTGCTTGTCATACACGGCGTATGCCAAGTTGACCATCTCGACATAGTGGTTCGGGCCGACGTCGCCCACCGGATCCGGCGGATTCACCCGACCGCCGAATATGTCGAAGTTGTCCTGGTTGCTGATTCCCTCGAAGTTTGCGACCGGCTTGCCGATGGTCAAGGCTGTCAGCGCCGACCGCGCAGTCGTGCCGCCACCGCGGGCACCATCGCCGGTGAACCCGTTATCGCCCACCGGCGCAATGACATCGCGCTCCGGCCGCACGTCGTAGGGTTCGCCATTCGCAGCAGCAGACGACTGCGGGGCGACTGATGCCGCGGCCGACAGCTCGCGCAATGGGCGTGACACGTCGAATGCCACCGCCGTCGAAAACTTGGGTTTCGCATCCACCACTGAATTCGCCGCACCGGCTGGAGCGGCACAGGCCAGCATGGCAAGCGCTCCGGCGAACGCACAGAAGGGAGCGCCATTTCGTATCTGTCCTGATGTTCGCATCTCAGATCCCCTCTTTGTTGGTGTGAGGCCCACGCTCCTGAAGTGAGCACTGGCCAAAAACTCTTTCACTTAACGGCGCAATTGTCCGCCCACTGTCTTTCCATAACAAGGGCGGGCTTGTCATATAGCAGTGACGATTTCCGGCGAACAAAGCACCCGCGCCCGGCTGCGCTTATCCCTGCCGCAAGACATTGATCGGCGGATGATTGATGACCTTGCGCGCCGCGAAGGTGCCGGCGCCGCCGACGATGACGGCTCCCG
>DAITAA010000045.1:0-11017 GCA_036824505.1 Steroidobacteraceae bacterium
GCACGTTGCAACCGAGCCCCAGCAGGAACACGAACGCGGCCCCGCCATGCAGGCCAAGACGATGGAAACCACGGTCGACCACAAACGCGATGCGCTGCATGATGCCGGCCTCTTCGAGCACCACCAGCAGGATCACCAGCGGAATCATGTAAGGGAAGACGATGCCCGCGAGCCCGATGAGGCCATCCACGACGGCGCGTGCCACCACGCCTGCGGTCGACTGGGGTTGCCAGTCAGCCGTCAGTTCCACCAGCCGGGCTGAAGTCACCGAGTCGATCCACGCGCTGATGTCCAGCACGACGAACAGCACCGCGGCAAACACGAGGAGACTGCCGACGAGGCCCCATTGCGGATGCAGGAACAATTCGTCGAGCCAATAGCGCCAGCCGCCAGCTTCGGCCGCGGCACCCATTTTTGTCGCCGCCTCGGCCAGGGTCGCGGCGCGGTGATGACGATCCGCGTGCAGCTCCTCCTCCAGTGGCCGGGGCAACTTCAACGCCGCTTCGCTGCGCAGCTTTTCCAGCCGCGGCAGGAGTCCGGGAAAGTGCTGCCGCAACTCTCCCATGAAAAAACGATCGCCTGCCGCCACCTGCGCTAGCAGCAGGTCGTGAGGCACCCTGAAGGCGGCCTGCAGCTCGGCCCGATCCAGCGCCTGACTCAACGGACGCAGCGCCTGCTGGATGTGCGGGCTAATTGGCTGCGGCAGGGGAATGATCGGATCGCGCGCCGCATCCGCTGCGGCAGCGAATAGCTGCGAAACGCCCTGGCCCATCAACGCCACCACCGGCACGACGCGCATGCCGAGCAGCCTGCTCATCGCGCCGACATTGATGTACAGGGCCTTCTCAAGCGCTGCATCCATCATGTTCAGCGCGATGACCATGGGCCTGCCGAGACGGGCCAGTTCGATGGTGAACTCGAGGTGTGCTTCGAGACTTGTCGCATCGACGACCTGGATGATGACGCCGGGCGGCCCCAGCGGTACGGGCGGTTCGCTTCCCTCATGTGCGGACACGGGTGGCCGTTCGTCGCCCCACAGCAGGTACTTCAGCGCGGCCAGTTCATCTTCGGGCAAGTGCTGGAGAGACCGCATGCTCGGCACGTCGATGACGCTCGCCTCGTCCAGGCCGAGTTGCACCGTGCATTCACGGTACCTGCGGTGCGTACCCGCAAGTTCTCCCGTGTGTGGTGCGGCGCTCGAAACCGTGCGAAACAGCGTGCTCTTGCCGGCTTTCGGCAAGCCGACCAGCGCGATGCGCAATCGCCGCTCCCCGCGAAAGAGCGGCGTGCGCAGCGGGATGGTCGTCACTTGGGCCATGGGCAGCGTGAACCCCGGTTTGGACAGTCAGAAGTCTCGCATTGCCCCGCCGCGAAGTAATGATCTACGTCAAGTCATCGAGGAATCGCGGCTATGCCATTCCCTGTAAAATCCCTGCAGGCACCCCAGCGCGAGGTTCCATCGTTTCATGGATGAGTTCAAGTTCACAGGCCTGCTCTGGCGGCTGGCTTTTTCGCTGGCGCTCGTGCTCCTGACCTTCAATCCGTCCGGGTTTTCGTACTTTCACTGGCTGGGAGATGGCTTCCCGACGATTCAACCGCTGAAGGCCGTGATCGGCATCCTGCTGCTCGCGGGTTGGGTCTTTTTCGTGCGATCGGCACTGCTCGCTCTGGGCAAGATCGGGTTGACCCTCGTAGTGGCGCTGTTCGCGGCCATCGTCTGGTGGATGGCGCACAACGGCTGGCTGCAGCTCAGCAACCGCAGCACCATGGCCTGGGTCGTGTTGTGTATCCTTGGTCTCGTGCTGGGTATCGGCATGTCCTGGGCGCACATCCAGCGTCGCATCTCAGGGCAGGCAGCGGTCGACGAAGTGGAGCGCTGAGGCCACCGACTGATGAATTATTCATCATCCGCAAGTGAATTCCTTGTCTGAAGATTACGTCAAGACCGTACGGATTCAGCGCCCCGCCAAAGTGACGACCGATGAGCGCGGGCACACGGTCTGGACCGGAAAGCTTGAATACGTCGAGCTCGAACTCATATCGACCACCGCTTTGCACAAGATCCTGAAATCAGGCGACAAGAAGAGTCACGGCGAGATTCGCAAGGTGGTCTCGGGCAGCAAGGAAGGAATCCTGGCAAGGAACCCCGCGACCGGATCCTTCGAAATTGTCGGCGATGTGGATCTGCACGCAGCGCTCGAGCGCGACCAGGCTCAGGCAAGCAGCAATCACGTGACCGATGCCACGCCCGAGCCACCCGCGGAGAAGATGCGGCGGGTAACTGAAGAGTTGTCTCTCGTCAGCACCCAGATGTTGCGCAAGGTGCTGAAACCGGACAGCACCGTCGAATACACCAAGCCAACCGCGGGCGGGAAAGACGAGTTCGGCGGCTTCGATCCCTACAACAAGAGCTGAACATCCAGCCCTGGTTGCCGCTCCCGTGACCCGCTGACATACTCCGGCGGCCACCAGCAGGTTGCCATGCCGAGTCAGCGATCCGCACCCGGGATTTTCCTTGCGATCGGCGCTGTGGCCGCCGCTTCCGATGACGCGCCCGCCTCGCTGCAGGTCCGGGGCCTGCACAAGGCCGGTGTGATCGTGCGGGTATGGGCACGGGTCGCCTGGCTCGCATTGCGCGCCTCCCGCAACCCGCTGCGAGCGGCAAGAAACCTTTTTCGCCTTCGCGCTGTGTTTCAAACGCGGCAATGGACAACTCCGATACGCGGCCGCACGCAGCCCTGGACATCGCGCAAGTTCGTCTTCATTTCGGGCCGCTATTTCTGGGATCTTTACCTCCCCGGCTGGCCTTCGGCCGCCTTCGATCGCTGCATGGAGCGTGAGCTCGAGCGCGTCGAATCGCTCGGCCGTCAACTTGCGCTCAATACGGTCATCTTTGCCGTTACCCGGCGCTGCGCACTCAAGTGCGAGCACTGCGTCGAGTGGGACGTGCTCAATCGCTCCGAAGCGCTGTCGGCGGATGACCTGCACGAGATCGCGCGCCGCGTGCGGCAGCGCGGGACTGCGCAATTCTTTTTCAGCGGAGGCGAGCCGCTGCAGAGATTTCCCGACCTGCTTTCGCTGGCGGCGTCCGTATCCGGCGAGTCCGATGTTTGGATCCTGAGCTCAGGCCTCGGCCTCACGGCCGGCAAGGCGCGGCGACTTCGGGACGCCGGCGTGACCGGCCTTGCGTTGAGCCTCGATCACTGGGATGCGCCAGCCCATGATCGATTCCGCGGACTGCCGGGATCGTTCGCAGCAGTCGAGCGCGCTGCCAGGCATGCGCTGGACGCCGGGCTCCTGATTGCATGCTCGCTTTGTCCGACGCGTTCATTCGCGACTCCCGAAAATCTGCGGCGTTACGCCGAGACTGCACGATCCCTGGGGGCGAGCTTCATCCAGCTCCTGGAACCGAAGGCGCTCGGCCATTATGCCGGCCAGGACGTCGCCCTCGACTCCGCGCAGCAACGCGTTCTCGAGGAGTTCTGCGAGCGCCTGAATTCGGATGCTGCCGCACAGGATTATCCGACCGTCGAATACATCGACTGGGCCGCGCGCGCCCAAGGGTGTGTGGGCGCCGGGGATCGCTACGTCTATATCGACACAGATGGGGAGCTGAACGCTTGTCCGTTCTGCCGCGCGCCGGGACTGCGAGTCCTCGATCGCGACATCAATGAGTCCCTCTCGCTCCTGCTGGCAAAGGGCTGCCCAGCCGGGCGCGGCTGTGCGCGTCGCGCCGACGCGATCATCGTTCAAGTGAGTCCCTTAATGAGGACATTGTCATGAAGAACACCAGTAAATGGTCGCTGGTCGTTGCGATCGCATTCATCGCTGCAGCCGGGGCGTTTGTCTACGTGCAGTATTTCAAGGACTCCTGGCGGCCGCCACACGTCGTGACGATCGAAAGTTCGAAATCGGTGTGGTCGCTCTTCGCTTCGTATCCGCAGTGGGGTTCGGACGCAGAGGAAGGCGCACCACAGGCGCTGCTCCTGCGAGATGGCGACTACATTTTCTTCCCGGATTCTGATTTGCCAATTCGCTACCTCGCGAGCGACGGACCGGTCCTCAAGATGGCGTCCAATGACTGGAGCGCGAGTTTCGGCCAGACGCCCGTCGCCCTGTCGCTCAACAAAGACGACGGATGGAAGTGGCTGAATGACGCTTCAGACCGGCAGCTCGCGGACTTGCGCAGCGTCTGCCTCCCGGATGAGATCGACGCGGGAACGCTTGCGGCACTCCAACGACTTGCGGCTGTCAATCCGCATGTGGATCTGGTCGTGAAGTCGGAAGCCGCGCTGCGCCAGGTGCTACCGCTCTTCAAGCCGCGAGCCGTCTTCGCGGGAGAGGAGGACGACGTGCCTTTGCAGATACTGGCCAACCAGCCCGAGCTTGAAACGCTATTCATGAACGCCTCGAAACCCGGGAGTCTCGACTTTCTCCCCACCCTGCCCAAGCTTCACCGTCTCTATTTGACAGACTGGGATGTTGAGCAGGCTGGCGCGCTACCCGCAGGCCTGGCTGGACTGACATCGCTGAGTGTCTTCAGCGACAACAACGTGCCTCTCGTAGCCCTTCGTGAGGCGCCAGCGGGACTTGAGCAATTGTCGCTATTTGTCGACGGCCCCATTGATATTTCGACCCTCGACAAGATGACTAGCCTGCGTACCCTCATTCTTTGGGCCGATGACAAGGAGTCACCCCTGGATCTGCAGAGTCTGTCGGCCCTCAAGGACTTGCGGTGGGTAGGGCTTCCTCCGCAGATGTCTCAGGAGCAATTCGCGGCCTTCGTGGGCGCACATCCCAAGCTCGCGGTACTGGAATTGCCGGAAACCGAGCATGCGATCGACCTCGCGCCATTGCGCGGACTGAAGGATCTGCACGGCCTGATTCTCAATGGCACTTATAAGAATCTTGAGGTACTCCAGGAACTCACGTCGCTGCGCTATGTGGGTATCTCGAAGGAAATCTGGGAAGAGTCATCCGCGCAAATCGCGGCCATCCGCAAGGCGCTGCCGGATGCCGTGGTCGTGCGCGTGAGTCCCATGTGCCTCGGTTCCGGATGGATCCTGCTGCTTGTTCCGGTGCTGGGATTCGCGTGGCTGCGGCGCAGTTCGCCTCGGCCGGTCAGGCAAGCCGCGTGAATGGGTCCGTCAGGCGCGGCTGATACACGCAGGCGAGGCCTGATCGGAATCGCGGCCGCTGCAACCGGCACGATTCTATTTGCGATCTGCGCACATCAGGGCCTGCCCTGGTTGGCCGTCGGCGCTGGCGGTCTCGCTATTTCCGCGCTGGCGATTGCCTGGTCCGGATTCGGTGATTCGGCACCGGCTGAATTGCTGGGACTCGATCGCTTTTCAAGGAAGATCGTGATCCTTACGGTCGTCGGCGGCGTCCTGGGCACGGTTGCCGGCCTTTCACATCGAGATACCCTTGGCATCTCGCTATTCCCGTCCGGGAACATCGAGACCTTTGTCTTGATGGCCTGCCTTATCGGAGCGACCGAAGAGCTGGTTTTTCGGGGCTGGCTGCTGGGACGCGCGCGGATGCTCGGCTGGCCAGCAGCCATTGTGATCGCTGCCGTTGCACATGCGGCCTACAAGACCGCGCTCTTTGCCTGGCCCGCAGATCCAACTCCTGTGGACCTTGCGGAGATCGCAGTCTGGACCGCCGCCGGTGGCATTATGCTGGGCCTGATGCGCCGCATTTCAGGGAGCGTCTTGCCGCCGATGCTGGCGCACATCGCCTTCGATTTCGCCGTTTATCGCGCCGTCGCCCAGGCGCCGTGGTGGGTCTGGGGCTGACGGCTACTTCAGCGCAAGGAATCGGCTTGAATGACGATCCATTGCGTCGGGCAGGTAACCCTGCACTCGCGGGCTCACGAGGTGCTTGCTGACGAGGAAGTACAGCGGAACGATCGGATAGTCCTCGAGCAGCAACCGTTCGGCTCCGGACAACAATTGCTGCCTTTGTTCTTCAGCGACCCTGGCCGATGCCTGTCGTAACAGTTCGTCGTAGCGCAGCCGGCAGATAGAAGCCAAGGCGCTCCGGAAGCTGCGGCACCCCAGCCGCGGCGAGCAGCTGCGCAGTTTTCTGATGGAGGACTGAGCGGGCTGATTGGCGCCCCCCCATCGCCAGGCCCCTCGCTTGGGGCCTTTCCGTTTCCGGGTGATCAGGCTGGATTTCTCAAACCGCCATCGCCAGCCCGGGCACACGGCGTTCTACTGGCTCGTGCAGCAACATCTGGAGACCTGGCTGACACGCGGGCATGGGAACGATCCAAACGCTGCTAAGATCCCGCGTTACGTAAACTATCGGAATCTGTCGATACCTGTCGCTGGAGATCCTTTCGCTTCAATCGTTCGAGGATCCAATAGCCATACTGCCCAGTTCATTCGGCCCACCGGGGGAGCATCAATGGGCAAGAAATCGCCCGTCGATGACGACCGGCCAGGCGGCACCTCTGACATCCACCGGACTCCCGACTCATGCAAACGCTGGAGCATCGCAAACAGATCGACGGACTTCGGTTCTTCGCCTTTCTCGCGGTGTTCATGATCCACAGCGACGTCGAACACTTCTGGTGGGGCAGTTACGGGGTCTCGCTGTTCTTCGTGATCAGCGGGTTCCTGATCACCCGAATCCTGATCGCGTCGCAAGACCGGCCGCGCGGTCAGGCACTCAAAGCCTTCTACGCGCGCCGCGCATTGCGAATTTTCCCCGCCTACTATCTGGTACTGGGACTGGCAGCAGTCACGGTCGGCGTTGCTTACCTGCCGGCGTTCGTGCTCTACTTGATGAACTGGGGGATATTCTTCTACACGTGGGTCCAACCCGCGCTGGCGGACCGTCCGTGGGATCCCGTGCGGATGTATGGCGTCCACTTCTGGTCGTTGTGCGTCGAAGAGCAGTTCTATCTGGTGTTCCCGCTGCTGTTTTCCTTCCTGCGGCCGGGCCGCGGGCGGCTTCGCTGGTTGCTCGCACTGTGGGCAGCATGCGTCGGCTTTCGGTTCCTCTTCGCCGTGCTCCTGCCAAAGTCGGCGTACGGCTTGATTCCGCTGGTCTGCGGCGAGTATCTGGTCGCGGGTGC
This sequence comes from Steroidobacteraceae bacterium, assembly GCA_036824505.1. Taxonomy (GTDB): domain Bacteria; phylum Pseudomonadota; class Gammaproteobacteria; order Steroidobacterales; family Steroidobacteraceae; genus SCUD01. The sequence continues at coordinate 7,085 of DAITAA010000045.1, forward strand.
GGTGGGCGCTGTGCTATTCGCGGATACGTCGGCGACCGCCGAACGGATCCGCGCTGCCGCCAGGCAATGGATGTTTCCGGTCGGCCTCGCGCTGGTGGTGGCCTTGTTCGCCCTGTACGGGCCGGAGTCACCGTCGATCGACCACGTCATGCACCCGCCGCACATGCAGACGCTGCTGGCGCTCGGCTTCCTCGCGATGGTACTGGGACTGTGGCAAACGGACAATCGTTGGGTGCTGGGATTCTTCAACTATGCACCCTTTCGTTTCCTCGGCAAGATCAGCTATGGCCTGTATCTCATCCACCTCTTCATGTGGCCCCTCTTCGATTGGCTCTCCGCGCATTACTCCGTATTACGCGACGTTCCTCCCCTTGCGGCGCGGTTCGTGCTGACGGTCGTGTTGGCGACGGCGATGTGGCATCTAGTCGAGGCGCCGATCCTGAAGCTCAAAAGCAGATTTCAATATTGAGTTCATCTTCCGACCGCGCGGGGGCCGAAATCTAGTACCTGAACAACGCCAGATCGATGGCATCGGCCATTGCCTTGTAGCCCGCATCGTTCGGGTGCAGATTATCGCCGCTATCGTAGGCCGGAAGGATCCTGGCCGGATGTTCCGGGTCGCGGATCGCCTTGTCGAAGTCGATCACAGCGTCATAGGCTTTGCTGCTCCTGATCCATTGGTTGACGACCTGGCGCTGTTCTTCGCCAGCGTCGGTGTAGTAGAGCCCCGACATGAACGCCTGGAAGGGGGTCAGCGTCCCTCCATAAACCTTAAAACCCATCGCATGCGCGCGATCGATGATCTGGCGATGGCCGGCAATGATTTCGTCAGCACTCACGGCAGCGGGAAAGCCGATATCGTTGATACCCAGGAGGACGATCAGATAGCGCGCACCAGACTGCACCAGTACGTCACTATCGAGGCGCGCTAATGCGTTCGAACCAACCGTATCCTTACCATGCAGGATCCGGTTACGGCTGATGCCCGCATTGAGCACCGCCACCTTGCTGCCACTCTTCTGCGCGGCCAGCCGCTCGGCCAGACGATTCGGCCAGCGCTTGTTGGCGTCCGCAGTTGAGCGGTGCCCTTCGGTTATCGAGTCGCCAAATGTGACGATGGCCTTGGAACTCCTGACGGCGTCGACTTCAACTCCCGTCAGAAAGTAAAGGGAATCGGTCGTAGTCGCCTTGGGCAGGCTATCCGCTCCACTGAAATCCCCTTCAGCCGAAATATAGGTCGTCTGCAAACTGTCCGAATGCTCGGTCGCCGCGTGCTGGGTGCCCGCGACGTAAATACTGACCGTGAGGTCGCCAAGGTCGGGCACCTGAAGATTCACGGGATCGCTGACTACCAGAGCGCCGGGCGGAATCGTCGTTGACGGCAACCCGCCGAATGTCAGTTTCCGGTCCGATCCCGGTGCGATCGCTGCACCCTTACTGCGCAGCGCCACATGCACCGCACCGATCACCAGCGGGTCGGAACCGAAGGCGTTCGACAGGCGCACGCGCAACCGTTTGCCGCCTATGCTCACTCGCACGATCTGGCGAATTGTCTGGTCTTTGAGTTCGACGGGGCTTTTTGCGGCCTGCGGGCTTGCACTCCATGTACCCACCCAGTGGTTGGCACCTGTCCCGTCCTTGGCAATCGCCGCAGGCTGCATGGCAATGCCCACGACGGCCAGCATCGTCCCCGCAAGGGCGGCGCGCGCGCGCAGAAGAAATGCAACAGAAAACTTGGAACGATGGGTCAGTTTCGACATGATGGCCGTGCCATTGTCATCCGCGTTGCAGGTCTAGAAAACACCCTGCGGGCCGGCGCGCCCCTCTTTAGAGGTTACATCATTCCGGCAAGACGCGCTACCGGACACATTTTGGCCGCGCCAACTGTTTTCTCCGTCGACCTGATGCGGTATGCGGTTCTTGCCGCCCGTCGACCACGGGGTCACAATTCAATCGGCGCGGACACTCTGCCGCTCCACTTGCGATAGCGCACGTCCTATCTCCCGCGCATGAATACTTCGAATCAGCAATCTGTTCTGGTCACCGGCGCCAGTGGCTTTATCGGGGTGCATCTCGTGCGCCTGCTGGTCGCGCGCGGCCACCCTGTGTCCTGCCTGGTGCGCCCGACCTCGCATGTCAAGAAGCTGGTTGCCATGGGCGCTCGGCTTGTCACCGGCGATGTCAATGATCGCGCGGGCGTCGCGCGGATTATCGCGTTGTCGAACGCCCGTGTCGTTTTCCACCTCGCGGGGCTCGTGCGGGCCTCGTCTCCCGGAGACTTCATGCGCGTGAATTCGGAGAGCGTCGAGTCGGTCGCGGCGGCGTGCACCGAACAGGCGCGGCGCCCAGTGCTCCTGCTCGTTTCATCGCTCGCCGCTGCGGGACCCTCGGGCGAGGTGCCGAAAATAGAAAGCGATCCGCCGTTGCCGGTCTCTGACTATGGGCGCAGCAAATTCGCTGGCGAGCAGGCAGCCGCGAGGTATGCCGGCGCGTTACCCATTACGATTGTCCGTCCGTGCCCCGTATTCGGTGCAGGCGACCGCGGGATGTACGAAATATTCAATGCCGTCGCTCGATCCGGTATCCACGTCGTGCACGGGCGCGGCGACTGGCGCATCTCGCTCATCGCTGTGGCGGACCTCGTCGAATGCATCGTCCTCGCGGCAGAGAGCGGCGAGCGCCTTGTGCCCGGCGGCTCGGGGCATGGCATCTATTTTGCCGGCGCGGAGGATCTTTCTCATGTCGAGATCGGCGTCGCGATCGCTCGCGCTCTAGGGAAAAGGCCGCCTCGTATCGTTCGTGTCCCGAATGGGTTAATGCGGGTGGCCGGTTTTTGTGGCGACGTCGTTTCGCGGATCCGTCGACGCCCTGGGTGGGTCAGCAGCGACAAGATCTCCGAGCTGCTCGCGGGTTCGTGGACGTGCTCGTCGGCAAAAGCGCGGCAGCAGCTAGGCTGGTCGCCTGCGGCCCCGCTCGCCGATCGACTCCGTGAAACCGCGCAGTGGTACCGCGACGCGCGCTGGCTCTAGGAGCCTGTCGGACCTCACAGCGCCTGGTCGTAGATCCGGTAGGTCTTCGCGAGCTTCGTCCCCGCGCGCCTGAGCGTCCCGCGCGAACTCGTGTTGCTCTCGAGCACCCACGAAAACTCCCAGCCTGTGATGCCCCACGGCTTGGCCGCCTCCACCAGCCGATCGAGCAGCACGATGGCGAATCCCGACTGCTGGAAAGCGGGGAGCATCGTCACGGTCAGAGCACGCGCGACGTTGATCCGCTTCTTCCCCCACATCAACCGGAAAAGGCCGAACGGAAACAGCCGGCCATTGAGCTTGCGGATGATCTGGTTGTAATCCAGCAATGCGAGCACGGCGCCGACAGCCTTTCCCCCGACCATCGCAAAGGCCACGAATTCCGGCGCGATGACGTGCCGTAGCTCCGCGGCGATGTGTTTCACTTCGCCTTCCTGCAGCGGGGTGAATCCCCAAGTGCCTTCGAGCGCGCTGTTATAGAGCCCGAGGTAGGTCCTGATTTCCTCGTCAAAGCGCGACGGGTCCAACCGCCGAACCGACAGGCCGCCGCCTTCGAGCGCCGATATCACCGCAGATTTGTAGCGTTCGACCAGCTTCACGAGGATAGCAACGTCCATCTCGTAGGCGTAAAGGTCCTGCGCCTTGTCGAACCCGCAATCCTCGATCAAGGTGGCGTAATACGGCGGGTTATAGGTCATCAGAAACACCGGCGGTTGGCCAAATCCGTCGACCAACAGGCCGCAAGTGTAATTGAGCGACGGATTTACGGGCCCGCGCCACGCTGTCATGCCCCGTTGCAGGAGCCACGAGCGTCCGGCGTCGAAGAGCCCGTGCGCGACAGCGAGGTCGTCGATGCACTCGAAAAACCCGAAGAAGCCCCGCCTTTCGTCGTACTTCTGGTTGTGGA
>DAITAA010000046.1:0-9825 GCA_036824505.1 Steroidobacteraceae bacterium
GCAATGAAGAACGATGCCTTCCAGGCGGCGATGAAGAATGACGCCTTCCTCAATGCCATGAAGAACGATGCTTTCCAGGCCGCGATGAAGAATGACGCCTTCCAGGCTGCAATGAAGAACGATGCCTTCCAGGCGGCGATGAAGAACGACGCCTTCCTCAATGCCATGAAGAGCGACGCGTTCCAGGCCGCGATGAAGAACGACGCCTTCCAGGCTGCAATGAAGAACGATGCCTTCCAGGCGGCGATGAAGAATGACGCCTTCCTCAATGCGATGAAGAGTGACGCCTTCCTGACCGCGATGAAGAACGACGCCATGCTGACGAGCACGCAGCGGTAGCAAACAGCCGGCACGTGTCGAAATGCCGAAAGTGACAGGTCCGCCCGCGGGTAAGCGGGCGGCCCCGTTGTCGTCAAGCCTGTTTGCCGGCCTGCTGCTCGGCGGGTTTCTGGCAAGTGCCGCGGCCGTCGCCGATCCCTTTGAAATGGACCTGCTCGAGACCGATGACCTGCGTCTTCTCTATCTCGATCCGTTTCAGACCTACCTGACGCCCCTGGTCGCCCGAACGTTCTACAACTCGTTGCAATTCCAGCGCCGGGTCTTCGAATGGACGCCGTACGAGAAAAGCACTTTGCTGCTCGTCGACTTCTCAGACTACGGCAATGGCGGCGCCCGCGTCTCGCCAGGCAATGGCCTGACCATCTACGTCGCCCCCGCGAAGCACACGCTGGAGTCCCTGCCCGGCGGCGAGCGCATGTATTCAATGATGAACCACGAAGCGGTCCATCTTGCCAATACGGATGCCGCCAACAGGCGCGACCTGCGCTGGCGGCAGCTGTTCGGCGGCAAGCCGCGTCAGACCGAGGAACACCCCGAAACGATTCTCTACAACTACCTCACGGTGCCACGCCTGAGTTCCCCGCGTTGGTACCTGGAAGGTGCGGCGTCATTCATGGAGACCTGGATGGCAGGCGGCGTGGGCCGCGCCCAGGGAGCCTATGGCGAGATGGTGTTCCGCTCGATGGTTCGCGACGACGCGCACTTCTACGGCAACCTCGGCCTGGTTTCCAAGGGCGTCGAGGCCGACTTCCAGACCGGCACCAACGCCTACCTGTATGGCACCCGCTTCTTCAGCTACCTGGCTTACGTCCATTCGCCGCAAGCCGTGGTGGATTGGCTGAAGCGTGGCGAGGGCAGCGAGGCCTACTACTCGCAGCAATTCGCCAAGGTCTTCGGTGAGCCGCTGGAAACTGCGTGGGACGAGTGGATCGCCTGGGAGCACGAGTTCCAGACTGCCAACCTGCAATCGGTCCGGCAGTATCCGCTCACTCAAGGCCGGCGCCTGACCAGGAAGGGGCTCGGCGCAGTCTCACGTTCATACTACGACCCCGCGACCAACTCCCTGATCGGGGCATTTCAGTACCCCGGTGTTGTCGCCTATGCCGGCGTTGTTTCGATGGCCGACGGCAGCATCCGCAAGCTCGTGGACATCAAGGGACCGATGAAATACGGGGTCACGTCGACCGCCTACGATCCTGGCAGCAAGACGCTGTTTTTCACTGCGGACAACAACGCCTGGCGGGACCTGATGGCCGTGGACGTCACTTCGGGCAAGACGCGCATGCTGCTCAAGGACGCGCGCATCGGCGACATCTGCTTCGACGAGTCGGACCGGTCGCTGTGGGGCTTTCGGCACCTCAACGGCTACGTAACCCTGGTTCACTTGCCGTACCCCTACAGCAGCTGGAACCAGGTTCATACCTGGCCCTATGGCGAAGAGCCATTTGAACTCGACGTGTCCGCCGACGGGACCCTGCTTTCGATGTCCATCGCACAGATCGATGGCCGCCAGTTCCTCGGGGTGTTCCGCACGGCAGATCTGGAGGCTGGAAAGGTCGAGCCCATCGAGCGGTTCGATTTTGACAAAGCTACGCCGGAGGGGTTCGTTTTCACCCGCGACGGCCGCTACCTGTACGGCAGTTCCTACTACACCGGCGTTTCCAACATTTTCCGCTACGAGCTCGCGACCGACGCACTCGAAGCGGTCAGCAATGCCGAAACTGGCTTCTTCCGCCCGATCCCGATGGCGGACGGCACGCTGATCGTCCAGGAACATACGGGTGACGGTTTCGCACCGATGATCATCGAGCCGAAGCCACTGCAGGACGTCGGCGCCATCACGTTTCTCGGCGCGCAGATCGCCCGCAAGCATCCTGTCGTCCGTGACTGGGTGGTCAATCAGCCTTCCCAGGCGGACCCGGAGCCGAAGATCACGCGCCTCGGCAAGTACCGGCCAATGCACGAGCTTGGCTTCGGCGACGGCTATCCCATCATCGAAGGCTACCGCGATTCCGTGGCATTGGGCTGGCACCTGCGCTTCGAAGACCCGGCGCAGTTTCACCACTTCGATGTCGCAGGCAGTTACTCCTGGGACCCGAATCTGCCGTCGGGCGAAAGACCCCACGTCAGCCTGCGCTACGCGACGCCCAACTGGAAACTCGAGTACCGGCACAATGATGCAGACTTCTACGACCTGTTCGGCCCCACCAAGCGCAGCCGGAAGGGCGACGCGTTCATCGTGGGCTACGACAAGGCTCTGATCTACGACGATCCGCGCCAGCTCGACTTGTCGCTCGGGGCGGCATACTTCACTGGCCTCGATACCTTGCCGGGCAACCAGAATGTGCCGTCAGGTTTTTCGGAGATCACCTCGGGCAAGGCCCTGCTCGCTTATACCAACACCCGCAGCTCGCAGGGTTCGGTGGACCACGAAAAGGGCTACCGCTGGCAGCTCGCCGGCAACATCGACCGGGCCGGCGGCGACAACGTGCCCAAGTTGCGCGGCAGCTTCGACTTCGGCTTCGCGCTGCCGATCGGCAACTCGTCCGTATGGCTTTACAACGCAGCCGGCATCGCCGGCGGCAACCGGGCCAACAGCCTGGCAAGCTACTACTTCGGCGGCTTCGGCAACAACTACGTGGATAACGGCGAGGTCAAGCGTTACCGGGAATACGCGAGCTTCCCGGGCTTCGAGATTGACGAGCTGCCCGGTCGCAGCTTCGGCAAGAGCATCCTGGAACTGAACCTGCCACCGTTGCGGTTCGAAGAAATCGGGTCGCCGGGATTCTTCCTCAGCTGGGCGCGCCCGGCACTGTTCGCCGGCGTGCTGGCCGCGACGCCCGCCGACGGCTCGGGGCAACGCACTGTCTACGATGCCGGCGCGCAGGTCGACCTGAAATTCACGGTGCTCAACCGTCTGGACATGACCCTGTCGCTTGGCTACGCCGCCGGTTTCGAGCGCGGTCGCAAGCTCAACGACGAATGGATGCTGTCGCTCAAGATCCTCTAGCGCGAGCGCCTCCTGAGCCTGCCGACGTAAGTCTCGTGGACCCGCTGCGCCGAGATAGCCCCGATCCTCTCGCGGTTGGATTTCAGACCCAGCAGGTAATAGAGAAAAGCGCAGCCGGCGCCGACCAGGCCCAGCATGATGCTGATCCGGCCCTGGCTCGCAGCAAGATTGTAGGTCGCGTGGTAAGCGCCCGCGAGGACGAGCCCCTCGAACATCTTGGCCTCGTGATAAAGACGCTCACGGTGAAACAGGAAGACCCGATGCAGCATGCGGTACACGGGCCCTCTGCCACCATGGCCGCTTCGAACCTCCTCGGTCGAGAAATGCGCCAATCCGTAGAAGTAGCCGAAGATTCCCGAAGCCACGGCGTGCATCAGCACGGTCAGCACCGAGCGCAGCAGCAGCGTCGGGGTATCGTGCTCGGCGAGCAGCCGCGGGAAGTAGAGCAGTACGTTTTCGGCAAAGGCGAAGGCCAGGCCCACGATGATGGAAAACTCGATCGCATCGTCGATCGACTGGATGCTGTCGTCGTCGGTGAAGCGAACGATGAGGTGCTTGGAATACTCCTCGGCAAAGGCCAGGAAGATCAGGCTGAACGCCATCACGGACAGCCCGAACCAGTAAAACACTGCGACGAACACCGTCAGGAACAGCCCGACGCCGAGAAAATTCAGCGGCTCCTCGTAAAGCCCGTTGAACAGGCCAAGCGCCGCCGCACCCGATTGGCGGATGAATCCGATGACCGACCAGACCGACAGCGCGGCCAACAACACGATGTTGGCGTACCAGGCGATTTCAACGGACATGGGCGCCGACTTGCTCGCGCCCGCCAGCGGCCAATCAGGACTGACGGTCGCCATCGCCCAGGCCAGGAACGGCAGTGAAAAGAACGCGAGCGAAGCGCTGTGCACCCACTTGATCCAGCGGTTTTCGTGAAGCAGGTAGATCACGTGAACCAGTGCAATGACCAGCAGGGTGCTGAGCGCCACCATCGCGAAGCTCAGGTACAGCTGCATGAAATTCAGGATCCGCAGCGTCAGCGTGTCCTGCTGAACGACCTTGAGCAGGAACGGCAGGCTGAAGATCGTGGAAATCGAGCTCAGCTCCACTTCGTCGCCGGTCGCCAGCCTGGCGTCGGCATTCACCACCACCAGCACGAGCACCGCGGCGAGCGCAGCGACCAGGGCGTTGGCGACTGTCCGGGCGGAAAGCCGCTCCAGAAGGAACATGAACAGCGAAAAGATCACCAGGAAGTGGAACAGGTCCGCCAGCGGCGCGGCCAGCGGACCGAGATTCTCGCGCAGCTGGTCATAGCTCAGAGTTGCGGCCAGCAGCAAGAGCGTCGCCAGCAGCAGCGCGCCGAGGCGCAGCGAGTGTCGCGTAACCCGCTTTGAGGTCAAGTGAAACAGCCTGATGACGCCGAACAGCACCAGCGCCACGCCTGCCAGGAATGCCAGCATGCCGAGCGCCTGTTGCAGCGGGTCCTGGCCGGCGTGCTGGAGCGCCGCCGCCTCGTGGCTTTGCAGCTGGATTCCAAGCCCGGCCATGAACAAGAGCAGCGGCACCACGGCCAGGGTGCCCAGCAGGAAGGTCACCACGACGAGCTGCCGCGACTCGGGGTTGCGCGAGACAAAAAACCATCCCCACACCAGCGAGGGGATCAAGGCGAGCCCTGCAGCCTGCAGGAAGGTCATCGCTGTCAAGTGTCGTGACGCCCCATAGGCTCCAACCGACGGCATCGTCGCCGGGACCCGGCCTGCTTGTCGCGCGCGCCAAACCGACGCTAGAGTGGCCGACGAAGCCGGCGCTCGCCGCCTGCCACCCAGCAGATGGTACGGGATTTCGGGCGCCGCGGAGCAACAACGGGACCCCGGCAAACGGCGTCCTGCCCTGCCAACTTTCCAGGCCCTGACGTGTAATTATTATGAGTGAGGACGTCGATGCAGCGAGGGTCCGGGACTGCCTGGGGGGCAATCAACAAGCCTTTGCCGCGCTTGTCGAGCAATACGAAAAGCCGATCTACAACATCGCTTTGCGCATGCTCCGCAATTCCGAGGACGCCCGCGACGTCGCGCAATCGGTCTTCCTGAAGGCCTACCAGAATCTCTCGAGCTATGACCCGCAATACAAGTTCTACAGCTGGATCTACCGCATGGCGATAAACGAATCGCTCAACATCCTGCGGGTGCAAGTCCGCAACGCGGGGCCTGTCGACGAGCAGCTCCCCGCGGATGACTCAGGTCCGTCCGAAATTCTGGTCGAAGACCAGAGGCGCGACGTGGTGCTGAAAGCGGTTGAGAAGCTCAAGCCGGAGCACCGGGCCGTGATCGTGCTCAGGTACTTTGTCGACCGCAGCTACGAGGACATGGGTCAGATCCTTGGAATCGACACCAGGACAGTCAAGTCGCGCCTGTACACGGCGCGGCAGCTCCTCAAGGAGCAACTGGCCTCACGCGGTGCGCTATGACGATGGACAGCGACCAGCTTCAGGATTTGATCCAGGCCGATCTGGACGGCGAACTGTCGGTCGCCGATCAGGCGAAGCTCGCACGCCTGCTGCTGCAGGATCCTGAGGCCCGTCGCCTGCACGATGAATTCCGCCGGACGGACCAGCTCCTGCGTGGCGTTTTGCAGGCCGAGCCGCCCGCCGGCCTGCGGGCAGCTATTCTTGCCGCACCCGCACTATCGGTGCGCTCGGGCGCTCCCGCGCGCCGGCAATACGCCTGGCCGGCCTACCGCGTGGCTGCGGCCATCCTGGGGGGACTGCTGATCGTGGGCATCGGCTATTTCCTGCGTGATGACAGTGCGCCGCTGACAAACCTGCAGGGATCACTGGATGCGCCCGGCGGTCCAGGAGCGCCGGGTCTTGTCGAGCCGCAGGACCAGTTGACCATCCGGGCCGAGAGTGTCGAGGTCAATGCCTCGCTGCGGCGCGACGGTCAGGGACTCAGGCTGGAACTCAACTTGTCGGCAGGGGTTCCCTGCGAGGTCATCGCCAGATTCGATCCGGCGACGACGGCCTTTATCGGCAAGACCGATGACGCGCGATTCACAGCCGCGAACGGTCAGGTGATCATCCAGTCGGCAGCAGGGAGCCAGGACTTCGTGCTGGAATTTTCGGGCGCGGCACCGATTCAACTGCAGCTGCGCTCCGGCGGGCGGCTGCGCGGGGAAGGCAGGCTGTCGGTCAGCGGTCCCTGAATTCGCTACGAGCCGCTGATCACGCGCTCCACCTCGCGCTCGACGAGGTCGGCGATCTTCCGGCTTTCATCCACGAGGCGCGAAATCTCGGCGCCGGTACGCTTGACGTAATCGGCGTCCTTGATTGAATTCAGGTTGATGCGCGCATTGCAGGCCGCGCCCTTCACACCGGCAAGCGAAACCAGCGCGCCGACGGCCGCATCGGTGATCATGACGTCGTTGCCAGTGCGCACAGCGAGCAGGCAGAGATCCAATGCCGCACGGCAGTGCCGGGCGGTCTGCATTGGAACCTCGGTGGCGCGCTTGTAGCCGGACTCAAGGGCCTCGTTGCGCGCGGCTTTCTGCGTCGGCGTGTCCTTCGGCAAGCGCAGCGCCTCCATGACCCCATTGAAGGCCTGCGTGTCCTCGTCGACCGCGGCGAGCAGCAGGTCCTTGATGCCTTGCGCCTTGACGGCGAGCGCATCCAGCTCCTCGTATCGGCCGGCAAACTCGGTCTTGCCGACCGTCAGGTTCGCGACCATCGCGGCCAGCGCCGCCCCGATCGCGCCTGCGAGTGCGGCGATCGAGCCGCCGCCCGGGGCCGGCGTGTCGCGCGATACCTCATCGACGAATTCCGCGACCGACCTGCGGACCAAGTCCCCTGTCTGGCGTGGCATACCCAGTACCTTCCTTTCCGTATCAAATGGCGCGACATCGCGCAGGCCCATGGCCTGCACGGCGGTTTCGATCACGTCGCCGACCGGCATTCCGGTGGATTTCTGCATCCGGCGCAGGTAGTAGCGGCCCGATTCCTGCATCGCATCGAATGGAATCACGCCGACTATCTCGGATCCTGTGACGACAATTCCGCGCCGCATGGCTTCTTCGCGCGCGGCCTCGAGTACCGCGTGCGCCGGAGACACCTTGTAGTTGGTCAGGTTGATGGAGATCTGCGCGCGGCGGTATTTCTCGACCACCCAGCCGACGGCCCTGACCTGCGGGAAACGTCCATCGGCGTAGACCGGTTTTCCTTCGATCTCCCCCGCCGGGTAGCCAAGCGCGGCGTAACGTGCCGCGAGGTCCTTGCCGTGGGCTTCGCGGTAATGCGCCGCGAGTGCGTCCCAGGATTTCGCGACCTGATCACAGGCACCGCAGGGGAAATACTCCCTGGCAAACACGACCACGTCGCCCCGGTAGTAGAACGGCGCGATATTTCCGCTGCGCTTGTGACGGCCGCGCTCGCGCAGGTTGTAGGCGATGTCGTCCGCATAACGTTTTTCGGTGGTCGCGAGATTGACGTTGTAGGCGATCAGGAACTCGCGCGCGCCGATGATGTAGGCGCCGCTGCGCGGGTTGTGCTTCGCCGGACCGAAATCAGGCTTCCACGCGGGGTCCGCCAGTTTTCTTTCCAGCCCTTCGTAATCGCCGGCCCGCACTGCCGCCAGATTCCTGCGGGCGGGGATCGAAGCGGCCTGCTCATACAGATACACCGGGATTCCAAGCTCACCGATGCGGCGGCCACATTCCCTGGCGAGCGCCACGCAGTCGGCCATCGTGACGCCCGCGACCGGTACGAAGGGGCAGACGTCCATCGCGCCCATGCGCGCGTGACTGCCGTGATGCTTCGCCATGTCGATGGTTTCGGCCGCGCGCTTGCCCGCGCGGAAGGCGGCTTCCAGCACCGCATCCGGCGCGCCGACGAATGTGACGACGGTGCGGTTCGTATCTTCACCCGGATCGACGTCGAGCAGCGTCACGCCAGGCACAGCCTCGATCTCCGCGGCGATGCCGCGAATGACTGCGGCATCCCGCCCTTCGGAGAAATTGGGGACGCACTCCACCAGTTTGTTCACGGCCGGCCCCGTATCGCTTATGACAACATGATACTGGCATTCATCCGCTTCGACGCGGGAGCCTCCCCGGCTCCGCCGCCCCCTTCCCTTTCCGCTGTTCAGGCCGGGCGGCGGGTTGCGATTTAACCGCATGGTTATGTGACGCGCCCCGGATTTCTCCTTCCATTCTGTGACGCATGGCACAGCGCGCCGCAAAGCGTCGCCAGGTTCCAATACGACCGCGAAGATCAAATCGCGTGGAGAACCTGGAAATGAACCGTCGCGTCACCTACATCGCAACCCTTTCGGCACTCAGCTTCGCGGCTGTGCTGTCGGCCGGCGCATGGAAGAGCGCCGAATCCCCGCGCAGCGCCACGATGCAGGCCACCATCACGGCGGCCGACCAGACGCCAGCCAGCTACATCGTCCAGGCTGCGAGCCTCGACGCCGCGCGCGCCGCGGTGCAGGCAGCCGGCGGCACGATCACCCACGAGCTCGGCATCATCGATGCGGTCGCCGCACAGCTGACCCCGGAACTGGCCGCGACCTTGGGCGCAGACACTCGGCTGGTCGTGACGGTGGATGCTACCGCCAAGGTTGCCGGTCGCGGCGCATCGCCCAACGTCGCAGCACCGTCCTATGTCGTAAGACAGACGAACGCCGATCTCCTCCACGCCTCGGGCATCACCGGCAACGGTGTCGGGATCGCATTTGTTGACACGGGGCTCTGGGCGACTCCGCTCGCCGGCTACGACGCCATCAACAACGTCGCGAGCACCTCGATCCCTGACGACAGCGGCCACGGCACCCACATCACCAGCATCGCGGCGAGCGCGAATGTGACGTCGGACGGCACCTACCTTGGCATCGCTCCGGGCGCGTCGTGGATCACCGTCAAGACGTTCGGCGCAAACGGCGTGGGCACCTATGCCAATACGATCCGCGGTCTCGACTGGATCCTGACGAACAGGACCAAGTACAAGATCCGGGTCGTCAACATGTCCTTTGGCGCCACGGCACAGTCGTACTACTGGAATGACCCGCTGAACAAGGCCGTCATGAAGCTGTGGCAGGCCGGCGTCGTGGTCGTCGCCTCGGCCGGTAACGACGGCCCCTATGCGCAGTCCATCACCGTGCCGGGTAACGTGCCGTACGTCATAACAGTCGGCGCGATGACTGACAATTACAGCACAAGCAATGCGGCCGACGATCGACTTGCTTCGTTTTCTTCCACCGGTCCGACCTATGAAGGCTTTGTCAAGCCCGAGATCGTGGCCCCCGGTGGTCATGTCAGGGGTGTTATGACTCGCGATCAGGCGATCCCCCAGGCGCACCCCGAATTCCACGAAGAGGGCAACTATTTCACGATGTCCGGCACCTCGCAGTCGGCGGCGGTGGTCTCGGGCGTGGTCGCGCTGATGCTGCAGGCACAGCCTTCGCTCACGCCGAACCAGGTCAAGTGCA
>DAITAA010000011.1:0-57519 GCA_036824505.1 Steroidobacteraceae bacterium
TCAGCCTCTGGCGCAACTCCGGTACCGGAAACAGCCGGTGATGTGATCGTTCACGACGCCGACCGCCTGCATGAAAGCGTAGCAGATCGTCGTGCCGACGAAGCGGAATCCCCTGCGTTTCAGTTCCTTGCTCAGCGAGTCAGACAGGTCGGTGCGCGCAGGGACCTGCGTCGAAGACCGCCGGCGATTGACCAGCGGTTTTCCGCCCACGAAGTCCCAAAGGAATGTATTGAATGCGCCGAATTCCCGTTGCACCGCCAGGAAAGCCTTCGCGTTGGCAACTGTGCTTTCGATCTTGAGCTGGTTGCGCACGATGCCGGCATTGCTCATGAGCTTCCGGCAACGGGCCGGCGTGAAGCGGGCAACACGGCGCGGATCGAAGCCTGCGAACGCCTCGCGGTAGCCGTCGCGCTTGATCAGGATCGTCTCCCAGCTGAGGCCCGCCTGTGCGCCTTCCAGCGTGATGAACTCGAACAGCACGCGATCATCGTGCACGGGCACGCCCCATTCGGCGTCGTGATAGGCGATGCAGGCCGGCGTGCGGGCCCAGGCGCAGCGCTTCATGGTTCGGAGGCGAACAACCGAAGCTCAGTCGGGTCGTCGCCGAGAAGGAGCATCCGCTCGAAACGAAAGCCCAGCTTGCCGAGCAGCCTGATCGACAATTCATTGTCCACCGAGGTAATCGCCAGGATGCGGCCGACGCCGAGCGCGCCGCGCGCCTGCCGCATGACCGCGTCCGCCGCCTCGTGCGCGTAGCCTTTCGACCAGTAGGCCGGCAATAGCGAAAAACCGAGGTCCGGCTCCGGCAATGTGTCGCGTTTCAGCACGCCGCAAATCCCGATCGGAGTGTCGTCAGCCTTGAGTCCGACCCGCAGCAGGCCATAGCCGTAGCGTGCATAGCTTGCCACAGGGCCATCCTGGATATAGCGGCGCGCATCGTCAGTCGTGCGCACGCCGCGATCGCCGATGTAGCGAAGGAAGGAAGGCTCGTTCAGCAGCCCACGAATGAACTCCGCATCGCGCTCGGCGAGCTGCGTCAGGACCAGGCGCCCGGTTTCCAGCACCATTACGGGGTGGCCATCGGTGCTAGTGGTCCTTGGCCTTGTGCAGCAACCACAGCGGCAGGTTTGCGCGATCCACGAATCCCAACTGGCGGTAGACGGCGATGGCGCGGACATTGTCATGGTAGACGTGCAGGAACGGCACGAAGCCGCGCTCGAAGGCGCCGCGGCAGACCAGTGAAACCAGGCGTTTTGCATGGCCACGGCCCGTGTAGTCAGGATGCGTACAGACTGCGCTGATCTCCTGGAATCCGTCGAGCCGCATTCGTTCGCCCGCCATCGCCGCGAGCCGCCTGCCATCGTAAATTCCGAGATAGCGCCCCATTTCCAGCGTACGGGGCCGGAAGAAACCCGGGAACACGAGTGCAGTCAGGGCCAGCATGTCGTCGCGCTGCATCGCGGACATCTCGGTCACCGGGGGACCCCGAATATCGGCAGGCGGCAGGTCACAGATCATCTGCAGGCAGGGTCTCTGCGGTTCAAGCGTCCAGCCGGGCGGGGATTCGGGCGCCACGCCCACGAGGTACACGGACTCGCGATCTTCGAGCAGGCTCGCGAGCTGCATGCCGGAGCGGCCCGGTTCAGCACCAACCGCGGCAAATGGCGCAACCGCGGGTGGGTACTTCGCGGCGCCCGGCGCCGTGATCGCAAGCGGGGCATGCTGCGTCGCCAGCGAATGCCAGACAGGATTGTCCAGGGTATTGGCAGTCACGCCGTCCAGCCGTTCAGGCAGTGACGCCGAACAGGCTCCCGACTGCGGCCGTCAGGGCCATGGCCAGCGCACCCCAGAATGTCACGCGGATGGTACCCGTGGAGATTCGTGCGCCGCCGACCTTGGCCGCGATACCGCCGAGAATCGCCAGGAATGCGAGCGACAGTATCGCGACCAGCCAGACCATCATCGCCTGCGGCACGGCGACGACGGTCGCAAGCGGCAGTGCGGCGCCGACCGCGAAGGAGAGGGCGGAGGCGAATGCGGCCTGTATGGGCCGCGCCTTCATGATCTCCGAGATGCCAAGTTCGTCGCGCGCGTGTGCACCAAGCGCGTCATGAGCCATCAATTGATCTGAAACCTGCGACGCCAGGGCAGGATCGAGCCCGCGCTCGACGTAAATTGCAGCGAGTTCGCGCTGCTCCGCTTCGACGTCGGTTTCAAGTTCCTTGCGCTCACGCGCGAGATCGGACCGCTCGGTGTCCGACTGCGAGCTGACCGAAACGTATTCGCCGGCCGCCATGGACATTGCGCCGGCTGCGAGACCGGCGGTGCCGGCGATCAGCACGGCGCTGCGGGTGGCACCGGCAGCGGCAACGCCGATCACAAGGCTCGCGGTGGAAACGATGCCATCGTTGGCGCCCAGCACCGCTGCGCGCAACCAGCCGACACGACTGGATTTGTGCCATTCACCGTGACGCATGAATCTTCCTGCCTCTGCGCGGGCGGGCCAACTGGGGGCCGATAGCTCCAGATTCGGCTTCGGGAGTCATGGTTTGCGGCCGACAACCAGCAACGGCACGCCGGCGGCGATCGCGCCGATGCTAGCCCATTTCGGTACTTCGATTACGTCCTTTTCCTTGTACGACAATTGCAGGCTCCCGAGACTGGCCTCGTGCTTGTCTTTCGTATACGTGAACTCACCGTAGTTCGGGCCGAGGGCGCCTGCGGCGACCAGCAGGACGCCTGCCATTGGCTTGATCCAGTTCTTCATGACCGACCTCTGCTTTCTCTGTCAATTTCTTCGGCGACACGGCGATAGGCGTCGCGAAACGGAATTCTCTCCTTGACGGCCAGCTCATTTGCGCGCGCAGCGGCCTGTATCGACGGGTCGAGCCGGATGTTTTCCGGCCGGAACCGCAGGCCCGCGAGTGCCGCCGGCAGCACGCCGAGAACCTGTGAGCAGACGTCGATGCCGCGAAAGAGCGGCGCCTTGATCAGCTGCAAGTCCCGGTTGTACCCGGATGGCAGGCGCGAGTAAACACTGAGGGCCTCGATGAGGCATGCAAGCGCAGTGGCGGACCGGCCACGGATCAGCTCGAGGACGTCCGGATTCCGCTTCTGCGGCATGATCGAAGACCCAGTGGTCATTTCCGCCGGCAGTTCGACAAAGGCAAATTCGCGCGTGCAGAAGAGCAGCAGATCCGTCGCCAGCCGGCCGAGATCCTGCATCAGGAGGGTCACCTCGAACAGCAATTGGGATTCCGCCTTCCCCCGCGACAGCTGGACCGCGGTGACTGGCTCCTGCACGTCATCGAATCCCAGGCGCTGCCGCGTCGCTTCGCGCGAAACCGCAAGATTGGGCGTGCCATAGCCCGCCGCCGACCCGAGCGGGTTGCGGTTGATGCGTCGCAACGTCTGGCGGATGCCCTGGGCGTCGTCGCGGATTTCGGTGGCAAAACCCCGCGCCCACCAATCGACGGAACTCGGCATCGCCTGCTGCATGTGCGTATAGCCGGGCAGTGCAATCTTGCCCTGGTGTGCAGCGAGCGCAAGCAACGCGTCGGCGACCGCATCGGCGGCGGCCGCGAGTTCCGCGACCACGTCGCGCATATAAAGCCGGAGTGCGGCCAGCACCTGGTCATTTCGCGAGCGCCCGAGGTGAATGCGCGCGCCGGCCTGTCCGATACGCTCGGTCAGGCGAACTTCAAGCGCCGTCTGGCCATCTTCCTGGTCCAGCGGCACGCTCCATTCGCCGCAGGCATGAGCCGCGCCAATCGCCATCAGGCCATCGCGGATCTTCACGAGGTCCCCGGCGGAAAGCAGATGCGCCTCGGCCAGCATTTCGGCGTGGGCGATCGACGCGCGCACGTCGTAAGAGACCAGGCGGTCATCGAGCGCATGATCGTCACCGGCCGTGAATTCGAGTACGCGGCGGTCCAGTGGCGTGCCCTTGTCCCACAGCCTGCTCACGAGGCGATTGCTTCCGGATGCTGCTCGGCGGGCGTCATCGCCTTGATGTCCGCAACGATCATCGTGCCGGTGCCCTCGTTGGTGAAGACTTCGGCAAGCACACTGTCGCGCACCCGGAATGAAATCACGTGCACGCGGCGCACACCACCACGGATTGCCGACTCGATCGCAGTGGCCTTTGGCAACATGCCGTCCTCGAGGCTACCGGCCTTTTGCAGGCGCTTGAGCCCGGCGAGATCCGTGTAGGACACGAGTGAGCGCGGGTCATCGGAGCGCTCGAGAATGCCGGGTGCGCCGGTGCAGATGATCAGCTTCTCGGCGCCGAGCGCTGCGCCGATGGCTGCCGCGACGGTGTCGGCGTTGATATTCAGCACGCAGCCGGAGTCATCGGCCGACAGCGGGCTCACGACCGGCATCAGGCCCGCATCGAGTTGCTTGCGCAACACGGTTGTGTCGATCGAGACGATGTCGCCGACGTAGCCGTAGTCCACGGCTTCGCCGTCCACTTTCACCGGCGGACGGCGAATGGCACGCACGAGCCCCGCATCCACGCCCGAGAGACCAACCGCCTCGATGCCGACCTCGCGGCAGGTTGCGAGAATTCGCGTGTTGATGAGGCCGCTCAACACCATCGTCGTCGCGTCGATGGATCTATCGTCGGTGACACGGCGTCCGCCCACCATGCGCGGTTCGATGCCGAGCGAGCGCTGCATCTCGTCGAGCTGCGGCCCGCCGCCGTGCACCAGCACGACGCGGATTCCAAGGTGATGCAGGATCGCGATCTGCTCTATCAGGCCGCGGGTGTCCGCAGCATTGCCGAAGACGGCTCCGCCTGCCTTGATCACGAAGATCTTGCCCTTGTAGAGCCGGATATAGGGCGCGGCGCCGCGAAGTGCGGCGATCACGGCGGACTGGTCGATGCGGTGGTTCACCATCTCGTCTGGGCTCCTCGTTTCAGTGCAGCTGGCCGGCGGGCGTGCCGCTGAGCAGGCGGTAGAGTATGGCCATCTGTACGATCAGTCGATTGTGGGCCTGACTCAGCACCCGGCTGCGCGGCCCGTCAAGCACTGCGTCGGCAATTGCGACGTTACGCCGCACGGGCAGGCAATGCATGAGATGGCAATCCGGCGCGGCATTCTGGAACCACGACTCCTGGATCATCCAGTCGCCAAGACCGCTGCGCGCCCGGGCCTCGGCTTCCGCATCGCCATAGCGCTCCGCCGAGCCCCATTCCTTCGCATAAACCACCTGTGCGCCGGCGAGAGCGGCGGAGCGGTCGTCGGTCTCGTTGACGCTCCCGCCCGATCCGGCGGCGGCGCGGCGCGCCTTGTCCATGATCGAATCTGGCAGTGCAAATCCTCGCGGGCGCAATACCACGACGTCCATGCCGCGTAATGCCGCCATATGCACCACGGCTGCCGGCACGGCGAGCGGCAGTGCGCGCGGGTGATTGACCCAGGACAATACGAAGCGGCCCCGGTGCGGCACCTTCAGGTCATCAAGGGTCTTCCAGTCGGCAAGGGCCTGGCAGGGGTGATTGGCCGCCGACTCGAGATTGATCAGCGGGCGCCGGCATAGCGATGCGATGTTGTTGAAGTTCTGCTCCGCGAGATCGGCTGCAAGGTCGCGTCCCTCCGCAAATACCCGCACACCCAGCGCATCGCAATAGGAATCGAGAACGGGGATTGCTTCGCGGATGTGCTCGGCTGCGCTTCCGGTCATCGTGACGCCCAGGCGGGTCTCGAGCTGCCAGCTGCCGCTGCCTGGCGTGATGACGAACGAGTCGCCGCCCAGACGCGCCATCGCAACCTGCATCGAGGCGAGTGTCCGCAGCGAAGGATTGAAGAACAGCAGGCCCAGCATGCGGCCCTCGAGCGCCGTTGGCTGAGGTCGTTCACGCAGGCGTTCGGCAAGGGCGAGCAGATCCACGACCTCGTCGCGCTGGAAATCCGCAAGATCGAGGAAGTTCCTCATCTCAGGTCCAGCCGGGAGCGGGCGCGGCCAGGCCGTCGGATTCATCGAAGCCGAGCAGGCGATTCATCCACTGCACCGCGCCGCCGGCTGCGCCCTTCACCAGGTTGTCGATGACGGACATCACGACGATCGTCTTGCCGTCGGCGGCGGCGGACAGATGCGCGTAGTTGCTGGCGACGACGTCCTTCATGCGCGGCGGCTCATCGAGCACGCGCACGAATGGGCGATTTGCGTAGAAGCCGCGCAGCGCCGCGATGGCCGCAGCGGTGTCGAGCGGTTTCTTCAGCCTCGCGTGCACCGTCGCGTGGATGCCGCGCGCGAATGGCCCGGAATGCGGCACGAACGCGAAGTGGCCATCCTGTCCCGAGGCGGCGCGCGCAAGCGCCGTGATCTCGGACGCGTGACGGTGGGTCAGTGCGTTATAGGCGTAGAGATCGCTGTGGCGCTGCGGATGGTGAGTACCCGCGATCGGGCTGCGTCCTGCGCCGGTGCTGCCCGTTACCGCTGAAACGTAGATCTGCGGCTCGACGAGAGCGAGGGCGAGCAGCGGAACTGATGCGAGCAGCGTCGCGGTGCTGAGGCAGCCCGGATGGGCGACGTGTGGTGTCGGGGCGCGGTCCAGATGCTCCGGCACCGCGCAGGTGAACTCTTTTGCGCGCGCAGGGGCGCCATGGGCGTGCTTGTAGACCCGCTCGTATTCCCGCAGATCCGCGTAACGGAAATCGGCGGAGATGTCGACGACGGTCGGTTTCGTACCGGCGGCCGCGGCGCGGGTGAGGAGGGCGTCCAGCAGTTTGTGCGAAACGCCGTGCGGCGCTGCCGCAAGCACTGCGGAGCGCGGCAGTTGCGCTGCCATTTCGATCACTTGTTCGATCGAGGCGTATCGCAGTCCGCCGCAGGCCACGGCGAGGTGCGGAAATGCGTTTGCGACTGGCTCGCCTGGCTGGCTGTCTGAGGCGATCGCGGCGAGTTCCAGGCGTGGATGGCCAAGTACGAGGCGCAGCAGTTCACCGGCCACGTAGCCGGTTCCACCCAGGATGATGGCAGGCAGGCGCGCGCTCACTGCTCGAGCTCCCGCGAATGGGCAATCGCGTCAAGCCCGACGGCTGAAATCACGCAGTCGCCAAGTGCCGCGCCGCTGGTAATCGCATTGAAGGCCGGGACGCCAAGCTGCTCCCGGATGATGTCCACGCCCACGGAATTATCGGTGGACGGCCCGGTGACGACCACGGGCTCGATGCCGAAGCGGTCCCGCAAAAGCTTCACTCCACCCCAGGCGGCGACCGGGTCGTTGGCCGACAGCACGACTGCCGTCAGCGCCTTGCTGATGTCGGGCTCATCCAGTATGGCCTCCACGCCGTAGGCGCCCAGGATTCCATCGCCGAGCTCGAAAACGATGGCGTCGGGCTTGCCGGCTGCCATCTCGGTCAGCATCGTGCGCGTCAGCGCGGGCCCGTTCTTCGCGGTCGTCGTGACGACGCCGAAGTCGGTGAAAATCGCTGTGCGGCGCGCACCCGAGTCCTCCATCGCGAGAATGTCGCGGCGGAGCGAAACCCCGGTCGCCTTGAAGGCGTCGACCGTGAGCCCGCGATGCCGCATGCGCGAGATCATCGCGCAGGCCGCCGCGGTCTTGCCGGCCTCCATGCAGGTGCCGGCGAGCGCGATGACGGGCACGCCGGCAGTGTCGAGCGCGGCCGCGAGATCGAGCTTGCGCATGCCGGCACGGGCCGGCACGCCGATGCGCTCGCCGAGATAGGGGAAATGCAGCACGGAGCCGAGCACGCGGCAGTCAAAAGGCCGGCCTTTCTCGGGATTCGCGGAGTCGCAGACACCGAGTACGCCGCCGATGTTCAGCATCTGGATCACGTCGCCGGCTGCAAGCTTCTCGGGCATGTGCCCTGAGTAGCCGAACAGGGCTTTGCGGTGCCCGAGCGCGCCGACGACCACATTGCCGCGCGCGAGCTTCGCCATGCGGCCACTCGTGAGCTCGAGCGTGTTGTACTGCGCCTTGTCGGTCAGGATTTCGACCGCGAGCACGACACCCTCCTCGCAGGGGATATCGGTCGAGATCCGCAGCTCGTGCGACAGCCCGCAGGCCTGCGTGACCGAAGCGATCTTGTCGACGATGATGGACTTCATCATTGCTTGTGACCCTCGTCGCCGGCACGGCTCCAGAACACCCCCGGCAGCGAAACCATCCTGGAAAACCCCTGCGCATCAGCGGCGGTCCATTCGCCGGCCGACTCCCCGTACACGCCTTTCGATGCCTTCATCAGCGACCACGGCGAATCCACGCCCTCGACGAATGCCGAACCGGGCCGCAGCAAAATCGTGACGCTGCCGGTCACGCGTGCCTGCGATGAAGCGAACAGGGCTTCAATGTCGCGGCAGACTGGATCGAGGTTCTGGCCCTCGTGGACCAGGTCGCCATAAGGCGCTGCCACGAGCTCCTTGATGCGTTGCTGGCGGCCGCTCAGCACGAGCTTCTCGAGTTCGCGGTGCGCGTCGATCAGCACCGCGGCGGCGGGTGCCTCGAAGGCGACGCGGCCCTTGGTGCCGATGATCGTGTCGCCGAGATGCATGCCTCGGCCAATTCCATAGGGCGCCGCCACCGATTCAAGCTTCTCGATCAACGCGACCGGAGAAAGGCCCTCGCCATCGAGCGAAACGGGCAGTCCCGACTCGAAGCCGATGATGATGCGCCGCGGCGGTTCCGGCTTCGTGAATGCATTCTTTGAAAGCACCCAGGCGTCCTCCGGGATGCTGCCGGTGGAGGTCAATGTCTCCTTGCCTCCGATTGTCACGCCCCAGAGGCCGCGATTCGTGGAGTATGCCGCGCCGTGCGGCGGCACCGGCAGCTTGCGCTGCTGGAGATAGGAGAGTTGTTCGGGACGCTTGAACGCCTGGTCACGCACGGGCGCCAGTATTTCGAGCCCCGGCGCGAGCGTGCGCAGGGCGACCTCGAATCGGACCTGATCATTGCCGGCCGCCGTGCAGCCGTGCGCGACCGTACTTGTGCCCAGTTTCCGCGCCGTTGCCGCAACTGTCTGTGCCTGGATCGAGCGTTCAGCACCGACACAGAGCGGATATAGCTGTCCACGGCGGACATTGCCGATCAGCAGCCAGCGGAGCACTCGATCGAAATAGTCGCGACGGGCATCGATGAGGTAATGGGCACTGGCCCCGAGCAGGCTTGCCCTTTCCGCGAGCTGCCGCGCTGCAGCCGCGTCGATTCCGCCCGTGTCCACTGTGAGGGTAACGACGGGACGACCGTAGGTTTCCTTGAGCCAGGGCACGCAGAACGACGTGTCCAGGCCGCCGGAGAACGCAAGCAGGATGGGCGCGCCGGCGCCCGGTGAATCACTGGGCATGAAGGTACTCAGACTCGGAATTCTTGGTGGAGGCGGGCGATCAGGCGGCGTTGAGCGGCAGCCGCCTCGGTTGCGACGAAGATCGTGTCGTCGCCGGACAGCGTGCCAACGATTTCAGGCCACTGCGCGCGGTCCAGCACGATGGCGACACTCTGTGCAGCACCTGCGGTAGTCCGGATCACCGTCAGGCAGGGCCCGGCTGCCTTGAAGTCACGAACAAAGGCGGCGACCGCCGAGAAATCGCCGATTGCCGGCGCCGACTCATCCGGCAGCACATAGCGGTCCCCGCGCTTGGCCACACCGAGTTCGCGCAGGTCGCGACTGATACTCGACTGGGTCGCGCGATGGCCGGCCTTGCCGAGCAGGCGCACGAGATCCTCCTGCCGGCCGACGGGCGAGCGGGTGATGATGCGCCTGAGCGCGTCGCGGCGCGCCGCGGCATGCGCACCGTTGTCGTGGGCGTGTGTACGCATAAACTTGCAGAATACTTGCATAAATATGCATGCGTCGTCAAGCGGATCAGCGCTCGATGTGGTATTCGACGTCGGCAGCGAATGCGAGGCCGGACTCGGCCGACAGCACCCAGCGGTCGCCGATCGTGTAGCGCAGCTTGAGCGTGTTGATCTCGTCGACCAGCGAGATGCCGTAGCTGACATAGAGTCGGGGCGACAGGAACTTGCCGAGCACGAGAGCAGCACGCGCGTCCGCGCCCTCCGCGACACCGGCCTCATCAAGCCCGACGTAACGGCCGAGCTGGCCGGCGAGCAGCGCGCCGCCCTGGGTGGCCAGGCTCGGGCGTTGGGCGTCGAGACTGCCGATGTCTTCGGCCTGCAGGCTGTCGAGTGTCCGCCCGACGATCAGCATTGATGCAATCTGCGTCTGCGGCAGCGAAGGCTCCGAATACAGGGTCAACTGGGGCCTGCGCAGGAGGCCGCGCGCGATGACTCCCACGGTATAGCCTGGCAACTTGCGCGAGGCGCGTAAGTCGACGCCGGGATCGGTGACCGGGCCGCCGCTGAAGAGCAACCGCCCCCTCTCGACGTCGAGTTCGCGCGTGTAGGCGCTGTAGCTTCCGTCCGCGATCTTGAACTCGCCGAAGGCGACCGCGGCCTCGCGCGGCACAGTGCGTGTGCGCACGGTTCCGGTGATCTTGCCGCGCAGGCCAAAGGCGTCAATGCTGACCTTGTCACCGAGCGTGAGCCGTATGTCGCTCGCGACTTCAAACGGGGTGCGCTTGTCGATGGTCTCTTCCGGCCGGACGATCCGTTCGTCGGTCGAGACGAGCACGGCGTCCGCGGTTTCGACCGGGACAATGCGCGCTTCTGGAATGATCACGCTACCGGTCACGTCGATGTGTCGATCGGCCAGCACAAAGCGCAGGTCCGGTGAGGCAAGCACGTGCGCTTCCGGAACGTCCACCAGTAACAGGCGTTCACCTTTCATGATCAGTACGCCGTTCAGGTGACGCTCCTTCCAGCCGAGCCTGCCGTCGACGTCGAGGGTTCCGCCGCCCGCGCTCGCGGTCGCGCGCAGCCCAAGCCCGGTTTCCTGAAGCGCCATCGTCGCTTCGATGTCCCGCAGTCGAAGATTGGCCGGGTAAAAATCCAGCGTCCCGTCGGTGACGCGCGCCTCCCCCCGCAACAACGGTGCTGCGAGCCGCCCCGAAACCGCAAAATCGAGCACCAGGCTGCCGGATGCATGATCGATGCCGTCGAAAAGCAGCGGCAGCAGATCGAGCTGACGCGTCGCGCCGCGCACGCTGCCGGTTATCGGCAGTTCGCTGAGGGACACGCCCGCGCTGCGCTCGGCGACCAGTTCCGCTGTCAGGTCGGCAGCGGCTGCATCCACGAGCCGCAGATTCAGTCGATGACGCCTGGGGTCACTCTGCAGCGTCAGTATCGTCCGCCCCAGCGCGATCGACTTTTCCTTGCCGCTGGCGGATTCGTACTGGAACAAGCCGTCGCGGATCTCGGCCTGCACTTCGGCGAGCCAGGGTTGCCCGGCCGTGCCAAACAGGCGTGCGTCGACGAACAGCTGCCCGTGAAAGCGCGGCTGGCCCGGCATCTCTGGATTGAGCGATTCGAGCGGGAAGGATTGCGTGCCCGCCTGCAAGGACCAGCTCTCGTTGCGCTGCCAGCGACCTTCGGTACAGATGCGCCGCGCCTCGTAAATGAAGCAGGTCGGCGCGAGTTCGACATGATCGACGGAGACGGTCAAATGTGTCGGCGCCTCGAGCTGATAGGGCGGGGCGCGTGGACCCTGTGCGACGATGCTCCGGGTCTCGAGCGTGTAGTTGTGATCGATGTACGAGCCGTGGCCCTGCAACTCGACCGCATCCTCGCCTGCTCCGACCCGGAACTCGACGCGATGGTCGCGCGTGAATCCGTCGAGCGACAGGCGCGTTTCCGTCAACGCCTGCCCAGCGACCCGCAGGCCTGCAGTGCGCAGCCGCAGCCAGGAAATCTCGTGGTCCTCGAGATCGATGCGCGCATCGGCTGAGAGCACGGCTGCCCGATGCTCTTTCCAGGCTAGATCGTGACCCTTGAACGTCAGAGCGACCGATGGGCCGCGAACCCGCAGCGTCGCGTCGATGCTGCCACCCATCTCCGGAAGGAAACCCGAAAGATCGTCGGCAACCAGCGTCGCATCGAGCAACGACTCGGTCCCCAACGTGCCTTCGAGCTGCAGGCGCGCAGGTCCGACGGAAAGCGCCACCCGCTCGAACCGGGTCAGCGCCCCCTGGCGTCCGACCGTACCTCCGCCACTCACTGCCTGGCCACGGAACCGTCCCGAGAGCCCGGAAACCGCCAGAGTCCAGCGCGCGTCCTCGTCGAAACCCGAACCGGAAGCCGCATAGGCGAAGGACATGCGCCCCGGCAGATCCTGGCGCAGCGTCGCCGGATCGATGTCCAGCGCGCGGCCGGAGATCGTCCACGCGCGATTTTCGCCGTGGGCCAGCATGCCCTTGGCCTCGATGCGCCCGCCGAGCGCCTGTAACGAGGACTCTTCGACAATGAGCTGCGTCGCGGTGTACCGGCCTGCGGCCCAACCTTCGGCAGGCGGCGCGTCGCGCGGCTGGAACATTCCGGCCAGCCGATAGTTGAACTCGCGCCAACCCTCGGCCTGCAATGTGCCCACACTCGAGCGCAGGACAGCGGATCCGACCAGCGGCCAGGCAAAGTCAGTCCATTCAGCGCGCAGGTCGAATGCCGGCTGCTTCGCGACCGTCATCGTGCCCTGCATCCGGACGGTTGCGCCGCCCGGTACGGCAAGACTCAGTTCCGGAAAGGTGACCTGTCCGTCCGCGTAGTCGGCCACGCCTGCGAGAGTCACGCCTTGCGCCGGCAATCCCTCACCCTGGACCAGGCCTGTAAAGGCGTAATGCGAAGGATTTCCCCGGCCATCGAGCCTCGCACGCAGCGGGCCGAATGGCGCCGGGTCGAGCCACTGTCCGAGGTCAAGACTTGCGATCGCCGCCTTGCCGACCCAGCGCAAATCGCCCGTGAGTTGTGTCAGTTCGATATCGGCCGTTCCCGTGCCTGGCGCCGAGACTTGCGCTTTCACGAGCAGACGGTCGAAATCGCCGCTCGCGCGAGCCACGCCGTGGAGTTCACGATCCGCCATCAGCGACCAAGCTGCGCCAGCTTCGATCGCTATGGGATCGCGCGCCAGCACGCGACCTGAGGCGCCGCCGACCGCCCAGCTGCCCGCATCGGCGGCGCCATCTGTGAAAAGGATCTGGGAGCGGGTAATTTTCGCGGAGCCGC
Source organism: Steroidobacteraceae bacterium (assembly GCA_036824505.1). Lineage (GTDB taxonomy): Bacteria > Pseudomonadota > Gammaproteobacteria > Steroidobacterales > Steroidobacteraceae > SCUD01. The sequence goes on from DAITAA010000011.1 coordinate 13,079, forward strand.
TGACGCCGCGCAATCGAACCTCGGTACCGCGCTGCGATGTAATGAGAAGTTCCGAGACGCCGAGATCGTCAATCGCGAGGGTCAGCCAGCGCGGCATGAAGGAAGGTGGTCCGGGCTTCTTGCTGTGGGCGTGCAACTGGATCGCAGTCGTCGCGGCCCGCACGCGCTCGGCCGATATGCGCCCGGCCAGGATCTCGGTGGGATCATAGTCGGCATGGAATCCTGTGATGCGGACGCTCGCATTCCTGTGCTCGATGGAGATCGCATCGGCGCTCAGCGGGCCTATCAATCGTCCGTGCGCACCCGTGATCCGGATCGTTACCTTGTCGAGCGATTCCAGCAGCGCCACGGTGCGCGCAAGGCCCGCTTCGGTCGCAAGCAACCAGGCTGCGCCTGCGCCAGCGACGAAAATCGCAAGCGCCGCCAGGATCAGCAGCCATCGGGTCCTTGTCTTCATGGCCAGCGGCATCCTAGAGTTCCGGTGCGAAGTTCAGGTGCAGCCGCGGGCCGCGATCGGGTTCGGAGATCGACTGCGCGACATCGAGGCCGATGCTGAGGAACGGTAGGCGGTAACGCAGGCCCACGCCGAGCGAGTACTCGAGCCGGTCGCCGAAATTGTTGATGGCATTGCCGCCATCCACGAACAGCGCCGCGACGAAGTTGCGCGGCAGGTTGCGCTGCAATTCGATGCTGCCAGTCATCAGGTGCCGGCCACCAACGCGGTTGCCGTCGGCGTCGACAGGCGACAGCTCCTCGTAAGCGTAGCCGCGCACGCTACGGTCACCGCCTGCGAAGAAACGATATTGGGCAGGCAGTTCCTGGAAGTTTCCAACCGCACTCGCGCCGAGTTCCGCGCGCAACTGCAGGTGCCAGCGCCCGGTGAGACGGAAGTGTCGTTCATCGTGAATCAGCAGGCGCGCGAAATCCGTATCCGAGCCGAGCGCCGAGGTCGAGCCGACCAATTCTGCCTGCAAGCCACGCGGCACAGCATTGATGCCGAGAAAGCCGGGAGGGAGCAGCGAGTACGATATCCCCGGCACCAGCAGCCGGCTGGACGAGCGGGTGATCTCGGTCGTCGTGCCAGTCGTCGTGATGACCTCGTCGCGCGTTGCGTCGGCGGTCACCGACAGCACGCGTTGCCAGTTACCCGACACCTGAGACAATGCCACCATGAAACTGCTGCCGGTTGTCTCGACGTCGGCGCGCTGCTCGCGGAAGCCGCGCAGTCCGAATGTCAGCTTCTCCAGCGCCGGGTCGGTCCACGGGATTGCATAAGTAAGTTGCACGCTTTCTTCGATGGTCGAGCCCTGGAGTTCGGCGCGCAGGCGGTGTCCGCTCCGGTTCACGCGGCGGTTCTCCCAGCCGAGCGTGCCGCGCGTGAGGGTGTCCGTCGCATAGCCTGCGGCGATCGTGTAGCGGTTGCGCTTGTTTGGTTCGGACGTGATCCGGATCGGGGCGATCCTGCGCACGTGGTCGCGTTCCTCCGGCAGCACCTCGACGACGGCGAAGTACTGGGAGTCGTCCAGCGCGAACTGCGTGCGCAGCAGTGCGCCTGCATCGTACCAGTCGCCTTCGCGATAGCGTAGGTACCGCTCGACCAGATCGGCGCGCAGGAAATTTTGTTCGATGACTGTTGGGCCGAAGCGGTAACGCCCGCCGGTTTCGAACGTGATCCTTGCTCGCGCCTCGCGGGCGGCGGGATCGACCAGCAGTTCGCTGCGGATGAATTCGGCATCGAGGTAGCCGTTGCCGGCGGCGGCGCGAAACAGGTCGCCCTTCAGCTGATCATAGTCCACGTGGCTGAGGCGCTTTCCGGTCCTCAGCGGCGCTTGCGCAAGCACCTGTTGCAGCTGCGGCTCGTCGCGGCCGCCGCCCGTGATCTCGATCTGTTGCTCGACGAGAATCACCGGCGGGCCCGGATCGATCCTGATGATCACCAGCCAGCCAGTTCCGTTCCGGGTAAGTTCCGTGTGGATGTCGGGCTCGTAATAGCCGTACGGGCGCAATGCCGTACCGATTTCGCCGGGGGCGCGCTGCGTCAGCCGCCCGACCAATTCCTCGTCGAGTTCCTTCGAGCGCGCGTGACGCTTGAGACTCAGGAGTGCAAGCACGTTCTCCAGCAACGGTTCCTCGACGCCCTCAACCCGGACCTCGATCGCATCCGCGGCGTAGGCGGCGGGTATCCACACGAGGCCGGCCAGCAACAGCGAGGCGAAACAGCGGGTCACCGTAGCGCTCTGGACTCGTATGCCATGCGAACGCGAACCGTTACGGCGCCGTCGGTGGCATAACTGCGCTCTTCAACGGTGACCCGGTTGTCATTACGCATCAATATAATGGTGCTGCAGCGTGTGCCGTAGCCGTCGCTGACGATGAACGCCGACGACAGAAGGCGTTCCCATTCAATACCGATGCCGGTATCGGGCAGTACGCCATCGTCTGCGATCGTACGATCCGAAAGGATGCGCATGAGCGCCTCTGGTCGCGGGTGGTCTGTCATCAGTTCCCGTTCAAATTGCCTGCGTGCGCGCAGGATCTTCGGCCACGGCGTGTCGAGTCGCCGGTTGCTCAAGCCATAGATGCCGGGCAGGAGCATGCGGGCCTCGGGTTCGGGATGACTTGTCACGTACCCGAGACCTTCCTGATCCATTGCAAGCAGGTTGAAGCCGCTGAATTGCCCCGCGCGCGACGCGGCGGCACGCACGAATTCGGCTGCACTCTGCCGGGCGCCGAGGAATTCGCCGATGAGCGATCCTCGGGACGTGCCCTGCGGCCGCGGCAATGATGGATCGCGGTAGTTCGTCACGAGCGCCATTCGACCCAGGGCATCGACTCCCAGCCAGCTGCCGCCGCCCTGCAGGTCGCGGCCGGCGAGCATGTGGACGCCATCATTCCACCAGTGAAGCGGCTGGGCCGGCCGCGCGCGGAACTCGTCGCGATTGGCGGCAAGCACCAGCGGGTAGCGCGGGTGGCTGCGATAGGCGATCAGGACCAGGCACATCGCAGGCTCAACGTCGGCGGCGCCGGATCGCAACGATCACGACAGCGACGATCGCAATCAGCGCCGCAATCGGCAACAGGAGCGCCAGCGCCGCGAGCAGGGCGGACCCGATGAGCTCGCCTGTGGAATAGATGGGATTGGCCATGCCGCCCGTCAACGCGGCTGATTTCGCCCGCCCGAGTGACGTCAGTGTATAGGCGGCAGTGGTCGCAGCGCCGCCTGCGACGATTGCAGCGAGCCAGCGCAGCCAGTCAGGCAGGCTCGTCATGACGCTCGCTGCAACGATGACGCCCGCGGCAAGCGCGATCGGTGCCGCGATGAGGTCCAGTGCGTGATCCAGACCGGGGATGTAATAGGCCGCGATTTCCAGCAGGGTCGCGACCGTCACCGCAATCAGTGTGACGGGCTCTCCTAGCCAGGCAAAGCCGGGCGCGGGCTCCACGATGCCAAAATGAATCGCGAGACCCGCTGCCAGCAACGGCACGAAAGCGCGAAACCCCGCCGCCGCGGCAAGCGCGATGCCGGTCACGATCGGCAGGCTGACATTCACGGGCGCTGGTCCCTGTCCTGCGCCTTCGCTTCCTCGGCGAGCGGACGCGCGGCGTCCTCGTCGTACCACTCTTCGATCAGCCGATAGGCGATCGACTGTGGAAATGGCAGCAATGGCGTGCCGGCTGCGATCTGTGCGCGGCTGAACCAGCGAGCGTCCTCGAGTTCCTCGTCGCCGAGGCGTATTTCCGTGGAAAGCGCTTCGGCGCGAAAGCCGAGCATCAGCGAACGCGGGAATGGCCAGGGCTGCGATGACTGGTAACTCATCCTGCCGGTTACCACGCCGGTTTCCTCGACCACTTCGCGGCGGATGGCATCCTCGAGACTCTCGCCCGGCTCGACAAAACCTGCAATCGCGGAATAGCGGCCGGCGGGCCAGCCAGCCTGGCGGCCGAGCAGGGTATGGTCACCCTGCGTGACGAGCACGATGACGGCCGGATCCACACGTGGAAAGAACTCCGTGGCGCATTCTTCGTTGGTGCAGACCATCATGCGCCCGGCGCGCTGCGGTCGCGTCGGCGCTCCACAGCTGCCGCAGAAGTGATGCCGATGACGGAAGGAAACCATTGCCCGCGCATATGCAAGAAGACCGGCTTCTTCATGCGGCAACAGGCCGGCCACCATGCGCAGGTCGGCGAATTCCGCGCCGCCCATGAGCTGTGGCGGCACGTCCGCGTCTATTTCGACCGCGAAGACCGTGTTGCCGCGGTATTCCCCGAGCAGGATCAGCTCGTTCGAATCGATGCCCGCAAATGGGCCGACACCGAATTCGAACAAAAAAGCGCTGGGTGAAGGCGCACGAAGCAGGGGGCAGCGCGAACGCCAGACTGGTATCAGGCGGGCCCTGCCCTCGGCAATTGCCAGGGCGATGGTCCCGGCATCGGCGCGCGAAAACTTCAGGCGATCGACATGAGGCCCGGCGAAGACATTGGGCCGCTCGATGTCAGGATCCATCGCGAGCCGTTCCTGGAAGGCAGATGCGCCATTCTAGCAGTCGCCTACCGATAATCCCGGCCGCGCAGGCGGGCGTGTCGAGGCGCAGAACTCGCAGGCTTTCGGTTTCTCCGCATAACGCAGCACGACCAAAAGGCTGCCGCAGCCTTCGCATTCATCGAGGCATAGCTCATTTTGCCGCTCCAGCGAGCGCATCAGGTGGCATGCGTGCTCGAACGAGATCTGCGGCTGCTGAAAAAGGCTTGCGAAAGTCTCATACGCCTCGCAGAATCTTTCGCCCCAGCGCAGCTGGTCCAGGCCGCCGGGCGAGTTCGCAGCCTCGCGGCGCAACAGCCCGAGAATGCACATCAGCGTCGCGAGACCCGCAGCCTCGCGGCGGATGCCGGCATTGCGCATGAAGAAGGCGCTCTGGCGCGGCGACTTGCCGCGGTGCCGCTGAACATCGCGGCGGCCGGCGTCAGCCACGTAGGACCGATAGAGCTTGCGGATCCGGTCGTCGGTCAGCCCGGTCCAGCTACGGATCGTGCGTGTTCGCGCCTCGTGCCCGATCAGGCGTAGCGCCAGGTCCAGCCGGAGCCGGTCGCGGGTGTAGCGGTCATCGGTAATTCGCATCGCAGTCGCCTTGACGTCATGGTACTGGACTGGTATTTTTTTACCAGCAAACCACTAGCCGGTCCAAGAGCCGGCGACCAACGTAATGGCACGTCATCGGGGAGAAATGCCATGAACCGCCAACATCCGCTTGCGCTGGCGCCGCCAGCAGGCCACGCCGACTGGTCCGAGCGCTCGCTGCTGGATGCAGCCAGCCGCAGGGCCCTGTGCTCCATGAATCTTGCTTTCCTGAACCTGGCGGCGGAACTGGCCGAAGAAGGCCGGCTGAAGCTGATTTCGGGCCTGCCGCCGCGGGCCATCGACGCGTTGATTGATCCCGATTCGCAACACAGGCTATGCGAAATGTTGCCGTACGCGCTCTTCGAGCTTCGATTTGATGACGGCGGTTTCTGGGAGGGCCAGATTGCTGCGGCCGGCGGCGTCCAGGATGCCCAGGCCATTCAGGCCGCGGACGAGCGCATCGTGGCATTCACGCGCACCGTGATCATGCTGGCGTGGCACCTTGCGCAGACACACGCTCCCGGCGCACGTCTCATGTTCGGGATGACGCCCGCGACCATCGCGGCGCTCGCGGCACTCCCGGTCGCGACACTCGATGGACTGGCGCGGCGGGTCGCGCCCGCGCTGACTGCACGCTTTGGCTCGCGCGCGCGATTCTGGCTGCAGTTCGAGGGATGCGCCGCGCATCCGGACGACAAGTCGGTCAGCGTGCTGCAGCAGCTCGGATTGCAGATACAGGGCGCCGAAAGCGCCAGGCGACAAGCGTTGCAGCGCAGGCCGAGGCGCGCCGCGCTGGCCTGAGAAGAAACTGGACCGGTGGTTGCCGGGGAACAGGCCGCAGCTTACGCTTCGCGCCTGTCCGTCACCGTTCCACCGCCCCCGGAGTCCCATGAAGGCGCTTTCGATCCGCGGCCTGACCAAAACCTACCGCAATGGCGTCCAGGCGCTGCGCGGCATCGATCTCGACGTGCAGGAAGGCGATTTCTTCGCGTTGCTCGGCCCGAATGGCGCGGGCAAGACGACGATCATCGGCATCATCATGTCGCTGGTGACGAAATCGGGCGGCACGGTCGAGGTGTTCGGATACGACATTGACCGCGCCCTCTCACATGCAAAGACCTGCATCGGGCTCGTGCCGCAGGAAATCAATTTCAACCAGTTCGAGAAGGTATTCACGATCATCGTGAACCAGGCGGGTTTCTACGGGATTCCCCGGCGCCTTGCGATTGAGCGCACCGAAAAATACCTCCGCCAGCTCCAGCTCTGGGACAAGCGCGATCAGATCGCACGTTCGTTGTCGGGCGGCATGAAGCGGCGCCTGATGATCGCGCGCGCGCTGGTGCACGAGCCGCGACTATTGATACTCGACGAACCGACCGCTGGCGTGGACATCGAAATCCGTCGCAGCATGTGGGTCTTCCTGCGCGACATCAACGAGCAGGGCACGACAATCATCCTGACGACGCATTACCTGGAGGAAGCCGAAAGCCTGTGCCGCAACATCGCAATCATCGACGGCGGCCACATCATAGAGAACGACTCGATGGCCAACGTCATTCGCAAACTGAGCCAGGAGACTTTCGTGCTGAATCTGCGCGGCGCGATTTCCGGGCCGCCGCCACTGCCGGGCTACGTGTTCCGCATGACCGACGACCACACGCTCGAGGTTGAGGTCTCCAGAGGCCAGAGCCTGAATGAAATCTTCGCGCGCCTGACGCAGAGCGGAGTTGAAGTCGTCAGCATGCGCAACAAGGTCAACCGCCTCGAAGAGCTGTTCATGCGGCTGGTTGAAAGCAAGGGCGTCACCAGTGCGCAGGGAGGCTGACATGCAAACGACTGCCCCGTCGCTCGCGCGCATCCATCGCATTGGCCTTGAGACGATCATGCGACGGGAGTACGGCCGCATCATCCGCATCTGGGGCCAGACCCTGGTGCCGCCCGCGGTGACCGCGACACTGTACTTCATCATCTTCGGCAGCCTGATCGGCCGCCGGATCGGAGCGATGGGTGGCTACGACTACATGCAATACATCGCGCCCGGCCTGGTCATGATGGCCGTCATCACGAACTCATACGGCAATGTCGTCTCGAGTTTCTTTGGCGCCAAGTTTGGCAAGCACATCGAGGAACTCCTGGTTGCGCCGCTGCCGAACTGGTTGATCGTGACCGGATACGTTTCTGGCGGCGTCATTCGCGGACTGATGGTGGGAGTCGTCGTAATGTGCGTCGCGCTGTTCTTCACGCACATTCCGGTCCAGCATCCGCTGCAGGTTGCGGGCTCCGTGCTGCTGACCTCGGTGGTATTTGCGCTGGGCGGGCTCTTCAACGCAATTTTCGCGAAGAACTTCGACCAGATCTCTTGGTTTCCGACCTTCGTCCTGACTCCGCTGACGTACCTCGGCGGCGTGTTCTATTCGATTGCACTCCTGCCGGACTGGGCCCAGCGGCTCTCGTACGCCAACCCGATCCTGTACATGGTCAATGCCTTTCGTCACGGGTTCCTTGGCACCAGCGACGTCAACGTCGGACTTGCGTTCCTGATCATGGCGGCATTCGCCATCGCGATGTTCACTGTAGTGGTCATGCTGATGAACCGGGGCACCGGCATCCGGGAGTAACGATCATGTGCGGGCGTTACGCATTCTTTTCACCGGCCGAAGCCGTCAAGCGTACGTTCGCACTGGACTTCAGTCCCGAGCTGAAGCCGCGATACAACATCGCGCCTACGCAGTCGGTGGCGGCCTTGCGCATTGAAGAGGAGGGATCCCGTGCCCTGGTCATGCTGCATTGGGGGCTGGTGCCGCGCTGGGCCAAGGAGCGCGCGATCGGCAACCGGATGATCAACGCGCGCTGCGAAACACTCGCCGAGAAGCCGGCTTTTCGCGACGCATTCCGCCGCCGGCGTTGCCTCGTGCTCACCGACGGCTGGTACGAATGGCAGGCCGCTCCGGGCGGGAAACAGCCATGGTTCGTCCGTTTGCGCGATCCGCGCCCGTTCGCATTCGCCGGGCTCTGGGAGCGCTGGAAGGACCCTGCAGGTGGTGAGCTGCTAGAGTCCTGCACCATCGTGACGACCGACGCGTCGGAGTCCATACACAAGATCCACGATCGCATGCCCGTGGTCCTGCCGGAGCAATCCTGGGATCGCTGGATGGATCCGGCCTTTTCAGATACCGAAACCCTGTCGAAGGTACTGGGGCCCTACGATTCGAAAGAATTGAAGGCCTGGCAGGTCAGCCGGCTGGTCAATACCCCGAAGAATGAAGGCCCGAAGCTGATCGAAGCGGAAGGCTCAGGCACCGTGGGCGGCGCCTGAGCCGGTCAATCACTTCTTTGCCCAGTCGCCGCTGGCTTTCTTGTAATACCAGCCGGCGCGGGCATTCGCGATCCAGCGGGCGGAAAAGGTGCTGCGGATGTCCGATTCCCATTCGGGGTGGCCATTTGCGTTTGCGATTTCGCTGTAGAGCGCGTTGCGGTCCGCGTTGTCGTCGCTGACCAGCTTGCGCGCGCGGTTGCGGTCCGCTAGCGGCACGGAATTGACGTCACGCAGCTCGACGAGGCCATCCGATGTGAGCCCGATGGCGCCGGAATCGAAGAACGGCTCCAGATCGGCCGCACGGGCCTTCATCGATGCGGTCAACGCGCGTATGGCCGGGCTCGAAACGTCGAGATCGGCCTCTGCCTGGGCGGCAGGCACGACAAAGTCGAGCGTCTCGCGCAGCGCCACCAGCATCAGCTCGCCCGCGGGCGTGCCCAGGGACGATTGTTCCTTGGGTTGGGGCTGCGCCGCCTTCTCAGGACCCCAGATGTCCTCGATGATGCGGTCGGCCGCTTTCTCGGCCGCGGCGGCGGGGAAATAGACATTGATCGTCACGCAGGCGGCCAGCGCCAGGCAACCGGCGGCGATGCCAGTGGTGATCCAGCGAATCATGTCACTACTCCTTCAATTTCCATGCCGGTCATGACACATGCTCGTGCCCCGCGGCTGAATGAATCCTGAACCGATTCTAGCGCACCCGCCGGCCTCACTCGACGACGATCTCCGACTCCATGATCGAAGCGAGCTGGCGCACGAGCCGGGTCCAGGCGACGCGGGACTGGCTGCCGACCACGTCGATGCGCGGCAGGCCGGCACCCTTGACGATGTAATAGCCGCCATTGGTGCTCTCTACACCGCGCATGGTGCAAACGTCATTCGCGAGCAGGCAGCTCAGGCCCAGGCGCTCGTAGCTGAAGCTGTCGAAGAACTTCAGGAACCCCCCCTGCAGGGCGGACGCAACGCCGCCACCGCTGCCGCCGCCGATGCTCGACAGGTTCGTCACGGCGCGCTGGCTGATCCGGTGCTTTGACTTGTCGCCCGGTGGCGTATAGAAGCGCGCGTCGAAAGACTCGGGCATCCAGTTGAATGTCTCCAGATCCTCGATCCGCCCCGACAACCGGCCGGTGATCATCCCGAACGAAAAGGTCCTCGTCACCAGGGTCAGTTCGAGGTTGTCCACATCGATGCTCGCGTGCAGTCGTGGGAACTTTCCGAGCGGATCACGCAGGCGCAGGTCGCGTACGACGACGCGGCCGTCGAACACGGCGGCCTCCAGGTTGCCGCCAAGCGTCACGACGCCCTTCGACAACTGCAGATCCGGAATACTTCCGGAAAGCGTGCCGGAAAATTCCGGCCATCCCAGGGCGCGGCTCAGCAATGCGACGCTGATCGGGCGCACCTCGGCGTCGAATCGCAGGTACATCTGATCCGTGCCTGCATGGCGCAGGCGCAGAGTCTTGATCGCGAGTCCACCATCGAATATCGGGAGCAGCTTCGGCTCCAGCAGCCGGAAGTGGCGGCCCGTCGTCGTAAACGGCAGTTCGATGGCGCCGATCTCGATGCCCCAGAGGCTCGCCGACCGCCAGGCCATCAGTGACTGAAACGAGTCATCGTCGATCTTGCCCGCGAGCTCGCTGCGCTGCGAATCGTCAAACCAGTTGAGTGTTCCGTGGAGCCCGCTGACGGACAAGGAGCCCGTGACGCTGTCGAGCGTGACGTCCTCGAATTGGAGCGCCGCCCGGCTCGGCAGACCGGCGGCCACGTCCACTTCCCCATGAACCCGACCGATACCCTCCAGATCCTTCAGCGACGTCGCGATCAGGTAGGGTTGCACGTAGGTCGGCAGCGCGGTCGCAAGATCGAGCTTTTCGATGGTGAGCTTTGCCTGCTGAAACATGGTGTCACCAAAGAGATCAAGCGTCGCGGATCCGGATACCGAAGCGACGCCGTCATGCACCAGCGCAAACTCCCGTGCGGTGAAATGCGATGCGTCCGACGACAGCGTGCCAGTGAAATCCATGTTCATCCGATGCGCACCGAAGTCCAGGAAGACCGGGTCGCTGTAGGCCTGGCCGCCGGTCAGGGCGATCCTGCCATCGGTCATGAAGTCGCCGGAACGGTCGGCTGCGAGCTTCACCTCGAGTTCGCCTGCGATTGCTTCAGCCGCGAGCGTGCCGGCCGCATCCGCGAAATCAAGGCGGCCAACCGAGAATTCCGCTTCTGCGCTGCGCAGCTGATCGCTGCGGCCGGTAGCGCGTACGCGGCCCGAAGCCCGGCCTGCCGTCGTGAAACCCTCCGGAAGCTCAAACCAGGCTGCGGCGACCTTTGCCATTGCCGCGAGGTCGATATCCGCAAGGGTCGAATCGAGATTCCAGTTTGTGCCGTAAAGCCGCAGGTCCAGCGCTGCACGACCGCCGGCCAGCGCTACGGCATCGAGATGCAACTTGAGACTGCCGTCCGGTTGCCTGCGCGCATTGAATCTCGTGTTCTGGCCGCCGAGACTTCCGAGCGCGCCGCGCAGGCGCCCGCTCTTACAGCTGAGCACATCACCTGATATGAGCAGTTCAGTGCAATCGATCGAAATTCCAGACAACGGCCCCGTCGCAGCAATGCCGCGGATGCGGGCGGCACGCATGCCGACCTTGCCGCTGGCGGCTGTTCCCGGTGTCCAGTCGAAGCCCAGGTCCTCGATCTTCAACCCCGCGAATTCCGCGTGCCCGACCTGGAGCGTGATTCTGCCGGCGGCGAGAGAGCAATCCGCGGCTCCCATGCAGGCGATGAAAACGAGCGTGCTGGCACATATTCCTGTCGGACGGCGAGGTAATCGCTCCTTGTTCATGGCGTCCAAGAGTAAGCCCGAAACTTCGGCAGTCCAAGGCATGTCTTGGGCGCCAGGATTATTGATGCGATAACCTGTGCGTCTCTCCCAGCCCTGGAATCGTGATGGCGAAGCGGCATCCCCACTTGCTTGACCAGTCGACCGTCCAGGCTGTCAGAAGAATCGCTGCTGGTTACCTGAAAGATGCCGCGTCAGCGCTGACGCGAATCCGCGACCCGAAGGATCACGATGCGCTGCACAATTTCCGGGTCGCAGTCCGCCACCTGCGGTCGCTGCTTCGCGCCTATCGTCCCTGGCTAGGGAGTGTGGGCGGCAGGAAAGTCCGGCGACGGCTGCGCAAGCTGACCCGGTTGACGGGAGCCGGACGGGACGCCGAAGTGCAGATCGAATGGCTCGAGTTGCAGCGTAGGCATCTGGATGCGCGAGAACGCAACGGGCTCGACTGGCTGATACGCCGGCTACGCGCACGCAGGCAACTTGTGTATCGGACGGCCCGGAAGAAGATCGGCCGGGACTTTGAGCGCGTCGCGCAGATGCTCCGCGACCGGATCGAGTCGGCTGAAGGAGGCCACTCGAAAGGCTTTCGGGATGCGTTCTGCGGCCTGGTCCAGTTGCAAGGCCGCGAATTCGAGCAGCGACTGGGCGCGCTCGCGAGAGCCGATGACGTGGAGGCCGCACACCAGGCGCGGATTGGCACCAAGCGGTTGCGTTATCTCGTGGAGCCGCTTCGTGCGCAGTTGCCTGAGGCCCGCGCCGTCATCAAGTCGCTGAAACGCCTGCAGGACCGCCTCGGCAAGTTGCATGACATGCACGTGCTGGAGAGCGAGATTGCGAGGGTCGCCGAAGGCGCCGCCGCCGGGAAAGCAGGACGGTTGCATGCGCTCGCCCGTGAGCGACGCCGTGACAGGCGCCCAGGGCTTGTTGCAATTGCGGCGCGAGCCCGGATGCATCGCAAAGAGTTGTTCAATGAGTTGGGCCGGTCCGGGTTGCGGAAATGCCGCCGTGAACTGGCCGCCCAGATCGGTGAACTCTTGGCGGTAGCGATGCGATCCGATGGCACGGTCGAATTCGAACGCAAGTACCTGCTGAAGGCAATGCCGCCAATGGCTCGTAGCGTGCGCGTGCAGGAGATTGAGCAGGGATGGCTACCGGGCAAGCGCCTGCGCGAGCGATTGCGCCGGGTCAGGGATGCAGACGGCGAGCGGTTCTACCGGACGATAAAACTTGGCGCGGGCGTCCAGCGACTGGAGATCGAAGAGGAGACGACCGCTGAATTGTTCGGCGCATTGTGGCCGCATACTGAAGGCTGCCGCGTGCGCAAGCGGCGGCATCAGGTCCAGGAGGGTCGCCTGACCTGGGAAATCGACAGATTTCAGGATCGAAATCTCGTGTTGGCCGAGGTGGAACTGACGGAAGCCGGCATGGAGGCGGAGCCGCCCAAATGGCTCAAGCCCTATGTCGTCCGGGAGGTCACCGTTGATCCGGCGTTTCTGAACCTGAATCTGGCGCGCTGAAAAGTCGCTCACCAACGTCGCGCGGCGATAGCCTGTAAAATCGCGCGATGCGCTCGATCATTTCGATCTCGGACCTGACCAAGACCTATGCCTCGGGTCAGCACGCGCTGAAGCACGTCAACCTGGAGATCCGCGAAGGCGAGATCCTGGCTCTGCTCGGGCCCAATGGCGCCGGCAAGACCACGCTGATCAGCATTGTCTGCGGCATCGTGACGCCGACTTCCGGCACGGTTCTTGTAGATGGCCACGATATCCTGCGTGACTACCGGGCTACCCGCTCAATGATCGGCCTGGTACCACAGGAGCTGGCGACAGACGCGTTCGAAACCGTGCGCGCGACTGCCAGCTTCAGCCGCGGCCTGTTTGGCCGCGCCCCGAACCCCAAGCACATCGAAGGTGTCCTGCGGGACCTTTCGCTCTGGGACCGTCGCAACGACATCATCATGACCCTGTCCGGTGGCATGAAGCGGCGCGTGATGATTGCCAAGGCGCTGTCCCACGAGCCGCGCATCCTGTTCCTGGATGAGCCCACTGCCGGTGTCGATGTCGAATTGCGACGCGACATGTGGACACTGGTCCGAACGCTGCGCAACAACGGCGTGACCATCATCCTGACAACGCATTACATCGACGAGGCCGAGGAAATGGCCGACCGGATCGGCGTCATCAGCCAGGGGGAACTGATCGTCGTCGAGGACAAGGTCAGGCTGATGCGAAAGCTCGGCAAGAAGCGGCTGACGTTGCACCTGCAGGAGTCCATGGCGGAAGTGCCGCGGGCGCTCGAGGCATGGAAGCTGGCGCTGAATGCCGGCGGGCTCGAACTTGAGTACACCTTCGATGCGAGCGAGGAACGGACCGGAATTCCGGCGCTGCTGCGGCAGCTGTCGGAGCTTGGCATCGCGTTCAAAGACCTGAATACGCAGCAAAGTTCACTCGAGGAAATCTTCGTCAGCCTGGTCAACGAACGTCAGGGATTCCGCCGGTGAGCGGCCTCGCATTCAATCGCCACGGCGTCTGGGCGATCTACCGCTTCGAGATGGCCCGTTTCCTGCGCACGCTGCTGCAGAGTGTGCTGACACCCGTCATCACGACATCGCTTTACTTCGTCGTATTTGGCGCTGCGATCGGCGCGCGCATGACGCAGGTTGACGGCGTGCCCTATGGCGCATTCATCGTTCCCGGGCTGATTATGTTATCCGTGTTCATGGAGAGCATCTCCAACGCCTCGTTTGGCATCCATTTCCCGAAGTTCACGGGCACGATATTCGAGCTCCTGTCGGCACCCGTCTCCTCCTTTGAAGTAGTGCTGGCCTACGTCGGCGCTGCGGCGACCAAGTCCGTCGGGCTCGCACTCATCATCCTGGCGACCGCGTCGGTCTTCGTGCCGATCCAGGTCCTGCACCCCTTGTCGATGGTCGCTTTTCTGGTCCTGACCGCGGTGACTTTCTGCCTTTTCGGCTTCATCATCGGCATCTGGGCGAAGAACTGGGAACAGATGCAGATCGTCCCGATGCTGGTCGTCACACCACTGACTTTTCTGGGCGGCGCATTTTATTCGATAGACATGCTGCCGCCGGCCTGGCGCACCATCACGCTGTTCAACCCGGTCGTGTACCTGATCAGCGGCTTTCGCTGGACCTTTTTTGGCAGCGCCGATGTCGACTTCCGTGTCAGCGTGGCGATGACGCTGTTGTTCCTGCTGACCTGCCTGGGGCTCGTGGCCTGGATCTTCCGGACCGGCTATCGCCTGAAGAACTGAATCGCGGCGCATTGGCAGCCGCCTGCGTTACACTTCGCACGACCCATCTGGGAGAAACGCGATGCCGGGCAAGCGTGCTCTGGTCGTTGACGATTCCAAGTCGGCGCGAGTCGTCCTGAGCCGGATGCTCGAGAAGTACGGGATTGAAGTGGACAGCGCCGATTCGGCCGAATCGGCACTGGAGTACCTCCGCGAACACCGCCCGGACGTGATCTTCATGGATCACCTGATGCCAGGCATGGACGGCCTGCAGGCGGTGCGCCAGATCAAGGCGAATCCGGAACTTACGCAAATACCCGTGATGATGTACACCTCCCAGGAGGGCGAGCTTTACGCCGGCCAGGCGCGCGCGTCGGGCGCCATGGGCGTACTGCCAAAATCCATCCGGCCGATCGACGTGACGAAGGCGCTGTACCAGCTGCACATGCTGCCCGACAGGCGCGATGACCGGCCGCCGGTGCTGCAGCCGGTCGATGGCCGCAGCGTTGCGCCGGCGGGCGGACCCGTTGCAACGGCACAGCTGGAACCGGCCGAAACGCAGCTGCGCGCCCTGTTCGAATCGATGCTCAAGGAGCAGAGCGTCGAGTTGCGCAGATTCATGATCGCTTCGCTTGAATCACAATTGCACCGGTTCGTCGGCGAGTTGCGGCCGAAGGAGCCGGCAACGCCCGGCGGGGAGACCGAGCCAATGGTCGAGGTGCCCGGCGCGCGGCCGTGGGGCTGGATTCTCGCGACCGCATCCGCACTGGTCGCGCTGATCGTGGTCGGCGTGCTGTATTGGCAATCACAGGGCGCCACTGAACAGGCACAGCGCGCTTTCGAGGCGGTTACGGCATCCAATGATGCGCTGACCAAGGCCATCGATAAATGGCGTGTCCTCAACGAGCAGCTGCCAACCACCGATGACGGTACGGAACAGCGGGCGCTGATCCTGTCGGTGCCATTTGGCGAGTCACCGCTCGCACCGGCGCGTGTGGAGGCGCTGCGCGCGCTCGTGGTCCAGCTGGAGCGGGCTGCAATCAGTGGCATCGTGCGGGTCGAAACCTATTCGGGCAGTTTCTGCCTTTCCGGCAATGGCGAACAAGGCTATACGCTTGCCGCTGCGACGACCGCTGCCTCGCAATGCGAGCAGATGGGCAATCCCCACGACGACACACAGGGAAGCGCAGCACGGGCGCCGGTTGGATTCGCAAACCTGGCGGCCACCGTGCGCCGGCGTACCAATGGGGCGATCGAACTCGAGCTCGTGCCGGGTCCCCGTGATCGGCTGTCCGTTTCGTACCCATCCATCGACCAGGCGACCGCTGGCCAGTGGAACGCGGCGGCGCAGTCCAACAACCGCGTCGAGATCAGCGTCATACCGAGATGACCAGAGGCCTCCTGATCTACGGCGCGAACGGTTACACGGGCGCAATGATCGCGCGGGCAGCGGCTGCTACCGGTCTGGCGCCGGTACTGGCCGGCCGGTCGGCCGCGCCAATCGAGTCACTTGCCCGCGAGCTTGGCTGCGAATCCCGCGTATTTGATCTCGACGATGCGGCGGCCGTTGCCGCTGGGCTTGCGGGCATCGGCGTCGTAATCCATTGTGCGGGCCCGTTTTCGGCAACCGCGGGTCCGATGATGGCCGCGTGCCTGAAGGCGCGCGCACATTACACGGATATCACGGGAGAGATCGACGTCTTCGAACTCGGCTTCCGCCAGGACGCGGCGGCGAAGCAGGCTGGAATCGTCCTGTGCCCCGGCGTCGGCTTCGACGTCGTGCCAACCGATTGCATCGCGCTGACATTGAAGCAGGCGTTGCCGGACGCGACCCATCTCGCGCTCGGTTTTGACAGCCGCTCCGGTTTGAGCCGCGGGACGGCTTCGACGAGCGTCGAAGGCCTTGGTCATGGCAGCCGCGTCAGGGAGGACGGCGTCATCCGCGACATCCCGCTGGGCTCGCGCAGCCGACGAGCCGATTTCGGCTCAGGCGAGAAGCTCGCGACCGCGATACCCTGGGGCGACGTCAGTACCGCATATCGCACGACCGGTATCCCGAATATCGAGGTCTACGTCCCGGTATCGCCGCGCGCACTTACGAACCTGCGCCGCCTCGACAGGTTAGGCTGGCTGCTGCGCTCGAGTCCTGCGCAGTCATTCCTCAAGTGGCGCATCCGCAAGGGCGCTCCGGGACCGACTGAAGAAGAGCGCATGAAGACGCCCGTTCATGTCTGGGGCGAGGCGCGCTCCGGCGGCCGCACGCTGACCGCCAGGGTCCGTGTGCCGAATGGCTACACGGTCACGACCGATGCGTCCATTGCAATTGCACGCCGGCTGCTCGCAGGTGGTGTTTCACCCGGATTCACGACGCCGGCGCGGCTGATGGGCGCCGATTTCGTGACGACCCTGCCGGGAGCATCAAAGATCGCCATTGAATGAGCTGAACCCGCCCGCCCGCGAAGAATTCCAGCCGCCCGGCTGGCTCGGCAATCGCCACGTGCAGTCGTTGTTTCCGAGCCTGCCGATGCGGCGCGTGCCCGTCGAGCGGCGCGCACAACCCGTCATTGCCGGCAGCCGCCGGCTGGTGCTCGACTGCGGCGACGGAGTGCGCCTGATGGGCTGGTACGCCGATCCGCCGGCTGGCAGCAACCTGGAACCGCAGCGCCTCGTTGTGCTGTTGCACGGCTGGGAAGGCAGTTCGGAGTCGCTCTACGTGCTGTCCGTGGCACAGCTGCTGCACGAGCGCGGATTCGCGGTGATGCGGCTGAATCTGCGCGACCATGGCGGCAGCCATGCGCTGAATGAGGGCCTGTTCCATTCCTGCCGCATCGCCGAGGTCGTCGGTGGGATTGCCCGCCTGCAGACGCTGTTTCCCGCGGCGCAATTGTCGCTCGCAGGATTCTCGCTGGGAGGAAATTTCGTGCTCAGGGTCGGCGCACGCGCGGATGCAGCGGGAATCCGTATCGTGCGCATCATTGCGGTCTGCCCGGTGCTCGATCCGGCGACGACATTGGCTGCCCTGGAGGCGGGGCCGGCAATGTACCGGCAATACTTCCTGCTCAAGTGGCGGCGGTCGCTGCGCGCCAAGCAGCTGGCCTGGCCGGCGGCCTATGACTTCGACGAGCTGCTCGGTGAGCGGTCGCTGACGGCGATGACCGAGCGCATGGTGCTGAAGTACACGGAGTTTCGGGATCTTGCGAGTTACCTGAATGGCTACGCAATCACAGGCGATGCGCTCGTTGGACTGAATGTGCCGGCGCGCATCATCACCTCGCATGACGATCCGATGATCCTCGCGCGGGACCTGGACCGGATCGCAAGACCCGCCGCGCTCGAACTGACCGTCACCGCGCGCGGCGGTCATTGTGGCTACATGGATGCGCTGCGCGGTCCGAGCTGGATCGATCGTGCGATCGTGCAGGACCTGCTGAACCGGTGATTTCTCATGCGCGCGTTGCGGCGCGCATGAGGTCGAGCCACTTGAGGTAGCGCGCCAGCAGCACATGATCAGTGTCCGGCCCGAGTCGCTGCATCGCGGGCCCCGCGAAGCCGACGGGCTCGCCCGCGACCAGGAATGCGAGGCCGCGCGAGGTTGCCTCGTGATCGTTCGCCCGATCGACCGGCACGCCGGCGAGGCAGGCAAGCATCCGGCACAGCAGGAGATTATCGGCAAGGCCTCCGCTCGCAATCAGCCGCTTTGGAGTGTCGAGGTGCCGGTCCATCTCGTCGAGATTGGCCTTTATGAGGAATGCGACGCTTTCGAGCACCGCCCGGCACTGCTGCAGATCGGAACCCTCGCCGACGAATCGTGACTCGAAATCCGGATTCCAGAATGGCGAGCCGAGTCCAGCGACGCCATTCAGGAAAAAAGGTGCGTCGTCGTCCGCAAGCGGAGCTGAGTCAAGCAGGGTCAGCATGCGGTCGGCCGCGGCGCCCTGGTGCTGCTCGAACCACGCAAGTGCCGCACCCGCACCATTGACGGAGCCCTCGAGCACGAAATCGAAGTGCGTGTCATCGGCCCGGATCACGCTGGTCATGAGCGGAGCCGCTCGCAGTGCCGTAGCCGTCGGTCGCAGCACGAACGCGCCGGTGCCCAGATTCACGTAAGCCGCGCTCGCATCCAGTGGCCCCGCCGCGAAAGGCACGACAGACTGGTCGCCGTTGCAGACCACGACTGGAACTGCCGCGCCCATCGATGTGAGCGTGCCGAAACGCGCCTTCGTGCCGGTTGCGCGGGGCAGGATTGCACGCGGAATGCCGAACAACTCCAGCAACTCGTCCGACCAGTCACGCTTGAATGGCGACCAGAGCAATGTGCGCGCCGCATTGGCCGCGTCCGCAAGCATCGGGCGCTCCGCCAGGAGGCGATGCAGCAGATAGCTGGCGAGTGGCCCCGCCCTCAACCGGCTTTGCGCAGCAGCGGCGCGCACCTCCGGCAGGTGATCCAGACACCAGCGCAGCTTGCTTGCTCCGTAATGCGGAGAGAGCGGCAATCCGGTCAGTTGGTGTACCTCGTCTGCCTTGCGCGCAAGACCCTTGAGCCAGGCTGCATTGCGACGGTCCTGCCAGGATATGACCGGTGCGAGTGGCCGGCCGTCGTGCGCATCCCAGCAGGCAAGACTCGAACGCTGCACTGCGAATCCGGCCCCGGCCCAGCTCCTGACCGGCACGAGGCGCGCAAGCTCCGACAGCGCGGTTGCAACGCTTGCCACGACTTCATCGGCATCATGTTCGACATGACCGAGCGCATTGTGCTGGGTCGCGATGGTGACAAGGGCGGCACCTTCCTGCGTCCCGCGCGCGCTGAACGCAGTCGCACGCGTTGCGTGCGCGCCCTGGTCGATCGCGATGTAGAGCGGCTCGTTCAGGCGCGCATCCCCATGTCGCCCGAGAGAGCCGCCTGCAGGCGCCGCGGCGCCATCGACTCGACCAGCGCCACGCCACGCGCGTGCAGGGCGCGCGCGAGTCCGGCATCGGTCACTTCGTAGACCACCCAGGTCCAGGAGCCGCGCGGCAGCGGTCCGTCTGCTGGCAGGGCGCGGTGATCGCAGAATGCGAATTCGGGCTGAATTTCCTCTAACTTTGTCAGATGCTGATCAGACCCGCCCTCGAAGACCCAGCCGATCGGGAGACCCGCGGTCTTGCGCGCGAGAAGGCAGGCCTCGCTGTCGAAGGAGATCATCACGCAACGATCCAGCACACCGGCGAGCGCTGCGACCGCATGATCTATGCAATGCTGCCGCCCATGGTGAACAAGACTCGCGCGCTTGAGTTCGACGAATGCCCTGGCCTCGGGAAAGCCCGCCATCAGCTCCGCGACTGCGGTGAGTCTAGGCAGGCGAGTGCCGGCGTGGCGTGTGCCAAAGCGGCGCGGCTCGCAGGCGTCGATGCCATCGAGCTGCCCCGACATCATCAGGCGCAGGTCGCCGGTCGAGTTGGTGGTCCGGTCGAGATTCGCATCATGGATTGCATAGGGAACGCCGTCCGCCGACAGCTGCACGTCGAATTCGGCGTGCCGCAGGCCATGTCGCCAGGCGGATTCGAGTGCAGGCAGCGAATTTTCGGGAAAGTGTTCCACGTCGCCGCGGTGTGCGACGATTTCAGGAAGGCCGGGCCGGACGGTGGCTGGTATCGACATGGCTACGCTGGGTTGACGGGATTATAGGAGCACCGTTGCGACAGAAGTGCATTGTCTTGTGGATTGCCTGCGCCATTGCGCTTGCGGGCTGCAGCCGGCAGGAAGCCGGCTGGCGGGATGCGCACGGCGAAGACAGCGTGCTTGCATACGAAACCTACCTCGAGCATTTTCCGGCCGGCGCGCATGCCGAGGAAGCCCGGGCGAGGATCCGCGAGTTGCATGAAGAGCGCGAATGGGCCCGCGCAAGCGAGCTGCAGACACCTGAAGGCTGGCAGCGCTATCTCGGTGCGTATCCCGAGGGTCGGTACGCCGCGGAGGCGCGCGACCGTCTTTCCGACTTTGTGCTGGCCAAGGCGCTGCCCGAAGATCGGCAGCATGCAATCCAGCTGGGCGCCTATTCGAGCGCGGCCGCGGCCCGTGCAGATCTTGCACGCCTCTCGCGGGATCATGCGGACCTGCTGAAGGACCTGAAGCTGGAGATCCAGCCGCCCGGGAATGGCGCTCCGCCGCTGTGGCGACTGCGTGCCGGACCGCTCACCGAGAGTGCGGCAAGGAAAATCTGCGCGGAGCTCGAGTCACGCGCGGTTGACTGCGTGCCGGCGGCGCCGTGAATCAACCGGTCACGCGCCGCCAGAGTGCGCGACCGATCAGACGGGTCTTGTCCGACAGTCCGAAGCGCTTCAGGTTGGTGCGGATGACACCTTCGGTGAAGCGGGTGCGCTTCGTATAGTCGATGTGCACGTCCACCAGCATTGGCTGGCCGGTTGCGGCAGCGGCGAGCGCATCGGCGATGACACGGCCGATGTCGTCATCATTGCGCATGACCCGGTAGCCGACGCGATTGGCGCGTGCCAGGCCCTCGAAGTCGAGCTCTGGCAGCACCGTACAAGTCTTGCGGTTGTAGGGCGTCTCCTGGGCCTGTGCGATCTGCGCCAGTTCCCCGTCGTTGAATATGAACCACACGACACCGGTCTTTTGCGCGACAGCGGTCGCCATCTCGAGGCCGGTCATGCGTGCTGCACCATCGCCTACGATGCCGACGACCACGCGATCCGGCCGCGCCAGCTTTGCGCCGATGGCGGCGGGAATGCAGTAGCCCATCGAGTTGAAGTCGGAAGGCGAGAAGAAGCTGCGGGGAGCGTGGATCGGCATCAGCTCGGCGACCAGAAATGTATGGTTGCCGTCGTCGGCAACGACGATGGCATCGTCGGGCAGGCGGCTGCGCAGCGCGTCGAAGAACCTCGCCGGATTCACGCGGCCCTTCGAATCATGGGCCAGCCATTCATCATGATAGCCGCGCTTGTCTGCGGCAATCTGTTCGCGGACCCGGTGCGCCCGCTCCGGGCCGCCCGGCACCGGCCCCAGTGATCCGATGAGCGCTGCGAGCACCGCACGCGCATCGCCCTCGAGCGCGACGGCAGGTTTGTAATTCGCGCCGAACACGCGTGGATTGATGTCCACGTGAATCAGCTTCGCGGGCGGCTCGTAACCGAAGCTGCCGGTCGGAATCTCGGCGAAACGCGTGCCGACGGCCAGCAGGCAATCGCAGTCCCGGAATGCATTCTCCGAGGCGGGCGCCGCGGCCGGTCCCAGTGCAAAGCCCGCGTGCAGCGGGTGGCTGGCCGGAAATGACGACAGACCCTGCAGGGTGGTCGCGACGGGCGCGCCGAGCAATTCGGCGAGCTGCCGCAGTTCCGCCGTCGCATCGACCGTACCCCAGCCGCAGAAGATGCCCGGCCGTTCCGCCCTCTGCAGCAATTCCGCTGCGCGCGCGATATCCGCGGGCGACGCATGATGGCTGGCGCGCGGCAACGGAACGAATTCCGGAATATCGCCTGAGTCTCCGGTCATCAGCTGCAGATTGACGGGGATCTCGACAAATACCGGCCCCGGCTCGCCGCTCATTGCGAGCCGGCACGCCTCGTAGATTATCGGCACCACCTCGGCGTGGGTGTCCACGCGCCAGCGGCCCTTGGTGATCGGTGCGAGCAGGGCATGCTGGTCCATGTCGTGCAGCTGGTAGGCGCGTCCGGTGTCGCGACGGATGCCGCCCGCAATGACGAGCAGGGGGATTCCATCGAGGAAGGCCTCGCCGATACCGCTCGCGGCATGGGTGACGCCAGCTGCGGGCACGATCAGGAGTGTGCCGAGCCCGGCGCCGCTGCGGCTGACGGCATCCGCCATGAATGCGCCGCCGCATTCGTGTGCGACAAGAACGGGAGTGATCGATCCGGACGCCGCGAACTCGTCATAGAGCTCGGTGTTGTGAACGCCGGGTATGCCGAAGGTATACCGGACGCCGACCTGTTCCAGCGCATGGCGGGCGAGCCGCGCTGCGGTCTTCTGCATGGGATCTCCTGACCGCCACCTTGCGGCACAGGAATTACTGCACTATTCCGCCGATTGAGCAAGGAGCTAGCCGCTCGGCGGCCAGCTCCCCCGTGGCCGTCAGTCGTCGATCATGCGCCACTCGCCCTCACCGTAGCGACAGGCGCGGGCTTTCCTGATAACGCGGTGATGATCCGTTTCGCGCACCAGCGTGAACCGGCGGCAAACGCGATTGTCGCGCTCGAATCGGCCGTACGGCGTGAGTATGTACTGCATGCCCGGGCGGGCGCCTACCCAGCGGACCGCGCGGCCATCATCCAGCAGTTCCAGGGAATGGCCGAAGCAGGCACGGTCGCTGCGATCCATGTCTTCCCCGATCTCGTGACCGATAATTGCGCCGATCGTCGCACCGGCGAGGATCGCGATGAGGCGATTGTCATCGCTGCCGACCGTTGAGCCGACTGCCCCGCCGACGACTGCGCCGAGCACGGTGCCGACGCGGTCGCGGTCACAACGACCCTCGCGGATGCCGTAATCATCCTGCCAGCGATGGCCGGTATAGCCGACATAGTAGGGGTCGTGCTTCGCGCGCCAGCCGTGGGCCGGGGCATGTGGCGGCGGATCGGCGAGTGCGACCGGGGCGCTCATGACCACGGAAACCAGCAACGTCGCCGTGGCGGCCAGCATTCTGCAATGGCGATTCATGGGGTTTTTCCTTGCGTCGCCTGCAAGATGGGGGGCAGGCTCGGGCACAGTCTAGTGCGGCAGCGGCTGAACCAATGCTGAATAGCGCCGCAATCGGCCCATTTCGTGACCGGCCGCACGGGCCAAACCGCACTGGCCTAGAACGCGTTGATGCCCGTCAGTGCGCGACCAATTGTCAGCTGATGAATCGTCTCGGTGCCTTCATAGGTGATCACGCTCTCGAGATTGAGCGCGTGGCGTATCGGCACGTACTCGGCGCTGATCCCCGATCCGCCCAGCATGTCACGCGCGTCACGCGCGACGTCGATCGCCATCCGGCAATTGTTCCACTTGGCGAGTGACACTTGAGCCGGCTGCATGCGGCCGGCATCCTTCAGCCGGGCTAGCTGCAAAGACAGCATTTGTGCGCAGGTGATGCCACGCGCCATGTTGGCAAGCCGAATCTGGATTGCCTGATTCGCGGCCAGCGGGCGGCCGAACAGGACCCGCGACTGGGTGTAGTCGAGCAGTTGTGCGAGGCAGGCCTGCGCCGCGCCGATGACGCCCCAGCTGATGCCAAAGCGCGCCTGCGTGAGGCAGGACAACGGCGCCTTGAGGCCGATCGTGCTGCCCGGCAAAACATTCGCCTCGGGTACCACGACATCCTCCAGGTACAGCGCGCCGGTCGACGAGGCGCGCAGCGAGAACTTGCGCTCGATCTCCGGCGCCGCGAATCCGCGCATGCCTTTTTCGACGATGAATCCACGAATGCCTTCTTCGGTCTTTGCCCAGACGATCGCCAGATCCGCAATCGGCGCATTCGTGATCCACATCTTCGAGCCATTCAGTACCCAGTCCCGGCCGCGTCGTTTCGCATGGGTCTTCATGTTGCCGGGATCGGAACCGCCGTGCGGCTCGGTCAGCCCGAAGCAGCCGATCAGTTCGCCGGTCGCCATGCGCGGCAGGAATTTCTCCTTCTGCGCATCGCTGCCGTAGGCGTGGATCGGGTACATGCAGAGGCTCGATTGCACGGATACGAAGCTGCGTATTCCTGAATCGCCACGCTCCAGTTCCTGGCAAATCAGGCCGTAGGACACGGCATTCATGCCGGCGCAGCCATAGCCCTCGAGTGAACTGCCGAGCAGGCCAAGTGCAGCAATTTCCGGCACCAGCTCGCGCGGAAAGCTGTGCTCCTCGAAATGCTTCTGGATGATCGGGAGCACCTTGTCATCGACCAGCCGCGCGACAGAGTCCTGGACCATGCGCTCCTCGTCGCTGAGGGCGCCGCGGATATCGTAGAGGTCGAGCACGTCTAACGCGGCCTTTCCGGCCGTGCTGGATGCGGCGAGACTGGCGGCGGTTGCCATCAGGGAGTCTCCGCGGCTCAGCCGGCCTGCATGCCGAGGCGGGCCATCAGGTCCTGGGTCATGGTTTCGACATCGCGCGCCTTCGTGGCTGCGGATTCCAGATCTCCCGCCATGAATGCAGCGCTGGCGTCGTCCCACGCGCTCTTTGCGCTGCTGAAGGCTGCATTGGCCTCCTCGAGCAACTGCTTGTCCATGCCCTGCGGCAGCTTGCGCATCTTGCCGAGTTCGGCGAGCCGGGTCTCGATGGCGGCGACCCGGCCGGGCAGACTGCCGGACAGCCGGGTCCATTCCGCGTTGAGTTCGGCGAGCCGCTTCTGCTTCGCTTCAACCGAGGCCTTGGCAAGTTCCTCGGCATGCGCCGGCACGTCCTTCACCGCGGCGATGGCATCCGCGTAGCGTTCTTCGTCGAAGGCTTTTCGCGCCGTTTCCAGCTCCGCCTTCACTTGAGCGTACCGCTCCGGCACGTATTTCTGGGCATCTTCGTAAACCGCCTGGAGCGCACCTTCGGCGGCATCGATCGCCGCAGCGGCCGGATCCCTCTGCGAACAACCCGCGGCCAGCAGCAGGAGCGCTGCGAATGCGACATTCCGGATATTCATGCTCATGCGCCTCTCCTTACGATGCCTTGATACCGAGTGTGTCCATGACACCCGCAATCGTGGTCTTGGCCTCGCGCGCCGTCATGACCGAGGATTCGAAATTCGCCGCGCTGATCGATTCTGCGGCCTTGCTCCAGGCAGCCCTCGCGGCGTCGTAATTTGCGACGAGCGCCTTGTAGGCATCGCGATCCATGTCCTTCGGCGGCCGGCCGCCCTGGGCCGAGATCTTCTTGTCCACCGCGGCAAGCATGGCCGGCATGGTGTTGACGAGGTCAGCCCACTCGCTTTCCAGTTCGACCCTTACCTGGGCCTTGCGGATCTGGCTGTCCGCGACCGCGCGGCGCAAAGCATCAGCGACAGCGGGAGCTGCTGAAACCACGTCTCCGTACTTTTCCTGCGCGAGGCTTTCACGGAGCCCTGCGACCTTGGCGCTGATCTCTTCATAGCGCTCCGGCAGATATTGCTGAAGCTGGGCGCCGGATCCTTCCATTGTCTTCTCGATGCCCGCGATCGCCTGCTCGGCGGGCTCCTTCTGGTTTGCGCAGCCGGCCATACCCAGGAACCCGACGGCTAGCGCCGTGAGCGTTACTGCGCTGCGTGTGAATATCATCAGGCTTCCCCTTGAACTGATTGAATTACCGGCCGGTGCACCGGCCGGCCAAGGCCTAAGATTACCACCGATCAAGGACCCATCAGGCCCGCAGGGCTATTGTTGCCAGGTCGCAGGTTCGTTGCTGTTCCTGCGATCGGCATGAACCTGCGACCCGGCACCAATTATGCGGCCATTGCGGCCCGAAGCTTGCTGATCGCCGTTACTTCGATCTGGCGGATACGCTCCGCTGAGACGCCGTACTCGTCGGCCAGATCCTGAAGCGTCCGCTTGTCTTCGGCGAGCCAGCGAGCCTTGATCACGGCGCGGCTGCGCTCATCCAGATTGTCGAGCGCCGCGGCCAGGGAATCTGCGACGGCCCCGTCCCATTCCTCCTGCTCAACAGTCGTGGCGGGATCCAGATCCGGCGAAGGCAGGTAGAGTGAAGGTGAACCGACGCCATCTTCTTCGTCGGCATCGGGCGCCGGATCGAATGACAGGTCGCGTGCCGCGAGGCGCTGTTCCATTTCCCGCACTTCGCTCGGTTCGACACCCAGCTCGCCGGCGACGGCATTGGCTTCGTCATCGGAGAGCCATGCCAGGTTCTTCTTCATGCGGCGCAGGTTGAAGAACAGCTTGCGTTGGGCCTTGGTCGTCGCGACCCGCACCAGCCGCCAGTTACGGATTACGAACTCGTGGATTTCGGCGCGGATCCAGTGGATCGCAAAGCTGACCAGCCGCACGCCCATGTCCGGGTCAAAACGCTTGACCGCTTTCATCAGGCCGACATTGCCTTCCTGGATCAGGTCGGCAACCGGCAGGCCGTAGCCCATGTAGCCGCGAGCGACATGCACGACGAACCGCAGGTGTGAAAGCACGAGCAGGCGCGCCGCGTCCAGGTCGCCGTCGTTATGGAAGCGCTTCGCGAGCGAGAGTTCTTCCTCGCGGCTCAGCACGGGAATGCTCGAGACCCGCTCGACATAGGCCTCCAGACTCCCGACCGGGCCATCGAGCGCCAGAGAGTGACTCTTCAGGACAAGCGCAGTACTGGTCATTCGTATGTAAACCTCCGTTGCCCAATATTAGCAGTCGCTCCAATGGAGTGCTAACGACGCCAAAAGTTCGTCGAGCGGAAAGGAAAAAAACATCGTCAGAACATCAGCTTACGTGCGCATCGAGGCACGGCCCGCGGCTCATCAGGGCCTGCGGGCCTTTTCCAGGATTGCTTGCGGGATGCGATGGCGGATCGCGGGATAGAACTGGGCAATCGTGCCGTTGAATGCCCCGTCCTTCAGGTGACAGGTCATGCAGGGGTTGCCGGGCGGCAGAACATCCGCTTGCCCGTCCGTTGCGCCGAACGGGTAAAAATAATGCCCCTCGCCGGGCCGCCGCCGATCGATCAGGTGGATCTCGAAACTGGCGAGATCGCCTTGCACGAAGCCGCTGCGGTTGATCGATACCTTCTGCTCCGAGTCGTAGAACGACAGCAGGAACATCGCGCCGTCGGGGTAGGCGCCGGTCTCGACGAAGTGCCGGTAGGCCCGTGGCTCCATCAGCACCACCTGGAATTGCCCCGGCGAGTCAGGGTTGAATTTGGCGGCGTTGTATCCCATTCCGAGTGAAGCGCCGAGAAATACCCACTCGTCGAGGTCCGATGGCCGCCGCAGCTGCCCTGCCGATGTGAATGAAGCGACATCGACCGTGCCTGCCGGCGCTTCCATGGCCGAATCCGGCTGGCCTGCCTGCGCCAAGGTCAACGATTCCGCTATCGCGATGATCATGCCCGTCAGGACAGCAGGCGCGCCCGGCGCGAGATTTGCCCATGAGTGTCTTCTGGTCTGTGTCATCTGTTCACTGGATCCCGGGAGCCAGGAAGAGTTGGGCGCGGCGATTAATCAGGCGCGAGGCTCGATGCGTCGCAAATGAAACGCAGCTGCCAGCCAGGCGCCCAGCAGACCAAGAATCGCGCCGCCGCCGATGACCACGAAATACTCCCGCGCCGCAAGGCCCGCAAGCATGAATTTCGTCCCGTATGCCGCCGCTACCCGTGCAATCGGCGCCTCGAGGACGAAGAGGCCAATTCCGATCAGGACGACAGCCAGGAGACCACCCGCGAGGCCCTGCCAGAAGCCCGAATAGAGAAATGGCCTGCGCACAAATGCATTGCTGCCGCCGACCAGCTTGGTGACCTCGATTTCTGCACGGCGCCCATTGATCTCGAGCCGTATGGTGTTGCCGACGATGGCGAGCACGCCGAGCGCCAGCACGCAGGCAGCCAATACGACGATCTGGCGCAGCGCGTCGAGGATCGCATGCAGTCGTCTCACCCATGCCGCGTCAGCTTCGACCAGCTCGACTTCCGGGAGCTTGCGCAGGTCGGCGGCGAGCGCCTCGACAGCGGTCGCTGAATCCTCACCCTCGGCCGGCCGCAGTTTGATGACCCAGGGCAGAGGATTCTCGCCGAGCGTTTCCAGCGCTTCGCCGATGCCGGAAAGCTTGCGGAATTCGATGAGCCCCTCATCGGGACTCACCAGCACCGCTTCGCCCACTTCGTCACGAGCCTTGATCGCGCGCGCAACCTTTCGCGCCTGCTCTGCAGTTGTCGCCAGGCGCAAATAGACGGAAAGCTGCACGGTATCGCCGAGACCGGCCGTTACGGCGCGCGCATTGGCGACGACCAGGTAAAGCGCAGCGGGCAGCGCAAGAGCGATGCCGATGACCGCGATCGTCAGCACGGTAGCCAGGGGCTGGCGCGCGAGTCGGCCGAGCGAGCCAACCAGTGTCTGTGCGTGGCGCTCGAACCAGGTCGCCGCGGCTCCCGTCAAGGTTCGTGGACCCGCCGGTCGGACATTCCGGAGTTCTTCAGGCAGCGACATTGGGGTGACCCGTGAGCCGGCCCTGCTCAATATGAATGCGGCGTACGGCGAACCGGTCGAGCAAGTGCACGCCGTGCGTCGCGACCATTACCGTGACGCCGACGGCATTGAAACGCTGGAACAAGTTCATGACCTCGAGCGCGAGATCCGGGTCCAGGTTACCAGTCGGTTCATCAGCGATCAGTACCGGTGGTTTGGTGATGACCGCGCGCGCGATGCCGACGCGCTGCTGTTCGCCGGCGGACAATTCGAGCGGAAACGACCTTTCCTTGCCGAGCAGGCCGACCTGGTCGAGCGCTGCGCGCACGCGCCTGTCCATTTCGCGCCGGGGTACGCCTGCAATCGCGAGTGGCAGCGCGACGTTGTCATACACGGGACGGTCGTCGAGCAGGCGGTGGTCCTGGAACACGACGCCGATCTGGCGCCGGAATGCCGGGATCGCGCCGGCGCGCAGTGTCGCGGTGTTGCGCCCGTTGACGATGACCTGGCCACGAGTCGGCCGCTCGAGCAGGGCGATCAGACGCAGCACCGTGCTCTTGCCGGCACCCGAGTGGCCGGTCAGGAAGGCCATCTCGCCGGCTGCGAGTTCGAATGAAAGTTCCGACAAGGCTTCGCGGCCATTCGGATAGCGCTTGAAGACGCGATCGAACCGGATCATGGGGCGCCTCCGGTTGCGGGACGCAGCAATCCTTCGACAAATGCTTCCGCCTGGAACGGTCCGAAGTCATCGATCTCTTCCCCGACGCCGACAAAGCGGATCGGCAGCCCAAAGCGGCGCGCGATCGCGATCAGGATGCCGCCCCTGGCGGTGCCGTCGAGCTTGGTGATGACGATTCCCGAAACGCCGATTGCGGCGTTGAACTGCTCCGCCTGCCGCAGGGCGTTCTGACCGAGGCTCGCATCCAGCACCAGCAGCACTTCGTGCGGCGCCTCGGGGTCGAGGCGTTTCAGCACGCGCGTGACTTTCTTCAGTTCATCCATCAGGTGCGACTGAGTATGCAGCCGGCCGGCCGTGTCGGCGATCAGTACGTCGATGCCGCGCGCCCTGGCCGCCTGCAGCGCATCGAACACGACGGCGGCGGGATCGGCGCCCGCAGCCTGCGCGATTACCGGGACCTGGTTGCGCTCGGCCCAGATCGTCAGTTGCTCGACGGCCGCCGCACGGAAGGTGTCGCCTGCGGCGAGCATCACCTTCATGCCATCCTGCTTGAGCCGTCGCGCCAGCTTGCCGATCGTCGTGGTCTTGCCGGAGCCATTGACGCCGACGACGAGCACCACATAAGGCTTCTTCGCCCGATCGACGACGAGCGGCCGTTCGACGGGCTTCAGGATTTCCAGCAGGGAGCCGCGCAGGGCGGCCAGCAGGGCAGTGACGTCGGCCAGTTCCCTGCGCGCCACCTTGCGGTGCAGTTCACCGAGGATTGCTCCGGTCACTTCCACGCCGACATCGGCCGCCAGCAGCCGCGTCTCGAGTTCCTCGAGCAGTTCGTCGTCGATCCTGCGCCCCGGCACCAGGTCGCCGAGCCACGACGTGCCGCGGTTGACCCGCGCGCGCAGTCGCGCAAGGAAACCGCCTTCGGCGGACTTCGCGGCTGGCTCGTCTGGTTGATTCGCACGGGAACCGAACATGGGCGTCCTGAATGGCCGGGCGGATTGTACTATCGCGCTTGTTTGTATCGGGCCAGCCCGTTCAATGAAACGCAAGAAGCCAAACGAACTGCGGATCATCGGCGGCAAATGGCGCGGCCGCCGGATCCGTTTTCCGCCGCGGCCCGGAATCCGGCCCTCGCCGGATCGGGTCCGGGAAACCCTCTTCAACTGGCTCGCGCCGGTCGTGGAAGGCAGCCGTTGCCTTGACCTATTCGCGGGCAGCGGTGCGCTGGGGCTCGAGGCGCTGTCCCGTGGCGCAGCCGCAGCGACCTTTGTCGAGTCCGATCCGACTGCCGTGGAGCAGTTGCGGGAGACCGTTTCGACCCTGACAGCCGAAAAGGCGGTCATCTTGCAGGCCGACGCCCTCGGATGGCTCAATGGCCCGCCGCAACGCTTCGACCTGGTATTTCTCGACCCGCCATTCGGATCCGGCCTGCTGGCCGAAGCCCTGCGAAAACTCGATTCCGGCGGCTGGCTTTCGCCTGGGGCATACGTCTATCTTGAGGCGCCTGCCAGGGACGGCCCGCCGTCGTTGCCTGCGGGCTGGAGGCTGCACCGTTCGGGCAAGGCAGGCGCGGTCGGTTATCATCTGGCCCTGAAGTGAATCCGAAACGCATCGCCGTCTATCCCGGCACATTCGATCCGGTCACCAATGGTCACGAGGACCTGGTGAGGCGCGCGGCTGGCATATTTGAGCGCGTCTTCGTCGGCATCGCCGCGAATCCCTACAAGACGCCGCTTTTCCCCCTGGATGAACGTGTTGACCTGGCGCGCCGCGTCATGGGCGACCTCAAGAACGTCACGGTCATCGGCTACGCGGGCCTGACCGTCGACTTCGCGCGCGAGCATGGCAGCCAGATCGTGATCCGCGGCCTGCGCGCCGTATCCGACTTCGAGTTCGAGTTCCAGCTCGCGAACATGAGCCGTCATCTCGCGCCGGATGTGGACTATGTCTTCCTGACGCCCAAGGAGCAGTTCACCTTCATCTCCTCGACGATGGTGCGCGAGATCGCGATGCTCGGCGGCGACGTCTCACGCTTCGTGCATCCGATCGTCGTCGAGGCGCTTGCCAGGCGTCGCGCAGAAACGCGGCCAGGGGCGTGAGGGTCGCAGCGCCCTAGCGCTGGCAGCGCGGGCACCAGTAGGTGCTGCGCTGGCCCTGGACGTACTGCTGGATCGTCATCCGGCATTTCCTGCAGGGTTGGCCGGCCCGCTCGTAAACGAACAGTTTCTGGCGGAAGTACCCGGGCATTCCGGACGGATCCACGTAGTCGCGAAGCGTCGTGCCGCCGACGCCGATCGCCTCGCTGAGCACTTCGCGGATTTTCGTGACGAGAACGGCCATGCGTTCGCGGCTGACCCTGCCTGCAGCGAGCCCCGGCCTGATGCCGGCGCGAAACAGGGCCTCGCTTGCATAGATGTTGCCGACACCGACGACGGCGCGCGAATCCATGATGAAGGCCTTGATCGAGGCTCGCCGGCCCCGCGCGCGGCGCCACAGCGCCTCGCTGTCGAAATCCGAAGACAGGGGTTCTGCGGCCAGACCCGCCAGGAGCCGGTGCCGCAGCGGATCGCCCGTCGTGAACAGCAGGCTGCCGAACCGGCGCGGATCGTTGAATCGCAGGCAGCGCCCTGAGTCGAGCACGATGTCCACATGGTCGTGCGCGAGCGGCGGCGCGGCTGCATCCATCACGCGCAGGCTGCCGGACATGCCGAGGTGAAGGATTGCCGTGCCGGTGTCGGTCGCGATCAGCAGGTACTTGGCGCGCCGCCCGACCGCCTGAACCGTGGATCCGCGCAGCCGCGCCGGCAGGCTGCGGGACACAGGCCAGCGCAGTCGCGCGTCGCGCACGATGACCTGTTCGATGCGGTGCCCGACGAGCCAGGGCTCGATGCCCCGGCGCGTCGTCTCCACCTCCGGCAGTTCCGGCATCCTTGCCGGCCCGGACTCAGAATCGCGACTTGATTGAAACGCCGACGATCCGGGGCTCGTTGTCGAATCCCGTCAGGTTGTTGAAGTCGATGGCGCCTTTGACATTTTCTTCATCGGTGATGTTCCGGCCGAAGAGCGCCACTTCCCACTTCCCGTTGTCGCGCGAGTAACCGATGCGTGCGCCGCCTTCGAAGGTGCTGTCGCTGTAGAATTCCCTAGACTCGTAGATGAAGAACTGGGTCTTCCCCTGGAATGCCCAGTCGGTCGAGAAGAAGAACTCGCTGTTGTTCGCCATCGGGATTCCATAGCGCGCCGTGATGGTCGCGATGTATTCCGGGGCCTGCGTAAAAGAGTTGCCGTCGATGATGGCGTTGCCGTCACTGTCGAGGGGATCGATCACCGTGCAGAGCCCTGAACCGCAGGGTGGCACGACGAGAGAGCTGTCTTTGATTTCAGTGTCCGTGTAGCTCAATCCCAGCGTCACCAGGAAATTGTCGGTGACGAGGAATTCACTGTCGAAGTCGAAACCCATCCCCGTGCCCTTGTCGGCATTCACCAACCGCACGAAATTGCCGCCGCCGCCGATGGCCGAGAGCTGCTGGTCCTTGATCTCGTAATAGAAGACCGAACCGTTCAGCCGTACGCGGTCGCCGGCGAGCTGCGACTTGAACCCCGCCTCGATCGACGTGATGGTTTCGGATTTCGCGATCGACGGAGTCCCGAAGAACGCAACGTCACGGCCCTGAATGGTCGGCGCGCGGAAGCCTGACGCCAGGCGCCCATAAATGTT
Source organism: Steroidobacteraceae bacterium (assembly GCA_036824505.1). Taxonomy (GTDB): domain Bacteria; phylum Pseudomonadota; class Gammaproteobacteria; order Steroidobacterales; family Steroidobacteraceae; genus SCUD01. The sequence goes on from DAITAA010000011.1 coordinate 46,059, forward strand.
GAACTGGTCGTTGACTTCGTAGAGAGCGCTCAGGTCCCAGCTCACCTGCTCATCGGAGACACTCTGCGGCGCGATGGGGAACAACGGTGCACGGAAGACCGATATTTCCTTGTCGTCATCCGTGAAGCGAGCGCCGGCCGTCAATGTCAGGGCGTCGGTCGCCTCGTAGCTGACGTGTCCGAACACCGCCCAGGCAGTGTTGTCGTGTTCGACGGTTGTAGGCGCGAACACATCCGCGGGATCCGGCGTCACGAAGTTTGGAATGAATGTCGTGGTCGTCACGGAGAAATTGGAATCGAAGTAGAAGGCACCTGCTTGCCAGAACAGGCGGTCGCTCGCCTGCGATGAAAATCGAATCTCCTGGGTCAACTGATCGAGGTTGTCGATTCCGTCAATTGAGTGCGACGGGAATGGAATGCACGGATCGCCGACCGCGCTTCCCGGCGGGCAAGGCCCGACGTATGGCACCGGCAGGAAATTCAGGAAGTCCGCGCCGAATCCGCCGTCGATGTCGCCCTCGCTGCTGCTCGCAGTGTTCTCGTACGCAGTCACCGACGTGAGGGTGATATTGCCGGCAAACTTGAAGTCGAGTTTGACTGATCCGCCCATGCCGTCGGCATGCTGGGGATTATTGTTGCCCTCGTCATAGGAAACGCTGTCGCGATCGTAGTTGGAATTGAAGCCATTGCTGCCAGGGCCGAGCACGTTGGCGCGGAAGATCGACGCCGTTCCGTCGATGGAGCGGCCATGGATGTTCAGCAACGCACTGAAGTTGTCCGATGGCTCAATGAGGAGCTGGGCGCGGTAGGCAGACTCGCTGAAGCCTCCCATTGCGTTCTTTTCGCCGCTAAAAGTGTTGTCGATCCAGTCATTCCGTTCGTGGTAGATCGCGGAAACGCGCGCGGAAACGGTGTCGCTCAGTCCGCCGCCGACGCCGAATTCAGCGGTCTTCGTGCCGAGCTCGCCATAACTCAGGGTGACATCGCCACCGAATTCCTGGCTCGGCTTCTTCGTGTCGAACTTGACGATGCCCGCCGGGGTATTGCGGCCGAACAGGGTTCCCTGCGGGCCGCGCAGGACTTCCACCCGGTCGATGTCGAACAGCGGGAAGCTCTTCAGGATCACGTTTTCCAGGACCACTTCGTCGACGATGATCGACACCGGCTGTGATGCGGCGAGGTCGAAGTCAGAATTTCCGAGGCCGCGAATGTAGAACCTCGGCGCGAGCCTGCCATTGGATGACTCGGCGTACAGGCTAGGCACGCGGGTCGCGAGAGCCTGGATGTCCGCGCCGCCCTCGAAGATGGCGTCGAGGCGCTCGCCTTCCAGGGGTGCAACCGAAATCGGAACGTCCTGGATGTTTTCGACCCGGCGCTCGGCCGTGACCATGACGTCTTCGAGTGTCGTAGGTGTCTGCGCCCAGGCAGCTGGCAGCGGCAATGCCAAGGCGATTGCGACCGCAAGGCTGCGACGCGCGAGCCGCCCGTCAATCTCTGCATTACGCATTTTCAGACTCCCCTGTGTACCGGTGCGGTCCGGGATATCCGGACGCGGAATTTTCAGTGGAGTGTAACGGAGTCGCGGGGGGGTGCAAGCCGCCCGTGGACGGCCGGCCTACTTGATCTTCGATTCCTTGTAGGGCACGTGCTTGCGGACCACCGGGTCGTACTTGCTGATCTCCATCTTCTCCGGGTGCAAGCGCTTGTTCTTGGTGGTCGTATAGAAATGGCCGGTTCCGGCCGATGAGATGAGCTTGATCTTGTCGCGCATGTCGGTTCCTCAGACGTGGGTGCCGGCGGCACGCAATTCGGCCAGCACGACATCGAGACCCCGTTTCTCGATAGTGCGCAGGCCGCGGGTCGACAGCCTGAGCGTGACCCACCGGCCCTCGCTCTCGACCCAGAAACGCTGGGCATGCAGGTTCGGCAGGAAGCGTCGGCGCTTCTTGATGTTCGAATGCGACACCTTGTTACCGCTCCTGGGCCGCTTGCCGGTGACCTGACAGACTCGGGACATGACCTGGACTCCGCTGGACAAGCTACCCGTAAACGAGCCGCATATTAGACCAGCCGGGGGCAGCGGCAGTCAAATCAGGTCCTGGCCGTCAAATCAGGCCTTTTTCCGCCAGGGAAGTGCACATTCCGTCGCCGATAATCAGGTGATCCAGCAGCCGGATCTCGACCAGTGCCAGGGCGTCGCGCAGGCGAGTCGTGATGATCTCGTCGGCCTGACTGGGCTCGGCAACGCCGGAGGGATGGTTGTGGGCCAGGATTACCGCAGTCGCATTGCGGGAAAGCGCCTGCTTGACCACTTCGCGCGGGTGCACGCTGGCGCCGTCCACCGTGCCCCGGAACAGCTCCTCGCAGTTGATCAGGCGGTGCCGGCTGTCAAGGAACAGGCAGCAGAAGACCTCGTGTTCCAGGTCGCGCAGCCGCGCAATCAGGTATTCGCGGGCGGCGCGCGGGCTTTGCAGCACCGGCCCGGCCTGCAGCCGCTCCAGGTGGTGACGGCGCACGATTTCAAGCGCGGCCTGCAACTCGGCCCAGCGCGTCGGCCCGACGCCACGCTGCCGGCACAGCGCATTGCGCTCCGCCGACAGGACGCTGCGCAGCGAGCCGAAGCGGGCGAGCAGCGCGCGCGCCACATCGAGCGCCGTCTGGCCCCTGGTGCCGTGGCGCAGCCAGATCGCCAGCAATTCCGCCTCGGTCAGCGCCGCTGATCCCATCTGCAACAGCTTTTCGCGCGGCCTGTCGGCAAGCGGCCAGTCCCTGATCTGCATGTGCACCTCCCGGAGGCAGTTTGCGATCAGGTTCGCGTTGCCGCAGGCCGTAAATGGCGCCGGTTGCGGGAGTAAGGTGATAATCGGCCCATGAACAAGCTCGCGCCACGTCCGTTGCGGATCCTGCTGGGGGTGACCGGGGGGATTGCGGCCTACAAGAGTCCGGACCTCGTCCGGCGCCTGCGCGAGCGTGGCGCCGAAGTCCAGGTCGTCATGACCGGGGGCGCAGGGCGCTTTATCACGGCCCTGACCCTGCAGGCCGTATCCGGGCGTCCGGTGCGGGATTCGCTCTGGGACGAAGCGGCGGAAGCCGCCATGGGCCACATCGAACTCGCACGCTGGGCTGACGCGGTGCTGGTCGCGCCGGCGACCGCCGATTTCCTGGCCAGGCTCGCCCACGGACAGGCGGATGACCTGCTCTCGACGCTCTGCCTGGCGACGGCGGCCCCGCTGTATCTAGCGCCGGCGATGAATCAGCAGATGTGGGCCAGCCCGGCGACCGCCGCCAATGTGGCGTTGTTGAAGGATCGCGGCGTCACCATCCTCGGGCCCGGCGAAGGCGATCAGGCCTGTGGCGAGACGGGACCCGGGCGCATGCTGGAGCCCGTTGAGCTCGCCGAACTGACGCTGTCGGCATTGACAGCAAGTCGTGTGCTTGCGGGACTGCGCGTCGTCGTCAGCGCGGGCCCCACGCGCGAGCGCCTGGATCCGGTCCGATTCATCAGCAACCGCAGCTCCGGAAAGATGGGCTACGCCATCGCCCAGGCGGCCCGGGACGCAGGGGCGGCCGTCACCCTGGTCAGCGGCCCGGTGGCCATCGCCCCGCCGGCGGGCGTCGAATTTGTATCCGTCGAGAGCGCCCAGCAGATGTACGACGCCGTGCACCGTGCTCTCGCCGCCGCCGATATCTACGTCGGCGCTGCTGCGGTCGCCGATTACCAGGCGCCGGCAATCGCGGTGCAGAAGAGCAAGAAAACGTCCGAGAGAATGCAGCTTGAGCTGGTCAGGGCGCCGGATATCCTGGGGTCGGTCGCGGCACTGAAGAGCGGCAGGCCATTCGTCGTCGGTTTTGCGGCTGAAACGGAGAATGTCGAGGAGAATGCGCGCGCGAAACTCGTGCAGAAGCGCGTGGACATGATCGCGGCAAACGAGGTCGGCGACGGGCTCGCATTCGATCGAGACGACAACGCGCTGCTCGTCCTGTGGGCAGACGGTCGCGAGGAGATCCCTCGCTGCAGCAAGTTCGAGCTGGCTCGCCGGCTGGTGGCGCTCATCGCGCGGGTCCGCGGCTCGCGACGGGGCTCAGCCACCGTGGCCGCAATCCGCGGCTGATCACCGCGCATGACAGCGATTCGCCGGCTCCTCGTGCGTGTCCTCGATCCGCGCGTCGGCCGCGAAATCCCGCTGCCGGCCTATGCGACGGACGGGTCAGCGGGTCTCGACCTGCGTGCCTGCCTGGACGCGCCCGTCACGCTGGAACCCGGCGAGACCCATCTGGTACCGACCGGATTTGCAATCCATCTCGAAGATCCCGGACTGGCCGCCGTCCTGCTGCCGCGCTCCGGCCTGGGGCACAAGCACGGTATCGTGCTCGGCAATCTGGTTGGCCTGATCGACTCCGACTACCAGGGCCAGGTGATGGTTTCGGTCTGGAACCGCGGCGGCCACCCTTTCACGATCTCGCCTGGCGAGCGAATTGCCCAGATGATTGTCGTACCGGTCGTGCAGGTCCGGCTCGAAGTCGTTTCGGAGTTCAGCGAATCCGGACGCGGCACCGGGGGATTCGGGAGCTCGGGCCGCTAGCGACCCTCAGCGCGGAGCGGTCGCTCTCAGTTCCTTGAAGCGCTTGATGTCCGCACCGAAGTTCGCGCGGATGGTCTCGCGCTCGAGGCGCTTTTTCTCGAGGTTCTGTTGTTGCGTCGCGATGTCGGACGCCGAACGTTGCAGGTCGCGCGCCAGTTCATCGGGTATCATCGGTGCGTCCGGCTCCTTGCTGCGCGGCAGGAAATTGGAAGCCTGCTTCTCGAATTGCGCGTGCCTTGCCCGCAGATTCGCAAGCGACTGTTCCTGGATCGTCAGTTGCGCTTCGATGAGGTCGAGGCGCCGGTCACGCAACACCTCGATTTCTTCCACTGACTGGTATACCTGAAGCAGCGTCCGGTCGCGCTGCTTCTGAATCAAGATTTCCTTGGCCGCCTTGTCCGCTGCGACCTTGGCGCGCGCTTCTTCCGGCGTCACCAGGCCTTCTTCGCGGCCCACCGCGATGCCGTGCTGATTCAACACATCGCGATCCTGTTCGGCGTACTCGGGCGGAATGCTGTCGCCGTAGTGAACCTGGCCGTTCTTGTCGACCCAGCGGTAGAGCTTCTGCTTGGCATCTGATGCCGCATCGGCGACGCCCGCCAGCAGGGCAAGCATCAACGCGGAAACCAGCACCCTTGCCGACCAGACATTCATCCGGAACACCTCTGACCGCATATTCTGCCCCCACGCGCAGGGGTTCGCCGTAAATACGTCACGCTTCGCGGTCGACACCATAGCGCGACCGATAGTTCCTGAGGCTGGCAAGTTCATCGGGACGTCCAGCCATCTCCAGGTGCTCAATGATTTCAGCGAGAGCGATGATTCTAATGACCGGGATGCCGAATGTGGTCTGAATCTCCTGGACCGCCGACAATGCGCTCTGGCCCCGCTCCTGGCGATCCAGCGCCAGCACCACGCCCGCTGGAGTCGCGCCAGCCGCGCGAATGACATCAACGGACTCCCGAATGGCCGTGCCGGCAGTGATGACGTCATCGACGATCAGCACGCGTCCTGCCAGCGGCGCGCCGATCAGGCTGCCGCCTTCGCCGTGCAGCTTTGCCTCCTTGCGGTTGAAGGCGACCCCCACGTTGCGGCCGTGCCTGGCGGCCAGGGCGATCGCTGCCGAAGTCGCAAGCGGGATGCCCTTGTATGCGGGCCCGAACAGCATGTCGAATGCCAGGCCCGAGTCGATGATCGCCTGCGCATAGCAGGCGCCAATCGTGCCCAGTGAAAGGCCGTCGTTGATGAGTCCGGCATTGAAGAAGTACGGACTCACGCGGCCCGACTTCAAGGTGAACTGCCCGAAGCGCAACGCCTGCCGCGCGAGGATCAGTTCCATGAATTCTTTCTGGTGGGTCCGCATGCACGCTTCAGCTGCCAGTGCGTATCATGGCGCATCCGCGGCGGAGCCACCATGCGCATCCTGACGCTCAACTGCAACGGCATTCGCTCCGCGGCCCGCAAGGGCCTGTTCGACTGGCTGCCCGCACAGTCACCGGATGTCGTGTGCCTGCAGGAAACCAAGGCGCAGGAATCCCAGCTCACGGACGGCGATTTCCGGCCCCACGGCTATCACTGTCATTACTACGACGCAGAGCGCAAGGGTTATAGCGGTGTCGCCGTATTTTCGAGGTCGAAACCGGACCGGGTGATCCGCGGCTTCGGCGTGTCCGAGTTCGACGGCGAAGGCCGTTACATCGAACTGCAATTCGGGCTGCTTTCCGTCGTGTCGCTGTACCTGCCCTCGGGCTCGTCGGGCCCGGAGCGCCAGGCTTCGAAATTCCGGTTTCTCGAGGCTTTCCTTCCGTACCTGAAGCGTCTTGGCAAACGCCGGCGAAACTATGTCCTGTGCGGTGATTTCAATATTGCGCACCAGCCCATTGACCTGAAGAACTGGCGCGCAAACCAGAAGAACTCTGGATTCCTGCCTGAGGAGAGGGCCTGGCTCGATCGCCTGTTTGGCGAACTGGGCTGGGTCGACGCTTTTCGGGAAGTTGACCCCCGGCCTGAGCAATACACCTGGTGGTCCAACCGCGGCCAGGCGCGGGCCAGGAATGTCGGTTGGCGAATCGACTACCAGATCGTCAATCGCCAGCTGGCAGGCAAGGCGCGCGCAGCATCGATCTACAAGGATGCGTGGTTCTCCGATCACGCGCCGCTGACCATGGACTACGAGTTGTGAGCAGCCGGCCCGCGGCTCCGTCCGGCGGCGGCGGACCCTGGGCGGCGCTCCGGCCGTACCTCGAGAAAGAGTCGCTGGCTGCGTTCTTTGTCGGCGTCTCCTCCGGATTTCCTTACGCGATGATCGGCGCCACGCTGACCACGCGGCTCGCGCAGGAAGGCATCGACAAGCGGACCATCACCGCGTTCACCTTCGCCTTCCTCGTTTACAACCTCAAAGTGTTCTGGGCGTGGATCGTTGACGGCGTGCGCATTCCGCTGCTCAATCGGCTCGGCCAACGCGTGTCCTGGCTGCTACTGGCCGGCGCCGCGGTAATTGCGGCGGTAGTAAACCTCGCTCTTGTCGATCCGCATGCGAGCATCCAGGCCACGATTGTCGCGGCCGTGCTGGTCGGCGTCGCTGGCGCCACCTACGATATTGTCATCGACGCCTACCGCATCGAGACACTGAAGCCTTATCAGCTCGGCGTCGGCTCCGGCATGTCCCAGTACGGCTGGCGCATCGGTTCGGCGGCCGCGGGCGCGCTTGCCCTGGTCATCGCGGGGCGCAATGGCTGGGCCGCAGCCTATCTTGCCTGTGCGATATTCGCGCTGCCGGCGATGCTGACCGGGCTGATCGTCGGCGAGCCCGCGCGTCACGTCGTCACGACCAGGAAGCAGGGAGTTGCCGAGGTCTGGAACTCCATCATCGGCCCCTTCGCGGAGTTCATGCGCCGCTCGGGCGCCTGGCTCGTGCTGCTTTTTGTCCTTGTCCACAAGATTGGCGATACGCTTGCGAACCTGACATTCCGTCTGCTCTTCAATGACCTCGGATACACGAATGACGATATCGCCATTTACGATGTCGGTTTCGGCTTTTGGGCATACCTGATCGGCATCTTCCTGGGCGGCATCCTCTACACGAGGCTGGGCCTGAAACGATCCGTGCTGCTCGCGCTCGTGCTGATGTGCGTCTCGAATCTGGGCTTTGCGCTGCTGGCTGCCGTCGGGCACAGCAATCCAGGGCTGGCCGCCGCGATCGGCTTCGAGAATTTCGCAAGCGGCTTCGGCGGCGTTGTCGTGGTGGCGTACTTTTCGGCGCTCTGCAACCTGCAATTCACCGCTTCCCAATACGCGCTGATCTCCGCGGCGGCGAGCGTCCTCGGGCGCGCGCTGACTGGCACATTCGCGGGCGCCCTGATCCAGGCGGTGGGCTACGTGAACTTCTATCTGCTGACGACGGTTCTGGCCTTGCCCGGCATCCTGCTTTTCTGGTTCATGATGCGCCGGGGTATGATCGACCGCGCGCTCGGAACGGCGGGGCAAATCGGTGACCAATGACCGACGAACTGGTGAAATTCTTCGTGCTGTTTTTCGTGATCGTCGAGCCGATCTCGCTGGTACCGTTGTTTGCGGCCCTCACGGAGGGCGCGGACGAGGCATTCCGCAGACGCATGGCATTGAGGGCGGTGCTGGTTGCAGGCGGTGTGCTCGCTCTATTCGCGATCGGCGGGGCCTGGTTCCTGCGCACGATGAATATCAGCATCGATGCATTCCGCATCGCCGGCGGCATCATGCTGTTCCTGATCGCGCTCGAGATGGTGTTTGCGCGCGAGTCGGGCACGCGCGTGACGACCGAGGAGAAAAAGGAGAGCAGGAAGCGCGCGGACATCTCGGTATTCCCGCTGGCATTCCCGTTCATTGCCGGGCCCGGTGCGATTGCAATCGTGCTGCTGACATTCGGCGCTTCGCGTGGTGACGTGCCGCTGTCGTTCGGGTTGTTCGGCGTCGTCGTGCTGGTGCTCGCGATCACGTACTTGCTGATGCGCCTGACACCGATCGTGATGACGGTCATGGGAGTGACCGGAGCCAATGTCGTCAACCGGCTGTCGGGCGTCGTGCTCGCGGCGCTGGCTGTCCAGTTCATCATCGACGGGCTGGGAGGCGCGTTCGAGAGCATCTAGCACGGCACGCACGCCGCGCAATTGCCGTGTAATATCTGCGTGCATCAATCGCCCGACTTTGGAACAGGTCGTTTATGCAGTTTGCTTCGAACATGCTTCGCGGCCGCACCATTGCCGGGTTCCTGGTGCTGTTGCTGCCATTCGCTACGGTTGACTGCGCAGCCGCCGGGCGTGAGGCCGGCATTTCGCCCGATGGCGTCCCGCAACGCCTGGTGCTCGCTCTTGACGGCATTCCGTACGACGTATTCGTAGCCATCCAGGGGCAGGGCTATTTCACTGACTTTCACCCGGCGGCGCGGATGGTCTCCACCTTTCCATCGCTGTCGGACGTTTCCTTTGCCGCTATTGGCGGCAGTGAGCCGCCCGAGGGCTATCAGCAGATGCGCTACGACGCAGCGCAGAACAAGGTTGTGGGCAATACGATCGGTTCGCTTTCCAGTCGGGCTCATCCGGGCGTCGGAGAGGACTCCAGGAGTTACTCGAGCCTGCATCGCATCATTGGTTACATGGCGCCCTATCACGTGGCGCTGCGCGAAATGCGGGAGATCGGCCGCGAGGTGCTGAGCAGTCCCAAGCAGACATTCGTCGCCTACCTCGAGACCAGCGATGCCCTGCTGCATGTCGAGGGCCGGCGAGCAGCGGAGAAATTCCTGATCAAGCTTGATGCGTTCCTGCAGAACCTGCAGGCCGATGTGCGCGCGCGGACAGGCCGCGGCCTGTTCGTCGATATCGTCTCCGACCATGGCTCGACAATGGTCAAGGGCCGGATCGTGCCGGTCGAGCGGTTGCTCCGGCGTTGCGGCTACCATCGCCGCGGCCGGATTACGAATCCGAACGACGTGGCGTACTCGCTGGCCGGCATCATCGGTTCGGTTGCAATTGGCACTTCCGGAGAGCAGGCCGAGGAGGCCGCAAGTTGTCTTGCTGTCGCCGATGGCGTGGACCTCGTCGCGGTCGATCGGGGAGACGCGGTCGGCGTCCTCACCGCCGATGGGATGGCAGAAGTGCGGTTGGCTGGCACTTCCCCCGAGACATACGAATACCGGGTACTGCGAGGCGATCCGCTTGGGCTGCTTGGGATGACGGCTGTCACGGAGCGCAGATTCGATGAATCTTCGCTCTTCATCCAGACACTCGATGCGCAGCGGCCAGATCCATTACGTCGGCTGTGGTGGGCCTTTCATGGTGACGTCAAGGAGCCCAGTCCCGTTCTCGTGTCGCTGGCCGACGGCTATGAAGCCGGCAACACCAAGCTGTTCGCCCTCGCCAGGATGCGCGGCCGCGTTGGCACCCATGGGTCGATGACGCGACTGGCCACCTTGGGTGTCTTTGCGTCGAACTGGCGTGCTGTTGATGACGTTGATTCGCACGGGGCGAACGACGCGCTGTTCGGTGCCGCAACCGTGACCGCAATGCGCCGTGCGCACAGTGAGCGGTTGGCCCGCATGGACCACTCAGCGACAGGCGGCACCCAAGCAACGGGGCAGGTTGCAACTTCGGCGCCGGTCGTGCGGAATTCGTTGCTGCAATAGATTCGCCGCATCTCACCGCCCGCCGCCCCGGCGTTTCTGCACTGCCTGGCGCAGCAGGTATTCGATCTGGCCATTGATGCTGCGCAGTTCGTCTGCCGCCCACTTTTCGAGCTCCTTCCAAAGACCCGCGTCAATCCGCAGCAAGAGCGACTTGCGCGCGTCTTCTGAACGATGGGGCGCCATCCTGCGCGCATCCTTCAATTGTACAGGGTGCCGGCGTTCACGATCGGATGCACCTCGGACTCGCTGCACAGCACCACCATCAGGTTGCTGACCATCGCTGCCCGGCGCTCGTCGTCAAGTACCACGACCTTCTTTTCCGCCAATTCCGTCAGCGCCATCTCGACCATGCTGACGGCGCCGTGGACGATCTTCTGGCGCGCGGCGATCACCGCCTCCGCCTGCTGCCGGCGCAGCATCGCCTGCGCGATCTCCGGTGCATAGGCGAGGTGGGTGAGCCGCGCTTCCTCCACCACGACGCCGGCCTTTGCAAGCCGTTCGTGCAGCTCGCCGCGCAGGGCCTTCGATACCTCGTCGACGTGACTGCGCAGCGTGATCTCGTCGTCCTCGCCCTGGTCGTAGGCATAGTGACTGGCGATGTGGCGGAGTGCCGACTCGCTCTGTGTCTCCACATAATTCTCATAGTCATCGACATCGAACATCGCCTGCGCGGTGTCCTGCACCCGCCAGATAACGACGGCGGCGATCTCGATCGGATTGCCGCGCTTGTCGTTCACCTTGAGCTGTCCGCCGTTCAGCGTGCGTGCGCGCAGCGAGATCTTGTTGCGGGTGAGGCCCTTGCGCCCGGTCGCTGCGGCCGCCACTTTCGCCTGGTAGGACGCTCCCTTCGCGTGCCCCTCCGTCACCGAGGTGGCTGCCGCCGCGCCGCTCTTTCCGTTCGAGTAGAAAGGATTCCCCCAGTGGAACCCGCTCTCGCGCACGGTTCCCCGGTAGTCGCCAAACAGCAGGAGCACGCGTCCCTCATTTGGCTGAAGGGTGAAGAATCCGCAGAGGAAAATGATCCACGTGGGAATCCCCAGCAAGCCAACCAGGAGTGGCAGCAGCAGCGGGTGCCCGACGGAGGGGACCCCTTCCGTGAAGGAGAAGATCAGCACGTAAATGTCGCCGACGAGGAGCAGTAGCGCCAACAGCAGGAAGACCCAGCCATTCTGGACCCTTGTGGTCTGCTCGCGGTTGACGGTGGTGGTGTTGCTCTTCATGGC
>DAITAA010000011.1:57619-89460 GCA_036824505.1 Steroidobacteraceae bacterium
TCGTGGCCGAGGCGCCGGCCGCGCCGCTCGAAGCGTGTCGAAAGGGGACGCGCCCCTTTTCCTTGAAGAAAAAGGGGCGCGTCCCCTTTTTCCGAGCGCCCCTGCGCCGCGGCGTTGACGAGTCGCGGCTCGGCATTCAGCACGTCGAGCATCTGCAGGGCATACGGTTCCCAGTCGGTCGCCACGTGAAATGTGCCGCCGGGTTTCAGGCGATCAGCGACAAGCGCAGCAAATGGCGGTTGCATGATGCGACGCTTGTGGTGACGCTTCTTGGGCCAGGGATCCGGGAAGTACAGCCGTATTTCGTCCAGCGATCCGGGTGACAACTGATGCGCGAGCACTTCGACAGCATCGTGTGCAATCAAGCGGATGTTGGTGAGACCGCCTGCCTCGATCGCGAGCAGGCAATGGCCGATACCGGGCGGATGGACTTCGATGCCCAGGAAGTCCGTATCCGGGCGCGTGCGGGCGAGTTCCACGAGCGTCGCGCCATTGCCAAAGCCGATTTCCATCACGCGCGGCCCGCGGCGACCAAACGCAACGTCCAGGTCGAGCGGAGCGGGCGTGTATGGCAGGCCCCACCTCGGCAACAACTCATCGAGGGCGCGCCGCTGCGCGCGCGTGATCCGGCCGCCGCGAAGGACATAACTCCTGATCGGCTGCCGCGAACGATCGCTGCGCGGATCGCTCATGGTCATATGCCTTTCGCGATCAGGTCGGCAGTCAGCCCTGCAACATCGCGGCAGCCGTTCAGCGCAAGCGTCCTGTCGAATTCATCGGCCAGGATCTCGATTGCGCGCGCCACGCCGGCCGCGCCGCCTGCAGCCAGGCCATAGACCGGGGCGCGGCCCAGCAGCACGCCTTCCGCGCCGAGCGCGACCGCTTTCGCGATGTCACTGCCGCGGCGAACTCCGCCATCGATCAGGATCGATATGCGTTTGCCAACCGCGCGCACGACTTCGGGGAGTGCTTCGATTCCGCTGATCGCACAATCGAGTTGCCGTCCACCGTGATTCGACAAGACGATGCCGTCCACGCCCACGCCAGCAGCGCGCTCGGCATCATCGGCGCGCAACAGGCCTTTCAGCATCAACTTGTTTGGCCACAGATCCCGGAAGTGTTTCATGTCGTCCCAGCGGAATGACGGATCGAACATGCCGTGGCCGACGAAGTTATTGACGTTCTGGCCCGGCGCCAGCTCGCGCTCCACATTGACGAATCGCGGCCGGTGCGTGGCAATCGTCGCGAGCCAGCGCGGGTGCATCAGCATGTCGAGCTTCGTGGCGAGGGTGAATTGCTGCCTTGGCAGCAGGCCCGTGCGCCAGTCGCGCTCGCGCTTGCCGGCAACGGGAAAATCGCTGGTCAGCATCAGTCCCTCGAATCCCGCATCCAGCGCGCGCCTTATCAACGCGTCGGTGATACGGCGTTCCGAGAATACGTAGGCCTGCAGCCACAACCGCCCGGGAGCTTCGCGCGCAACATCCTCGACGAAGCTCATCGAAACCGTCGACATCGCGAACGGGACGCCGGCGCGCGACGCCGCCCGCGCAAGTTCCATGTCGCCGTCGCGCCAGGACAGGCCGTTCAACCCGGTCGGGCCGACCACGACCGGCAACGCCGATCGCTTGCCGAGCAGCTGCGTGGAGAGGTCGCGTGTCGAAACATCGACCAGCGTGCGCGGCCGGAAATGCAGCCTGCCGAACGCTTCACGGTTTCCAGTCAGGGTAATCTCATCCTCCGCGCCGCCATCTACGTAGGCGAAAACAAAGCGCGGCAGCCTGCGTCGCGCGATGCTGCGCAGGTCTTCAATATTGACCGCATCCCGGTAGTTCATTCAGGACGTCCGGCCGGCAATCCGGCCCGAGAACATACAGCCGCCGAGAAATGTTCCCTCGAGGCCGCGCTTGCCATTCATCCCGCCGCCGCCGAATCCGGCCGCCTCGCCGATCGCGAACAGTCCATCAACCGGCCGGCCTGCCCGATCGAGCACGCGGCTTTCGAGGTCGGTCTGGATACCGCCCATGCTCTTGCGGCTGATGATGTACTCGCGGATCGCCATCAGCGGCCGCGCGCCCGGATCGAGGATCTTCTGGAACTTGCAGGTTCGCAGCCGGTCGCCCCGCCACTTGCGCGCGAACGCGATGCGTCGCAGCTGTTCGTCATTGTGAAAGCGCGGGCCGCGATCGATTGCGGCATCGTAGCGCCTGGCGGCCGTATCGACGGTTGCAAGATCGACGACATCATCGCCATTCAATGCATTCATGCGTTCGACCAGCTCGGGCAGCGTGTCTGCAAGAACGATGTCCTCGCTGTTGCGCGTCAGCTCCTCGTAGAGCCAGCGATTGCCGAACAGCAGATCGCGCAGGACCGCGAGCCGCCGGCGCTCCCTGAACGCCGGATTGAATTCCGCACCCGACACGGCAAGTTCCTTCAGGGCGATCTTCCGGTTCAGCAGCTGCCAGCTGTAGCCGCCGGGTTGCCTGCAAATCTGCGCAACGAGGTCGTGCGTGTCGTAACCCGCCACCAGCGGCATCGGGCCGATGCGCTCGCCCCGCGCGTTGAGCCAGAGCGCGGATTTCGGCGGCAGCAGCGACAGCCCGTGATCCGGCTTGCGCGGCCGCCAATGCCGGATACCGGCGGCGTAATTCCATTGCCAGTCGAGGTGCGTAATGCGAGCGCCCGCGGCGGCAGCCGCGACATGCAGCGTTCCGTCGGCAAAGCGGTGCGAGCCGTTCAGGATCACGGCGGGCGCCTCGCCCCAATCGGCGTGCCAGTTCTGCCGCACGCGCTCGAGATCGCCATTGATTCCGCCCGCGGCAATGACGACGGATTCAGCCGTGACCTCGAAGGGCGCGTTGTCCGGCTCGATCACCCCATTCAGGCCGGCGACGCGGCCGCCGCTGGTCACCAGTGAATCAACGCGATGGCAGAAGCGGAATTCAAGCAGCTCGCGCCGCGGATGGTTCAGCAGCCGGCTCTTCAGCGTTTCAACCAGCGCCTGGCCGGTTCCCCAGACCAAATGAAATCGCGGAACCGAGTTTCCCGGCTGGTACAGGCCTCTTTCGACCCACATCGGCAAGGGCATGAACTCGACACCGAGCCCGGTGAGCCAGTTGTAAACGTCAGGAATGCAGCGTTCAACATAAGCGCGGGCCCAGGCGCGCGGCCAATGGTGCCCGGGGCCCAGTTCGCCCCAGGCAAGCCAGTCCTGCAGACCCAGCTCGACGCTATCGCGGATCCGGTAGCGCTTCTGCAGCGGCGTACCGGCGAACCACAATCCCCCGAACGACTCCCGGGCGAGGCCGCCCAGATTCGCCTCGGCATCGCGGTCAACGAGCAGCACGCGCCGGCCGCGGTCGAGGGCCTCGAGTGCGGCGGTGATGCCAGCGATGCCTGCGCCCGCAATCGCTATGTCGGTGGCATGTCGGGTAGGCGGCATGCCCGTGAATGTACACGCGGGCGAGCGGCAGAGTATATTTGCTGCCGCGGCGGGCCCCCAGGCACCCGTGAGCGAGCGCCGCGCCCAGGGACTAGTATCCGGATCCGCCCATCGGAGGGCACATGAAGACGTATTCACGCATGGCGTTGTCTGCAGCCGCATTGCTGAGCGGCTTCTTCATCGTTGCGAGCGCCGATGCAGGCCTGCTGGGGACCAAGAAGGGGAAGGGTGGCTCGGAGGTGCAGGGCGCCGCCGGGACCCAGGGCGCACAGGGCGCGGCATCGGACCTCGAGAAGTGCGACAAACCGATGGGTGCCGTCGCGGTCGTCGAGCCGCAGGATTACGTGATGGTGGCGCTCTCGCACTACAACCTGCAGTCACCGGTCGGTCTGATCCGGATGATGATCCAGCAATCGAATTGCTTCATCGTCGTCGAACGCGGGCAGGGCATGCAGAACATGATGCAGGAGCGCGCGCTGGCCGGCGGCGGTGAAATGCGCGGTGGGTCGAATATCGGCGGCGGCCAGATGGTCGCGGCAGACTTCATCCTGACGCCGAGCGTGGTCTTCTCGGAAAGCAACGCCGGCGGCATCGGCGGAGCGCTCGGTGGCCTTCTTGGCGGACGCGGCTCGGCGATCGGCGCGATTGCCGGTGGACTGAAATTCAAGGAAGCGCAGACCAGCATGCTGGTTGCGGATGCCCGATCGGGCGTGCAGGTCGCGGCGGCTGAAGGCAGCTCGAAGAAGGCTGATCTCGCGCTCGGTGCGGCCATCTTCGGCGGCGGTGCCGGCGGCGGCATCGGCGGCTACGGCAACACCAACGAAGGCAAGATCGTCGCCGCGAGCTTTGCGGACAATTACAACAATATCGTCAGGGTGATCCGCAACGACCCGGCCCTGCATCGCGACGTCGGCACGCTGGCGCAGGAAGCGGCGTCCGGCGGCACGACCAAGGCCGGTGCCGTATTCAACGAAGGCGACGTGATCTATCCCAAGATCGGTGGTCTCAAGCTGATGGCCGCCGCCGGTGAAGGTGGCAAGGTCGTCGCGACGCTCGCGAAGACCGACGAGATGATCTACATGGGCGAGGAGCAGAACGGCTACCTCAAAGTCGAATCCGGCAGCGGCAGCGGCTGGGTCAAGAAGATCCTGGTCGCGAAGTAGACGATCTGCCTGCGGCTGCCAGGCCCGATGCAATTGGCGGGCGCGGGCGGCGTGCTTGCAATCAAGCGGCGCGGGTGTAGTTCAATGGTAGAACTGCAGCTTCCCAAGCTGCTAACGTGGGTTCGATTCCCATCACCCGCTCCATCCAGAATACATCGATAACCGGCTATTGGTGCTGCCCGGCCGCGCGGCGCCAGTGGTAATGGTAATAGACGACCGGGATCACCAGCAGCGTCAGCACGGTGGAGACGACCAGACCGAAAATCAGCGACACGGCCAGGCCGCCGAAAATGGGATCATCCAGGATGAAGAGGCCTCCCATCATTGCGGCAATCGCCGTGAGTGCGATCGGTCTGGCGCGCACCACCGCAGCGGCGATCGTCGCCTCCTGCAGCGGCTTGCCGGCGCGCACTTCCTGCTGGATGAAATCCACGAGCAGGATCGAATTTCGCACGATGATACCGGCGAGCGCGATCATGCCGATCATCGAGGGTGCGGTGAACTGCTGCCCGAGCAGCGCGTGACCCGGCATGATGCCGATGAGAGTCAGCGGAATCGGCGCCATGATGATCAACGGCACGCCATAAGAGCGGAACTGCGCGACCACCAGCAGGTAGATCAGGATCAGGCCCACCGCGTAGGCGATGCCCATGTCGCGGAAGGTCTCATAAGTGATCTGCCACTCGCCGTCCCACTTCAGGCTCCACTCATAGGGATTGTCCGGTTGCCGGGTCAGGAACCGCCGGATGGGCTCGCCTTCAACGGGTGTCTCATCGAGTTCTGCCGCGATACTGCGCAAGCCGTACAGCGGGCTGTCGGTTGTGCCGGATACGTCACCCGTCACGTAGACGACCGGCAGCAGATCCTTGTGGTAGATCGTCTGCTCGCGCGTGCTTTCGTGGAATTCCACGACCTCGGACAGCGGAACCAGGGCGCCGCCCGCCGAGCGCAGCCGTAGCGACTTCAGCGCTACCAGATCCGCCTTGTCGCTGGTGGACAACTCGACGCGCACCGGGATCGGAATCTTTGCCTGCTCGTCGTGCAGGTAAGACATATCCTCTCCGCGCAGGGCGGCTGCAACAGCCGCGGCGACCGCATGCTGCGACACGCCCAGGCGGGAGGCGCGCGCCCGATCCACCACGGCTATCCATTTCTTCTGCGGCTGCTCGATGGTGTCGTCCACATCAACCACATCCGGCGCCTGCTCGAAGAACTTCCGCACCCGCCGGGCCACCTGCATCTGCCGTGCGTAATCCAGGCCGTAAATCTCGGCGACCAGGGGTGAAAGCACCGGAGGACCGGGCGGTACCTCGACGATCTTCACGTTTGCGCCAAAGTGCCGGCCAATCTCCTGGAGTGGCGCGCGCACGGACGCGGCGATTTCGTGCGACTTGCGTTTGCGCTGGTGTTTTTCAAGCAGGTTGACCTGGAGGTCGCCTTCGTACGGTGCGCGGCGCAGGTAATACTGCCGCACCAGGCCGTTGAAATTGATCGGCGCGGAAGTGGCTGCGTAGAGCTGGTAGTCCGTGACCTCAGGCACGGTCTGCACATGGTCCGCGAGCGCCTGCAGCACGCGCTGCGTGTCTTCAACCGGGGTTCCCTCCGGCATGTCCACTATCACCTGGAACTCGCTCTTATTGTCGAATGGCAGCATCTTCATGATCACCGCACGCACACCGACCAGCGCCAGCGACAGCGCGATCAGGCCAAGCAGCACGTAGAGCAACTTCCAGCGATTGCGGCGGCCTTCGTCCTGGCGCAGGAAGGGCGTCATGCGGCGCGTGAAGAAGCGATGCAGGGCACCCTCGCCATGATTGGCGTGCGCGTGTGCCGCGACCGCCGCATTCATGAACAGTCGCCGGTAAAGCCAGGGCGTGAACATGAACGCGACAGCCAGCGAAATCAGCATGCCGGTCGATGCATTGATCGGAATGGGGCGCATGTAGGGGCCCATGAGGCCCGTGACGAAGGCCATCGGAAGCAGTGCCGCGATGACCGTGAATGTTGCCAGAATTGTTGGTCCGCCCACTTCATCCACGGCGGCGGGAATGGCTTCGGTCAGCGATCTCCCACCCATCTGCATGTGGCGGTGGATGTTCTCGACGACGACGATGGCATCGTCCACCAGAATGCCGATCGAAAAAATAAGCGCGAACAGCGAGACGCGGTTGAGCGTAAAGCCCCAGGCCCACGATGCAAAAAGGGTGATTGCGAGTGTGACGATCACGGCGGCGCCCACGACGATTGCCTCGCGCTTTCCCAGTGAAAGCAACACAAGCACGACGACCGACAATGTCGCGAACAGCAGTTTCTTGATCAGGGTCTGCGCTTTGTCCTGCGCCGTCTCGCCGTAGTTGCGGGTGATTGTTGCCTGCACGCCGTCAGGAAAATAAATGCCGCGCATCTGTTCGAAGCGCTTGATCACGGCGGTCGCGACTTTCACCGCGTTTTCACCCGGCTTCTTGGAGACGGAGATCGTCACCGCCGGGTAGCGCCCTGCGACCTTGATGTTCTTGGCCGCCGCCGCCGGACCGGCGCCGAACGTGACGAAGCTTTCGGGCTGATCGGGACCTTCCAGCACTTCGGCGACATCGCGCAGAAAAACCGGCGCGCTGCCATTCACGCCGACTACGAGGTCGGCAACTTCCTCCGGCGTCTTCAGGAAAGTCCCGGCCTGCACCAGGATTTCCTGGTTTCGATCAACCACGCTGCCCGCGTCCTGCGAAGCGTTTGCCGCGGATAGCGCATGGCGCAGATCCTCCAGCGCGAGTCCATAGCCCGCAAGCCGCTGCGGATCGAATACGACACGCATGACGCGCTGGGATCCGCCAAGCGTTTCGATGTCGCGCGTTCCGGGCACGCGCTGGAGTTCCGCCTCCATCGTGTGCGCGATGCGAAGCAGGTCGAGTGCCGTGATGGCCGGATCTTCGCTCCACAACGTGCCGGTGACGATCGGCACATCGTCGATGCCCTTGGGCTTGATCAGCGGCGCGCCGACACCGCTATTGGGCGGCAGCCAGTCCCGGTTGGAGTAGAAGGCGTTGTAGAGCCGCACGATCGCGTCGGTGCGCGGCTCGCCCACCTTGAAGCGCACCGTCAGCGACGACATGCCCGGCGTAGACGCCGAATAGACGTGCTCGACGCCTTCTATTTCGGATGCGATCTGCTCGGCCGGAGTGGTCACCAGCGATTCCACTTCCTTGGTCGAGGCTCCAGGGTAGGGAATGAAGACGTTGGCGAAGGTGACGTTGATTTGCGGCTCTTCCTCGCGAGGAGTCACCAGTATCGCGAACAGGCCCAGCAGCAGGCCGGTCAGCGCCAGGAGCGGCGTGATTTCCGTGCTAAGAAATGTCCGGGCGATGCGGCCGGAGAGTCCGAAGCCGACTTCCGCGGGTTTGCTCATTCTCGATCTTTCGCTTCCGGCAGGGGCTGTTTCTTGTAGACGACGCCAGCGGCAATCGGATCGAGCGCCAGTCGCTCGCCGGCCGTCAGGCCGGCAAGTACCGGTAAGCGGCCATCGGGGCCGGCCGCGCCGACCCGAAGATAGCGCAGGTCAATATGCCCATCCTGGTCCAGTACGTAGGCACCGGTTATCTCACCGCGCCGCACGAGGGCCTGCGGCGGAATCAATACGCGATCTTCTTCGCCGCTGACGAAAGCAACCTTGACGAGCGTTCCGGGAAAGGCGTCGTGCTCGCCCGGCGGCAGCGTCACGAGCACCCGGAAAGTATGCGTCGCCGCATCTGCTGCAGGCGGAATTCGCAGCTCTGCAGCGGCGACCGACTGGCGATCCGGCAGGATCACGCGAGCCTTGCGGTGCTTGCGCAGCGGGCCAATATGTTGCTGTGGTATCTCGACGACGACGCGAAGGTGCTCCAGGGACAAACCGGTCATGAGTGGTTTTCCGGGTGCAACCGTTTCGCCGAGTTGCACGTGCCGGGCGACGACGATACCGGCGTATGGCGCGCGGATTACGGTGTAGCCGAGCCCTTCGCGCGCTTCGGCGAGCGCTGCCTGCGCGGCCTCGGCGCGGGCGCGTGCCGAGTCGAGGTCGGCAGCGGCCTTGTCCAGCTGCGCCTTGGGGATGAGCCGCTTTTCGTAGATGTCCTTGGCGCGGTTGTAGGTCAATTGCGCTTCGGCCAGGCGCGCATTTGCTTCTGCGAGCGTCGCCCCCGCGCCGCCGGCGCGTGCGCGTTGCTCGGTCGTGGTGATGCGCACGATCACGGCGTCTTTCTCCACGTAGTCACCGACATCGAACGGCAGTTCCACGACGCGCCCCGTGGTTTGCGCAGACACGGTGGACTGATTGATGGCCTCCACCGCACCATCGAACGCGATTTCGCGGGGCACACTCGCTGGCTCAACCGTGACGGATGCCAGGGACGCCGTTGCGGCGATCTGCCCTGCGGTAGGTGAGGTTGAGGTGTCGGAACACGCACAAAGCAACGCCATCGCAAGCAGCCAGGGGCGCGCGCGGAAAATTGTCATTGCGGCCTCGCAGTCAATTGGAGGAGCTGAATCAGCTGGTGCCGGCGGCGGGACGAAATGCCGCTCCTGACTTGACGCCGAGTTTCTTCAGGATTATTGCCATCGGGCAGAAGCCCGTGAACGAGGCCTGCAGCATGTTGGCGCCGACGAATGCCGTGAACCACAGCCACTGGATGCTGTGCAGTTGCGACAGCAGCACCGAAAGCAACACGAACACGCCGGCAATGCGGAATACCCACTGGTCGATGGTTGTGACTGGTCGGGAAGAAGTCATGGTCTGTGCGCTCATCGGAACTCCTTGGTGATCATTTGCGTCTGGTGCGGACCGCGCTGCAGAAGTGGCCATGCAGCACGCGGATCACGTCGAGCGCGGGGCCCGGCATGACACGATAGAAAATGGTCTGTGACTCGCGCCGGGTGCTCACCAGACCATCCGCGCGAAGCACTGCGAGATGTTGGGACAGCGCCGACTGCGAAAGGGCGATGCGCTCGTTGAGCGCACCAACCGAGAATTCGCCTTCGCCGAGCACGCACAGGATCTGCAGGCGATGGGGACTGGCAAGAGCTTTCAGCAGGCTCGCGGCGGACTCGGCGTGGCGGCCCAGTTCCTCCGCGATCGGCAAGCCCGTTCTTGATGCAGTAGCCATCTTGAATATCACCCGTTATTAATTTAGATATAGCTAATATACGCAACAAACTGTTTGATTGCAAGCCTTGCCGAGGCGGCGGGAGAGACTGCGGATGCGGCGCCGACGCTGCGCGCGCGCCTTCCGGCGCTGTAAGATTGGCGCGACATGACGGGAACCCGTGATTCGCTGATCGCCGCTGCGCGCGCCTGCTGCCCGCAATCGCACTCCCCGTATTCCGGTATTCGTGTCGGCGCCGCGATCCGCGCAACGAGCGGCGCCGTGTATCTGGGCACGAATGTCGAGAACGCGGCCTATCCGCTCGGCAATTGCGCGGAAACGAGCGCGATCGCGGCCGGCGTTCAATCCGAGGGCGCCGGTTTCCGGATCGCCGAGCTTGCAGTGTGGGCGACCGACCGGCACGGCCGGACCATCGCAGCCTCGCCTTGCGGCGGATGCCGGCAGCGAATACGGGAGCTCGCGGTCGATGGTGCCGTCGCGATTCACTTTCCTTGGAGCGAAGGCGGGATCCGCACGGCCACCCTCGACGAAATGCTGCCATTTGCTTTCTTCCTGCCGACGGATCGGTCCGGGCGATGAACGCCAGCGGGCCAGCGATTGCCGCGCGCCTGCTGGCGGTGCTGGACCTGACCAGCCTCGGCGAGGACGACACTGCGGAAACGATTACGCGCTTGTGCGAGGCCGCGGCGGGCGGCGGGCATCCGGCGGCTGTCTGCGTCTACCCGGAGCACATCGAGACGGCGCGAAAGGAGCTGGACCTGCGAGGCGCGGCCGATGTCGCGATCGCGACCGTCGTGAACTTTCCCGACGGCGGCAACGACCTCGCGCGCGTGCTGCGTGAAACACACCGCGCGCTGGCCGCCGGTGCCGACGAGATCGACATCGTGTTTCCCTGGCGCGCGTACATCAATGGCGACCGGGACGGCGGGCCCGTGATGCTGCAACGCTGCAAGGAAATCTGCGGACCGAGGGTCCTGAAGGTGATACTGGAAACGGGCGCGCTCGGCGATCCGTTGCTGATCCGGGAATTGAGTGTCACGTCGCTCGCCTCTGGCGCGGACTTCATCAAGACTTCGACGGGCAAGGTCGGCAAAGGCGCGACCCCCGAGGCCGCGCGCATCATCCTCGAATGCCTGCGCGATAGGAACGGAAAAGGCGGTTTCAAGGCATCCGGCGGTATCCGGACCATCGCTGAGGCGAGTCTTTACCTGACTCTGGCGGATGAAATCCTGGGTGCGGGCTGGGCCACGCCGGCCTGCTTCAGGATAGGCGCCAGTTCGCTGCTCCGGGAGCTGAGAACTGCCATGAATCAACCGGTCAAGTGATGGCTGCGCGCACTCGGAGCGACGAACGGATCGCCTGGCTTCCACAGGAAGCCATCCGGCGCAAGCGCGACGGCGAGACGCTCGTTGCAGCCGATCTGCAGGCACTCGTTCGCGGCATGGCCGACGGCAGCCTCGCGGACGCGCAGGTCGCCGCATTCGCGATGGCCGTCTATTTCCGTGGCATGACGGCCGCCGAATGTGCCGCCCTGACGCTTGCGATGCGTGACAGCGGAGAGGTCTTCGACTGGAAGCACGAATCGCTGCCTGGGCCCATACTCGACAAGCATTCGACCGGCGGCGTCGGTGATCTCGTGTCAATTGTGCTCGGCCCGATGCTCGCCGCCTGTGGCGCCTACGTGCCGATGATCGCGGGCCGCGGGCTCGCTCACACCGGCGGGACACTCGACAAGCTGGAAGCCATACCGGGTTATCGGGTGGAGCCGGAGCCGGCATTGTTTCGCAGGTCAGTGCGTGAAGCCGGCGTTGCAATCATCGGCGCAGGTGCGCACATCGCGCCGGCGGACCGGCGCCTGTATGCAATCCGCGATGTCACCGCGACGGTCGATTGCATACCGCTGATCGTCGCCTCGATCCTGTCGAAGAAGCTGGCGGCAGGCACCGATGCGCTCGTGCTCGACGTCAAGACTGGCAATGGCGCGGTGATCACCGATCCGATGCGCGGCCGCGAGCTGGGCACCCGCATCATTGAAACCGCAGCGGAAGCGGGCCTGCGCGCAACAGCGCTGCTGACCGACATGTCCGAGCCGCTTGCGCGTTCAGCGGGTAATGCCCTGGAGATACGCGAGGTGCTCGGCATTCTGCGCGGCAAGCCGGCTGATGCGAGGCTCATGGAGGTCACGCTTGCGCTCGGCGCTGAAGTCATGGTGCTGGGCGGACTCGCGGCAAGCGCGAATGCTGCGCGGGCAGCGCTTACGAATTCGCTGGCAGCCGGTGCGGCTGCCGAGCGATTTGGCCGCATGGTTGCCTGCCTCGGCGGGCCGGTGGATTTCATGGAACGGCCGGATCGGTATCTCGCGACTGCGCCGGTCATCGTGGAAGTGGCCGCATCACGCGACGGGTACGTCACTGCGATCGACACGCGCGAGCTGGGTCTTGCGGTCGTGGCACTGGGCGGTGGTCGTACGGCGCCTGATCAGGCCGTGGATCCGGCCGTCGGCCTGGACCGGCTGGCATCGCTTACACAATCGGTTCGGGCCGGCACGCCGCTCGCGCGGGTGCATGCCGCGAGCGCCGATGCCGCGCGGCAGGCCGTGCTCGCTGTTACCCGCGCCTATGTGATCGGTAACGCGCCCCTGGTGCGGCCGGAACTGATCGAGCGGATCGCGGGCCGGTGCTAGGCCGGGATATGTGATCGGAGCGTCGCGGAGAACTCTCGTCGCGTTGCACGGGCGGCGAATGATCGGTCCGCGCAAACGCGGGTGTCGGCGCAAATGGCACGGCCTGGCGCATCGTCCTCTCGATGTCCCGGAGCAACGACGTTTCATCGTCTGACACCAGCGACACCGCATGGCCATCGTTACCAGCACGGGCCGTGCGGCCGATCCGGTGCACGTAGTCTTCCGGCACATGCGGCATGTCGAAATTGACGACCTGCGGCAGTTCCCGGATATCGAGGCCACGCGATGCGACTTCGGTCGCGACCAGCGCAGTCAGCCTGCCGGCCTTGAAGTCAGCGAGTGCGCGCGTGCGCGCAGCCTGGCTCTTGTTGCCATGGATCGCGGCCGAGCGGATGCCGGCCCGTTCGAGCTGCTGTGACAGCCGATTCGCGCCGTGTTTTGTGCGCGTGAATACCAGCGCCTGGTGCCAGCGGCCCTCGCCATTGGCTCCATTCTGGAACAGGTGCACCAGCAGGTGCCGCTTGTCGTCCTTGGCGACGCGAAATGCGCGCTGCACGACTTTTTCCACCGTGCTGTTCGGCGGCGTCACTTCGACCTGCACCGGCTTGACCAGGATTCGTGATGCGAGCACGCGGATGTCCGGCGTGTAGGTCGCCGAGAACATCAGGTTCTGGCGTTGCGCAGGCAAGAGCTTGATCACGCGCTTGATGTCGTGGATGAAGCCCATGTCGAGCATGCGGTCGGCTTCGTCGAGCACGAAGTGCTTCACTTCCGAGAGATCGACGAGGTGGCGATTCGCTAGATCGAGCAGGCGGCCAGGCGTCGCGACCAGGATGTCGCAACCGGAACGAAGCCTGTCGATTTGCGGCTGCTCGCCGACACCGCCGAAGATCACGCAGGCACGCAGGTTCTTGCGCACACCGTAGGTCCGGATGCTTTCGAGGATCTGGGCCGCGAGCTCACGCGTCGGCGCCAGGATCAGCACGCGCGGCGCGCGGCCACCGGCAGCACGCAGCAGTTGCAGCAGCGGCAGCACGAAGGCCGCGGTCTTGCCCGTGCCGGTCTGGGCGCCGGCCAGCAGGTCGCGACCGGCGAGTACCGGCGGAATGGCTTCCACCTGGATCGGGGTGGGCATGTCGTAGCCACGGTCGGCAACAGCCGAGAGCAGCCCGGGCTCGAGCCCTAGGTCATTGAATTTCATAAATGTTTTTTGGGGTCCGGGGAGGGTCAGGCGCGCGGACTATACAGGAAAGCCGGCTGGCATGTGCGAAAGCTTCCAATGTGCGGTCTGGCGCGCCACGTGTGAGAATTGCCGCACATGTGGGCGCGACCTGCGCCCCGGCGAATGGAGGTTCCCATGCGTTTTCTTGTCACTGGCCTGCTCGCGCTGTCGAGCCTGGCCCTCTCCGGCTGCGGCTATAACACGATCCAGACCCAGGACGAGGCCGTGAAAGCGGCGTGGTCCGAGGTCGTGAACCAGTATCAGCGTCGCGCGGACCTGATCCCGAACCTCGTGAATACCGTGAAGGGCTTTGCCGTGCAGGAACAGAAAGTGCTGATCGGCGTCACGGAGGCGCGCGCCCGGGCAACCTCGATCCAGGTGACCCCGGAGGTGCTCAATGATCCGGAAGCGCTGAAGAAGTTCCAGGCCGCGCAGGGGGAGCTGACCAACGCGCTGAAGAGCTTGATCGCCATCAGCGAGAACTACCCGGAACTGAAATCGGACCAGAACTTCCGCGACCTGCAGGCGCAGCTCGAGGGCACCGAAAACCGCATCACCGTCGCGCGCAACCGCTACATCGAGGCGGTGCAGACCTTCAACGCCACGATCCGGCGGTTTCCGGTCAACCTGACCGCGATGCTGTTCAAGTACGGCGTCAAGGCAAACTTCACGGTCGAGAACGAGGCCGAGATCGCCCGTCCGCCGACCGTGGATTTCGGCACGACGCCGCCCGCTCCAACCGAGGCGCCGGCGCCGACCGGCTGACGCAAGCGAAGCGCCCGCGATGATCCAGCACCCCGCGCTGCGATTCGCCGCGCTGGCATCAGTGCTGCTGCTCGCAGCGCTGCCCGGCAGCGGGGCAATGGCGCAGGCGTTGCGGCCCATCCCGCCGCTCACGACACGCGTGACGGACCTGACGGGGACGCTCACCGCCACCCAGCAGGCGCAGCTCGAGTCGCGCCTCGCCGAATTCGAGTCGCGCAAGGGCGCGCAGCTCGCGGTGCTGATCGTTGCAAGCACGCAGCCCGAGGAAATCGAACAGTATTCGATCCGTGTCGTCGACGCCTGGAAGCTCGGGCGCGAGAAGCCGGACGACGGCGCACTGCTGCTGGTCGCAAAGGACGATCGGGCCATGCGCATCGAAGTGGGCCGCGGCCTCGAGGGTGCGCTCACCGATCTCGTGAGCAAGCGGATCATTGCCGATACGATCACGCCGCTGTTCCGGCAGGGAGATTTTGCCGGTGGAATCACCGCGGGCATCGAGCAGATGATTCGCGTCGTCGACGGCGAACCGCTGCCCGCGCCCGACCAGCAATGGGGCAGCGGGACGGAGCGCCTCGCCAACATGCTGCCGTTTCTGCTGGGCGTCGTCTTTGTCGGTTCGGCGGTGCTACGGGCGCTGTTCGGGCGCGCCCTCGGCTCGGTCGCGACCGGTGGTGTTACCGGGGCCATCGCCTGGTGGCTGACATCGGTGCTCGGGCTTGCGATGGGAATCGGGGCCGTCGCCTTCGTCGTCTCGTTGTTACTCGGCTTCGGTGGCGGTAGACGCTGGTCGAGCCGTCCGGGTCACGGCGGCTGGACATCGGGCGGATGGGGCGGGGTCGGCAGCGGTGGAGGCTTTGGGCGCGGTGGCGGCGGCTTCGGCGGCGGTGGCGGTAGTTTCGGCGGCGGCGGCGCGTCGGGGCGCTGGTAACCCGTGCAAGTCGCACGCGTGCTGCGCCATCTGTTTGCAACTCACTGGGGCACCCGGCGCCGGTTCAATGCGCAAGTGCTCGCGCGCATCGAGCGGGCGCTGCGGCGGATCGAAGGGCAGCACGCCGGCGAGTTGCGGTTTGCGGTCGAGACCGCGTTCGACCTGCCGGAACTCTGGTACGGAGTCACGCCGCGTCAGCGAGCATTGCAGGTGTTCGGTCATCTCGGGGTCTGGGACACGGCGGGCAACAATGGGGTGCTGATCTACGTGCTGGTGGCCGATCGCGATGTGGAGATCATCGCGGACCGCGCGATTGCCGCGCACGTGACGCAGGCCGAATGGGATGCAGTGTGCCGCGACATGGAAGAGCATTACCGCGCCGGCCGTTTTGCCGAAGGCTCCGAGACCGGCATCGCGGCCATCGGCGGGCTGCTCACGAAACACTTTCCCGGTCGCGGCGCGGATCGCGACGAGCAGCCGAACCAGCCTGTGCTGCTGTAGGAGAAAACCATGACAAAGTTCGACCAGCGGGGCAATCCTGTTTCATATGGCGCGCAGTCGGCGATTGACGCTCTTGATCACGTATGCGACATGCTGCATGCCTATCAAGCAGACCCGCTGGCCGAGGTCGACAAGATCATCGCCGAACATCCGGATTTCGCGATGGCGCATGCCTTCCGCGCCGGAGCACTGGCGACCGCGACCGACAAGGCGTTTGAGCCGGAATTCATCAAGAGCGTGAAGGCGGCCGAGCAGTTTGCATCGAAGGCCAACGAACGCGAGCGGCTGCATATCGACGCGGTCAGGGCCTGGCGGGACGGCGACTGGGAACGAGCCACGGAACATTGGGGACGCGCTGCAATTTCCTGGCCACGCGACCTGCTGGCGCTTCAATATGCGCATGTCAGCGATTTCTTCCTGGGCTATTCGCACATGTTGCGCGATCGCATTGCCCGCGCGCTGCCGCAATGGAGTAGCGGTGTCCCGGGATATGGCTTCGTCAAGGGCATGTACGCGTTCGGCCTGGAGGAAGCGGGCGATTACGAACAGGCTGAAGCGCAGGGCCGCGAGGCTGTCGCGCTGAACCGGCAGGACGGCTGGGCCGTGCACGCCGTAACCCATGTCCTGGAAATGCAGGGCCGTACCCGCGAAGGCGCGGATTTTCTCGCGGCCGGTGTCGATGGCTGGGCCCCCAACAGCATGTTTGCCTATCACCTGTGGTGGCACAAGGCGCTGTTCCACCTCGATTCGAATGACGTGGCCTCAGCGCTTGCGCTGTTCGACGAGAAGATCTCGGCCGGCGGATTTGGCCAGGCCCTCGAACTGCTCGACGGGTCGGCTCTGCTATGGCGGATTTCCCTGCTTGGCCACGATGTCGGCGATCGCTGGAACGGCCTCAGCGCGAAATGGAAGTCGCGGATCGACGATGGTTACTACGCCTTCAACGACGCGAACGCAATGATGGCATTCGTCGGCGCCGGCGACGGCGCGGCGCAGCAACGGCAGATTGAAACCGTGAAGCGTGCGGCGGCCGGAACCGGAACCAATGCGATGATGAGCCGCGAGGTCGGCCTGCCGGCTTGCGAGGGCTTCGCTGCCTTCGGCCGTGGCGATTATTCGAAGGCGATCGAACTGCTGCTCCCGCTGCGTGCCAAGGCCAGTCGCTTTGGCGGAAGCCACGCGCAGCGTGACATGTTCTCGTGGACGCTGACAGAGGCGGCGATCCGTCTGGGCAATCGCGCGCTCGCCGACACCTTCGTCGCCGAGCGTCTGTCATGGAAGCCGGATAGCCCGGTCAATCGCGCGTGGGCGGCGCGCGCCGCCAAGCTGCAGGCGACGCGCGCGGCATAGGCCGTAGGAGACTCCGCTAGGGTTGCGCGGGCGCCGCGGGCATCGGACCTTCGGCATTCACCTCGTACGCGACACGCCATACGCCGTCGGCGCCTTTCTGCCAGTAGTCGGCAAACGGGTTGTTGAAGGTTGTCGGCGTCTTGTTGTCCTTCGTCGTCACCGTGTACGAACCAACCGTGAATGTGAGCGCTTCCGTGTCACTGATGACGACGAGCTTGTCGATGCTGGCCGGGCCAAACTCGACGGACTCGAAGGTCGCAAAGAATGCGGCGGCACCCTTCTCGATGTCAGCACGGCCCTTGAATGTCGCGGCATTCGCCAGGACCCAGGTTGCATCCTCTGTAAAGACGCTGGCGACACTGGCGCTGTCCTTGCTTGCGAAGGCCGCCAGGATCTTCTCCATGGCTGCTTTCAGCTCGGCCTGGATCGCGGCCGGGTCCGGCGGCGGGGGCGCGGGGGGCGCCTCCGCTGCTTTCTGGGCACACCCGGAAAGCAGTGCAAGAACGATGATCGACCCTGTCAACGTCAGGAATTTCATGGCGCGCCTCCCCGGATATACCCACCGCGATTGAGATGCGAGGGATATTATCCGGTTTGGCGCGCCAGCTCCATGGTGTCAGCGAGGCATCTACTTGATGGCGTAGACGAGATTGACCGTGGTCAGCGTGTCCGTATTCTTGAGGCCCGCCGGCGGATCGGTGTTGTGCCGCACGCCGACGCCGAACGACAAGGCGAATGCGTCGCTCATCCTGACCTGCAATGCCAGCTCGTTGATCGCCAGCGTGTTGTTTGAGCCGGATTCGACGCTGAACCGGTTGATCAGGCTGGTGGTGTCGGTCAGCACCCGCTCGAAGTTGAGGTCGCCGCGAATGACCGCGTCTCCGAGCGTTTCCGAGGTCACCGAATTCTTCAGGCGTCGATAGCCCAGGCCGAGCTGCCCGGTGAGCTTGGTTGACTCGGTGTCGATCAGCTTGCGGCCGTAGCCTGTGGTTGCGCTCGTCTGATAGTCGAAACCGCTGAATTCGTCCTTCTCGTAGCGAAGACCGCCGAACCAGAAGCTGCGCTCCGTGAGCTTGTAATCCGACTGCCAGCCGGCGCCGTAGCGTTCGGCCGTGACGTTGCCGTCGTTCGAAGCGCGCAATGCCGACAGGCCAAAGCCGTGCTTCCAGCGATCCAGTTCGCGCGCCAGGTCAAGCCTGATATTGATGTTGTCGTTGTCGGCGTTGCCGCGTGAAAAGACAATGCCGCCCTCACCTTTGCCGGACCAGTTGGCTTCCGCGGCCGCGCCTGTGCCGGCCAGCGCCATCAGACCGATACCCAAAATCAACCGTTGCATGAAACATTCTCCCTTTCAATCTCGTGGGACCACGAGGCTGGCGCATGCTACTTTTGGAGAATGAACGGCAGCTGAACGGCTGCCGGGAGATCGGCAGTCACGGCAATTTGCGCGCGAACCTGACTAAAACGGTCTGCTAGAACCTGTACGTTGACCGCAGATAATAGTAAGCGCCGTTGAATGAAATAGGCTGCAGCACGTCGTAGGGCAGATTGCCGAAGTAGTTGATGTCGGAACTCGAGAGATCCGGATAATTATCCAGGATGTTGTTGCCGCCGATCGCAACGGTCAGTCCCTTGGTCACGCGATACTCGACATCCAGATCGACTCCCACCTCGGCGCCGTAGACCTGTTCCGGTTCGAACCCATCGCCAAAATTGAACACGCGCTTCGCTTCGCCCCAGCGTGTTGCCCGGCCCAGGATCGACCAAAGATCGCTGCTCCAGTGAGCGGTGAGGATCAGCTTGTCGTCCGGCGCCGCAGTCTCCAGCGTATTTCGTTCCTCGACACCGAACAGCACAGTGCCGACGCCGAGCGAATCGAGGACCGGCGGGTTGGGATCGACTCTGACCACATCGGTCTGGGACTTGTTGTAAGCGGCACTGAAAGTGAGCTTGCTTGCCGATAAATCGAAGCCGTACTCGGCAACGATGTCGAAGCCGTCGGTTTCGGTATCAACCGCATTGGTGAAAAAGCGCACGCCGAGCACGTTCGGTATGCCGAGCGAGGTGTCGATGAAATCCGTCACGGCCTGTCCGCCGATGCGCTCAGACAGGGTAATGCGGTTATCGATGTTCACCCGATAGTAGTCAACCGTCAGGCGAAATCCCGCTTCAGTCCGGATGACAAAGCCGAGGTTGTAGCTGACCGACTCCTCGGCCTTGAGATCCTGCGCACCGAGCAATTGCGCGATCGGGTCATCGGTCGGCAGGTTCAGGACTTTTTCGAGCTGGCCGCCGGTTCCAAAGCTGGTCGTGGAGCCACGGAAGAACGACTGGGTCAGGGACGGCGCGCGAAAGCCCGTGCCCACTGTGCCGCGGACGGCAAATACCGGATTGAACTCGTATCGGGCGGAGAACTTGCCGTTGACCGAGTTGCCGAAGTCGCTGTAGTCCTCGAATCGGCCGGCGATGCCGAGCTGAAGTTTGTCGGTGATGCTGGACTCGAGATCCACGTACGCGCTGATGGCATTCCGGTCGACATCGACGGTTTCAGCGGGCTGCAGACCCGAGCCTGCTTCGGTGCCGATCGGCACGTCAGTGACCGGCCCCGCGATGTAGGACTCGGGATCGCCGGCGGTGGTCTTATAGTTCTCCACCCTGTACTCGAGGCCCCAGGCAAAATTCAGCGGGTTTGCAAAACCACCAATTTCGAAAGGCCGTGTCATGTCGAACCGGACATCCCACTGTGTCAGCTTCAGCTCCTCGATGTTGAAGCTCGTCGGACTCGCGGCGCCAAGCGACGGATTGAGGGAGTTCGTGATGTCGTGGTCGAAGTTGTTGGAGCCGTAAACCGCGCTCAGGTCCCAGGTCCATTCCGACGCAAGAGTCCCGCGAACGCCGGCGGCCAACGAGAAATCATCGACGGTTGCATCCAGCACCGGTATGTAGCCGCCGGGAAAGATCGACGGCACATTCGCCGATGAGTCGGGATAGCGGAAGAAGTTTGCCCCTTCACCCTGGCGATGCGAATAACTGCCGAATGAATAGAACTCCGCCGTATCAGCGACGGCGAAGGCCGAGTTGTACATCAGGTTGAGGTCTTTGGTCGGGCCGTCGCCGGCCTTGTGTGTCTGGGTCCCGAGCAGGGCCAGATTGGGAGGCGTCTGGTTTTCGAAGAACGGAATCTGGTCGGGGCCGGAGCGCAGTGTCTGGTCCCTGTCGCGATACTCGGCGGTCAGATTCAGGAAACCATCCTGCCCGATGCCGAAGCCGGCATTGGTCGACACGAAAAACGTGTCGCCATCCGTGACGCTCTTGCCGGTGGGTTTGAAATCGGTCCGGTTCTGGCCAAAGCTGAGCGTCGCTTCGCCGCCCTCGGCGGCATCCCTCAGCACGATGTTGATGACGCCGGCGATGGCGTCAGAGCCGTACTGGGCGCCCGCGCCGTCGCGCAGCACCTCGATGCGCTCGATAGCGCCCTCCGGAATAGTGTTCAGATCGACCGGGCTCGTACCCTTGCCGAGCTTCGATTCGGTGGTCAGCGTCGCCGTGCCATGCCGCCGCTTGCCGTTGATCAGCACGAGCGTCTGGTCGGGGCTCAGCCCGCGCAATTGCGCGGGCCGCACGATATCCGCGAAGTCAGAGTTCGACTGGCGTGGCAGATTGAAGGAAGGCACCAGGGACTGCAGGGCCGCGCCAACCTCGCCGGGGAGCGCAGCGGACTGATGCATGTCGGCGGTCGTCACGACGTCGACCGGCGCCAGGCTCTCGTCAGCGATGTGACCGGCGAAGCGCGTGCCGACGATGACGACTTCCTCCAGGTCCTCCGACTTGTCGGCTGCGAGGGCGATTCCGTTGGGAGACAGGCACAAGCCGGTCACGGCCAGGGCGAGGATCGAACTTCTTTCCGGATGCAGATTGCTGGCCATGTTGCAGCCCCCTTGTTATTGCCTTGGCGCCCGGTGAGTCTATTGCGGCCCGGGAAGGCCGGTCAACGCCGAAGCTGAATGCTCCATTCAGGCCCCGATCCGATCCGGTATTGGTCCGCGAAGCTGCCCTGGTTGATGGCGAGCGACACGTTGTTGAGGCTGTTCAGGTAGAGCAACGGCTCGCCAAGCGCCACTTCGCCGAAGGTATGCACGTAGGGCGCCGTCAGTTCGAGGACAACCTTGCCGCCGTTCGAGATGCTGACCTTGACCGGATCGCCGATCTTGAGTTGCAGGCCATCCAGCGTCTTGCGGTCGATGTTGCTCCAGAGATTTCCATAGGTGCCATCGAGGGTCTGGACGTTTCCGTAGGCGACTCCATCCTCGTAGCGCGCCTTTTCGTAAGGAATCGTCACGACCTGCGCCGGCAGCAGGCGGCCGACCTGTTCGAATGTGATGACGCCCGCAGCGAGCCGCGCGCCGGTGAATGCATAAACGTCGCGACCGTGAAAAGTGTAGTTGTTCTCCGTGTTCTTGCGGCGGTTCACCGCCTCGTCGATCTGACGCACCGCTTCGATCCCGAGGCGCGTGGCGACGAAGGTCAGGGTTCCATTGTCGGGGGTCACGAAGTAGTGGCCAGATTTCGTCTTCAGCACGATCGACTTGCGATCCGTGCCGACGCCGGGGTCGACGACCGACACGAACACCGTGCCGCTCGGCCAGTACTCCGCGACCTGCACGAGACGCAGGGACGCTTCCCAGATGTTGAATGCGGGGACCTCGTGCGTCAGATCGTAGATCCGGATTTCGGGTGA
This sequence comes from Steroidobacteraceae bacterium, assembly GCA_036824505.1. Lineage (GTDB taxonomy): Bacteria > Pseudomonadota > Gammaproteobacteria > Steroidobacterales > Steroidobacteraceae > SCUD01. The sequence continues at coordinate 79,544 of DAITAA010000011.1, forward strand.
CACACCGACGGCCACGCCCTTCATCGCGGCGACAGCACCGTCCTTCGTGCCGAAATCAGATTGAAGAACGAGTGCGTTCTGCGGCCAGGCGACCGCAGAGTAGAGGCAGGCGATTGCAACCAGGGTTGTCAGTTTCATGCGCATCATCCTCAGACCAGCGTGTGATAGACCTTCTGCACGTCGTCATCCTGCTCCAGCAGGTCGATCAATTCGAGCGCTTCGGTTGCCTGGGGCTCGGGCAACTCGATCGGCGTCGTGCAGATGTATTCGTGTTCGGCGGAAAGCGGCACGATCTTTCTTTCCTCGAGCCGCTTCTGCAGCTGCCCGAAATTCTCGAAGTCGCAGCGCACGACCAGCTGCGGCTCGCCCTTTTCGCCGGTGCTCTCGCCCATCTCCTCGAGCCCGTGATCGATCAGGTCGAGTTCCAGCTCTTCCTGGTCGATGCCGGCCGGGTCCAGGCGGAATACGCCCATGCGGCGGAACAGGAAACTGACGCTGCCATTGCTCGCCAGGTTGCCGCCGTGCTTGCTGAAGATATTGCGGACGCTTGCGACCGTGCGGGTCGGATTGTCGGTTGCAGTCTCGACCAGCACGGCGACACCGTGCGGCGCATAGCCCTCGTACAGGACCTGCTGGTAATCCGCGGCCCCCTGGCCCGAGGCGCGGCGGATGGCCGCCTCGATCCGGTCCTTGGGCATGTTGATCGAGCGTGCATTCTGGATCACGCGGCGCAGCGCCGGGTTATTGGCCGGATCCGCGCCGCCCGACTTGACTGCAATGGTGATGTCCTTGCCGATTCGCGCGAACTGCTTCGCCATGCGGTTCCAGCGCGCGAACATTGCATGCTTGCGGACTTCGAATATTCGCCCCATAACACAAGTATCGCACCGGACCCGCGGCTGCGGGTAGGATGAGCGGCATGCGCGATGCAATGCGTCGATTCATGATTCGACAGATGTTGCACATGGCGCGCGCGGCGGTCGTGCGCCATCCGACGCCGGACCAGATCCGGCGTGTTGCCGCACGCATCGGACCGCTGATCGCGCGACGAGAAAACTATACATGCTCGGCGTCAATGGCAGTCGGCGCCTGTCGCGCCCGGTGGATCGAACCGGACGGCGTCGCAGTCGATAGCGTGATCCTTTACCTGCACGGAGGCGCGTTCGTCGCCGAGACGCCCGCCATCCACGATCCGATGCTCGCGGCAATCGGCCGCGCCGGCGGGGCCAGGGGCCTGATGGTGGACTACCGGCTTGCGCCCGAGAATCCGTTTCCGGCCGCGATCGAGGATTGCTACGCGGCCTGGAATTTCCTGTTGTCGTCCGGCATCGATCCGGGCCGGATCGTCATTGCAGGCGACTCGGCCGGCGGCAATCTCGCCGTCGTCACGGCGATGCGCGCGCGCGACGAGGGCATGCCGCAGGCGGCCGGCCTGGTGTTGCTGTCTCCGGTGCTCGACTGGACATTCAGCGGCGACTCGATCCAGCGCAATGACGGCCTGGATCACTTGTTCCGCGCATCGAGCGTGCGGGATCTCGTGCCGTACTACGGCGCGGGCATCAATCCGCGCGACCCGCGCCTGTCGCCATTGCTCGGCGACCTGGAAGGCCTGCCGCCGGTCCTGCTCATGGTCGGCAGCTCCGAATTACTGCTGGACGACTCCGTTCGTTTCGCCATGTGCCTGCCCGATTCCACCTTGCGGATCTGGCACGACATGCCGCATGTGTTCCCCGCGATACGCGGGCTCGCGGCGGGCGACGCGGCAATTCGCGAAATCGGCGAATTCATCCGGGAGCGCACCGCCGCGGCGACCGCAGGCGCCAGCTGAGATTCAAGCGCGCCTAACGCGACTGCGGGTCGTGCTTCTGGCGATAGATGCGCGCACTCATGCGATCCGCATTGCGCTCCAACCGGGCGCGTTCTGCCGGCGTCACGACGCCATCCGACTTGGCATAGCGCTCGTGCATGTGCAGGCGGCGTTCGCCGGCAATCAGGCGCCTGGTCTCGGGGCGCGTCAGCTCGCCCGAACGCACGCCCTGCGCGATGCGGGCGCGCTGGTTGTGTTCCCGGGCATCCAGCCTTGGCGTGCCCGCCAGGGCCGGGACCGATATCGCCGCCAGGGCGGCTGCAATTGCAAACTTCCTGAACATGTTGTGTCTCCTGCCCGAATCGCTCACGATTTGTGGCGTTACGAGACAAGAACGGCCCGCCGACGGCGGCGTTGACGAGGATCCGATGCACCCGCTGTCCCGCTTCGTGATCGATGTCCCGGATTTCCCGAAACCCGGCATCCTGTTCCGTGACATAACGCCGCTGCTGCGCTCGCACTTTGGCCAGGCCATGGAGGCGCTCGACGGCCTGTTCAGCGCCGCCGAATGGGACGAAACCGATGCAGTGGCGGGCGTTGAGTCGCGCGGGTTCATCCTGGCCGCGGCGCTGGCCGAGCGGCGAAAGAAAGGATTCGTGCCGATCCGCAAGAAAGGCAAACTGCCACCGCCGGTCGTCGACCGCAGCTACGAACTGGAGTACGGGTCCGGTGTTCTCGAAATGCAGCGCGGCCATGGCCGTCTGTTGCTGATCGACGACGTGCTGGCAACCGGTGGCACGCTGTCGGCATCGGCGATGCTTGCCGTGGATGCAGGCTACCGCGTCGAACATCTGGGCCTGCTGATCGACCTGGGCTTCGCGCCGGACTTTCGCTGGCAGGGACAGAAGGCGCGCGCCGTGATCCGCTATGGCGGATGAACTGCCTGCAGCGCTTGTCGTCATGGCGCTGACGGCAGAAGGCGCCGGGCGATTCGAGCGGCAAGGCATCCCGGTGCTGTACACGGGCATCGGCAAGGTCAATGCCGCGGCCGCGCTCACCCGGCGGCTCGCGCAATACCGATGCGCGAATCGCGCAATGCCGCTGGTCGTCAATTTTGGGACCGCGGGCAGCCAGCGGCATCCGGCCCACTCGCTAGTTGGCTGTCATCGATTCATCGACCGCGATATGGATGTGTCGGCGCTCGGCTTCCCGCCGGGGACGACGCCATTCGACCCTCTGCCCGCGATCCTCGAGTTCCCGCCCCGTTTCGCGCATCTGCCCGCCGCGGTCTGCGGCAGCGGAGACTCATTTGCGGCAGGGGCGAGGGCAGTTCAATGCGATGTCATGGATATGGAGGCATATGCGATCGCAAAGGTCTGCCGCATCGAGGGGGCGGACTTTGCCTGCGCAAAGTTTGTCAGCGATGGCGCCGACGAGACTGCCGCTCATGACTGGCAGAAGAATGTCGCCGGTGCGGCGGAGGAGTTCGTCGCGCTCTACCTGGAGCTGGTCAGCCGTCCTTGAGCCGGGAGCCGCGCTTTGCGGCCATGTAACCGCGCACCATCTCGAGCGCGGTGCGCTCGCAAGGCGGCAGCTGGACGTCGCTCTCGCCAAGCGGCACGGTGCGCTCGCCCCAGCGCAGCACGTGCGCCGACCAGGAAAGACCCGCACCGAAGCCGGTCAGCAGCAGATTGCAACCCGATGCGACCCGCCCATCTTCCAGCGACTCGACGAGGGCGACCGGTACCGTCGCCGAAGACATGTTGCCGTAGCGCTGGATATTGACGTAGCAGCGCTCCATCGGAATGCCTGCGCGCTTGACGACCGCCTCGATGATGCGCAGATTCGCCTGATGCGGCACGACGAGGTGCACGTCGTCCGGCGCGAGCCCGCGCGACGAAAGAACGGCCTCGCAGGCATGACTCATGCCGATCACCGCGCGCTTGAAAATCTCCTGTCCCTCGAAGACCCAGTCCGTGTCGCCGAGCACCCAGCCCCTGTTGGCGTAGCGCGTGCCCATGCCGTGAACCTGCAGGATGCCGCGGACTTCCCCGTAACACCCGAGATGATCGGCCATCACGCCTTCCTCGCGCGTGGTCGCCTGCAGGATGACGGCAGCGCAGCCGTCGCCGAACAGCACCGAAACATTGCGGTTGGTCCAGTCCATCATCGGCGAGATCAACTCGCCGCCGATCACGAGCGCGTTCTTCACGACCCCGGTCTTGATCATCGAGCTCGCGGTGGTCAGGCCGTAAAGAAAGCTGGTGCAGGCGGTGTTGATGTCCATCGCGCCCGAACCATGGGCGCCGAGGCGGTTCTGGAGCCAGGAGGCCATGTTCGGAACCTGTTCATCCATGCTGCAGGTACCGAATATGATCAGGTCCAGGTCCTTGGCTTTCAGGCCAGCGGCGGCCAGCGCGCGGCTGGCCGATACATAGCCCATTTCGCCCAATGACACATGGGACACGCGCCGCTCGTGGATACCGGTGCGAGACCGGATCCATTCGTCGTCCGTGTCGAGGAATGTCGCCAGATCGGCGTTGGAAAGGACGGCCGGCGGCATGCACTTGCCCCAGCCGGTAATCGTCGCGAATGGCAATGGCGTCCCCCGGGGCGGCTCAGCCTGCGAATTGTACTACTGTATGAATTCCAACCTTTCAGGGCCGGAATCACTCCAAGTTCATGGAAGCTCAAGGGGGCGCGGTGATCGAGCTGGCCAGGGATGACGTAAGCGATGAGGCCGGGCGGGTCGCGCGCGCCAGGAATGGCGATGTGGCCGCCTTTGAAGGGCTTTACCAGGAGCACGTCGGCCGCGTCTATGGATTGTGCCTGCGCATGACCGGCCACCCGGCAACGGCGGAAGACCTGACCCAGGACACTTTCGTCAGCGCCTGGCGCAGCCTGCCCGGATACGAAGGCAGGAGCCGGTTTTCGACCTGGCTGCACCGGATCGCGGTCAACACGGTGCTCGCGCAAAGGCGCGCGCCACTGGGGCGGCACGAAGTCAGCATGACGGACGACGAGGGCGAGACGATGGATTTTGTGGCGGAACAGGCAATGGACGACGCGACGCCGATCGACCTGGAACGGGCGATCGCCGCGCTGCCGCCCGGAGCGCGCGACATCATGGTCCTGCACGGCATCTATGGATACAGCCACGAAGAGGCGGCCGGAATGCTCGATCTCGCCGTCGGAACATGCAAAGCACAGTTGCACCGCGCGCGGCAGTTGATGCGCGCGCGCCTGCACGCGGAGCACTGATCATGACGACCATTCCATTCGGACGCGGGCCGCAGAAAGATGAGTTGCTGGCGCAGGCCTCGAAGCTGCCACAGGAGATTGCACCGCCACGCGACCTGTGGCCGGCGATCGCGGCGCGGCTGGCGGCGCAGTCCCGCGCGGCACCACGCCGGTTCGCATGGCCTGCGGCACTCGCTGCCGGATTCCTGGTCGCGGCCGTATCGGCGCTCCTGACCTGGACACTGGTACGTGAACCGGACGCCGCGACCAGCAGGAACCTGCTTGCAGATCGTGCCGCCACACAGGCGGCGCCGATGCCGGTCAGCTATGGGCCCAACTCGGCGCTCGGCGCGGTCCAGCTGAAAGCGCGCGATGAATTGCTGGTGCAGTTCAGGCAGCGGCTCGGCGAACTGCCGCCGGAAACCCGCGCAACGGTCGTGAAGAATCTCGCGATCATCCAGCAGGCTGCCGACCAGATCGACGCGGCGCTTGCCAGGGATCCTGCGAGTGGCCTGCTGAATGACCTGCTGCGCAACACCTATCAGGAAGAACTGCAAATTTATTCGAAGGTCGTCACCTCCGGTGACGCCCGCACAAGGAGGACCTGACATGAACACCCGGATTTCCCTGGCCATTGCGGCCGCATTAATGGCCGCTGCCCCGCTCGCCGGGGCGGCCCAGAATCTGAACAAGACTGCGACCGTCGCTGCAGACGCGACCATTGACGTGTCGAATGTAAGAGGCCTCGTCGAGGTGACCGGCTGGGACCGTAACGAAGTCGAGCTGACCGCCGTGCTCGAGAACGACAAGGACAGGCTCGAATTCGAGGCGACCGAGCGGCAGGTGCGAATCAAGGTCGTGACAGCGGACGATGATTACGACAATGGTGACGATGCGATGCTGACGCTCAGGATTCCGAAGGGCGCGCGCATTTCGACCGAGACCGTGAGCGCCGACACCACGGTTTCGGGCGTCCTCGGCGAACAGCGTCTCGAGAGCGTCAGCGGCGAGGTCCGGTCCCAGGCGTATGACGCTCCGGTGAAGCTGAGCACGGTCAGCGGCGACGGAGCGATCAGTGGCACCGGCGGCAAAGCGGCGGTGACGGTCGAGAGCGTCAGCGGCCTGATCACGGTGGGCGGTGTCCGCGGTGATTTCGACGGCGAGGTGGTCAGCGGCGATCTCAGGATCAATCTGGCGGCCGTTGAGCGGGTGAATGCCAGGTCGATCTCGGGCGACGTCGACGTGCACGCCGAATTGATGGCGAATGCCCGTGTCGAGATGAAAACAGTCAGCGGCACGATCAAGCTGACGATGAAGCCGCCCGTCAACGCCGAGTTCGACATGGAATCGTTCAGCGGCGACATCAACAACTGCTTCGGCCAGAAGGCCCGCGACAAGAGCCGTTATGGCCCGGGTAGCGAGCTGAATTTCACGCAGGGCAGCGGTGGCGCGCGGGTCAGCATCAATTCACTGAGCGGCGACATCACGGTCTGCGACCGCTAGGCTAGAATCCGGGGGTTCCCTTGAACCCCCGGATTCATGCGTCTGAGGAAAAAGCCCGTCGCGTTGACCCTGGCCGCCATCGCGGCCGTCGTGCTTCTCGCACTGGCAATTCTTTGGATCGGCGTGCGAACCGACGCGGCACATCGCGCCCTGGGCGATTACCTTGGCGAGATGACCGGCCTGCCGGTCACCGTCAGCACGCTTTCGATCGGATTCCTGCCGACGCCGTCAGTGGAAGTTGGTGGCCTCGAGATCGCGCAGCCGCCGGGCTTTGCGACGGATCCGCTGCTGGAAGCCGGCAGCGCGCGCGTCGCGCTGACCTGGCGTGCCGCGTTCGGCGGCGATCCGGCATTGCGGTCGATTGTAATCTCCGACGTGACCGTACGGCCCGAGTTCATTGCCGACGGCTCGGACAATTTTTCCGCGCTCATCGAGCGGCTCTCGGAGCTTGGCGGGAAAGGGGAGCCGCGCTGGTCCATCGGCAAGTTCGAACTGGAACGCGGCGCGCTCGAATTCTACGACGCCGCTGCCAACCTCAGCTTTCGCCTGACGGCGATCGGGATCGCTGCCGATTCCATCGCGCCGGCAGCCGAATTTCCCGTCAATCTGCAACTGGCGGGCGTCAGCGGCGGCCACACGCTGCACTTCGCTCTTCAGGGACGGGGATTGCTTGATCCGGTTGCCAAACGTTATCTGGCCCGCGACCTGGCGCTGCGCGGCTGGGTCGGCGGCGAGCCCCTGCCGCTCGCCGGTATTGAACTCGAGGGCGGCATCGGGGTCGCAAGTTATGACGGGGCATCGGGCACGGCCGAAATCAAGGCTGGAAAAATGGCGCTCGCGGGCATCCGCAGCGAATTCGAGTTGCAGTCCACGGTCGGCGATCGCGGAACGAGCCTGTCGTTCACGCTCGTGACCTCGCCGTTCTCGCCGCGCTCCGCGGCCATTGCGTTCGGCAGTCCGTTGCCCGCAACGGCGGATCCGGATGCCTTCAAGTCGATGGAATTCAGTGCGAAGGGCCGGCTCGACCAGGGTGTCCTGCAACTGGACATGACCGACGGCTGGCTGGACGACACGCAGTGGAGCGGCAGCATCGTGCCGCAGTTCCACCGGATCCGGATCCACGCCGACCGGATCGACTTCGATCGCTACCTGGCGCCGGGATCGAAAGCGCGCGGCGAGGAGAAAGCGACTCTGGAGGAGTCGGTCGCGGCACTCGGTAAGCTCGACATCGACGCGGAGATCCGGATCGACGAGGCGCGCGTCGCGGGTGCGAAACTCCGCGAGATGCTGCTGAAAGTCGAGCGAAGCAATGGTGAGACGCCATGAGCTCGCCATTCCTCCTGCTGCTGGCGGCGGTACCGGCGCTTGCCGCCGCGAGCGCTGCGCACGCCATGGACGTGTCCAAACTATTGGTTTACGAGCAGGGCCGGCGCTATGTCGTGGAGTTCGAAGCGCAACTCTCAGCGGATCCCGGCGCGGTCATGCGCGTGTTGATGGACTACCCAAACTATCCGGCTCTCGATCCGCGGATCATCCTGGCGCGCAGCAGCATGCAGGACGGCAAGCCACTGCTGTTCACGCGGCTGCGCGGCTGCCTGGGGTCCGTGTTCTGCCGGACGATGGATCGCTATGAACTACTGGACCAACAGCCCGGGCGGCTGGTCGCAACCGCGATTCCGGGCGAGGGCGACATGAAGTACGGATTGACCGTGATTCGCGTCGAGTCGCGGGATGGCGGCACGACGGTCCGGTACCGGAACGAATTCGATCCCTCGTTCTGGATGCCGCGCTGGCTCGTCCGCAAGGCGATGTATAAGACCCTGCATGACGGTACGCTTGGAATGTTCCAGGCGATTGAAAGACGTGCCGGTCCCGGTAGCGGATGAAGCGGATTCCAGATACGGCGATTCTTGCTGCGCGCCTGCTGCCGTGGTTCGAGCGGCACGGCCGCAGGAACCTGCCCTGGCAATTGGACCCGACGCCCTATCGCGTGTGGATATCCGAAGTGATGCTGCAGCAGACGCAGGTCGAGACGGTCATTCCGTACTTCGAGCGCTTCGTCGCCCGGTTTCCGGATGTCGGCTCACTGGCGGCGGCGTCGCTCGACGAAGTGCTCCACCTCTGGTCGGGTCTCGGCTACTACGCCCGTGCGCGGAACCTGCATCGCGCCGCAATCGAGATTGTCTCGCGGCCTGACGGAAGGCTGCCGGAGACGCTGCCGGAACTGATGGCGCTGCCAGGCATCGGGCGCTCGACGGCGGGCGCGATCCTTGCGCTTGCAATGGGCCAGCGGCATCCGATTCTGGACGGCAACGTCAAGCGCGTGCTCACGCGCGTATTCTGCATCCGCGGCTGGCCGGGCGAGGCCAAGACGACGGCGCGGCTCTGGCGACTCGCGGAGAAATGCACGCCGCCCAAGCGCGTCGCGGAGTACACGCAGGCCATCATGGATCTTGGCGCCACGGTCTGCACTCGCTCGAGTGCCGCCTGTGACCGCTGCCCGCTGAATGATGAGTGCGGCGCCCTGGCTGCGGATTGCGTTGACGAACTGCCGGCGCGCCGCGCGCGGGAGCCTCGGCGACTGCGCAACACGCAGATGGTCTTCGTACTGCGACATGGCCGCGAGGTCCTGTTGCGGCGTCGGGCGGCCCGGGGCATCTGGGGCGGCTTATGGGCGCCGCCGGAATTTCCGGATGTAACCGCAGCACATGCCTGGTGCGCGTCCACATTCAAGTCGGCGCCACAGCAGTTGCGGCGATTGCCGGCGCTGCGACATTCATTCACGCATTTCGATCTCGACATCGAGCCCTGGATCCTGAAGCTGCCGCGCGACAAGGCGCGCGTGGAGGAGCCGGGGTCAGTCTGGTATATATACAATGCGCCTATGCCAGTTGGTCTGCCGACACCTGTTTCCAAGCTGATCAAGGCCTGCTTCACCGATGACAAGAATGGTCCAATGCGTGATGCTCGGCCGCGAAGCGGAAGGCCTCGAGCGCGTGCCCTATCCGGGTGAACTCGGCCAGCGCATCTACGAAAACGTCTCGAAGGAAGCCTGGCAGAAGTGGCTGGGTCACCAGACCATGCTGATCAATGAATATCGGCTCGTGACCTTCGAGCCGAAAGCCCGCGCATTCCTGGTTGGGGAGATGGAGAAGTTCTTTTTTGGCGGCGGATCCAAGGCGCCGGAAGGCTTCATCGAGCGATCCGGGAAGTAGTGTGCCCAATCATGGCGCTTCCTTGACGCCCGCCAGACGGCCCCTGTCTAATACGCAGCCCGAACGATGGCCAGGTAGCTCAGTTGGTAGAGCAGCGGACTGAAAATCCGCGTGTCGGTGGTTCAATTCCACCCCTGGCCACCATCTCGTTT
>DAITAA010000047.1:0-9660 GCA_036824505.1 Steroidobacteraceae bacterium
ATGAATTTCGCGTGCCATGGTCGAAGTCTCCGCCGTCCGCTAGGGGGAATCGGTGGAACCCACAAATCTACCCACCGATGCTTAACGAATAGTAACGGACGACTGCGGACATGCATAGTGACGCGGATCAAGCGCCCACGCGGCTCCCCAGCAGGTCTGTCAAATCGAGCGAACGATTCCGACCGCTACGCGAAAGGACACCCCTTCCGCCAGCAAGTCAGGGCCCGCGCGCGTCGTGGGCTTTTTCTTGTCCAGGCCCTGCGGGCCGCGGGCTTTCACGGAGCACGTCACTCTCTGAGACGGGGACAGTCGTCTTTTTCCCCGTTGTCGGGCCAACTTTCTCAAAGCACGGATTTGCCGGTGCGAATGTGCGGCGCGCCACGACGAGGCGGGGTGCCGTCACGCCCGGCAAGGACGCCTGTGGGATTACCTCGGGAGATCCGCGTCAGCGGTCGAAGCCGAACTTGGCGCGCTGGACAGTCCAGTCCATCGGCAGTGGAACCTGCCGGCTCAGCCGTTCGGCGTTCAGCGTCGGCGGCTGATGGCCGCGCGCGATGCGCTCGACGATATCGGGCGCCAGGAATGCCAGTTGGACCACGCGCGTCACATACGACCCGGTGAGTCCTTCAGCGCGGGCGATCGTGGCGATGCTGTCGTCGCGCCCTGAGGTGAGGCGACCGAACCAGTCATGGGCTTTCGTGAGCAGCGCCAGTAGTTCTTCTTCACCTTAGTCTGGTGCATTTCGGGGTCGCGCATGCCGGTGCTGCACTTGGTCGAACTGGAGGCGATCTCGAGCAGAGTCGGCATCGCGCAGGCCGCGATCCGCGCGCCGCATCGTATTCCAATGAACCATAGTGGAAAGCGATAAACTATCTGACGCAACGTAGATTGGTCTGCGACAGGGACCCATGGCAACCCGACGTGCCACCAGGCTGAAACCCTCGGATATCGTGCTGTCCGTCTCGGCTGCCAAGAGGCGTCGGCCTTCGCCCGAGAGGAAGTCCACGCTGTTCGTCAACTCCGTCGACAAGGCGATGCGGGTGTTGATGGCATTCGACGGGACCCGGCGGCACTTGACGTTGTCGCAGCTCGCCGCGGCGAGCGGGCTCGACCTGAGCGCAGCGCAGCGCTTCACGTACACGCTGAAAACGCTCGGTTACCTGATCAAGGACGACGATACGAAGTCCTATGAGCTCTCGCCGCAGCTGCTCGACTTCGCCTATCACTACTTGGCCTCGAACGAGCTGGTCCGACGTGCCACGCCCTACGTGCAGCATCTCTCGCGGGAGACCGAGGAGACGACCAACATCACCGTGCTCGATGGCACCGACATCGTCTTCGTGCAGCGGATCGTCAGCCGCCATGTGCTCAATCCGAACGTGATCGTCGGCAGCCGCCTGCCCGCGTACTGTACTGCGCCGGGACTGGCGATTCTGGCCAGCTTGCCGGACGAGCGGGTCGACGAAATCCTCGCGCGTTCGAACCTAATCCAGTACACGCCGCACACGGTCGCCAAGCCAAAGGCGATCCGGGAGCGCCTGGCCGAGATCCGCAAGAAGGGCTACGCGCACACTGAAGAGGAGTACTACCTCGGCGACATCTCCACGGCGGTCGCGATCATCGGTTCCCACGGGCACGCCATCGGGGCGATCAACGTCGCGGTCGCCAGGCCGCGCTGGGGTGGAGCGAAGCAGGAACGCGTCATCGCCGATTTGCTGATCTCGGCGGCCTCGGCCCTCTCGGTTCAGCACTGACGAGCCGCTGGCGCAGCGCAGCCGTCAGGCCGGCGTCCGGCTGGCGAGCCGATCCCAGGCAGTGCTCACGTCGCGCGAGAGCAGGTGCTTGCGGATGCGCTCGCTAGGCGTGAGTTCGAAGCGGCTGACCCGCGCGTAGTAGCGCGGCTGTTGAAAGGGGGCGAGCAACCGATCGGCCCATGCCGCCAGCGCAGGGAACGCGACTTCGGCACCCGGGCGGAACTGCACGTTCAGGAAGATCTCCTGCTCGCCCGCCGCGCCCTGTACGCCCACGGCCGCGACCGCGGCGATGGCGGGATGGGTCGCGAAGACGCGTTCGATCTCCCAGGCCGAGACGTTCTCGCCGCGTACGCGCATGCTGTCGGTGCGCCGCCCCACGAAGTAGAGATCGCCATCCGCGTCCTGGCGCGCGATGTCGCCCGTGTAAAGCTTGCCGCCCCTTAGCGACTGTGCGGTGGCTTGCGGATCGTCCAGATAACCGGGCAGGAATACCCCCTCGACATCGCTGGACAGAACGATCTGGCCGAGATCGCCGATCGCGACCGGGCGATCCTCGTCGTCTAGCAGCTCGAGTCGCAGCCACGGCAGGGGCCTCCCGATCGAACCCGGCTTGCCGGTGGCGTTCACGGTGGCGAAGCTGGAGCCCTCCGTCATGCCGTAGCACTCGCGGAGGACGAAGCCCATGCGCCGGCGGATCGGCTCCCACGCCTTGGCGCTGACACCCGCTCCCCAGGCGACGCGCAGGGTGTGGTGCGACGGTTGCCGCGACTCGGGCTGACCCATGAGGATGTCGAGAATGCCGCCGAGGTAATGCAGTTGCGTCGCACCCGCCGCGGCGATCTGGCTCCAGAAGCGGCTGGCCGAGAAGCCAGGAACCAGATGCAACTCGGCCTCGACCAGAAACGGGACCAGCAGCATCTGGGCGCCGCCTATGTGGCAGAGTGGCTCCCACAGGAAGAGGCGATCGCCGCTACGCGCATCAGCCGCGATGAGCGCCGCCTCGCCGGCGATGCGCAGCATCCGGTGCGTGAAGATCACTCCCTTTGGCGCCCCCGTGGTGCCCGACGTGTAGATGATGCACAGCGTATCGCCGGGCTGGCTGTCTGTCGCCACCGGCTCGGTCTGTCCCGGAGCGGGGTCGAATGCCGGCAGCCGGCACAATGGCATGCGGTGCGCGCTCTGCGCCACGGCTTCGGCGATCACCGCTTCGAAGGCCGCCTCCCCGACGAGCGCTGCGGGCCGGCAATGGTCGATCAGATAGGCAATGCCGGGGCCCTTGAAGCGCGTGTTGACTGGCACCCAGACCAGACCGGACAGGATCAGCGCATAGATCAGCGCGACGTGATCGGGCTCGTTGCGCAACATCACAGCGACGCGATCGCCACGCCCGAGGCGCAGACTGGCAAACCATTCCTGGAGAGCGCCGATCCGCAAGGCCATGCGGCCGCCGCTCCACGGGTCCTCCTCGAAGCAGAGCAGCGTGCGCCGGGGATCGCCACGCAGGCCCTTGCGAAGCAGGGAAACGACGTCGAGCTCGTCGCTCGCCCCGCGGACCGGGAAGTATTGCGGGTAGTCGTGCATCAAGCCCTCGTTTCTTGTCTCAAGACAGAGAGGACAAACATGACGGCGGTGATCACGACGACCAGCATCGCCGACACGGCGGCGAGGGTTGGATTGACCGCGAGCAGCATGTCGTCCCACATCTGCTTTGGTAGCGTGGTCTTCAGGCCGCCGCTGACAAAGATGGCGATGGTCAGGTCGTCGAACGAGGTCAGGAAAGCAAACAGGAATGCCGAGGCCAGCGAGGGGAAGATCAGCGGCAGCAGCACGGTGCGCAGGCGCGCGGGCGCCGATGCGCCGAGGATTCGCGCCGCGTCGTCGAGACGCCAGTCGAAGTGCTTGAGCGCCGGCGCCAGCGTCACCACCACGTAGGGTATTGCCAGCACGGTGTGGCCGATCGTCAGTCCGGTATCGGTGCCGACCAGATCGAGGCGGGCATAAAGATAAAACAGGCCGACGGCGATCACGATCCGTGGCACGATCAGCGGCGCGATCAGGAACGCGAACAGCGACTTCGACCAGCGTTCCGATAGCTTGGTCAGCGCCAGCGCCGCCCCCATGCCGAGCAGCAGCGCGACGAGCGCGGCGACGGTAGCGACCGCGAGCGAGCGCATCAGCGCCGTCTGCCAGACCGTCGAGAAGAGGAACGACTCGAACCAGCGCAGGCTGAAACCGCGCGGCGGAAACGAGAGGAACGTCGAATTGGTGAAGGCGATCGGCAGGATGATCACAATCGGCAGGGACAGGAGCGCTACGACGGCGAGCACGTAGACCCGCAGGCCGCGGTGGCCGCGCGCCGACGCGCGCCGGGCCGACGGCAGGGTCAAGTGGCCGGCGGCGCGGCCCAGCGTCGTCAACAGCCCCATGATGGCGGCGAGCCCGCGCCCACGGGGGGCCGAGGTGCCTTCGCCGCTCAGCGATGACAAGCCGACGAGCTTGTCGTAGGCCAGGAACACGACTAAAGCGCACACTAGGAGAACGGTCGACAGAGCACCGGCGAATGGCAGGTTGAGCAACTCCATCACGGAGCTGATGACCAGCTGGGCGATCATGGTTTCACGCGGCGTGCCAAGCAGCGACGGCACGATGAAGAAGCCCAGGCTGGTGATGAACACCAGCAACGCGGCCGCGGCTACCCCGGGGGCGGACAAGGGCACGAAGACGGTGAAGAATGCAACCGAACGGTTCGCCCCCAGGGTCTGGGCGGCCTGCGACAACTGGGCGTTGATGCCTTGCATGATCGGCAGCATGGTCATCACCGCGAGGGGAATGAGGGCGTGCACCATGCCGATCAACACTGCGCCCAACGACGGCGTTGCTGCATTGGCCTCCGCCGTCAACCCGAGCGCGACCGCGATGGTGGCGAGCACGCCGGTCTTCGACAGGACCAGTATCCAGGCGAAGGTCTTGACGAGGTAGCTGGTCCAGAACGGGATCAGCACCCACACAAGCCAGCGACTTCGTCCGCGTTGGCCGAGTTGGCTGAGCAGATAGGCGACCGGGTAGCCGATCGCAACGCTGAGCGCGGCAGTCAGGATGGCGATCATGAAAGTTGTGCCCAGGACCTTGGCGTAGACCGGGTTCGCGGTCAGCCGCTCGTACTGCGCCAGGCCGAGCTGTGCATCCTGACTGTAGAAGGACCCCTTCAGGATCTCGACGACCGGAACGCAGAAGAAGAATCCGAGGAACAGCAGCGCCGGCAAGGCCGGCAGGAGCATGGTCACGACACGGCGAGCGCGCAGGACTGTCATACCCTCGAGCTTCCTAGACCAACACGGAACTGTCGTCGACGTCCCATGTGATGCCGACCTGTTCGCCTCTCGCGGGGGTCGCGCGGCGCAGGGTGCGTACGGTGAAGCGACGCTCGCCACCGATGTCAACCAGCGCGCGCGAGTCGGAGCCGGCGAAGACGACCTCCGTCACTGTTCCATGAAGGAGTCCCTCGGCCGGGGAAGTCAGACGCGCTGACTCCGGTCGAACGAGCAACGCGGCCTGACGTGTCGCTGCGTCGGCCTTGAAGCCGCGCGGAAGGGGTACGAGATGCGGCCCGGCTCGCAGGGCCGGCGAGCCTCCACCGTCCGCCTCTAGCTCACCGTCCAGGATGTTGGAGTGGCCGATGAAGTCCGCCGCGAAGCGGGAGGCCGGGCGGTCATACAACTCGTCCGGCGTGCCGACCTGCTCGACACGCGCCTGGTTCATGAGGCAGATGCGGTCGGAGAGGGTCAGCGCCTCCTCCTGGTCGTGCGTGACGTAGATGAACGTCGCCCCGAGTTCGCGGTGGAGCTTGCGAATCTCCAGCTGCATGTGCTCGCGAAGCTTCTTGTCCAAGGCGCCCAGCGGTTCGTCGAGCAGGATCACGGACGGCCGGTAAACGAAGCAGCGCGCGAGTGCCACGCGCTGCTGCTGGCCGCCCGAGAGCTCGCGTGGATAGCGGCGCGCAAAGGCTTCCATCCTGACCATGCGCAGGGCTGCCTCGATGGCGCTCGCCATTCCGGCGCGCGCCATGCGCCGCATTCGTAGGGGATAGGCGACGTTCTCCGACACGGTGAGGTGGGGAAACAGCGAATAGCTCTGGAACACCATGCCGATTCCGCGTTCGCCGGCGGGCAGGTCGGTGGCATCGACGCCGTCGATCAGCAACCGCCCTTCAGTGGGCTCGACCAGTCCGGCGATCATCTGCAGCAGGGTCGTCTTGCCCGAACCGGAGGGTCCGAGCAAAGTCAGGAACTCCCCGTTGCGCACCGCCAGGTCGGTCGGCAGCAGCGCCACCGCGTCGCGATAGCGCTTGCTCAGGCCGCGGGTTTCGAGCCTGAACGCCATGGTGCGCGAGGCTCAGGACAGCAGCCACGCATTGAAGCGCTCGGACACCTTCTCGCGGTTCTGATGCCACCACTCGGGGCTTGGCAGACGCATGCCTTTGATGTTGTCCGGGGCGGTCGGCAGGATCGACGCCCGCTTGGCCGGGATGCGGTCGTAGGCCTTGAGGTTGGTCGGCCCATAGGCCAGGTCCTCGGTCATGATCGCCTGGCGCTCGGCATCGGCGCAGAAACGCACGAATGCTTTGGCGGCGGCCGCGTTGGGTGTCCCCTTCGGAATGCCCCATCCTTCGATCGAATAGAGGCCCTGGTTCCAGACGATCGCCACCGGTGCGCCGCCGTCGATCGCCGCCTGCGCGCGACCGTTCCAGGTGGAGATCATGTCCACTTCGCCCGACTGGATCAGCTGCATGGCCTGTGCACCGCTGGTCCACCAGACCGCGATATGTTTCTTGATGCGGTCCAGGCTGCGAAAGGCGCGGTCGACATCGAGCGGGTACAACTTGTCGATGGACACGCCGTCCGCCATAAGCCCCTGCTCAAGCGTGTCGAGCGGATTGCGGCGCAGCGAGCGTCGTCCCGGGAACTTCTGCACGTCCCAGAAATCGGCCCAGCTCTTCGGTGCATTCTGCCCGAGCTTGTCGGTGCGGTAGGCGAGGACGGTCGAGTAGACATCCACACCCAGCCAGTTCGGGGTGATCGCGTCCGGCATCAATCCGGGGAACTCGGAGGCATTTAGGCCCATGGGTTCGAGCAGCCCGCGCTGCTCAAGAATCGGGATGTCCGCGGACAGCGTCAAAGTCGTGACGTCCCAGATGAAATTCTTCGCCTGGACCATGGCGGAGAACTGCGCGACCGGCTGCGACTCACGCGCCACGCTAACGACGCGAATGCCAGTGGCTTTCTCGAACGGATCGTAGAAGGCCTTCCGGTAGGCGACCGTGTAGGGGCCGCCGGGATCGGACACGACGATCTGCTTGGCCTGCGCCAGCGCGGACAGCGGCAGCGCCGCAGCGCACGCGATCCCGCTGCCGGCCGTGAGCAGTTGACGACGCTTGAAGTTGGGGTAGTCGTTCATGGGACCTCCTGGGTGCGAACTTCGGTGGGCTTCCCGCGGTGGCGGAACCGTTGATGCGTTGGGGCTCGCCGTGCTGCTCAGGTCTTGACAGACGGCTCGACGACCTTTCCTCTCTTGCGGAAGAACTCCTCCATCATCCGAGCGGGTTCGCCCGTGGCGTACGACTCTGCCTGGATACGGATGCCGGCCGTGATGGCGTCCCGGAATCCCGCCTCGGTCATTTCGGCGAAGCGCTGCTTGTCCAGGCGCATCGCCACCGGTGGCTTCGCGGCGAGATCCTTGGCGATCTCAAGGGACCTGGCGAAGACGTGTTCGGCGGGGACCACGTGGTGCACCAGCCCGATCGCGCGGCACTCCTCGGCATCCATCATGCGGCCCGTCAGGGTGAGTTCGATGGTCCGCGACATGCCCAGCATTTCCCTCATGATCCACGGCCCCGTGACGCTGGCGATGCCGGAGTTGATCTCGGGCTGTCCCATGCGCACGCCCGGATGCGCGACACGGATGTCCCCCAGCAGAGCGACCTGGAAGGCCGATCCGGCCGCCAGGCCATTCAACGCCATGACCAGCGGCTTGGAGAGGCCGCGCAGCGTCCCATAGAAAATCTCCCACTCGCGCATCCACTGCTCCGAGCGCTGCACGTCGAACCCGTGGGCCTCCTCCAGATCCTGTCCCGCGCAGAACGCGCGATCCCCAGTGCCGGTCATGATCAGCGCGGAGATCGCCGGGTCGGTGTCGAACTGACTCAATGCAGCGACGATTTCCACGCGCATCGCTGCGTGCCACGCATTCATCCGTTCTGGACGATTCAAGGTGATGACGCCAACGCGATCGGCCACAGAAGTGAGGATGAAGCGGGTCATGGTCCAAAGCCTCGCTGTTAGCGAAATACGATATTAGCTATCAAAGATCAATAAGTAAACGGTGCTACAAAACGTGCCATTGGGCTGAAATCGCAAGACTGCGCATAGTCGCGATCTGTGCATAGGGGTCGATGTACAACGACCCAAAACAAGAGTTTGAGCTGAACGAAAGCGGACACTTGAGCGATGGCCAATGCTCGACGGTAACGGCGCAAGCGAGGAGTCGTATCGCAAGAATTCGCTCCGGCTCTCTCGCCGAGCGGGTGACCTGCCTCGGTTCTTTCGAGCAAGTCGTTCCTGGAACCCATTGCAGTTGATCTCGCTGGGGACCCTATTGTCTTCCCTGCTCGTTCGCTGCGAGGTTCCCTGTACGGGGCACCATCAAAAGGGGCATCTCTGCCCAGCACGCCATTGGCCACGCGCGTTTATGCGGGTCAGCCGCTCTGCGCGAGACCGAAATCGGTGCAATTTCCCTGCATATTTCCCTGTTTCAGCGAACTTCGGCCAGAGACGGGTTCGCTCTGGACTTCGTCCTCCGCCAGCAAGTCAGGGCCCGCGCGCGTCGTGGGCTTTTTCTTGTCCAGGCCCTGCGGGCCGCGGGCTTTCACGGAGCACGTCACTCTCTGAGACGGGGACAGTCGTCTTTTTCCCCGTTGTCGGGCCAACTTTCTCAAAGCACGGATTTGCCGGTGCGAATGTGCGGCGCGCCACGACGAGGCGGGGTGCCGTCACGCCCGGCAAGGACGCCTGTGGGATTACCTCGGGAGATCCGCGTCAGCGGTCGAAGCCGAACTTGGCGCGCTGGACAGTCCAGTCCATCGGCAGTGGAACCTGCCGGCTCAGCCGTTCGGCGTTCAGCGTCGGCGGCTGATGGCCGCGCGCGATGCGCTCCACGATATCGGGCGCCAGGAATGCCAGCTGGACCACGCGCGTCACGTACGATCCGGTGAGTCCTTCAGCACGGGCGATCGTGGCGATGCTGTCGTCGCGCCCCGAGGTGAGGCGACCGAACCAGTCATGGGCTTTCGTGAGCAGCGCCACCAGCTTGGCGTCCGGCGCTGATCGGCGCGGGGTGCCCGGTGCATTCACGATAAGCCGCACCGCCGGGCCGCAGCGCTTCAGTTGCATGGGCACTTCGATGGAGGCGGCGTCCTGATCGCTCGGGCCGGACGGCATCCGTACGCGAATCGTGATTAGGTCGATGCCCACGGTGATGCGCTCGACCCAGTGTCTGAGGTGTTCGCCCGGAGCAGCGGGCACGCGCGTTGCCGGTGCTCGAACACGGCAAAGCACTGCTCGAGCAGGTCCAGCAGCATCGAAAGGACGTCGGCGAATCCATCCTGCACGGCGACCTTCGGCGAGAGTTCGATCTGGCGTTCCTGCGGGGCAGTCGGATCATCGAGCTACTGGAGCAGATCGCCGCGACATCCTCGCGTCCGGACGGCTGGACCGACCTGGCCCGAGCCGGACATCTGGTGGCCCGCATTGCACCGGACGAGATGGCGAGCGCCAAGGAGCGTTTCGGCTCTGCCTCGCTAAACCGAAGTTCCTGTAGAGCCCGAGCGAGTTTGTCCTTGTGCGTCAGCGAC
>DAITAA010000048.1:0-9556 GCA_036824505.1 Steroidobacteraceae bacterium
ACTGGGATTGAACCAGTGACCCCTGCCGTGTGAAAGCAGTGCTCTACCGCTGAGCTAACCGCCCGCTGCGGCCCGCGATTCTACGGGGCGCTGTCGCCGGGGGTCAACGCGATAGAATCCCGCGCCATGACCGTACGTACCCGCTTCGCGCCGAGCCCCACCGGCATGCTGCACATCGGCGGCGTACGGACTGCGCTGTTCTGCTGGCTCTACGCGCGCCGTCATGGCGGCGTATTCATCCTGCGCGTCGAGGACACCGACCGCGAGCGCTCGACGCCTGAGGCCGTGCAGGTGATCCTGGACGGCATGAAGTGGCTGGGGCTCGACGCCGATGAAGGCCCCTTCTACCAGAGCCAGCGTTATCCGCGATACCGCGAAGTGATCCAGCAGTGGCTCGCCGAGGGCAAGGCTTATCACTGCTATTGCTCGAAAGACGAACTCGAGCAAATGCGCAACGATCAGCTCGCGCGCAAGGAAAAGCCGCGCTACGACGGGCGTTGCCGCGAGCGGAAAGCGCCACTTGAAGGCGTCACGCCGGTGGTGCGCTTCAAGAACCCGACCGAAGGCGCGGTGGTGGTTGCCGATGCCGTGCATGGCAACGTCGTATTCCAGAACGTCGAACTCGACGACCTGATCATTGAACGCTCCGACGGCAACCCGACCTACAACTTCTGCGTGGTCGTCGACGACTACGACATGAAGATCACGCACGTGATCCGCGGCGACGATCACCTGAACAACACGCCGCGCCAAATGAACATGCTGCGCGCCATGGGTGTCGAGCCGCCGGTCTATGCGCACCTGCCGATGATCCTGGGACCCGACGGCACGAAGCTCTCCAAGCGGCACGGCGCGGTGTCAGTGCTGTATTACCGCGAGGAGGGTTACCTGCCCGAGGCCTTGCTCAACTACCTGGCACGGCTTGGCTGGTCGCACGGTGACCAGGAAATCTTTTCGCTGAAGGAGATGCGTGCGCTGTTCGATATCGCCGATGTCAACAAGTCGGCTTCGGCGATCAATCCCGAAAAGCTGGCCTGGATCAACCAGCAACACCTGATGCGGATGCCGGCCTCGCGGATCGCGGTCGAGCTTCGCTGGCAGCTCAATCGACTGGGGGTGGACGCCTCAAATGGTCCGCCGCTCGAAGCGGTTGTCGAGGCCCAGCGCGAGCGCGCGAAGACGCTCAAGGATATGGCACTCGCAAGCCGGTTCTTCTTCGAGGCGCCTGCATCCTACGAAGACAAGGCGGCCCGCAAGCACCTGACAGCCGAGTCGAAGCCGATCCTGGAGCAAGCGCGCGCGACACTTGCGGCGACAGTGGAATGGACTGCACCAGCGATCCACGAGGCCATCCAGGCGCTCGCGGAGGCGGGTGGATTGGGGCTTGGCAGGGTCGCGCAGCCGCTGCGGGTCGCGGTGTCGGGGGGCAGCGTATCACCGCCGATCGACCAGACGCTCGCAATCCTGGGCCGCGAGCAGACGCTCGCCCGGATCGATCGGGCGATCGACTACGCGAGCCGCAGCGATGCCCGCTAAAGTCGGCGGCAGGTCACAAACGCCAGTTGCTAACGACCGTTAGACTTCACATGATATGAAATTGAACTGCTGTTCGGCAGCGATCCGGTACTTCATGCTCAAGCTTCTGGCGATCCGCCCCGCCCATTACATTCTCGTATTGATCATGGCCACGGTCGGCGCCTACCTAGTCATGCAGCGGTTGCAAGGTGCACTTTCCTGTTCGGCCGAGGGCTATCGATCTGGCAGGTACATGGGTTACTGCAACGGATCGGCCTATGGTGACTACGATCACGGCGCGGTCTGGTTCGGACTTGAGCAGGGCGTTCAGGAATTCGCAGCCGCTGCGGATGTCTTGTTCCTCGGCAGCAGCCGCATGCAGTTCGCGTTTTCCACCATCGCCACCGACAAGTGGTTTGCCGCGCGGGCCGCCAGCCACTACCTCCTGGGATTTACTCACACCGAGAACATAAGCTTCACCGCGCCGCTGCTTGCGAGGCTCAAGCCACGGGCGAAGGTCTACGTCATCAACGTTGATCGATTCTTCTCCGACGCGGAGACTGGACCCGGTTCGCAGATCTTGCACGACAAGGCCATAAGACAGCGTTACACCGAAAAGCAGCGATGGCAGCAACCTCATCGCTGGATTTGCAAGATCCCCGGCGGGATTTGCGGTCACAAGTTCGCCTACTTTCGAGCCGTGAAGACGGGCCACTTCGTGGAAAGAGGGGTAAACAAAGTCAACCCTGCGCCGGTCTCGGAAGGCCCCGGCGGCGGCCAAGATCAGTGGGATCACTACAAGGCCTTGGCGAGCGAGTTCGT
This sequence comes from Steroidobacteraceae bacterium, assembly GCA_036824505.1. GTDB lineage: Bacteria > Pseudomonadota > Gammaproteobacteria > Steroidobacterales > Steroidobacteraceae > SCUD01. The sequence continues at coordinate 2,338 of DAITAA010000048.1, forward strand.
TGCGAGGCTTCCGGTGGATCGTGCCTGCGTAATCCTGACTCTCGTTCCCTATCCCAAGACCAGGACCGCCGAGGCACAGGCGATCGCCAGCTCACTGGGGCTCGAACTGATCACCCCGCCGCTTGAGGGCCTGCGCACCCATGATGGCTCCCATCTCGACAAGCCAAGCGCCGAACTCTGGTCGCAGACGTTCTTTGACCTCGCTGGCGCGCGTATCCAGCAGTGTCTGGATCGCTGAGTAGATTTGCGGTCCATGACTACGATGCATTGGCTTCCCAATCCCGTCGATTTCCGGCAGAGCCTGAAGTCCGCCCTGGAGGCTGATGAAACTGGGGAGCGTCTGGAGAAACTTGCAGCGGTCGCGCAACTGCGCCTGGGTCTCGTCGAAACGATTCAGGTGGACAACGCGCTGAAGGCGGTCGCAAGGGAAGCAGACGCGGGAATCGCTGCGGGCTTTCCGCTCGTGAGGCTCGCCGTTCTCGCCTCGTCTACGATTGACCACTTGTTGCCGGCGATTCGCGTCGGCGCCCTGCGCCGCCGGTTGCTGGTCGAAACGTACGCCGGGTCTTTTGGTCAATATCGCCAGGAGCTGATGAATCCGGCGTCAGAGCTGTACGCCTTCAAGCCGGAGATGATCCTGTTTTCGCTCGTCTCCCACGAGACAATCGCCGGCGTGCCGCTCACCGCTTCGGCAGAAGACGCCCGAGCAGCGGTTGCAGCCACGATTGATGATCTGCGCGTGCTGTGGCGCATGTCGCGCGAGAATCTTGGCGCAACAGTGATTCAGCAAACATTTCTGGATGTCACTGAAACACTTTTTGGCAGTTATGACCGGATGGTTCCCGGCGCTCCCGCACGGGTCGTTGCGGACCTGAACGCGCAGCTCGCCGCCGCAGCTGCCCAGGAGGGGGCACTGCTGCTCGATGTCACACGCTCCAGTGCCCGCGATGGCATCGACGCCTGGTTCGACGTCGCACGCTGGCTGCAAGGCAAGATCGAGATCGCTCCGCGGGCAGCGCCAATCTACGGCGATCTCGTAGCCCGGCTCATTGCGGCGCGGCGCGGACAGTCAAAGAAATGCCTGGTGCTCGATCTTGACGACACGCTATGGGGTGGTGTGATTGGCGATGTCGGGCTCGAGGGCATCGTGCTGGGCGAAGGCAGTGCTGCCGGTGAGGCACACCTGGCGTTGCAGCGTTACGCCAGGGCGCTCAAGTCGCGCGGGATCATTCTTGCTGTGTGCTCCAAGAACGAGGCGGCGATCGCCGAGGCGGCTTTTCGCGAGCATCCGGAAATGTTGTTGAAGCGCGCGGACATCAGTGCATTCATGGTCAATTGGACGGACAAGGCACAGAACCTCAGTGCGATTGCCGAGCAATTGAACATCGGGCTCGACAGCCTCGTATTTGTCGATGACAACCCGGCTGAACGGGCGCGCGTGCGTGCGAGCCTGCCGATGGTGGCTGTTCCGGAACTGCCAGACGATCCGGCCCACTACGTGCGCAGCATTGCAGATGCGGGTTACTTCGAAGCCGTCAGCTTCACCGCCGAGGATCGCCAGCGAGTCGAACAGTACGCCGCAAATGCCGAACGGCAGAGCCTGCGCAGCAGCCTCGAGAGCATGGACGACTTCCTGCGCGGTCTGGACATGTCTCTGGTATTTGGTCCCGTCACGGCCGTCGAGTTGGCGCGTGCGACGCAACTCATCAACAAGACCAACCAGTTCAATACGACCACGCGCCGCTATACGGCCGAAGAACTATCCACGCTGATCGATGATCCGGAGAACATCACGCTCCAGTTTCGCCTGATCGACCGCTTCGGTGACAACGGTATCGTGAGTGTCCTGATACTCTGTCGCGATCAGCAGGATCCCGGATTGTTCGAACTGGTCAGCTGGGTCATGAGCTGTCGGGTGTTCGGCCGGCAGCTCGAGTACGAGGCCATGAATATTGCAGTCGAGTCGGCCCGGGCCCGCGGAGCTCGGACCCTGCATGCGGACTTCATCGCCACGGCGCGGAACGCGGTCATCAAGGAACTGTTCAGCAAACTCGGGTTTGTTCGCCGGCCTGGGCCGGCCCCTGAAGGCACGACTCGCTGGGCGGTCGACCTCGCGGACTACGCAGTTCAACCGACCTACATCAGACGCGGTGCACAGACATGACTGACGATGAGATCCTGGCGATGTTCTCCCGCACCTTGCGAGACCTCCTCGGTGACGACTCGATTGTCCTCGGAATGGACACCAGGCGCAGTGACGTGCCCAACTGGGACTCGTTCACCTTTGTGACCTTCATCGCCGCGATCGAAATGGAGCTGGGTATCCGGTTTCGAGTCGCAGCCGTCGAATCCTTTGCAACGGTAGGAGATATCGTCGCTGAGAGCAGAACTCTCCTGGGCAAATAGCAGCCCAGCCGCGACTCGCACCATGCTGTTCAATTCCTACCTGTTCCTCTTTGTCTTTTTTCCCGTCACGCTGGTTGGATTCCTGCTGCTGGGGAGAGCTTCGCGGAATCTTGCGTTAGGCTGGCTGACGCTCGCGTCGCTTGTCTTTTACGGCTGGTGGCGCCCGCTGAACGTCCCGATCATCGCGTTATCCGTCTTTGTCAACTTTGGTGTCGCGGAGCTGTTGCAGCGGCTGTCAGCGGACGCCGAAAAATCCCGAACCAGGAACCTGGTTCTGACGATAGGAATTGTTTTCAACGTAGCGTTTCTTGGCTATTTCAAGTACTCCAACTTTGCCCTGTCAACGATCAACGACGTGGCCGGCACGGATTTCGTGCTGACACAGGTCGTGTTGCCGCTCGGGATCTCCTTTATCACGTTCCAGAAGATTGCGTTCCTGGTCGATGTGCATGCGCGGCGCATCGAATCGTACACATTGCGTGACTATCTCTTGTTTGTGCTGTTCTTCCCACAGCTCATCGCCGGACCCATCGTGCATTACCGCGAGATGATGCCGCAATTTGCCCGTAACCCCTGTCGCTTCGATAAGGAGAGCGTGTCAGTTGGTCTGACGCTGATCTGCTTCGGTCTTTTCAAGAAGGTCGTACTGGCCGACGGCATGGCGGTCGATGTCACGCCGGTCTATGAGCTGGCGAGTGGCGGCGGCAGCATTTCGCTGTTTCCAGGCTGGATTGCCGCACTCGGTTTCACGTTGCAGATCTATTTCGATTTTTCAGGCTATTGCGACATGGCGGCGGGTCTCGCGCGCTGCTTTGGCATACGACTGCCGCTGAATTTCTACTCGCCGCTCCAGGCCACCAGCATCATCGACTTCTGGTCACGCTGGCACGTTACGTTGACACGCTTCCTGACGGCCTACCTGTACAACCCGCTGGCGCTCTGGTTGACGCGGCGGCGACTTGCAAAAGGTCTGCCGGGACTTGGCGGCCGTAATGCGAGTGTTGGCGCTTTCCTGCAGCTGCTGGCGGTCCCGATGCTGGTGACGATGTTTGTCTCCGGCGTCTGGCACGGCGCCGGATATGTCTTTGTACTCTGGGGCCTGCTGCACGGCGTTTACCTGACGATCAACCACGCATGGCGCCTGGCCGGTCCGAAACTCTGGTCGAGCAAGGAGAGTTATGCTCGATTCATGCGGCCTGTCGGTTTTGTGCTCACGTTCTTTTCCGTCGTGATGGCGATGGTTCTGTTCCGCTCCCCATCCGTTGGCGCAGCGGTCGGCATCTTCAAAGGCATGCTGGGTTTGAATGGCATCGAACTACCGCAACTCTTTGTCGAAAAACTCCGCGGCGCGGGTTTGCCACAACACCTGATTTCGGGCGCCGACATGCCGGAAATGCCGTTCGTGCTGGCGCACTTGTGGATGTTTGCACTGCTGGCGATCGCTCTGGCATTGCCGAATACCCTGCAGATAATGGCCAGGTACGAGCCGGTGCTCGGCATCAATGAACGCCCGGCGAATACCGGTGTGCTGCCTTTTGCGCTGGCCTGGAAGCCGACGATTCTCTGGGCGATCGCCGTATCGGTACTGGCCGCTGTCGCGATCATGCGTCTGGGCGGGCCCAGCGAGTTTCTCTACTGGCAGTTCTAGGCCGCTGCGAGCTTGCCGGCGGACACGCCGTGCTAGTCGATATTTCGCCGCAGCCAGTGCTCCAGGACGAAGAACCCCCACAGCCGATGCGAATGGTTGTCGCGCCGCGTCGCATGTTCTTGCAGCAGGCGCTCGACGGCCTCGGGTTTAAGCATATCGCGCGCGCGAAATTGCTCGCTGCGCAGCGTTGCCGCGACCTCGAGCCCCAGTGCGCCAGCACCGCGCAGCCAGTTCTTCAGGGGTACGGAGTGACCGAGTTTGTCGCGCCGGTGGTTGATGACGTCGGGCAGGATGCCTTCCATGGCCTCGCGGAACAGGCGCTTGGTTCGCTCAACGCCTTCGAGTTTCAGATGAGCCGGAATGCGGGTGCCGAATTCCACCAATTCGCGATCGAAGAACGGCAGGCGCGCCTCGACAGCGAAAGCGCGTGTGAAGAGCAACCTGGAGAAATAGAATCCTGAGGCGGTCGTATAGTCGGAGTACATCCACCGCGACAGGTTGTCATCGGGACCATCAAAGCCATCAAGCGACTCGCGCACGACCGCATAGGTGTCGTAGCCGGCGATGCGACCTGCCAGTTGCTCGCTCACGACCTTGCGCAGGTCCTCCTGCGTGAAGTAAGTGCGCCAGCGGAAATGGCCAAGACCGGCATCGAGCCTGGGTGCCGGCAGCAGCCGCTTGGCGACCACCGCCAGATTGCGCTTGTGATCGGAGTCGCGCACCAACCTGGTCGGTGCCACCAGCGCGCGGCGCAGCAGCAAGGGCAGACGGTCATAACCGCGCAGCAGTCTTTGAGCCGCATAGACGGGATGGCTTGCCCAGATCTCGTCGCCCCCGTCGCCGGTCAGCACGTAATCAACCTGCGAACCAGCGGCATGCGCCATGATCCAGGTGCCGACCTCGATGCCGATATCGCTGAACGGCACTTCCATCTGGCCGATCGCATCGAGGATCGTCAACGCCTGCGCTTCGCCGTATTCCACTTCCGTGTGCTGCACGTGCAGTTGCTCAGCGAGGGAGCGCGCGTAGTAGGACTCGTCGAACGAAGTGCCGGAACAACGGAAGCCGAACGAGCGGATCGGCTCCTGGGTATGGCGCCTGGCGAAAGTGATTGCCGAGCTGGAATCCATGCCGCCGGAAAGGAAGGTGCCGGCGCGCCCGCCACCAAGTCGCCGAACGACCGCGGCTTCCAGCCGGTCGCGGAAGCCGGCTCTTATCTCGGCTTCGTCGGTCAGCAGGGGTCCGGCGTAGGAAAGCCTGTACCAGCGCTCGACTAGCAGATGTCCCTGGCCTGGTGTGAATCGCACATGCCCGCCGGCAGGCACGCGCATAACGCCCTCATAGAGCGTGCGCGTACCAGGAATGTAGGCGTAAGTGAGGTATTCAGCGAGCGCCTCGCTGGAAACGATCCGCGGCAGTTTCGCGCTTGCCACGACGTCGCGGGCCCGCGATCCAAATGCGATGCCCTGCCCAACGCGTGCGTAGAACAGCGGCTCGGATCCAAACCGATCGCGAATCAAATGCAACTCGGCGCCGTCGAACCAGACGAGCGCAAACACGCCATCGACGTTCTTCAGGGCCGCCAGGCCACGTGCCCGCAAGGCTGCCAGCAGCGCAACTGCGCGTGAGCCGGACGCGTTTGCGACTGTCGCGGCGAATGCCGCCGCGTCCAGCAAGGGATTTCCGCTGATGAGCAGCCATGAGCGGCTGCTGTCATCAACGGCGGAAAGATCAGTCGCATCCAGGCCGGAAGCGCCCCAGGGGCGCCGAAAGCAACCGGAGAGGCCCTGCTGCGAAACGTAATCCGCGGCAGCCCTTGATGGATCGGTCGTTATACCCGCCGAACCCAAGATCACATCATTGCCCCATCGCGCGACGCCCTGACACGCACGCCACTGGCGACCCGCGTGTACAGCCCGGTCAGGCGCTCGGCAACGGCATCGGCGCCGAAGTCCACCGCGGCACGCCGCGCCTTCTCCGACAGCGCTTCTCGCATCGCGGGGTCTCTGGCGAAAGAGAGCATTGCCTGCGCCAGCGCCTGGGGATTCTTCGCGGGAACTTTGACGCCTGCGCCCCAGCGGTCGACGATGTCCGCCGGCTCGCCGACGTCCGTCACGATGTGCGGCAAACCGAACACCATGCTTTCGACGAGATTCACTGAACTGAAGCGCGGATCTTCGAACGGCGCGACCAATACGTCACTCGCCGCGAAGTACGGCTCATGTCGTTCAGGTGCTTCCATCTCTACCAGCGTCACCGCGCCGCGCAGGCCCTGCGCATCAATCAGCTTTTCGATGCGACTGCGTGCGGCGGCCGGATCGCCCACCCACGGCATGTCCTTATATTTGGCGGGAATCTTGTGATACAGCGTGGGGCGGTAAACGATGTGCAGTGTGGCCGATGGCAGCTGCCGCTTCACTTCCGCGAATGCTTCGATGAGCGCCTCGTTCCCGCGGTCCGGTCCGAGCTTGGTCACCGCAAGGAACGCGAACGCATCCGGACTCCAGCCGAGTTGGGCGCGCGCAGCGGCGCGATCCAGCGTCCGTGCGATTTCGAACTTCTCGTGCGGCACCGCGTGATAGATCACGGCGATCTTGTCCTCGGGAATGAATCGCTGGTCGCGCACGAAGTCGCGGCAATGCGTGGAAGTGGCAATCGCGAAGTTGGCCTTGCTGGCCAACGCTCGATCGATCACCTTGAACAGCGTCGGCTGCGGCCCGTATGTGGGTGTGTCGGTTTCGTGAATGACCGCGGGCAGACCATTCAAGGTCGAGACCATGCGTCCGTACATCCCGGCGCCAAAACAGAACAGGTGCATGACGTCCACGTTGTGCTTGCGCACCAGGTTCCAGACCTTGAGTGGACCGAGGGGATTGAGCTTGTTCAGGCTTAGATTCACCGCGGGGTGATTCTTCTCCTTGAATTCCTTGACCACGGCATCGGATGCGTTGAGGAAATACGGGTACAGGCGCACTCGCGCCGGATCCACGCGTGGCAACACATTCATGTACAGCCTGCCGCCCGAGTGCAGGCTGCCGTCGAAGCAGACATGGTCGATCAACCAGAGAACGTTCAGAGGTCGGGTGGCCATAGCGGTTTTCTATCAGATCCAGCGGGTTATGATTCAAGCGAGGGCGTATTTAAGCATATTCCGGGGTGTCCTCC
>DAITAA010000063.1:0-2806 GCA_036824505.1 Steroidobacteraceae bacterium
GCATTGTGAATGACATCGACCGGCAGGTCCGCCGGCAAACTGGCGCGCACGGTTTCGTCAATCGCGATCACGGCGCTCGCCTGCCTCAGCATCCGGTGCACCCATCGGGTGCGCCAAGAGGACTGATCCGTGCGCGCAACCGCGCGCACGTGAACGATGGCTCGAGCGGCAAACCAGCGGCGCGCCAGCCACAAGGTGACAAGACCGGTGATCTCGTTGAGGTGGATGATGTCGACCTGCCGCAGCAGGCGACGCGCGCGCCGGAGCGCGAGAACGGTCGATGGAAGAAACGCGATCTCCCGCAACAGCACCAGCCAGCGCATGCCGCGGTAGTAACTGTAGGAAGTGTGATCGAACTTGCTGAGTCCGCGCGCCTCGATCACGGTCCCGAGGCGTGCGAAGAACTCACGTACCGTGCCGCGCTGCGTGACGAAGGACGCCTCAACCGCCCCCGGAGGAAACGCACGAATCACTTCAAACAGGCTGCGCGAAGAGCCGCCGAACGCACCGGTGACGTGCAGGTACAGGACGCGCAGCGGCCTCATCCGATGTACTTGCGCGTCACGTTGACGAATCTCTTGGCGAATTCGAAAAGTGCGTGGCTGGTGCGGTAATCGAGGAAGGTCCTGCACGGCGCCGCCATGATCGCGTCAAACTGTGCCGGCGTCAGTCCGAGTTTCTTGATCGCGTACTCCCGATCCTCCTGCAGCAGGCGTTCCGGGTAGATCGGCTCCCGCATTTTTTCCAGAGCCTGCGCGCGCGTCATCTGCCCGGAGCAGATCAGGTTCGAGTAATGCGCCTTGCGCTTGTCGATGTTGAACTTCTGCGGCAGCACGTACGCCTGATAGAACCGCGTATAGATGGATTCATAGTGCTTGCCGCCGTAGTAGATCCAGCCGAGCCTGTTCTGCAGCAGGTCCATCGCCTGTTGCTTGTCGTACTCGATGTAGTTGAGGATCGACACCATGCGAATCCGGCGGACGAACACGTAGTAGAACAGACGCGCCAGCGGAAGGTGCGGGTAGGTCGAGATTCTGGCCGTGCCAAAGCGTCGATGGACGTCCTTGATGTAACGCCAGTCGAAATATCCGTAGCCCCACTTCTCGGGCAGGATCGCCTCGGAGACGACATTGGTGCCCGTGATCACGTGATGCAGGCCGTGCCGGTCAGCCATCTGATAAAGCAGCGCGAGGATGGCGTGATCTGTCGGCACTTCGCCGTCGGGCGTGCTCGCTTTCAGAAACGATAGCTGCAGGTCCCGGAACTCCTCCCAGTCAATCACGTGGGTATGCAGATCGATGCCCAGTGTCTTCAACGTCTTCTCGATGTTGGCAACGGCCAGTTCCGAGTTCCAGCCGTTATCGAGGTGGACTGCGAGCGGGCGCAGGCCGTGCTCCTTTACGACCCAGGCCACATACGTACTGTCCACGCCACCGCTGACGCCGATGACGCAGTCATACGCCATGCCTTGACCTGCCGTTCGAATTTCGGACAACAGCGCGTCGAGCCGGGCCTTGCGCTCGCCCACGGGAATCAATCGCTGCTGCGCCAACCTTTCATAGCGCCGGCAATGGCTGCACACGCCGGCCGTATCGAACGAGATGTCCGGATCGGTGGTGTCCATGATGCAGGCACGACACTGCAAGGCAGCCGATCCTCGAGTGTGATCCGAAGGAAGTTGTGCACTGGTCGGCGTTTCAAGCGGCATGCAGTTCCCGTTCGAGTTCGACGCGCGATGGATAGGTGATCAGGACAGCGCGGTGTGGTCCGTGGAAGACAAACATCGCACCCGCGGCCACCGCATCGGCGCCGCTTTTGACGGCTGCAACAAAGTCGCTGACCGACCCCGCGCCGCCTGATGCGATCACCGGGACACTGACGCTGCGCGCCACACTGGCGATGAGTTCGGTGTCATAGCCCTGCATGGTCCCGTCCCGATCGATGGCAGTGAGGAAGATCTCACCGGCGCCGCAATCCTGCATCCGCTTCGCGCACTCGACCGGATCGAGGCCGGTGGCCTTCGATCCGCCTTCGCCGTAAACCTCATAGCGACCGAAAAGCTTGCGCCGCACATCGATCGACACGACCACCGCCTGCGCTCCGAACTCGCGCGATGCCGTGCGCAGCACTTCGGGTTGGCGCAGCGCCGCCGTGTTGAAGATCACTTTCTCGACCCCGAGCTTCAGCACGCGGCGCGCGTCCTCGAGGTTGCGGATGCCTCCGCCGTAAGCAAGCGGCATGAAGCACTCGCTCGCGACCTCTTCAATGATCGAGAAGGAAGGGCCTCGTCCATCGCGCGAGGCCGTGATTTCGAGCAGCATCAGCTCGTCGACTTCCTTGTCGTTGAAGATGCGGATGGCGTTGATCGGATCGCCGACGTACTTCGGATCCTTGAAGCGGGTGGTCTTGACCAGACCGGCACCGCGCAGCAGCAGGCAGGGAATCACGCGCGTTCTGAGCATGTCCCGCTCCACCGGGCGAAGTTGTGCAACAGGCGCATGCCGAATTTGTGGCTCTTCTCAGGGTGGAACTGAACTCCCGCGACGTTGCCACGCTGGAAGGCGGAATGAAATGCCATCCCGTAGCTGGTTGTCAGCAGCACGTCATCGGGCTGATGACACCGCACGTAATAAGAGTGCACGAAGTAGAAGCGCGGCTCGTCCGGCAGTTCGTCGACCAGTGGCGATGGACGCACCGGCGCCACGCGGTTCCACCCCATGTGCGGAACCTTCGGTGCCGTCTCGGTCGGTTCGAAGCGCAGCGCCTCCGCGTCGATCCAGCCCAGCCCGGCGCGCTGCCCCTCGGC
>DAITAA010000028.1:0-25460 GCA_036824505.1 Steroidobacteraceae bacterium
TCGTCCGCCGCGTTTTCGCGCGCCTGTGTGGGCCGGCGATCGGGGTCGATGCGGCGTGGAGTTGAGCGCGCGATCACGACGGGCTCGGATACGTTGCCGGTGTTCGGCCGCCGATCCACGGTTCGCGGCGCGGACTCCGGTATGTCGCGGTGGCGCGGGTACCAATAGGGTTGGTCGTTGTCGCGCGTGTCATGTCGCGGCTGGTGCCGCGTTGGCACCCAGCACCAGCGATTGCGATCGCGCAGGTAGGTCCAGCGGCCGCCGTAGTAAGTGAAGTATCCCCAGGGCGCGGGATCGATCCAGCTCCAGCCGAATCCGGCGCGCTGCCAGTAACCACCGCCGTAGGGCGACCAGCCGGAGTAGCTGTATCCCGGCATCCACACGCGCCCGTAGCGCGGCTCCTCGTACCACTCGCCGTAGCGGTCGAGCTCGTCGTAACGATCGCCTTCATACGGCGTGTAGCGCGCTGGCTCTGCCTCGGCGAGCCGCAGCTCGCGCTCCAGGACCCAGTCGTCGAAGGCATCGGCCGGCCGCGGCGTCTCCAGGCGTGCGATCGCATCGCGCCCCTCGATCCGCACGCGCTGGCCTGCCGCGACGCGCACCGGGCCACCGGCGGTCGCGACTTCGGCTGTGCCGCTGCGCACGGCGAGCACGCTGACATCATCCGCGTGGACGTCCACGCGATACTCGCCCGGCTCGTCGAGCGTGATGGCGGTGTTCGGCGTGACTACTTTGAAGGTCTCGTCTTCGAGCAATTCGTCGAGGCGGACACTTGCGGTGCCGTTCGTGAGCTCGACGCGGATGGTCGTTGCGTCGAAGTCGAGGATGGCGAGCTCGCTGCGCTCGTCAAGCCGGATGGTTGAAGTGCCGAGCGCGAGCTCGGCGCGGCCGTCGGGCTCGGTAGCGATGCGATCGCCGGAATTCAGCGGGCGGTCGGGCAGGGTGGTCGTCGCGGGCGCGTGCGCAGCCTGGAACGTCGCCTCGCCCTCGATGTAGGTGAGGCGCCCGATGCGCTCGGGTGGATCGACGGACTCGCCCCAGGCGAGGCCCGGCACCGCGAGCGCGAGAATCAGCAGCATCCTGCGCGGCTTCATGGCGAATCCATCATACGCCCGTTGGACATGAACGGAGGCTGAAGGGTTCGGTGGGTAAGGGTGGTTGATCCTGAAAGCCGCGGCGTTCGCCGCCGATAAGCGCCGCTACCAGCACCGCAAGGATGTGAAGGCGACGCCTTATGTCAATCATCCGCTGGCGCTCGCGCGGTCAGTTCGGCGCGCGCATCGCGGACATCGGCGCCGAGGTCACCGACACCAAGTTCCTCGGCAAGCAATCGCGCAAGCACGAGTACTTCGATTGGGCGAAGGCGGTGATGGAGCAGGTGCGGGGCGCGAATCCGCGGTTGGCGGAGAGGTTTGATGTGGTGTGGGAGGCGGGGAGGACGGATTGTGGAAAATGACCTAAATCAAGTGGTTAAGCAGAGCCGGGCCCACCAGCAAATTTCCCCATCTGGCGCAGAAATTCGATAGTTCCCAAGATGGGAACTATGGGTTATCTTAGGGTTCGACAGGCACCCAGGTCGTCGGATGAAAGTTGTCGGGCGCGAGAAACTGCATGCGTTTTGCTCGCGGTATCCGGACGTGCGCCCCTGGATCGAAGCGTGGTTGCATGAGACCGAAATCGCGGCGTGGACGACGCCGCTGGTCATCAAGGCCCGCTACGCATCGGCCAGTTTCTTGCCCGGGAATATCGTGATCTTCAATGTCCGTGGCAACAATCATCGACTCGAGGCCCACGTTGCCTTCAGGAATGGAATTGTCACAGTGCTGTGGATAGGAACGCATCGGGAATATGACGAACGCAACAGGCGGAGATAAGCGCGTGAAAACCTTGGAACCGATAATCATCAAGACCGACGAACAGCACCGGGTCTTCTTGGCCGAAGTCAAGCGGCTTGCGGCCCTGGATCCCAATCCCGAGTCCCCTGATGGCCTGCGTCTTGAATTGGTGGCGAAGCTGGTCGAGGACTATGAGAAGACCCGATTTGCTTTCGCCAAACCCGATCCGATTGACGCAATCCTGTTCAGGATGGAACAGCAAGGGCTCAAGCAAAAAGATATCGCACCGTATTTGGGCGGCAAGAATCGGGCGTCGGAGGTTCTTTCCAGGAAGCGCTCACTGACCTTGCCGATGATTCGCTCGCTCTATGAAAGACTCGACATTCCGCCGGGGCTGCTGATCCGGGAGCCCGCTGCGAAATACCGGGTGACGCGGACCGCCAAGCGCCGAAGGTCGAAGCGCTAAGGTGCCCACAGAGGTTTGCTCGTGCCAACTACAGTTCGAGTGCCAAAGCCATTGGATATCGCAAGGCGCATACGCCTCCATGGCGAGTGGCTTGTGCTGCTCGACGTGGATCTGGCGCATCTGTTTGATGTCGCGGTCGAACACCTGGTCGACCTCATCTTGCAAAGCCAACCGAAATGCCCGGTCGAGTTTGCCTTTTTCCTTGAGCCCAACGAGATCCAAAATCTGGTACCGCGAGTTAAGGCTTCGTATCGGAGCGCCGATCGGAAGAGACTTCTGGCAGTCACCGAACACGGCGTCATCGTGGCGGCATCGATGCTGAACAGCGCGCGCGCCATTGAAATTTCAATTGCGATCGTCAGAGTCTTCGTGAAACTGCGGGAAGCCGATGGGCTGTTGGCGCTATTGGCACCAGGATTGCCGTCGCGTCGGGAGCTGCACTGATCGCAACTTGCGACCCGGCACCAAATACAGAATAAAATGCGCCAGTCAGCATCCGGGAGTTGCCGATGACTCGAATCATCCGCATCGCAGGCTACGCACTGGCGCTGGCAATTCTCTCGCTGGCGGCATTCACGGCGGCGAATGCGCAGACGGAGCGCTACAACTACGGGTACTGCGTTGGGGCCGCCACAAGTGGTGGCCGTCATGTCCAGATCGTCACCCGGGCCTTCGTCGTCGGTCCCGCGTGGAGAATGGATTCAGCTAGCGCCGGTCTCGGTAATGCCGTTTACAAGACATACGGTCCCTTGCGGGAAACCGGTTGCCTTATGTATCTCACGGCCGCGGAGGCGGAAGCCAAGCAGCGCGAGTTGGTCGATCAGATTTCTAAGAATCTTGGGCCCGACTCGGTCCTCGTGCTTAACTGGATTCCAGAAGGGGCTACCGCGCTGTCAGCGGCGGTACCGGAAAAGGCACCCACGCCCGCGCCCGCGGCGCCCGCACCGGTTGCTGCCGCCGCGCCCGCTGCCGACACGACCGTGAAATATGACCGTTGGGGCAAGCCAATCCCGACGACCGCCTGGTGGGTCTGCGAGACGCACATAAAGAAGAATGAATTCTATGTCACCGAGCCGTTTTTCGCGGATACGAACAATCTGGTGGACAATGACATCTACAAGCGATTCAACGACCGCTTGATCCAGCAGTTCCACGAGGTGGGAACCTCGACCTGCAACAAGTACCAGTCGGAGGCCGAGGCGAAGGCGGCTGTTGTGCAAGAAACGGCCGCGGCGCCCGGGACTGGCTATCAAGCTCATCCGTTCGACTGGGCTTACACGCCCGGCGCGGCCAAAGCTGCCGCGCCCGCGCCCGCGAAGGCGGCGACGCCCGCCGCAAATGCGGCGGTGACGCCAAAACCCGCGCCGGTTGCGGTCGCGGCGAAGCCCGTTCCACCCGCACCCGCCAAGCCGGCAACTGTGGCCAGCAAACCGGCGGTGTACGTCATCTGCAAAGCGGACTGGAACCCCGACTTGCGCCGTTTCTACAACCCGCCGGTGGACGGCCGCGGCGCCAGCTATCCCGAATGGAATGAGTCGTGGCACAAATATCTTGTCACCCACTACAAGTTCAAGGAATCGAATTTCGCCTGCACCAAGTATCCGACCCGGGAAGAGGCGCAGGCGGGCTTCGAGGAATGGGTCGTGAATGCCCGCCAGACGCCCACGGTCAACGGACTGCCGTCGCCCGTCATCATCACGAACTGGAAATACTGATCCCGTGAATCAGGGAACGACGCTCAGGTAGTACTGCGCATCCGGGTTCGGAATCCCATCCAACCTGCTGAGCAGATACTTGTTCGTGCCGACCGCATCGTAGAACACAAACAGGCCGTGCTGGCTGTAGGCGAGGTCATTGACCGTCACGGGCCCGAGCGCATAGACGGCCAGGCGATTGAGGAAATCGCTTTCGTAGAACGCGAGGTGCTCGTAGCACGGCCCGGCCGATGGGACGATCTCGCATTGATACAACTCGTCCTCGATCAGCGCGATCTCGGTCTGGGCTGCGGACTGGCTCAGGAAACGGATCCGCCATCCATAGGGGGCTGTGGGGCCTGACGGGGACAGCTGCAGCGCACCTGAGTAGATCATGTCCTGCGCCTGCACCGTGTTCGACCGGAAAGTATTGCCGCAGGGCGTGTAAATCGTCGTGCCGCTCTCGTTGAACCAGAGATCACCGCACATGCCGTAATCGCCGTGGTACGGCGAGTCGTAAAGAAGCGTTGCGACGCCCGACGTGATATCCCACTTCTGGATATCGCTGGGCGAGAGACCGTTGTCCGCCGTATAGATGAAGTCCGCGGAAGGATGCAGGCGCGCGTGCGAGCCGGCACGCAAAGGATAGCTGCCGAGCTGCTCGGTGTTGGTCGCAATGTCGATTGAATGGGGCTGTACCCACTGGTCGACCCGCGGGAACGCGTGCACGCTGCCGCGGCCGTCCAGTACCAGGTCGAAGACATCAGCGCTGACATTGAGCAATATCGGAGCCGGCGCGCCCGGCTGCCCGACGGTGGCCAGGTCGACGACGGTGATCAACGCGTCGTGGCCGACCGCCGCAGTCAGGCCATCCGGCGAGACTGAGACGGCGGTCGGCAGCTTGTTGAGCGACTGTTGCTGCTCGGCGCCGGTGGCGACGTCGTAGACATAGAGCGCGCTCGCGGGGTAACTGCCAACCATGACGATCTTGTTGAGCGCCTTGCTGAACTCGGCATCGATGATGTTGTGCGGCAAGGCCACGCGGCTTGCGACGGTGAGCGGCGTGACGCCTGGCTCCGGCGCCGTGCCCACGGAGAGCATCGTGGACACGGTAAACGGACTGCCTTGCACCTGTCGCACGCAGCTCGAGTCGTAGCAGACCGTGATGGTGATGGTGTCGGTGTACGTGCCAAAGCCGAGCGACTGGGCCGACCAGAAGGTAATGTCCACGTCGGCTGACGCGCCAGCGGCGAGGACTTGGGAAGTAACGTCTTGGATGCCATTCGACGTGTGGCTGGTCTGCACGTAGATGCCCGAGATCGGCGTCGGAGAGATCGTGAGAAACACGCCATCGGTGCGGCTAAACGCCTCGTCGGTGTTCGCTCCGATCTGGATCGAACTGCGGTCGATGGTCACGGTGGACGTGCCGTTTCCGCTGACGACGTAGGAGGTCGTGACATTGATGGGGCTGCCCGCGATCTCCGTCACGCAGGGCTGCTCGGTGCAAACGCGCAGCTGGATGCTGTCGGTGTAGGTGTCGTTCTGGAGCGAGCCGGGCAACCGGAAGACGATGTGCAGAATCCCTTGCGTGTCGCTGCTGTTGACGAACTCGATTCTGTCGATGCCCAGCGTTGAATAGGAACCTTCGACGAAAAGCCCGGCCGCAGGTGGATTGGTGACCGTCAGCGTAACCATGGCGATCGGCGAGTCGTTGCCTGGGGTCGCCGCGACAGAGACGGTCGTGGCGCTCGCGCTAACGCGCGGGCCGGATGCTGGTTGATTGCCGCCGTCGCCACCGCCGCATGCCTGCAGCAGCGACGCGAGAGCGAGCACGATCCCCGATCGCGCAATTGCCAGCTTCATCCCTTGACCTCCCTGGTGTCATGGGTGCCCGGCTTCTTGTACAAACAAGCATACGCTTTCCGGACTGGTCGATCGGCAGGAGTTTGGAATTATCTGGAAATCCGCGGGGTTGGATAGATCCTGATGGCGTATTGATCGCGGCGGATCGAGTTTGCGGCGGATATTGGGAAAGAACGCTGACTGGCAACCTGCGACCCGGCACCGAATTGGAGTACTTTGCGGCGCATGAGTCCCGTGGTGGCGAAACCGAGGTTCTTCGGCGCGCCGATCCAGCTGCGGGTGATCTATGCGTTGATCGCGAGCCTGCTGTGGTTTGCGATGGTCGGGATTGCGGATTCGCTGGCGGGCGGGTACGGGCAATACCTCAACTGGGCGACCGGCGCCGTGTTCGCCGCGCTGGTACTGCTTCCATACCTGCCGCGCCTGGAAGGCGCGTATCGATTGCGGGCGCTCGGGCTGTTGCTCTGCGGGGTGTTGAGCTATTGGTCTTCAATCACGCTGTTTGTGTGGCTGGGGCATCCGGGAATCCAGCGCGCTGCCGTTCCGATGGGCCTGGCCGGCGTTGGTGGCGCGCTGATCATCGGGATCGGCGCGCGCCTCTTCGTTCCACTCGCCTTGCGGCGGCGCGGGTGGCTCATGCTGATGGGGGCCGGGCTGCTCGGCGGAATAATCCTGGGTATCAGTTTTCCGGCGAGTATAGGAACGGCGGGCACAATCGATCACAAGTACTGGCTGCCGGGCCACATCGCCTGGCAGCTGCTCGTTTGCCTGGCGCTTTATTACGGATCCGACCGGATCACTCCACCACGTGCACGCCCGTAACGAAGAATTCCGTGTCGCCGAAGCAGGAGAATGGAATCCACTTGTGCTGCTCGTAGTGCAAAGCCACGCGCTGGCCGACGCTGACGTTGATCTGGCTGGCCACGGCGTCATCCGGGACCGTGAAATAGAACTTCTCCGACACCGTGCCCGGCATCGTCACCATTGCCATTTCGCCTTCCCAGGTCTTGCAGAGCCAGCCCTTTCTCGAGAGTTTCTGCACGTAGCCTGCGCGTTCGCCGTCGGAGTACGTCCAGTTCAAGGTGATCCAGGTCATGCCCGCCAGGAAGAGGGCAACCGCCACGATGATGGCGATAAGTGTCTTGATCATCTGTTCTGCCCAGCCCGTCTAAGTTGTCCGAGTGAGATTATGCCTTCAATGTGTAGCTCGCTACGTAAATCGAAGCTCGGCCGAACTTGGGGTCGCGTAAGTTGGCGCGAGCAGTTCCGCCGCCATGTTCATGTGCAATGCCCTGATGGGGAAGCAAAGTTCTGGCTTGAGCCCCAGATAGCGCTGGCCCGGATCGAGGAACATGCCGATGAAATCCGTACCGCTTGGGACAGGCACTTCGTCGGTTGAGGTTTCCAATGTCTCGCCGCACGGTTTCTGGCTGCTGATTGGCGGCGACGAATTATTTGTGTCTTTCGAGAAATTTCCCTGGTTCCGGGACGCAACAATTGCCCAACTCACTCGCGTTGAGTTGCCGTCTCCGCACCATCTTCGTTGGCCGGATCTGGACATTGATCTGGCCGTCGAGTCAATCCGTAATCCGGAGGACTTTCCGCTGGTGTCCCGCCCAGGCAGCCGGTCGTGATCTACGCGCTGCCAAGGATTTCATAGACGAGTTTGTTGTCCGCGTAGACCTGCCACTCGGCGACGCGCCCATTAGCCAGCACCGCCCGCCACGCGGCCGGCGTTCGCCACGAAGTGCCCGAGCCGCTGTATGTCGCGGAGGCCCAGCCGCTCATGAGCACCACCGGACCGGCGGAGACGATGGTGTCAATGTCGATCTGGTAGTCGGGGAAGAAACCAAAGTACTTGTTCCAGGCCTGCTCTAGCTGCGGCGCGCCGGAAAGGCGGGCGCCGAGGCTGTCGATGAACACGTGATCGGATGTGCACATCGCCAGCAGCCCGCGCGAATCGTGGGCGTTGATCCGGGCAACGAACTTCCGGACGATCGCTTCCGCTGAATCCTGGGACATCGTCGAATCCCCGGGCCGGCAATGGGCGAATCTGTTTGATCAGCGCCAAGCTGATCGCGCGCACGACAAATGACAATGAGATGGGTCAATTTTCGGAGTGCAGGGCGGCGGTGGCCCTGGGGGAGTATCCTTGGCATCCTCATGCTGGAGCTCATCATGGCAATCGCACTGACCTCGACGGCGTTCAGCCACAACGGCGCGATCCCGAAGATCTACACCTGCCAGGGCAAGGACATCTCGCCCGCGCTCGCCTGGAGCGGGCTGCCCGCGCACACGAAGAGCCTCGTACTGATCGTGGACGACCCGGACGCGCCGGATCCGGCCAAGCCGAAAATGACCTGGGTGCATTGGGTGCTCTACAACATTCCGGTGAGCGCAGAGGGACTCGAGGAAGCTGTCGCGCCCGCCGCCCTGCCGCCTGGCACGCGCGAGGGAATGAACGACTGGAATCGCACCGGTTACGGTGGCCCCTGCCCGCCGATCGGCCGCCATCGCTACTTCCACAAGCTGTATGCGCTCGATAAGGTGTTGCCGGATCTCAAGAGGCCGACCAAACCCGCGCTTGAGACGGCGATGCAAGGCCATGTGCTCGCGAAAGTCGAGCTGATGGGGACCTACCAGAAAGACTGAAGCGGCACCCGCTTTGCGGGCCTTTGCTATGCTCGCCCGCCATGAGCGAACTGCGCCGCGACCTCACGCTGACTCACGGGATCGCGATCGTCGTCGGGATCACCATCGGCACGGGCGTGTTCCTGAAGTCCGCGCCGATGGCGCAGGCAGTCGGCTCGCCGCTCCTCGTCATGGCCGCGTGGGTCGTCGCGGGTCTGGTGGCGACGCTCGGGGCGCTCTGCTTCGCTGAGCTTGGAACGCTGCTGCCGCGTGCCGGCGGCGAATACCTTTATGTGCGTGAGGCCTTCGGCGACCTGCCGGGTTTTCTCTATGTCTGCATGAGTTTCTTCATCGGCGCGGCAAGCATGGCTGCGTACGGCGCGGCGTTTTCGATCTTTCTGTCCGACATTGTCACGCTGCCGGCGCCCTGGCTCGAACGCAACCTGGAGATCTTCGGCCAGACAATTGCGTGGCAGTTTGGCGTCCGGCAGTTGATCGGCATTGCGGTCATCGCGATCTTCACCGGCGTGAATCTCGCGGGCGTCGCCTTCGGCGGGCGCGTCCAGACGTTTCTTACTTCGCTCAAGGTGATCGCGCTGCTCGGCCTGATCGGTGGCGTATTTCTGTTCGCGCAGGGCAGTGCTGGCACCGAAGCAGCAGCGACCGCGGACGCGCTCACCAACGCAGAACCCGCGCGGGGATTTACCGCCAGCGCCTTCGGCTTCGCGATGCTCGCAGCGCTCTGGGCGTACAGCGGCTGGCAGTATCTGCCGATGGCGGCTGCGGAAGTGCACGATCCGGCTCGCAACGTGCCGCGCGCGGTCATCGGCGGGGGCTTGCTGATCGTCGCACTGTATCTGCTCGTGAACGCGGCGTACTTCTACGCGCTGCCATTCGACGCGGTGGTCACGTCAAGCTCGACCGCTCATCCGGATGCACCGGCGGTCGGCGCGCGCGCTGCAGAGACGTTTCTCGGGGAGCACGCACTGCCGATCGCGGCGATCATCTTCCTGATCTCGACGGTTGGCTCACTGAACGGCGTGCTGCTGACGCGCGCGCGGGTGCCATACGCGGCTGCGCGCGACGGGCTCTTCTTTCAGCGCTTCGCTCACCTGAGCCCGGGCGCGCGAGTGCCGGCTGCATCGGTTGCCATGCACGGCGGTCTCGCGGCGCTGTTCGCCGCCTCCGGCACGTTCGATCAGCTGACCAACCTGGCGACGCTGATTTTCGTTCTGTTCTGGGCGCTGTCGGGGATTGCGCTCCTGGTGCTGCGCCGCAAGCTTGCGGATGCGCCTCGTCCCTTCCGCGTGCCGCTGTTTCCATTCGTCCCGCTTGCGTTCGTGCTGATCATGGGCGGCGTTCTGGTGAGCACGGTCATCGAAAGTCCCGCCGAGGCCGGGGCGGCGTTTGCGCTCCTCGCGGTCGGTCTGCCGCTTTATCCTTTCTTTCGCCGCAGCGCGAGGTAAGCGCGCCGCGGTTTGTTATGCTGGTTCAGTTAACTGGATGGAGGCCCGATGTCATGAAGAATCTGCGCTTCGCGGTGTGGAGTTTGGCAGCGCTGACGCTCGCCCTGCCGCTGTCGGTCCATGCTCAGCAGCTCGAGCGCGACGTGTCGGTTGTCAGCGAGGACGTGGAAGGGCGCCTGGAGGGCTATAGTTATCAGGAAGGCCCGGAGTCGACGCTGGAATTTCACGGCACGGCGATTGCGCTGGCTGCCGAGGGCGAAGGCGAAGTCGAGTTCCAGGAAGGGCGCGCGCGAGTCGATGTTTCCGTGCGCAAGCTGCCCGACCCGTGGAAATTCGGCCCGTTTTCGACCTACGTGTTGTGGGCGGTTACCGCCGACGGCCGCGCCAACAATCTGGGTTCCCTCGAGGTCGAAAATGGGCGCGGGTCGCTGGAGGCGACGACATCGCTGTCCCAGTTCGCACTGATCGTAAGCGCCGAGCCGCACTTCGCGGTGACCGCTCCGAGCAAGTACCTTGTGCTTCGCAGCCTCGGGCGGCGCGTCCGGGGACAGAGCGTGATGATCCCCGGCCTGACGGAACGCATCGATTACCCCGGGCTCGCCGTGCAGCCGTTCAACCCCGATGGCCGCATCCCGCTCGACCTGGTCCAGGCGCGGTATGCCCTCGCCATCGCCCGTGGTGCGCAGGCGGACAAGTTCGCGTCCGAACAATTCGCTGAGGCCGAGCAGCTGCTGGCGCAGGCTGAAGCCGCGCAGGTCAACAAGAAGTACAGCATCCGCAAGACCGTTCCCTTGCTCGCACGCGATGCGGTGCAGATGGGCGAAGATGCCCGTCGGCAGGCAGTGCTCGGGCGCCAGTCAACCGAGGAGGCCGTGCGTCGCGACGCGGCAGCGCTGGCTGCGCGCAGGCAGGCTGAAGAAAAGGCGCAGCTCGAAGCGAACGTGGCGCTCGAGGAAGCCAGGCAGCGCGAGATGCAGGCTGCGGAGCAGGCTGCGCGCGAGGCCAACGAGCGCGCACGTGCGGATCTCACGGAGCGGCTGAACCGCGCGCTGCCGACGCGCCAGACCGAGCGCGGCATCGTCGCCGAAATCGCCGGCGTGCAGTTTGCAATTGGCGCTGCGACGCTGAATCCGGACGCACGCGAGGCACTCGCGCGCTTTGCTGGCATCGTCGGCGTGTATCCATCGCTGCGCTTCAGGGTCGAGGGCCACACCGACAGCACAGGCAGCTACGAAACCAATCGCGTGCTGTCCATGGATCGTGCGCTGGCCGTCCGTGATTACCTGGTCGGGCAGGGCGTCGATACGGCGGTAATTGAGGTTGCTGGTCTCGGCCCGGACCAGCCGGTTGCCGACAACGCAACCCGCGAAGGCCGCGCGCGCAACCGTCGCGTCGAGATCATCCTGACCGGTGACCTGGTCAAGAATCCCTGAAGCCGGAGACATCCGCATGGAAGACGGGGAACTCGAGTACGTAGGTTTCTGGGCGCGCGTGGGCGCGTCGATCATCGACACCCTGCTGTTGATGATCGTCTGCACGCCGCTGGTATTCTGGTACTACGGCGTGAATTACTGGCTGACGGCTGGATTCATCCGGGGCCCGGTGGACCTGCTGATCAACTGGATTCTTCCAGCGATCGTGATAGTACTGTTCTGGGTGTATCGGCAGGCGACGCCCGGCAAGATGGTGATCTCCGCGCGCATCGTGGATGCAAAGACCGGCGGGAAACCGACCACCGGCCAGCTGATCGGGCGCTACCTGGCCTATTACGTTTCCACGATTCCGCTCTGTCTCGGCTTCATCTGGGTTGCGTTCGATCCGCGCAAGCAGGGCTGGCACGACAAGCTGGCCGGGACGGTGGTCGTGCGCCCCAGGGTGCGCGGGCCGCAGCCGGTCAAATTTCCTTCGGGCGCTTAGCGAACGCGGGAAACGCCCGAATAAGCTTCTGATCGAAGGTCGCGAGCGTGAGCTGCTCGCGGTCGGCCAGTTCTACAAACAGGGTGTCATAAACGGCCGCGCCGGATTGCAACGAGCGCACCAGCGCGCCGTGCCAGAGCGTCCGGACCGGCACCGACTGCACGCCGAGGCGGGCAGCGAGGGCAAGCCTCGATGAGGCTTCCCGCGCGGGCAGCACACTTGTGCGGGCCGCCATCCAGATAACGTTGGCTAGTTCGGCTTCCCAAAGTGCCGGTGCGAGGATTTCGTCGGCAGCTTCCAGGATCTCCGCCGCCTCTGCAGCGAAGCGAGGAGTGCCCAGCAGATGGTAAGCAACGACGTTGGTATCGACGACGACCTTCATTCACGTCCGGCTGCGATCCAGGAGTCGATTTCGGCGGCACTCGGGCGGCGGGATTGCTGATCCCAAGACGTCTCGATCTGCCGCAGCACGGACGAACGTTCGGCGACATGCTCTTCGAGCAGATCGCGAACTTCCTGCTCCATCGATCGCCCACGGCGCCTGGCGAGCGACTTCAGGCCGCGGACAATGCGCATCGGGATGTTTCGTATGGTGAGGGTGGCGGTGTCTTTCATGCTGCTAGCATTATGCTAGCAGCATGAGATTGATTCAACTGTGATGGTGCGCTATCCGGGGGCAGCCGGAAGCCCGAATTGCTACGCTATTTGCGCAGAAACTACGGACTTGCGACCCGGCACCAAGTCAGGCCCGGGTGCGCGGGACGCAGGCGGTGAAGTTCTGGCAGGAGGCCTGAACACCTCTCAGGATTGCCGGTCAGGCGATGTGTGCGCTTCGTCACAGCTGTGCATGGTTTCGGTGGATCGTCGCGAAGTAACGACAACCCGCCACGAAGGCGTCATCACCCGATGTAAACTTTCAGGTTCAGATGAACCTGGGTAATTACCGAACGCCGATTTTGCTGCTTGTTGCAGCACCGTTGCTGCTGGCCCTGCACCTGTGGTCAGTGCGGCCGACACTCGACGAAATTCTTCCGGCATCCGTTCATGAATACATCGTGGATCTCGCATTCGAGGGTTTCGGCGGCGATGTCCGGCTGGGCACCTATCTGCCGCTAACGGACGAGCGCCAGACGGTCATCAAGGAAGAATTCGAGCTGGGCGCGCTGTCCTTCGATGACCAGGTCACAGCCAATGGCCGACTGGCGGAATGGAACGGGAAGCCGCTGGAAGGCGAGCACCTGGTGCGCTACACGGCACAGATTTCAACGCGCGCGGTGCGTTACGTTCTTCCCGCGGGGCTGGGCTTTGACGGCTCGCCGGTTGATGCGGCGGGGCACGAGCTCGAGGAGACGGACGCCATTCCGTATCGGCACCCGGAAATCCGCCGCCTCTGGTCGAAGATTCGTCCGGAGCATTCGGCGGATCGGGTGCAGGTGCTGCGGGCAATATTTCAATACACGCACGAAAAGATCGAGTCGGCACCATTCAAGGGCTACACCGATGCGCTGACGGCGCTCAGGCTCGGGCAGGCGAGTTGCAACGGCAAGAGCCGGCTATTCGTCGCGCTTGCGCGGTTGAATGGAATTCCTGCACGGCTCGTCGGCGGCGTGATCCTGGAGCCGGGCGTCAAGCAGACTTCGCATCAGTGGGTGGAGGCGGAGATTGGCGGCGAATGGGTGCCATTCGATGCCCTGAATGGGCACTTCGCGGAGATTCCGGCGGACTACCTCGTCCTGTACCGCGGCGACGAGTTCCTTTTCAACCATACGCGCGATATCAATTTCAATCACACGTTCCGGATCCGGCGCCTGCTGGTGCCCTTGAGCTCGATGACGCCGGACGAAGCGGCCGGCAAGGGCTGGCTCGGCGGCGTGTCGCGATTCATCGCATCCAACGAACGCATCTCGGGAGTCTTCCTGCTGTTCCCGCTGGCCGCATTGATCGTGACGTTTTGTCGCAACGTCGTCGGGCTGCGCACTTTCGGTGTCTTCCTGCCGATGCTGGTCGCAGCGGGTTGCATTTATACCGGGCTGCTTGCGGGAATGCTGGGGTTCGTCGGCATCCTGGCCGTCGGTGCCGCAACGCACCGCTATTTCCGCGGCATGCGTGTGCTCGTCATTCCGCGCATTGCAGCGGTAATCACGGTGCTGACGACGCTGATCCTCGCCGGCGGGGTGCTCCTGACGGAAAGCGCGAGCCACCGCCTCGCGCTGCTGGCGCTGTTCCCCGTTGTGATCCTGAGTTTCGCCGCGGAGCGCCTGCAGCAGATGATGGAGCAGAGCCGCCTGCGCGAACTCGTGCGAATGATGGCATGGACGGTCGTCGTGACCCTGCTCTGTTACCTGGCATTCAGTTCGGTGCTGCTGCGCGGGTTCTTCTTCCGGTTTCCGGAGCTGCTGCTCGTGGTGCTCGCGGCCCAGCTCGCGGTGGGCAGGTGGACCGGCATCCGGGCAAGTGAATACCACCGGTTCCTGGGCCTGTTCCGTGCCGCGGGCGGTGACGGCGCGGGCGTACTCGGCATGAATGTCCGTAACATTCACTTGATTTCCAAACTCAATGCTGTCCATTGGATGGCGGTCGCCAATGACAAGCTTGCGACCAAGCGCTATCTCGAGGAGGCGCGCGTGCCGACGCCACGGACGCTGCTGTCGGCGGAATCCGAGCACGAGTTGGATCACCGGCGCGCGGCACTTGACGTGCCCGGCGGATTCGCACTGAAGCCCGCATCCGGCTCCCAGGGCGAAGGCATTGTGCTGTTCACCGGCTCTGCGCAGGACCGTTTCCATCTGTTGAACGGGGGAAGCTGGAGCTACGGAGAATTGCGCGCACATGTCCGCGACATCACGCGCGGCCTGCACTCGGCCAGTGACGATCGGGATCGCGCGCTGTTCGAGGAGTTGATCGTGCCGGATGAGTTCTCGCGTTCGATTGCGCCCGCCGGTATTCCGGATTTCCGCATCCTGATCGTGCGTGGCAAGCCGGTTGCAGCGATGCTGCGCGTGCCGACGGCCAGATCCGGCGGCAGGGCCAACCTGCACCAGGGCGCTGCCGGATTTGCGGTCGACATCGCCAGCGGTCGGATCGCCGGTGGCACCCACGAGGGCAGCGTCACCAATGCCCATCCGGACAGCGGCGAGGTGTTGACTGGCCGCGAAGTGCCGCGCTGGCAGGATGTGCTCCGCGTCGCCTGCGCCGCGCAACAGGCGGTGCCGCTCGGCTACGCCGGCGTTGACGTGTGCCTCGATGAACGGCGCGGACCGGTCGTGATCGAGATTAATTCCCGGCCCGGCATCGAGATCCAGAATGCGCTGCAGAAGGGCCTGATGCCGGACCTGGAACTGGCGCTGGCGGGATCCTGATGAAGATCCACTGGCAGGAGAATGGCATCGTCGTGACGCTGGCCGCCGTCGCGGTAGTTGCGCTGCTCGTCGTATCCGAGCTCCTGGTGGCGCGCCGCGCGCAGAGCCCGATTGTCGTGACGATCGACGCCGGAGCCGCTGGCGAGGATGAGGGCGACGAAAGCGAAGGCGCGAGGCTTGCCACCGTGCCGCTGTACGCATCGCCGGCGGAATTGAGCGCCGGTGCCAAGTTGGTGCTGGCGGATCCCAAGCCCAATGTCGACCTGCTGCACGAACTGGCGCGGCAGGCGCGGACGTTTCGCGCCTATGAGCTCGCGGATACTTTGCTGGCGCGGTGCCTGGAGCTTGCGCCCGCGCGCGTGGATTCGATATTCCTGCGGGCACGTACGCAGTCCGATCTTGGCCATGCCGAGAACGCGGCAAAGATGTACGCACAGGTGCTGGCGTTGTCGCCAAACCACCAGAAGGCCACCTACAACCTCGGCGTGCTTGCGCGCCGTGCCGGGGACTACAAGCGTGCCGAAACGCTTCAGACCCAGGCGATTGCGATCTCGAGCGGGCGCATCAAGTCAAAAGCGCTGCAACAGCTGGGACTGACCCATGGCGCGATGGGGCAATGGGAATCAGCAGCGAAGGAGCTCCGCGAAGCCGCCAGCCTGCGTCCCGACAGTGCGCGCCTGTGGCTTGACCTGGGAAATGCCGAATTGCAGCTGGACCGGCTGGACGAGGCGAAGGCGGCTTACGACAAGGCATTAGCGCTCGACAAGCGTCTTGCCGATGCGCATCTCGCCATGGGGCAGTTGCAGGACCTGCGCGGCAACCACGCGGACGCACTTCTGCACCTGAGCCGCGCCGTCCGGCTTGACAGCGACGATACGGTTTACCAGATGGCGCTGGCACGCCACTACCTTGCGCGCGGCGAGACGTCGAAAGCGCGCGTCGCTTTCGAAGGGCTGGCACGAAGTGCCGGCAGCGAGGCCGATCGCGCCTATGCCAATTCCATGCTTGCGCTGCTGAATCAAGATGGCAAGCGCATGCTGGCGGAATTGAAGCGCGCCGATGCGCTGCATCCCGGCGGCTACGACGGCGGCGTGGAGCAGGCTGCGATCGCGCTGTTTGACCTGAAGCAGTACGCCGACGCGCGCACATTGCTCGATATGCTGCTGGCTCGCCCGCATCCGTCGCCCGAGCTGATGCTGGCGGCGGCCCGCACCGCATCGCGTCTCGAACAGTGGGCCGATGCCGAGAGCCTGCTGCGCCGCAGCGTGAAAACAAGGCCCGACAATTCCGAGGCGTGGTTCCAGCTCGGGCGCGTGCTGTCGGAGCGCGGTGACCTCACAGGCGCGATCGATGCCTACCGTTCAAGCCTTGCCCGCAATCCGGATGCACGAAACACAAAGCTCAATCTCGCGGTCCTGGAAACGCGTGCGGGCAATGAGGACGAGGCATTGCGGCTTTACGCACAGTTGCTGAAGTCGCACCCGCGCTATGCTCCGGCGCTCCTCAATCGTGCGCGCCTGCATGAGCGCGCGGGGCGAATCGGGGAAGCCGTGGCTGACCTCGAGGAGGCGATGCGGGTCGCGCCGACGGACACTGGAACCCGGGAACGCCTGGCGCGGCTTCTGCTGGATCGCGGTGACACCGACCGGGCTCGAAGCCTGCTGTCCGATGCCGTGGCCGAGTCACCCGCCGATGCGGAGATCCGCCTGCTGCTGGCCGAGACCGAACTGCGCTCCGGAAATCGCGCCAATGCAATCAAGGAACTCGACCGTGCCGCCTCGCTGGCAGGTGAGGACAGGGGCTTGTGGAAACGCCTCGCGCAGGCTTACCGGGACGCGGGCGAAATGACTGCGGCCACGCGGGCGAATTCGCGGGCCGGATCCAAACCATGACACGCAAATTGCCGGAGGTGCTCGATGAAATTCACTAACCATCCTTTGATGGCTGTACTGGCGTCGCTGGGCTGGCTGGCTGCCGGAAGCGCAGCAGCCGATCACGCGATCGACCTGCGCGGCGGTTTGGGGTACGACACCAACCCATTCGAGCTCAACGACAGCGTCGGCACGCGCGAAGGAGTGTTCGCCGATGTCGAGGCCCAGGTGAGCGCCGAAGGCCAGGCATCGAAAGGATGGAGAAAACGGGCGGACATCGGCGCCAGCGGCCGGCTGTTCGAATCCGGAATGACCGACGGCAATGAGGCGCGTTACTACGTGCGTGCGCGCGGTGATTCAAACGAGCAGCCGAACGAACACGGCTGGGAGTGGTCGCTGCGTTACCAGCTGCGCGACAAGACCTATGTCAGCCGATTTACAGGGCTCGTCGCCACCGACGCGCTCGGCAACAAAATCGGGGGACGCTACGACAGCACGGCAGCAGACCTGATGGCCGCCTGGCATTTTCCGCGAAAGGGATTTGGACGTATATCCGTCGAGGGTTCGATCGGTCACAAGGACTACCTACATGATTACGAGCAGTTCGGGCTCGAGCGGCTCGACTACCTCCAGTATGGAATCACGCCGCAATACGAAATCGGCGAGCGCAATAACAGGCTTCGGATCCGCCTGCAGCTGGAAGAGCGCAAGTATGACGACCGCCGGGTGAGCGATGCGACGGGCGTTGCCGTGCCCGGCACGGATCTCAAGTACCGTTACTATGGAATCGATGCCCGCTTCACGAGCAAGTTGTCGCGCCGCGCCTCGCTCGACTGGAAGGCCGGGTTTGAATCGCGCAAGGACAATGGGGTCGGTTTTGCCGATCGCAAGCAGTGGAATACCGGCATCGAATGGTCCTGGCGGGCCAGGGACAAGTCCAGCCTGTCCCTGCAGGTCCAGTACAGCTCGCGAAAGTATGACCAGCAAGTCGTCGTCGATCCGACGGTCAACGACGAAGTCCCGGAGAAGAAGGGATTCGATGTCGAGCTCAGCTACGCCCGGCCGTTTCCTTTCCTCGACATCCGGGATCTCTCGCTGGTGGCCGAAGCCGGATGGGAGTCATTCGACAATTCCAAGGACATCCGCTACGCCTACGATCGCGTGTTCGGACTTGTCGCGGTGCGCAAGGAGTTCTGAGGCTACGGTGGCGCCGCGAGTTCCTTGCGCGCTTCGGAGATGACGTAGGCGCGGATCGCCTCGACGTCCGCCTCGGCCAGGAACTTCTCGAAACCGATCATGCCCTTTGCCTTCAGGGCGCCGTCGACGACCACCGACTTCCACGCCGCTGGCTCCAGCATCGGGCTCCAGCGCAGGTCCGGCAGCTCACCGTTGCCTTGCGCCGAATCGCTGTGGCAGCCGAGGCAGTTCGTCTGGTAGAGCAGCTTGCCCTGAAGCAGTGTCTTTGCGTCGTCTGTTGCCGCCGGTGGCTCGGGGTGCTGGACCATCACGGGCGGTGGGGTCGGCAGCGTCGCATTGCCGCCGAGCTTGTACACCAGCAGGCGGCGCTGGTTGGAACCCGAATTCGGGGTCAGCGCGCCGGACACCAGTGATATGGCGCCGCCCCAGCCCGCCATGACCGCGACGTACTGCTCGCCGTCGATCTCGTAGCTGACCGGTGCGGCGACGACGCCGGCCTGGGTCGGTGTTTCCCAGAGCTTCTCGCCATTGTCCGCGCGGTACGCGACAAGGCGTTTATCGGCTGTGCCCTGGAAAACGAGGTTGCCCGCGGTTGCCAGCACGCCGCCATTCCCGGGACCGGTAAGTGCGACGCGCCAGATCTCCTTCTGGTTCACCGGATCCCAGGCGACCAGGTCGCCCTTCAGCATGCTCTTGATCGCGCGGCGCGTGGCCACGTCATCGGGCAGGGCGACGACCAGCATGTCGATGCCGAGATTTGATCGTCCTGGCCGGAACTCGAAGTTCGCGTTGTGCCCGTACGCCATCGGAATGTCGAGCGTCGGTATGTAGACCAGCCCGGTCTTCGGGTTGAAGGCCATCGGGTTCCAGTTGTGGCCGCCGTAGTAACTCGGCTTCACGAGCATCGGCTTTTCGAGATAGCGCGCTTCCGGATTCTCGATCGGCCGGCCGGTCTTCATGTCGACCCCGGTGGCCCAGTTGATCGGCACGTAGGGCGTCGCCGAAATCAATTCGCCCGTGGCGCGATCGAGTACGTAGAAGAACCCGTTCTTCGGCGCCTGCATCAGCACCTTGCGGGTTACGCCAGCTATCGGCAGGTCGGCGAGGATGATGTGCTGCGTCGCCGTGTAGTCCCAGCTCTCGCCGGGTGTCGTCTGGTAATGCCAGACGTACTCACCGGTTTCCGGGCGCAGCGCCACGATCGAGGACAGGAACAGGTTGTCGCCCTTGCCGGCGGAGCGGATCTGGTGATTCCAGGGTGAGCCATTGCCGACGCCGATGTACAGCAGGTCGAGCGCGGGGTCGTAGGCCATGGAATCCCAGACTGTGCCGCCGCCGCCATACTTCCACCATTCTCCGTTCCAGGTCGCAATGGCCTTTTCCTTGAGCACCTTGTCGGACGCCGCGCCATCCGCCGGCGCCGAAGGATCCCCCGGCACGGTGTAGAAGCGCCACGCGAGTTTTCCGGTCTCGGCATCGTAGGCGCTGAGATATCCGCGCACGCCGTACTCGGCGCCGCCGTGGCCAATCAGGACCTTGCCCTTTACGACGCGCGGCGCGCCGGTGATGGTGCGCGGCGTCGCGGGATCGAAGGTCTCCGCGGTCCAAAGCACGTGTCCGTTCTCGGTGTCGAGCGCGATCAAGCGGCCATCGAGCGTACCGACGAACACGCTGTCGCCCCACAGTGCGACACCGCGATTCACGACGTCGCAACAGGCGTCGAAGCTCTTGTCGCGCGGCACATTCGGGTCGTAGCGCCAGATCGGTTTGCCGGTCTTCGCGTCGAGCGCCTGGACGACCGACCAGGGTTCGGTCACGTACAGCACGCCATTGGCGATCAGCGGCGTCGCCTCCGCGCCGCGGGGCGCGGCGACGTCGAATGACCACGCGAGCCCGAGCCCGGCGACATTCTGGTCGTTGATCTGGCCGAGCGGCGAGAAGCGCTGCTCGTCGTAGGTGCGGCCGTGGCTCAGCCACTCACCGGGTGCGGCGTTTTCGATGCGTGCTGCGTCCACCGGCGGCGGGGACTTTGCACAACCGCCGAGCAGCAGGGCAGTCGCGATGCAGATGACCTGTCTTGAACGATTCATGATCGGCACCCTTATTAGAATGGTGCGCGCACCATTATTGCTGTTCGAGCAACTCCGCGTTCACAAAGCCGCGCCGGCAGCCGTTGCAGGGCGACACATACTTATAGGCCGCTTCACGGGATGCGCCCAGGACGACGACCGTCGTTCCGGCAGGATATTCATCGATTACCTGCCCATCTTCGGAAGGCGCGGTCAGGACCGCCGCATCCCGCGTAAGTGTCCACAAGTCGCTGGGAACGACGTCTATGATGTGGTTGCGATACCTGATCCAGGAGCGCTGATAGGCGTTGCCTTTCCAGACGTAATGAGTCAGCTCCGTGCAGGGGCGCTCGCCGGCGCAGCCACCGCGGAGTGTGGGCGGCGTGCGGGCAGGCACCTTCAGCACCTCGATGGCGGGTGCATCGTCGGCGTTCACAGCGCCCAGTTCGATCCAGGAATCACCGCGTTGGGTATAGAGAAAGTAGGGGCAACCGAGGCTGCCGCAGGAAAATACGGCCGGATCGCCATAGCAGGCGAAGTTCTGGTACAGGTCGATCAGGACCTCATTCTTGCCGTCCGCATCCACATCCAGCGACCAGATATGGGACTCCGGTGTGAGCTGTAAACTGCCGCCGGCAGCCCTGCATTCCGTGGTCATGTAGTCGAGGGATTGCAGGACGTATGTGGGGCACTGGCTACTGCCGGCCTCCGGATCCGGGCTTTCTGCTGCGAGGCAGCCGCTGAGATCAATACTCTTGTCGAGTACGGCCGGCGTCGCCGGCACATGCGCCAGGTTGTCGGAGGCCCCGGCATTCGATGACGCCCTTCCGTCCTTCCCTGATCCGCCGTCACAGGCGGCCAGCAGCAGAAGGCAAAGAGTAAACGGGATGAGCCGGGCGGGAGGCGTCTTCATCGCCAGATCATAAACGCAACGACAGGCAGGTCAACGACCCGTCCATCTTCCGGAATTCCGACATCTCCAGGGGCAGCGTGTCATAACCAAGGCCGGCAAGGGTATCGGCGACTTCAGGATATCCGGCCGCGATCAGCACCCGGTCGTTGATCCGGACGCAGTTGGCGGCGTAGCGCTCCGCCTCCGGGACGACGATCAGCTCGTATGGCTGCAAGGCCTCTCCCACGGGCACGTCCGCGGTGATCAGCAGGCGGCCGTCGCCGAGGTAGTTCATGCCGGTCTTCAGGTGCAGCAGACGCGGGCTCTTGCGCGTATCGATGAAGTCCGACCGGTAGCCTTGCGTCTCGAGAAATCCCGCGAGCTGCCGTGCGCCTTGTTCATTGGTGCGCGATGAAAGACCGATCAGGAAGTGGCCATCCGCCTCACAGACGTCGCCGCCGTCCAGCGTGCCGGGCGCGGCGATGCGCGCGATATCGGGATACCAGGCGCGCAGCGCCTTGATGATGCTGTCGACTTCGCCCATGCGGCTCGGTGCGCCGGGGCGCGTGGCGATCGCGCCGCGCGCGGTGACAATTGCGGTGTCCTCGACGAAACAACCGTCGGGGTATGCGGGATCCGCGGGTAGCGTGGTCACCTCGAGCCCGCAGTCGGCGAGGGCCTGGCAGTAGCTGCGATGCTGCCGGATTGCGAGGGCGACATCGGGCGTGCTTTCATTCGCCTGGGTAATCCCGGCGGCGAAGGTTGCGGGTGGTGGCCGAACGACGGCGTGGGTGAAATGCATGAACTTTGCGCATGATAGCCCTTGATCTGGCCCCAGTTTGCACTGCCCGTGCTCCGGGTATGCCCGTGGAGCGAATCATTTTGCGTCGCAATACGCCGACGCCGCGCATCTGATATCTTCGCCCGTTCGTAGTATTTCCTGTGTTGGTCCGGTCTATTGGTTGACCCCAATCGGTTTGGGGTCTTTTGTTAACAAAGAGGGTATTGATAATGGCTATGAATCGTCGGGATTTCGGCAAAGTGATGCTGGGTGTGACGGGCGGCCTGCTGGCCGGCGCTCAGCTGGCAAATGTCGCGTCCGCCGGGGAAGAAGCCGGTGGCGAAAAGAATGCTTGTAAAGGCCATAACTCCTGCAAGGGCAAGGGTGGCTGCAGCACGGGTGATGGCGGCTGCGCCGGCAAGAACTCCTGCAAGGGCAAGGGTGGTTGCGCCACGGCCAAGCATGAGTGCAAGGGCCAGAATGAGTGCAAGGGCCAGGGCGGCTGCAAGTCAGGTGACGCTGGCTGCGCAGGCAAGAACTCCTGCAAGGGCAAGGGCGGCTGCAAGTCGCCGGTCGATCCGTCACACATGGGCTGAGAGCCCGGTTGAATCTCGCTGCCATCCGGGTCCCGTGGCCCGGGTGGCGGCGATGCTTCCGGTCTGCCACTGAATGAGCAGCTTCTCACTCCCGAATCGCTGGAACCTGCCGGACCTCGGCCTGGGCGTTGGCCTGCGCACCCAGCATTTCCGGCACATCACCGAACGCTGGCCGGCGATGGACTGGTTCGAGATCCTGTCCGAGAACTTCATCGAGACCGAAGGCCGGCCACTTTATTTCCTGGATCAGATTGCCGAGCGCTATCCGATCGTGATGCACGGTGTGTCGCTGTCGATTGGCAGCACGGATCCGGTCGATTTCGAATTCCTCGACAAGCTCGCCGCGCTTGCAAAGCGCGTTAAAGCCGTGTGGCTCGGCGATCACATCTGCTGGACCGGCGTGGCGGGGCTCAATGGCCATGATCTCTATCCGGTGCCGTACACGGAAGAGGGCCTGCGGCACATGGTCTCGCGTGTGCGCACGATCCAGGATTACCTGGAGCGGCCGCTGGTGCTCGAGAACCCCTCGACTTACCTGACCTTCGCGTCGTCCTCGATGCCGGAGGAAGAATTCATCGCGCGGCTCGCAGTCAAAGCGGACTGCGCGCTGCTGCTCGACGTCAATAACGTGTATGTGACCTGCCGGAATCACGATCTGGATCCGGTGGCGTATCTCGATGCGATTCCCTACGAGCACGTGGTGCAGGTGCACCTGGCCGGGCACACGGACAATGGCACGCACTGCATTGACACGCACGACGGGCGCGTCATCGACGAGGTCTGGAAGCTTTACGCACGTGTGCACGAGAAGACCGGCGGGCGTGCGACGCTGCTGGAATGGGACGCGAACGTGCCGAAATTCCCCGTGCTGCAGCAGGAAGTCGGCAAGGCCGCGCGGTTCCGGGACGCTGCGCGACTTGCGCGACCGGTGGCCGCATGAGCCTGCTGGAGGCAGCGCGTCTGGACACCATCGAGCGCTGGATGCAGGCCGTGGTCATGCATCCGGACGGCGCTGCACGCGGAATCGGGTCGAAAGCCGCGCGCCGCCTGTTGCCGCAGGCCGCCGCGAAGCTCGAAAGCGTCGTGCTGCCGTCGAAGTCGCTCTCGTCGCTCGAGCGGCTCGATATCTACGCCTACATGTATTATGCCCGGCTGCTCGAAATCCTGAATGCAGAATATCCGACGACACGGCTGATCCTGGGTGATGAGACATTCCGGCGGGCCTGTCGCCGGTTCGTGCAGCGCAACCCCTCGACGCATCGCACGCTGAACCGCCTGAGCGACAAATTCCCCGATTTCCTCTCGCGGCATCTGCCGCCCGGCAATCGCCGCGGGCTGGCTGTGGATGTCGCACGCATCGAGCGTGCGATGGAAGACGTGTTCGATGCGCCGCGGGCCGAGCCGCTGACGGCGGCGCAATTCGCGGCGATCGGCACCGACCAATGGCACCGAGTGCGGCTGCGCGTGATTCCGGCGCTTCGGCTGTTGAGATTGCGCTTTCCCGCCAACGACTACATGAATGCGGCGCGCAGCGGCGGCAAGCCGCGCGTTCCGCGCCCGCGTGCGACGTTCGCGATCGTCTACCGGCGCGGCTTCCAGGTGTATCGGCGCGATCAGGCGCCCGCCCAGTTCAAGCTGCTCGCGGCGTTGGCGGCAGGCCGCACGCTTGCCGATGCGGTGCGTTCCGGCATCAGCGGAGGCGGCGGCAGTTCCGACAAGCTGGCCACCAGGCTGGGCGCCTGGTTTCGCGAATGGTCCGCGGCCGGGTTATTCTGTGGCACCACTGGGGGTAAGCCATGAATATTCGCAATCTGGCCACCGGGCTCAAGTACTGCGGCGAGGTCTCCGGCAAGAAGCAGACCTACTTCGTCTTCGAGAGCAAGAAGCAGTTCGTCGTGATGTCGCAGTCGCTGTCAAAGCCGAACAGCGGCTATTTCAACCTGGTCAGCAAGGACGCCGTGGAACATGTGCGGCGCGGCAACGCCGGGCGCCAGGACGTGACGGCCAAGAAACTTGCGACGCGGGCGCGCACGGGCCACGTCAAGAACGCGCTTCATGCGCTGAATATTCTCTACGTGCTGGTCGCAACCGGCGCTGCGGCACGTGATGACCGCTTCCGCGACCGCGAGCTGCATTTCAACGTGCACCCGCGGTAAAAGAAAAGGCCCGCCAGGAGGCGGGCCTCTTGTCGGCCGCGTCCTGCGGCTTCGATCAGGGCTTGTACCGCTTCCAGACATTGCGTGCGACGATCATGAGCGCCGCGCCCGCGGCAAATGCGCCCGCTGCGCTGAAGATTTTCGCGAGGTACATGCCGACTCCCGGAATGCTGCCCAGCGCGCCGGAGAGCATGCCGAGCACGAGTGCGGAGGCCAACACGCGCACATGGTCCTCGGGGGCCATGGCGAAGGCGGCAACCAGGCCGAGCACGACCAGGATGGCTACGGAATACGGGATTTCCGTGAATCCGCTGACCACGGAAATCGCGATGGCTACCCAACCTATGAGTTTGAATGGATTCACTCTGTGTCCCCCTGAGGCTTATTGTGACGCGATCCGGTGGTCCGGACCGCTGCGCGATGCTACGCCGCATGACCGGGCACGGCAAACCGGCGGGTTCGATGACCCGCACCACCGGACAGCAATAATCGGGTTGCCGTCGATGGGCCTGGCCGCGATGCTGCGCACCATGAGTTACGCCCTGCGCGGGCTCGAGCCCGCAGTATTCGAACCGTTATTCCAGCTCGATGACGAGGTCCTCGCGTCGCGCGGCATGCGCTGGATGAACGTGGATGAACCGGTGGGCTTTCCCTGCCGCATCAGTCT
>DAITAA010000028.1:25560-29073 GCA_036824505.1 Steroidobacteraceae bacterium
CCCCTGATCGAGCGCTACCTGGCACGCGATGAAGTCGCGTATCTGCACCTGCATTTTGCGCGGCGCGGCTGCTACGCCTGCCGCGTGGACCGCAGCTGATTTGGTGATTTGGTGCCGGGTCGCAGGTTCGCTGTTGGCAACAACTGCGAACCTGCGAACCTGCGACCCGGCACCGTATTAATATGCCTGCCGATGGAGCTTCCAACCGTCAGCCGTCGCGCGTTCCTGCTGAGTTCAGCCGGCATTGCTGCCGGCACCTTCGTCACGGTACTCGCCGAAGCGCGGTCGCGTCGCATGCCTGCAAGCGCGAGCAGCCCCGCGATCGTGCCCGGACCCTACGGACCATTGCGCCCGGTCGCGGATCTTGAAACTTCACTGCCGCTGCTGCTGCTGCCCGAGGGCTTTGAGTACCGTACTTATTCGTGGGCGGGCGACCCGATGAGCAACGGCCAGCCGACACCGGATCTTCACGACGGCATGGGCATCATCCACGCCGAACGCTGCGGTGAGGAAAATGAGCTGGTCCTCGTGCGAAATCACGAGTGCGACCTGGCAATACCGATAGACGCGCCGGGCCGATACGACGCGGCCATACCAGCCGGCAAATCGCATCCTCCAGGCGGCGGCACGACCAACCTCGTCTTTCGCGGCCGCCGCTGGATCAGCGTGGAACCGTCTCTGAGCGGTACGTTGATTAATTGCTCGGGCGGCGTAACGCCGTGGGGCAGCTGGCTCAGCTGCGAGGAGACGTGGATTGACTACACAGCAAAGGGCGGCCGCAGACACGGTTATGTTTTCGAAGTGCGCCGGAATCCGGTGGAGACGACCGGCAAGCCGATTGTCGACATGGGCCGCATGGAGCACGAGGCTGTCGCCGTCGATCCGGAGACGAATTGCGCCTACCTGACCGAGGACGAACCGAACCGCTGCACGCTCTATCGCTTCATCCCGAGTGATCGCAGTGGAACTCCCGGCAGCTATGAGGCGGGCGGCCGCTTGCAGGCGGCGCGCGTAGTCGATCAGGCGAATGCGGACCTGATTACGCCTTCGCTCAACGAAGCGCATCAGCTGGAGTGGGTCGATTTGCAGAATCCGGATGCGGAACCTGGTGAGTTGCCGGCGGGCTTTCCCAATGCACGGGGCAAGGCCAGCGGCCCGTTTCTGCAGGCCTGGTCGAAGGGGGCTCTGCGCATGAGCCGCGGCGAGGGCATCTGCTATCACGCCGGGAAGATCTATGTGGTGGACACGACCGCCGGCATCGGACGCTGCGGGCGCCGCGGCACCGGTGAGGGCGCGGTCTGGGAATACGATCCAAAGTCCGAAACATTGCGTGCAATATTCGTGGCCGGTAGCCAGCTGGTCGCGGACAATCCCGACAACATCACGGTCAGTCCGCGTGGCGGCATCCTGCTGTGCGAGGATGGCGAGCCGGTGACGGACCAATACGGCCGAGGCACGCGACTGCTTGGCTTGACTGCCGAGGGCCAGTCATACACGTTTGCGAAGAACAACGTGCGGCTGAGCAAGGTTGACATTTGGACTGCAGGGAAGAATGTTCGGCCCGGTAATTATCGCGGTCGGGAATTATCCGGCGTATGCTTCGATCCCGCCGGTGAAGTGCTGTTTTTCAACATCCAGTATCCCGGAATCACCTTTGCGATCTGGGGACCGTGGGCGAAGGGTAATCTCTAGGTCGCATTTCGACGCAGGAGCTCATGTTCGCCGGCCACTTCGCAGTTGCTTACGCTGCCAAGCGTCTCGTGCCACGCAGTTCCCTCGGCACGCTGTTCTTCGCCGCGCAGTTTGTCGACCTGCTGTGGCCCTTGCTGGTGCTGGCGGGCATCGAGCGGCTCTCGCTCGCGCCGCAAGGCGCGATCTTTCCGTTGATCTTCGATTATTACCCGTGGTCGCATAGCCTGTTGCTGACCATGTTCTGGAGCTTTGTGGTCGGCGGTGTTTATTGGCGCCTCAAGCGTGATCGCAGGGTGGCGCTCGTCATCGGCGCACTGGTGCTGAGTCACTGGTTCCTCGATCTGGTCGTGCACTTGCCCGACCTGCAGTTGTGGCCCGGCAGTACGGCGGTCCTGGGACTCGGACTGTGGAGCAATCCGCTGATTGCGCTGGCCCTGGAACTGGCGTTGTTCGCGATTGGCGTGACCTTGTATCTTTCCGCGACGCGGCCGGAACGCGGCGCCGGTACCTGGGGAACGTGGTTGCTGATCGCGTTCCTCGCACTGATTCAGATCGGAAACACATTCGGCCCGCCGCCGCCGAGCCCGCTGGCCGCGGCCTGGACCGCGATGGCCCTGTGGTTGCTGGTGTTGCTGGGCTGGTGGAGTGACCGGTCCAGGCAACTCCGATGAATCAACGAATGCAGGAATCGGCTGAAGCCGTCGTGCTGGCGTCCGCGACGCCGGCGACTGCCTCCGTCATCTGGCTGCACGGCCTGGGAGCGGACGGCCACGACTTCGTGCCGATCGTGCCCGAGTTGCGCTTGCCTGCGAGCCTGGCTGTGCGCTTCGTCTTTCCGCATGCGCCGATGCGCCCCGTCACGATCAACAACGGCATGCGCATGCGCGCCTGGTACGACATCAAGGACCTGTCGGCGAGCGGTGTCCCCGACGAAGCCGGTATCCGCGATTCCGCGGCGATCCTCGCGAAATTCATCCAGCGCGAACGCGATGCGGGTATCGAAGCCAGGCGAATCGTGATCGCGGGTTTTTCCCAGGGCGGCGCCATTGCGCTGCACGCCGCGCTGCGGCATCCCGAGCGCCTGGCCGGCGTCATGGCGCTGTCGGCGTATATTCCGCTGCGTTCGGCACTCGCCGCGGAGGCCGCGTCCGCCAACCGCGACATTCCGATCCTGATGTGCCACGGCCGTTTCGACCCCGTCCTGCCGATGCAACTCGGCAGCGCGTCGCGCGACCTGCTGCGGGCAGCAGGATACGCCGTCGAATGGAGGGAATACCCGATGCAGCATCAGGTTTGCCTCGAGGAAATACAGGACATCTCTGGCTGGCTCCAGACGTGCATCGCCGGAGATCCATCGCGCTGATGCGCTATCATTGGCAGGCCTAACCGGGAGTGCCGCCATGATCTGGGTAATGCTTGCCGTCGTCGTCCTGCTGTTCCTGTTCTTCATCGGGATCTACAACCGGCTCGTCACGTCGCGCAATGGCTACAAGAACGCCTTCGCGCAGATCGACGTGCAGCTGACGCGCCGCTATGACCTGATCCCGAACCTGGTCGAAACGGTCAAGGGCTACATGGCGCACGAGCGCAATACGCTCGAGGCGGTGATTTCCGCGCGAAATGTCGCCGTCACCGGCCTGAAGGCTGCCGCCGCCAACCCGGGCGATCCCGCCGCGGTGCAGGGGCTTGCGACCGCCGACAACCAGCTGAGCGGCGCACTCGGCCGGCTGTTCGCGCTCGCCGAGGCGTATCCGGACCTGAAGGCGAACCAGAACATGATGCAGCTCTCCGAGGAGCTGACCTCGACCGAGAACAAGGTCG
>DAITAA010000049.1:0-9067 GCA_036824505.1 Steroidobacteraceae bacterium
ATTCGAAGGATGGACATGCGCTACTCCAGTCCGGGTTGCGTCCAAGCCGCCTAACTACAATTGGATGTGAAGAATGACTGCATCTTTTACGTCATTTGAGCCCATTAATCGCCCGACCGGCTCCTAAGTCCTTGTCTAGGCTCGCGGTCAACGTAACTTAACATCGACCCATTGCGAGCCAAGGATGGCCCAGCCCCCACGCCTGCTGGATCAGGTCCGGGACCGCATTCGCGCCCGGCACCTGAGCTTCCGGACCGAGAAGACGTACCTGTATTGGATACGCCGTTTCGTTTGGTTTCACAAGCGGCAACACCCGCGCGAACTGGCCGGCCCGGAGATAGAGGCCTTCCTTACCGCGCTGGCGGTCGAAAACAAGGTTTCAGCCTCGACACAGAATCAGGCGTTGGCCGCGCTGTTATTCCTGTACCGCGATGTGCTCGAGGTGGACCTGCCGTGGCTTGCCAATGTAATCCGGGCTAAGCGGCCGCAACACCTGCCGGTCGTGCTGACCCGCGAAGAAGTGAAAGAAGTGATGGCGCGACTTCACGGCACCGTTTGGCTGGTCGTGTCCCTGCTATATGGCGCTGGCATGCGGGTGACGGAGTGCCTGCAGCTGCGGGTGAAGGATGTGGAACTTGTGCGGCGCGAGCTCGTAATCCGTGATGCCAAGGGCCAGAAGGACCGGGTGACCGTCCTGCCGCTCACTCTGGTTCCACACTTGCGGAATCACCTCGAGAAGGTCCGCATCCTGCACACGGCGGATATTCGGGCAAATCGGCCTGGCGTGTCGTTGCCATTTGCATTGCGGCGCAAGTATCCGAAAGCGGCCACATCATGGGCTTGGCAATGGGTGTTTCCATCACGAACCTTCTGCCGCGATCCGTATTCTGGCGAGCAAATGCGCTTCCACCTGCACCCGCAGAACATCCAGCGCTCGGTAAAGTTTGCGATCCGTGCCGCCGGCATCGAAAAACCCGCGAGCTGCCACACCTTCCGCCACTGTTTCGCGACCCACCTTCTGGAGGACGGCTACGACATCCGCACGGTGCAGGAATTGCTGGGTCACGCGGACGTGAAGACCACGATGATCTACACACACGTCCTGAATCGGGGAGGGCGCGGCGTGAAGAGTCCGCTCGATCGCAGCTAACTGGATACCCGCTAGGCTAGAATGAAACGACGAGCGAGCTGGTGGGGAGAGGACATGCCAGGCCCTGGTGACGCGGACGGACATGCTGTCGGGACCGGGCATCCCCAACCCGAGCTGATCGACTTCCGCGACCCGGCGCGTTCCCGCAAGGCACTGGAAACGCTCGGCGCCGGTGTCTGGAAAGAAGCGCTCGACTGGCTTTATGGCGAAGCAATGCGCCGTCCGACCGCGCCCGACCGCTATCCCGATATTCGACGCTTCTATTTCGGCCAGACGGCTGCGCCTGGCCCGGCGCCGGTTACCGGCGAGACTGCTGAAGCGGTGCTCGTGAAGTTCCGGGAGCGCCTGGCGCCGTTTACCTTCAATGCGCAAAATCCGGGTGCCTACTCATACTTCACACCGCCGCCCCTTCCGATCGCGATCGCCGGTGAGGTCCTGACTGCGTGGACCAACCAGGGCATCGACCTGTGGATGTCAGGAATGGTCGGTCCCCTCATCGAAGAAGAGATTACAGCGTGGCTCTGCAGCTTGACCGGTCTTGGCCATGGCAGCTGGGGCGTGCTCACGTCCGGCGGGATGATGGCAAATATCATGGGCCTGGCGGTGATGCGCGATATTCACCTGGCAAAGTTGCGCAATGCGACCGATCCTCCGCGCGGCGCTGCACTGGAGGGCGTGCGCGTGTACGCCAGCGATCAAGTGCACTTCTCGATTGCACGCGGTCTGGACATGCTGGGTTTTCCACCTGAAACGCTGCACATCGTGGCCTCCGACGACGGTTTCCGGCTGCGTGGTGGAGCGGTGGCCAAAGCTGTCGCTGCCGACCGCGCCGCGGGTTTGCTGCCGCTCGCAATCTGTCCGATTGCCGGCACGACGAACACCGGCGCGGTCGACATGATTGACGAGCTGGCCGACATTGCCAAACGCGAACATCTCTGGCTGCATGTCGATGCGGCTTATGGTGGCGCAGTTTTGATGTCGTCGCGCTACGCGGACCGGATCCGAGGGCTGCACCGCGCCGACTCCATCACGATTGACCCGCACAAGTGGTTCTTCCAGCCATACGACATTGGCGGGCTGCTCGTGAAGCGCCGTGCGGACCTGCTTGAGACCTTTCATCGTTCGCCGGAGTACCTGCGCGATGTACTGCCGCAGGACGAGCCGCTGCATTGGTATCAATACTCGGTCGAGGGCACGCGGAGATTCCGCGCCCTGAAACTCTGGATGTCGTGGAACTTTCTCGGCACTGAAGGCTTTGCCCGGTTGATCGAGCACAACATCGACCTGACGAACCACCTGGCCGGACGCTGCCGCGCGGAAGGATTTGAAGTGATCCAGCCGGAACTCTCGGTGTTGTGTTTCCGCCATCTCCCGGAAGGGGTCAGCGACGTGGACGCCTATCAGGACCGGCTCCAGCGGGCCCTCGAGGAGAGCGGCGAAGGATGGGTATCGACAACGACGCTGCGCGGCCACACATTCCTGCGCGCCGGCATCGTGAACTACCTCTCGACCAACGCCGATGCCGATCGCATGGTTGACGCGCTGCTGCGCCTGTCACGCGGGCTGAGGTGAACGGCGACGGGGTGCCGGGGCACAAGTTCGATCAAATGCGACGCGGACCGTGTTTTCATCAAGCGCGATCTTGCTTCGCGTAAAGCACCATCTGCGTGCAGCGGAACATCGCGATCGTCTTGCCGGTCTCACGGTGGGTGACGATGGCATCCCAGACCTGCGTATTGCGCCCCATGTGCTCGGCCGTTGCAACGCACTCGATGGTGCCCTCGCGCGCCGTGCCCAGGAAATTGGTCTTGAGTTCGATGGTCGTGAAGCCGGTGGCGCCTTCCGGCAGGTTGGCAACGCAGCCATAACCGGAAGCGGTATCTGCGAGCGTGACAATGGTCCCCGCATGCAGATACCCGTTCGGTGCAATCAGCTGCGGCGTGATAGCAAGCTCCGCGCACAGCTCCCCGGATCCGACCTTCGTGATGACGATGCCAAGGTATCCGGGCAGGAATCCGATGCCACGCCTGTTGAGCTGCTCGAGCGTGATCACGAAACGTCCTTTCCTCCGCGCAAGATCTTGATTGGTCGTGCCATGCCGTACTGCGCGGAGAGTTCAGCCGGGTGCCCTGCGTCCCAGAGCACAAGGTCTGAAATCTTGCCGGCCTCGATTGTGCCGCGCTCCGCGCCGAGGCCGAGGGCGGCCGCCGCATGGCGCGTCACACCGGCAAACGCTTCCTCTGGCGTCATCCGGAACAAGGTGCAGGCCATATTCATGTTGAGCAGCAGCGAGGCGATCGGTGCGCTACCGGGATTCAGATCGCTCGCGACCGCGATTGGCACGCGATGCCGGCGCAGGAGTTCCACAGGCGGCAGGCGCGTCTCGCGCAGGAAATAGAATGCCGCCGGCAGCAGCACGGCGACGGTGCCACTTGCCGCCATGGCGCAGACGCCGGCCTCGTCCACATGCTCGAGGTGATCCGCGGACAAGGCGCCGTGGCGGGCGGCGAGCGCGGCGCCATGCTGGTTCGATAATTGCTCGGCATGCAGCTTGACGGCGAGTCCGAGTTCACGCGCCCGGGTGAATACGCGTTCGACCTGCGCGGGTGTGAAGGCGATGGTCTCGCAGAAGGCATCCACGGCGTCCGCGAGCCCGGCTTTCGCTGCTG
Source organism: Steroidobacteraceae bacterium (assembly GCA_036824505.1). GTDB lineage: Bacteria > Pseudomonadota > Gammaproteobacteria > Steroidobacterales > Steroidobacteraceae > SCUD01. Next base: position 3,820 of record DAITAA010000049.1, read on the forward strand.
CCGGCAGGATCTCGTCGCAGACACACCTTATATAGTCATCCGCACGGCCCTGGAACTCGGGAGGCACGGCGTGGGCGGCGAGGAGTGTCGTGCGAACCGTGACGGGCAGGCGCTCAGCGACCGCGCGCGCGACCCGCAGGAGTTTCAATTCGTTCGCCAGATCGAGCCCGTAACCGGACTTGATCTCGATCGTGGTAACGCCCTCGGCGATGAGGCGAGAGGCGCGTTTCACCGCGAGTTCGAGCAGTTCGGCCTCGCTCGCGGCGCGCGTCGCCTTGACGGTGGAAGCAATGCCGCCGCCGGCTTTGGCGATATCTGCATAGCTTGCACCGGCAAGGCGCTGCTCGAATTCCCCGTGCCGCGAGCCCGCCCAGACCAGGTGCGTGTGGCAATCGATGAGCCCCGGCGTCACTAACGCGCCGCGGGCGTCCTCGACCTGGGTGCCTGCGGGCAACCGGGCGGGGATCTGTGCATCGGACCCGGTCCAGGCGATACGCTCGCCCGCGATTGCGACGGCACCCGGCGAAACCAGCCCATAGGCCGCGCCGCCGGCGCTGCTCGCGACGCTCGCATTGCGTATGACTCGGGTCCAGCCGTTGGTGTCCATGGTGCCCAAGCCGCGCAGCTTACCGGAAGGCCCTGCCGCCGCGTTATGCTCTGCCTGTGACCGAGAAAGAAATCACGACCGCCTTTCTGGCAGAGCTACCCAAGACCGACCTGCACGTGCATCTCGACGGTTCGCTGCGGATCGGCACACTGATCGAGCTTTCGCGCCAGCACAAGGTGGAATTGCCGAGCTACACCGAGGGCGGCCTGCGCGAGACCGTGTTCAAGGATCGCTACGCCAGCCTCGGCGAATACCTCAAGGGCTTCAAATACACGGTCGCCGCAATGCACGATGCGGAGGCGCTCGAACGCGTTGCCGCGGAACTCGCCGAGGACAACCAGGCGGAGGGCGTACGCTACCTGGAGGTGCGGTTCGCGCCGCAGTTGCAGGTGCGCCCGGGGCTCGACGCCGTGCAGGTGATCGCCGCGGTCGATCGCGGCCTGCGCCGCGCGCGCGACGAATTCAATCGCCGCCCCGCCATCGCTGCCGGCAAGGAGCCGCCCTTCGAATACGGCATCATCTGTTGCGCGATGCGGATGTTTACCCGCGGCTACAGCCAGTACTACGACACGCTGTTCGCAGCCCATCCGTACACGCGGCCGAAAGACCTGTTCGCGATGGCCTCGATCGATCTCGCGCGTGCCGCAGTGCTCGCGCGCGACGTGCACGGCTACCAGGTCGTCGGGTTCGATCTTGCGGGTGAGGAGGCCGGCTACCCGGCAAGTGCGCACCGGGAGGCCTACGACTACGCGCACCGGCACTTCCTGAAGCGCACGGTGCACGCGGGCGAATCCTACGGCCCGGAGTCGATCTTCCAGGCCATCACCGACCTGCACGCGGACCGCATCGGTCACGGCACTTACCTGCTCGAGCCCGACCAGATCCGCGATCCGGAAATCACGGATCGGGAGCATTACATCGAGCGGCTCGGCAATTACATCGCCGACCGGCGCATCACGCTCGAGGTCTGCCTGACCAGCAACCTCCAGACCAACCCGCAGCTTAAGCGCCTCGAGGATCACACCTTCAGCAAGCTGCGCGCGCAGCGGCTCTCGACCACGCTGTGCACCGACAACCGGCTGATGAGCAACACGACCATGACGAATGAGCTGGCGCTTGCGATCAAGCACCTGGGCGTCGACCGCTATGACCTGAAGTCCATCATCATCTACGGCTTCAAGCGCAGCTTCTATCCGGGCAGCTACCTGAGCAAACGCCAGTACGTGCGCCAGATCATCGATCACTACGAGGCGGTCGAGCGGAGGCATTTCGGATGAACGATTCCCCGCAATCGGCTCACTTGCCGCGCCCGGTGCGCGCGCCGCGCGGCAACAAGCTGACTTGCGGCAGCTGGCTGACCGAGGCGCCGTACCGGATGATCCAGAACAACCTGGACCCGGAAGTGGCCGAGCACCCTGACAAGCTCGTCGTCTACGGCGGCATCGGCAAGGCCGCGCGCAACTGGGAAGCCTTCGACCGGATCCTGGCGGTGCTGACGCGCCTGAAGGACGACGAATCGTTGCTTGTGCAGTCCGGCAAGCCGGTCGGCGTGTTCAAGACGCACGTAGATGCGCCGCGCGTCTTGATCGCGAACTCGAATCTCGTGCCGCACTGGGCGACCTGGGAACATTTTCACGAGCTCGACCGCAAGGGCCTGATGATGTTCGGCCAGATGACGGCGGGTTCGTGGATCTACATCGGCTCGCAGGGCATCGTGCAGGGCACCTATGAAACCTTCGGCGCCTGCGCGCGCGAGCATTTTGGCGGCGATGCCGCGGGGCGCTGGATCCTGACGGCAGGCCTCGGTGGCATGGGCGGCGCGCAGCCGCTCGCGGCAACCATGGCGGGCTTCTCGATGCTCGCGGTCGAGTGCGACGAGTCGCGCATCGACTTTCGCCTGCGCACCGGTTATCTCGATCGCAAGGCGACGACGCTCGACGAGGCGCTTGTGATGATCGACGGCGCGCGGCGCGCAAAGCAGGCGCTTTCTGTCGGGCTCCTCGGCAACGCGGCGGATGTCGTGCCGGCGCTGGTGATGCGTGGCGTCGTGCCGGATGTCGTGACCGACCAGACCTCTGCCCACGATCCGCGCAACGGCTACCTGCCGCGCGGCTGGACCATGGCGCAGGCGGCGGAAGCGCGGCAAAAGGATCCGGCCCGCATCGAGCGCGAGGCGCGCGCCTCGATGAAGATCCACGTGCAGGCGATGCTCGATCTCAAGGCGAAGGGCGCGGTCGTCTTCGACTACGGCAACAACATCCGCCAGGTCGCGCTCGAGGAAGGATTGAAGAACGCCTTCGATTTCCCGGGATTCGTGCCTGCCTATGTGCGGCCGCTATTTTGCGAAGGCATCGGGCCGTTCCGCTGGGTCGCGCTGTCGGGCGATCCCGAGGACATTTACCGCACCGACGCGAAGGTGAAGGAGCTGATCCCGGGCAATGCGCACCTGCATCGCTGGCTCGACATGGCGCGCGAGCGCATCAAGTTCCAGGGCCTGCCGGCGCGCATCTGCTGGGTCGGTTTGAAGGATCGCGCGCGGCTCGGGCTCGCCTTCAACGAGATGGTCGCTAAGGGCGAGCTCGCAGCGCCCGTCGTGATCGGGCGCGATCACCTGGACTCGGGGTCCGTTGCGAGCCCGAATCGCGAGACCGAAGCAATGAAGGACGGATCGGATGCGGTCTCGGACTGGGCCTTCCTGAATGCGCTGCTGAATACCGCGAGCGGCGCCACCTGGGTGTCCATTCATCATGGTGGCGGCGTCGGCATGGGTTTCTCGCAGCATGCCGGTCTCGTAATCGTCTGCGACGGGACGCCGGCCGCTGCCGCGCGCATCGCGCGCGTGCTTCGAAATGACCCGGGCACCGGAGTCATGCGTCACGCGGATGCCGGCTACGAGCGCGCGATTGCCTGCGCCAGGGAGCAGGGTCTCGACCTGCCATCGGTGGATTGAATTGGCGGTCCTGACGCTGAAACCGGGCTCGATGACGCTTGCGGAAATTCGCCGCGTGGCGCGCGGCAACGATTCCATCGCGCTCGCTGAGGGTTGGCGCAAAGGTGTCGAGCAGTCGCTGGCGGCAGTCGGCAAGCGCCTTGCGGCCGGCGAGGCGCTTTACGGCATCAACACGGGTTTCGGCAAGCTCGCGAAGACCCGGATTTCGACCGACGAACTCGCGACACTGCAGCTCTATCTCGTGCGTTCGCATGCGGCCGGCGTCGGCGTCCCGCTCGCCGATTCGACCGTGCGCCTGATCCTCGTGCTGAAGGCCGCGAGCCTCGCGCGCGGATTCTCGGGCGTGCGACCGCTCGTGATCGAGCGGCTACTGCAGCTCGTCAACGCCGGCATTCATCCGTTGGTGCCGGGCCAGGGTTCGGTCGGTGCCTCGGGTGATCTCGCGCCGCTCGCGCATCTTTCGCTCGCGCTGATCGGCGAGGGCCGAGTGCGTATCGGCGGCAGGGAACTGGATAGCGCGCAGGCGTTGAAAGACGCGGGCATCGAGCCGCTGGTGCTGGGCCCGAAGGAAGGTCTGGCGCTTTTGAATGGCACGCAGGTCTCGACCGCGCTAGCGCTGGAGGCGTTGTTCGCGGCCGAGGACCTTCTTGCCGGCTCGATCCTGAGCGGCTCGATGACCGTGGAGGCGGCGCTCGGCAGCCGCGTGCCCTTCGATGCGCGCATCCACAGCGTGCGCGGCCAGCCGGCGCAGATCGCGGTCGCGGCCGCGTTCCGGGCAGTGCTCGGCGAAAGCGAGATCGGCCATTCACATGAGAATTGCGATCGCGTGCAGGACCCGTATTCGCTGCGCTGCCAGCCGCAGGTTGCGGGCGCCTGCCTGCAGCAGATTGCCGACGCCGGCCGCACGCTGATGCTCGAGGCGAACGGCGTCTCGGACAACCCGCTGGTATTTGGCGCGGAGGGCGAGGTGCTGTCCGGCGGCAACTTCCACGCCGAGCCGGTCGCGTTCGCCGCCGACAATCTCGCACTCGTGATTGCCGAGATCGGTGCGCTGGCCGAGCGGCGCATCGCGATGCTGATCGACGACAGCCTGAGCCAGCTGCCGGCGTTCCTCGTCAAACAGGGCGGCCTGAACTCGGGTTTCATGATCGCGCAGGTGACGGCCGCGGCCCTGGCTTCGGAGAACAAGTCGCTGGCGCATCCGGCGTCGGTGGACAGCATTCCGACTTCAGCGAACCAGGAAGATCACGTCAGCATGGCGACTTTTGCCGCGCGGCGCCTTCACGCAATGATCGAGAACACCCGCGGCATCATCGCGATCGAACTGCTGGCCGCGGCGCAGGGCATCGATTTCCGCCGTCCGCTGAAGACGAGCGCCGCTCTCGAATCGGCACATGCACAGCTTCGCAAGCGCGTGGCCTTCTACGATCACGACCGCCACTTCGCCCCCGACATCGCCGCCGCGAAATCCGTCATCGCCAGCGAGGACTTTCTCTCGCTGATCCCATCGGGCCTCGTGCCAAGTCGCCTGTAATTCAGCGCGCGGGATCCGGCGGGGGTTCTCGCTCGCAAACTCCGCCGGAACTTACGAGTTTGCTCGCGAGACCCCCGCCACCTCGCGCGCCGGGTACTGCCACAGTCGCGCGGGCCAGGTGGGCGGGGTCCCGCGAGTGAGCGCGTAAGTTCCGGCG
>DAITAA010000050.1:0-8834 GCA_036824505.1 Steroidobacteraceae bacterium
CGTGACGAGGAGAAATCGCGGGCCAAGGAGCGCGTGTTTTCTTTCCGCGACGCACAACATCGCTGGGATCCGAAGAACCAGCGGCCGGAACTCTGGAATCTCTTCAACGGACGGATCCACCAGGGCGAGAGCATCCGCGTCTTCCCGCTGTCCAACTGGACCGAGCTCGACGTCTGGCTCTACATCCATCTCGAGAAGATCCCGGTCGTGCCGCTGTATTTCGCAAAGCCGCGCCCGGTCGTGGAACGCGACGGCATGCTGATCATGGTGGACGACGACCGTATGCCGCTGCGCGACGGTGAGAAGCCGACCATGGAGACCGTGCGGTTTCGCAGCCTGGGCTGCTATCCGCTGTCCGGGGCATTGCGCTCGAACGCGGATTCTCTGACCATGATCATCGAAGAGATGCTCGTGACACGCACTTCCGAGCGGCAGAGCCGCGCAATCGACTTCGACCAGGCTGCGGCGATGGAGAAGCGCAAGCGCGAGGGTTATTTCTGATGGCCGCCGTGAAACTTCAGGATTTCCTGCGTCGCCACGAGGCGAAGGACCTGCTGCGCTTCATCACCTGCGGCAGCGTGGACGACGGCAAGAGCACGCTGATCGGGCGTCTGCTGCATGACACCCAGCAGATCCTCGAGGACACGCTCGCAGCCGTGACCTCCGACAGCCGCAAGTGGGGCACGACCGGGGACGCAGTCGATCTGGCGCTGCTCGTGGACGGCCTGCAGGCCGAGCGCGAGCAGGGCATCACGATCGACGTCGCCTACCGTTACTTCGACACCGAAGTGCGCAAGTACATCATCGCGGACTGCCCGGGCCACGAGCAGTACACCCGCAACATGGCGACCGGCGCCTCGACCGTGGATCTTGCGGTGATCCTGGTGGACGCCGCACGTGGCGTGCAGGTGCAGACCCGCCGGCATGCCTACATTGTCTCGCTGCTCGGTATCCGGCACGTGGTTGTCGCGGTCAACAAGATGGACCTGGTCGGATTCGATGAAAGCGTATTTCAGGCAATCCATGACGAATGCGTCGGCATGATCGGCCGTCTCGGCGTTCCCGATGTGCGGGTCGTGCCGGTCTCTGCGCTGAAAGGCCACAATGTCGTGACTCGCGGCGAAGGCATGCCCTGGTACAAGGGGCAGACACTGCTGGAGTTGCTCGACTCGATCGATATCAGCCGTGACCAGCACCTGGCGGATCTGCGTCTGCCCGTGCAGTACGTCAACCGCCCGGATGCGAGCTTCAGGGGTTACGCGGGCACGATCGCGGCCGGCGAGCTGGCGGTCGGCGACCCGGTGCTGGCCGTGCCGTCGCGGCGCATGAGCCGTATCAAGAGCATCGTGACTTTCGAGGGAGCCTTGCAGAAGGCCGCTGCGCCGATGGCAGTGACGGTCACGCTCGAGGACGAGATCGACATCAGCCGGGGCGATCTGATCGTGCATCCGGATCGCGCGCCGAGCGTCAGCCGGATCATCGATGCACACCTGATATGGATGAGCGATGCACCGCTCCTGCCGGGCAAGCAATACGAATTCAAGATCTCGCACCGCTACCTGCGCGGCACGGTGGAGCGGATCCACCACCGCATCGACGTCAATGATCTGTCGGAACATCCGGCCGATGAGCTGAAACTGAACGAAGTCGGACTGTGCCGGATCGTGCTGGCCGAACAGGCCGCATTCGACACCTACGCGACCTGCCGCACCACCGGCGCGCTGATCGTCGTAGACCGGCTGAGTCACGCAACCGCCGGTGCCGGCATGATCCTGACGAGCGCCGCGCCGCAGGGCGTGCAGCATGATGTCTCGGTATTCTGGCAGCCGACGCGCGTGACCCATGGGCAGCGCGCGAACCAGAAGGCGCAGCATCCCTGCATCCTGTGGTTCACGGGTCTTTCGGGTGCGGGCAAGTCGACGATTGCGAATGCGACCGAGCAGGCGCTCTACCTGCGCGGGCACCACAGCTATCTGCTGGATGGCGACAACATCCGCCATGGTCTCAACAAGGACCTCGACTTTTCCGATGCCGGCCGCGTCGAAAACATCCGCCGCATCGGCGAGGTCGCCAAGCTTTTCGTGGATGCCGGGCTGATCGTGGTGACGGCTTTCATTTCGCCGTTTCGCAGCGACCGGCGGCTGGTGCGCGACCTGGTAAAACCGGACGAATTCGTCGAGGTGTTCATCAGCACGCCGATCGAAGTCTGCGAAAAGCGCGATTCGAAGGGCCTCTATGCAAAGGCGCGCGAGGGCAAGATCAAGAACTTCACCGGCGTCAGTTCACCTTACGAGGCGCCCGAAGCGCCTGAAATCGAGATCGACAGCTCGAAGTACTCGGTCGCCGAATGCGTGGACCGGGTGATCCGCTATCTTGAGGCCCAGGGGCGGCTCAAGAACTAGAGAGTCAGGTTCCGAGATGCTCATACCGGTGATTCTTTCGGGCGGCGCAGGCACGCGGCTCTGGCCGCTGTCGCGCGAGCTGTATCCCAAGCAGTTCCTGCCGCTGACGCGGGAACGAACGATGATCCAGGAGACGGCGCTGCGCGCGGTTGGCTTGCCGGCGGTGGCGCCGCCAATCGTCGTTTGCAACGAAGCCCACCGATTCATGGTCGCGGAGCAGTTGCGCCAGGTTGCGGTCGAGCCGCAGGCCATCCTGCTGGAACCCATCGGACGGAACACGGCGCCCGCGCTCGCTGTCGCGGCGCTGGCCGCGCTCTCGAGCACCAGGCGAGGGGAGCCCGCGCCACTGCTGCTGGTCCTGCCGGCCGACCATGTGCTGACCGACCTCGCGGATTTCCAGCGTGCGGTGGAAGCTGCGATGCCGGCGGCGCGCGACGGCCGATTCGTGACTTTTGGAGTGGTGCCCACGCACCCCGAGACGGGTTACGGCTACATCCGCAAGGGTGCGCAAGCCGGCCAGGTGATGCGCGTCGCCGCCTTTGTCGAGAAGCCTGACCCGGAGAAGGCCGCGCAATTCCTGGCGAGCGGCGATTACCTGTGGAACAGCGGCATGTTCCTGCTGCCGGCGCAGGGATACCTCGATGAATTGCGCCGTCTCGACCCGGCCATGCTTTCCGCCTGCGAGCAGGCGTACAGATCGGCGGCACGCGATCTCGATTTCACGCGACTCGATCGCGCGGCCTTCGAATCATGCCGCGCCGATTCGATCGACTATGCGGTCATGGAGAAGACGGATCGGGCCGCTGTCGTGCCACTGGCCGCGGGCTGGAGCGATGTCGGTTCCTGGGCGTCGCTCGCCGATGCGCTGCCGGCGGATGCCGAAGGAAATGTCCTGCATGGAGACGTTGTCACGGAAGATTCGACCGATTGTCTGTTGTATTCCACTGACCGCCTGGTGGCGACCGTGGGGCTCGACTCGCATGTCGTGATCGAAACCAAGGACGCGGTCCTGGTTGCGCCGAAGGACCGCGTGCGGGACGTTAAACGCCTCGTTGAACGCATGAAGAAGGCAGGGCGCAGCGAGCCCGGCCTGCACCGCGAAGTGTTCCGCCCCTGGGGCAGCTATGACAGCATCGACGCGGGCGCACGCTTCCAGGTCAAGCGCCTGACCGTCAAGCCGGGTGCGGTGCTTTCGCTGCAGATGCACCGCCACCGCGCCGAGCATTGGGTCGTGGTCAAGGGCCAGGCGCGGATCACGCGCGGCGAGGAGGTTTTCCTGCTCTCTGAAAACGAATCGACCTTCATCCCAGTCGGCACGGTGCACCGCATCGAGAATCCCGGCAGTGAGCCGCTGCAGATAATCGAGGTGCAGTCCGGCAGCTATCTCGGAGAAGACGATATCGTCCGGCTCGACGACCATTACGGCCGCAAAGGTCGCACGGACTGAGCATGGCAAATGCGACTCGGATGACAGTCCCGCTGCTCGACCTGAAACCGCAGTACCAGGCGCTCAAGGCGGAACTCGACGGGGCGATGCTGAAGGTCGCGGCCTCACAGATGTTCATCCTGGGTCCTGCGGTTCGCGAACTCGAGGACAAGCTGGCGGCCTATTCCGGCGCGAAGCATGGCGTAGGACTCTCTTCCGGCACCGATGCACTGCTCATTGCATTGATGGCGCTGGATATTGGTGCCGGCGACGAAGTGGTCACGAGCTCCTACACCTTCTTCGCGACCGGCGGCACGATTGCGCGTACCGGCGCGCGGCCGATTTTCCTCGACATCGAAGCGGCGAGCTTCAACATCGATGTGAATCTGGTTCGCCGGTTCCTGGAAGAGGGCTGCGAGCGTCGTGCCGGCGGCCTGTACAACCGAGCGACGGGCGGTCGCGTTTGCGCATTGATGCCGGTGCACCTGTATGGCCAATCGGCGGACATGGATCCGCTGATGGCGCTCGCGCGCAGGTTCGATTTGCCACTCATCGAGGATGCGGCCCAGTCAATCGGCGCGGAATATCCGCCGAAGCGGCGATCCGGCGGTATCGGCGACATTGGCTGCCTGTCGTTCTTCCCGACCAAGAATCTCGGCGCCTTCGGCGACGCCGGCATGTGCGTGACGAATGATGACGCGCTCGCGGCGAAACTGCGCATGCTGCGCGTGCACGGCATGGAGCCTAAGTACTATCACGCGTTGATCGGCGGCAACTTCCGCATGGACGAGCTGCAGGCCGCCGTATTGTTGGTCAAGTTCCGGCACCTGGAAGACTGGCATGCGGGCCGCAGGCGTAATGCCGCGTATTACGACGCCGCGTTTCGCAACGCGGGGATCGCGAGCCGTGTGATTACGCCGGTTGTGCTGCCTGGCTATCGTCATGTCTATAATCAATATGTCATTCGCGTGCCGCAGCGCGATCGTCTGCGCGCGCACCTTGCGGAATGTGGCATTGGCACCGAAATCTATTACCCTGTGCCATTGCACATGCAGCAATGCTTCGCGTACCTGGGTTACCGGCCGGGGGATTGCCCGGAATCAGTGCGCGCGGCGCAGGAAACGCTGGCACTGCCGATTTACCCCGAACTGACGGAGATGCAGCTCCAGTACGTCGTCGATACGATCGCCGCCTATCTGAAATTGCGTTGACGGATCGCATTAGTCGCGCACCCGACCCCAAGAGCGCCGCTAGTGTGCCTTGGTGCGTTTTACAGAGTACTTTCTGGTGGTTCGTCGGCGCCCCGATCGCGCTATCATTCAGGATGAGTGGCTTGAATCTGCGATACGTACCCCGCTGCGCCGGCAAGTACAGCGCGATGGCAGGATTCGCAGCTGGATTCAAGTTCCAGGGAGCCAGGATCGCTATCTGCGGGTCGTTTTGCTCGAAGATGGCGTAACCATTCATAATGCATTTATTGATCGACGATTCAAGCCATGAAAATCCGATACTTCACCGACACTGACACCGTTTACATCGAGTTTCGTCAGGCGACGGTTGTCGAAACGCGGGATCTTGGTGAAGACGCGGTCGTCGATCTGGACTCGGACGGGGTAGTTTGCGCGATCACGCTGGAGCATGCGTCCGCGCGCGCAGGATTCCCGAATATCTCGATCGAACACGTGGCGGCCTGAGCCCCGCATGGACCTGTCCGGCTGTTTCAAGGCCTATGACGTCCGCGGACGGGTGCCCGGGGAACTCAATCCCGAGTCGGTCTATCGCATCGGGCGCGCCTATGCCGAGTGGTTGCACCCGAAGCGCGTCGCGGTCGGACGCGACATCCGGCATTCGAGCAAGGAACTCAGCGAAGCCCTGATCCGCGCCCTGAACGATTGCGGCGTCAATGTCGTGGACATCGGACTGTGCGGCACGGAAGGCGTCTATTTCGCAACCTTTTCGCTCGCCCTCGATGGCGGGATCATGGTCACGGCGAGCCACAACCCGCCCGATTACAACGGCCTCAAACTCGTCCGCGCGCAGTCGCGGCCTATCAGCGGCGATACCGGCCTGCAGGAAATCCGCGTGCTGGCGGAGGCCGGGACTTTCAGCAATACGGCAAGCCGAGGAACGGTCGAGTCATTCGACATCGCACCGAGCTGGCGTGCGCATCTGCTGAGCTACATCGACCGCAGCAAGCTGAAGCCACTTTCGATCGTTGCGAACTCCGGTAACGGTGGCGCAGGCATGGCGATCGACCTGGTCGAGTCGGGCCTGCCGTACCGTTTCACGAAAATCTATCACGAGCCCGACGGCGACTTTCCGCATGGCGTTCCGAATCCGATGATCGTGGAAAACCGCACCGTCACGAGTGATGCGGTGCGTGGACAGGGCGCTGACTTCGGAATCGCCTTCGACGGCGATTTCGACCGTTGTTTCTTCTTCGACGAGCAGGGGCGCTACATCGAGGGCTATTACATCGTCGGCCTGCTCGCGACGTATTTCCTGGCGCGGCATCCCGGCGCCAGCATCGTCTACGACCCGCGCCTGATCTGGAATACGCAGGACATCGTGCAGGCGCATGGCGGCAAGGCCGTGATATGCAAGTCAGGCCACGCATTCATGAAGGCCGGCATGCGTGCGGCGGATGCCGTCTATGGCGGTGAGATGAGCGCGCACCATTACTTCCGCGAATTCTCCTACTGCGACAGCGGCATCATTCCCTGGCTCGTGATGGGGCAACTGCTTTCTGAGGCAGGCCAGCCATTATCCACGCTCGTGGACGAGCGCATCCGGAAGTTCCCGTCGAGTGGCGAGATCAATCGCAAAATTGCCGATCAGCAGGCGGCGATCGCCGACGTCAAGCGTCAGTTCGTGCCGGGCGCTGTGTCCGTGGAATCGATCGACGGGCTTTCGGTGGCGCACGAACGCTGGCGCTTCAACCTGCGTACTTCCAATACCGAGCCGCTGGTCCGCCTGAACGTCGAATCGCGCGGCGACGCCGCGCTGATGCGCGACAGGACCGCGGAGATCCTGGCGGTCCTTGATCGTCACGCTTGAGGGCTGCTGTCGCCTCCACAGCCGGCTCAGGCCGTCAGGATCAGCTTGGCGGAGGCGATGGCCAGGATCAGGGCCATCAGCGCCAGCAGCCAACGTGTCGAAAGCCGCTTCAAACCGAGCCAGGTGCCTGTGGCGGCCCCTGCCAGCACGACGAGGGCGAGCCAGGGCAGTTCATGGGGCAATGAGGCCCAGGTCGCAGTTCCGGCCGCGAGAGCTATTGTCGAATTGGCGAGGATAAAAGGCGCCGTGATGCCCCCGGTGTGCCGCGGCCCCGCCCAGCCGGCGAGCAGCACGACCGGGGACAGGAAGATCCCGCCGCCTGTCCCAGTCAGCCCGGACAGGAGCCCTATCGCCGCCCCACAACCGATCGCAGGCACGATCGGGATTCTGGCCTTGTCCGTGGGGTTCTCGGCTGGTGGCCGCTCATAAGCCCGCCAGGCGAGCACCACGGACGACAGGGCGAGCGCGACCCCGGCCAGCACGTAATAGACGCCGCTCGAGAGGCGCAGCGAGCCGCCCAGCGCCGCGAGCGGCACCGACCCCAGCAGGAAGGGCCACAGTGCGCGCCAGGAAAAATAGCCGGCACCCGCGAAACGATAGAAAGTGAAGGCTGCGACCGCGATGTTGAGCGCGAGCGCCGTCGGGCGCATGGTTTCGGGCGCAATGGCGAGGAGCGCCATAACGGCGAGGTAGCCGGATGCGCCCGCATGGCCCACGCTCGTGTAGAGGCCCGCGATCGCAAAGAACGCCGGCAGCAGGATCAGCAGCTGCTCAAAATTCATTGATCGTTCTCTACAGGCATCAGATTGCCATCGTTCGTTTGCGATGATCATCAGGATAGATAGTTACACCGATCCACGGCGTTCGTATCCAATCAGGCGCCGGAAGCCCAGGTATCAACGGTTGTCACTCCGATTTCGCGTCATACGGGTTGTTACGTATATACAAGGACGAGAAACTTGGACATAAGTAGCCAGTCTCCAGCGACCCAGTGGAAGGCGAAGGTGGTCTTACATGCGTATTGAACAACTGATGACCAAGCAGGTGAAGTCGTGCAGTCCCGACGACACGCTCGATCGCGCTGCGCAACTGATGTGGGAAAATGACTGTGGATGCATAGCGGTATGCGCCGGCAACGGCGTCAATCGCGTGAAGGCGGTCATCACCGATCGCGACATTTGCATGTCGGCGCTGTTTGAGCGCAAGCCGTTGCGCGAATTGCGCGTGGCAGACGCCATGTCAAAGACATTGCACGTGTGCCGGCCCGGCGGCCTGCTGCCCGAGGCGGAGCGGATCATGCGTGAAGCACGGATTCGCCGCCTTCCTGTAGTCGACGCGAAAGGCGCGCTGGTCGGGATCATTTCTCTTGCCGACCTGGCGCGAGAAGCGCAGCGTGAGCAAACGCTTCCGAAGCAGGACGTCACGGGCAACGAAATCGGCGTTACGCTCGCCTCGATCTGCACGCCGCACACCGGGCAGCAGCTTGCTGCATGACATGACACGGGCGGGCATCGGGCCTATTTCGGTGCCCACCAGGCCACGAACTCGGCGAGGTTGATGCGGCCATCGCGATCCGTGTCGATCTCGCGGAAGCCGATCCGCAGTTCTGCGTCCGACATCTCCGCCCCCAGGTTATCCAGGAGGCTCGAGAATTCACCAAAATCAATGTGCCCGTCCTGATCGTCGTCGGCGAAACTGAAGTTCTCCTGGAGTTCTTCGAGGAGTTCCGGCTTCAAGTCTGAATCTCGCGTTGCTTCAGTCATAAGCGTTGCCCCAGGTAATGGTGTTCGCATGCAGCCTCACCGTTTTCTTGCGGTTGCGCACTACGTATATATGCCGATGCGTTGCCATGAGCGGGAAACCACGCAAGTCATTGATCAGAATGGTGGGCGGTACTGGGATTGAACCAGTGACCCCTGCCGTGTGAAAGCAGTGCTCTACCGCTGAGC
>DAITAA010000029.1:0-27126 GCA_036824505.1 Steroidobacteraceae bacterium
GAGCTCCGGACTCTTAATCCGTAGGTTGTAGGTTCGAGTCCTACATGGCCCACCAATTCCAGGCCGGAGGCGCCGCTTGGAGCCACGTCGCGAAATTCCGGAACCGAGCTATCACTGGCCCGGCGGTCCCACGGCCGATGACGACCCGACACCCATCGAGTCGGCGCTGGCGGCGCTGAAGATCGGCGCCATCCTCGCAGCGGCGATCACGATCGCCTTCATCTATCTCGGCACCTATGCCGGCATCGTCGCGGGGCAGGCGGAGTCAACCGTCATCGTGCTGACCGCCTTCGTGCTGCCGAGTCTGATCGCCGCCAGCCGGACCGCCTGGGTCCGTCGCCGCCGGGGGCCGCGCTGACCTTACGTTATACTTACCGGCTGGAAGCAGCGGGGCACTGCGTTCAGGCCGGTTCCAGATGCGAAAGTGGCGGAATTGGCAGACGCGCCGGATTTAGGTTCCGGTGGGGAAACCCTTGAGAGTTCGAGTCTCTCCTTTCGCACCACGAGGTTGACGGGCAGATGATGGTTTCAGTCGAGGCGCTACCGGGTCTGGAACGACGCATGCAGGTGTCGGTGCCGGCGAATCGCGTCAAGCAGCAGATCGACGCGCGCCTGCTGAAGGTCAGCCGCACGGCGCGCATCAAGGGTTTTCGCCCCGGCAAGGCACCGATCCATGTCGTGCGCAAGCACTACGGGCCGCAGGTCCAGGAAGAGGTCGTTTCCGACCTGATTCGCGAGACATTCGCGGAGGCCGTGCGCCAGGAAAAGCTGGTCCCGGCGGGCGGGCCACGCATCGAGCCACAGGGAACCGAGAAGGCCGGCGACCTGCGCTACACGGCCACCTTCGAGATCTACCCGCAATTCGAACTGCGCGGCCTTGAATCCCTGCGCCTGGTCCGGCCGCAGGCATCGGTCACCGATGGCGATCTCGACACGATGATCGAGAGCCTGCGCCAGCAGAAACCGAATTACGTGGCGGTCGAGCGTGGTTGCGGCGATGGCGATCGCGTCACCATCGACTTCGAAGGCCGCATTGGCGATGAGCCGTTCGAAGGCGGCCGCAGCGAGGGGCTGGTGGTGACGCTTGGCAGCAATCGATTGCTGCCGGATTTTGAGAATGGCTTGCGCGGCGCCGCTGCCACCGAGACCCGGGATTTCGATCTGCGATTCCCGGATGAATACCAGGTCAGCAAGCTTGCGGGAAAGACTGCGCACTTCACGGCGAAAGTGCACAAGGTCGAGGAAGCAAAGCTTCCTGAGGTGGACGCGGCGTTCTGCGAGGCTTTCGGAGTCAGCGAAGGCGGGGTCGAGGCGCTTCGGACCGAGGTGCGCGAAAACATGCAGCGCGAACTGGCCCAGGCTGTGCAGGCGCGGCTCAAGTCCCAGGTCATGGAGCAGTTGCTGGCGGCCAACCCGATCGCCGTGCCAAAGGCGCTGGTCGAGACGGAGCTTCGCGACATGCAGATGGAGGCGCTGCGCAGGATGGGTACCCGGAACACGCGCCAGCTGCCGCCGCGCGAGCAGTTCGAGCCGGCCGCCCGAAAGCGCGTCGCACTCGGGCTGATCCTGAATGAAGTGATACGCAAGGCCGGTATCCAGCCCGACGTGACCCGCGTGCAGGCGCGGCTGGACGAAATCGTGGCGGGCTTCGCGGATCCGGAGGCGGCCCGGCAGCAATATCTGCAGAGCGATGCCGCCATGCGCCAGTTGCAGATGTCGGTACTCGAGGATCAGGTCGTCGCGCATGCCGTCGGCATGGCCGAGGTGCGGGATGAGCGGAGCAGCTTCAAGGAAATCATGAACTTTGGCGCTGAGCCGGCGTCCCAGCAATGAGGTGAATTAGTGACGAGCAGAAACGAAACGCAGGCCCTGAATCTGGTACCGATCGTCGTCGAGCAGACCGCTCGCGGCGAACGCTCGTACGACATCTATTCGCGCCTGCTCAAGGAGCGGGTCGTATTCATCGTCGGCGAGGTCCATGACCAGATGGCCAACCTGATCGTGGCGCAGTTGCTGTTCCTCGAGTCGGAGAATCCGGACAAGGACATCCACCTTTACATCAATTCGCCGGGCGGTGCGGTGTCGGCGGGGCTTGCGATCTACGACACGATGCAGTTCATCAAGCCGGACATCAGCACCATCTGCGTGGGGCAGGCGGCCAGCATGGGTGCCGTGCTTTTGGCTGCCGGCGCCAAGGGCAAGCGCTATGCGCTGCCCAATTCGCGCATCATGATCCACCAGCCGCTGGGCGGCTTCCAGGGCCAGGCAACGGACATCGAGATCCACACCCGTGAAATCCTCGATGCCCGCGACCGCCTCAACAAGATCCTCGCGAGCCACTGCAATCAGGCGATGGAGAAGATCCGCAACGACACCGACCGCGACAATTTCATGAGCGGCGATCAGGCCCGTGAATATGGAATTGTGGACGGGGTCCTCGAAAAGCGCGGCCAACTGCCGATGATAGGCAAGAGCGAGTGAGACACGGCGCAAGGTAGTGTTGGTAACTGCCTGAGGAAATGAGGGTTTTACCCTGCCGGATTCGGCATGCTATAAGAAGCCTGCCGGCACCGGCCGGCCAAAGAGAGGCCAGCGAATGGTCGACGACACGCGGGGCAAGCACGACGACGGCAAGCTGCTGTATTGCTCGTTCTGTGGCAAGAGCCAGCACGAGGTGCGCAAGCTGATCGCCGGGCCGTCGGTATTCGTCTGTGACGAATGCGTCGAACTGTGCAATGACATCATCCGCGAGGAGCTTGAGGAAAAGCAGGAACGGTCCCGGGACCGCCTGCCAAAGCCGCACGAGATCCGCAAGGTCCTCGACGAATACGTGATCGGCCAGGACCGCGCCAAGAAGATCCTGGCGGTCGCCGTCTACAACCATTACAAGCGCCTGCAGTCGAAGCCGGGCGATAAGCGCCACCGCGCGGACAAGGACGAGGTCGAGCTCGCCAAGAGCAACATCCTGCTGATCGGCCCGACCGGCTGCGGCAAGACGCTGCTGGCGGAGACGCTGGCGCGGCTGCTCAATGTGCCATTCACGATCGCTGATGCGACGACGTTGACCGAGGCGGGCTATGTCGGCGAGGACGTCGAAAACATCATCCAGAAGCTGCTCCAGAAGTGCGACTACGACGTCGAGAAGGCGCAGACCGGTATCGTCTACATCGACGAGATCGACAAGATCTCGCGCAAGTCGGATAACCCTTCGATCACCCGCGATGTATCGGGAGAGGGCGTGCAGCAGGCGCTGCTGAAGCTGATCGAGGGCACCATTGCCTCGGTCCCGCCGCAGGGCGGCCGCAAGCATCCGCAGCAGGAATTCCTGCAGGTTGATACGCAGAACATCCTGTTCATCTGCGGCGGCGCCTTTGCTGGCCTCGAGAAGATCATCGAGAAGCGCAGCAGCCGCGGGGGCATCGGCTTCGTGGCCGAAGTGCGCGCGCCGAGCGAAAGACCGGCCGGCGCCGACCTGTTCAAGGACGTCGAGCCCGAAGACCTGATCAAGTTCGGCCTGATCCCGGAGTTCGTCGGCCGCCTGCCGGTGGTCGCGACCCTCGAGGAACTGGACGAGGAAGCGCTGGTCACCATCCTGACCCAGCCGCGAAACGCCCTGTCCAAGCAGTACGCGCGCCTCTTCGAGATGGAAGGCACCGAGCTGGAACTGCGCGAGGACGGCCTGCGGGCGGTGGCGCGCAAGGCCATGGAGCGCAAGACCGGCGCACGCGGCCTGCGCACCATCCTCGAGAATGTGCTGCTCGACATCATGTACGACCTGCCGTCCCTCAAGAATGTCGCCAAGGTTGTCGTAGACGAGACCGTCATCCTCGGCGACAGCAAGCCTTACCTGGTCTATCGCAACGACGAGCCGCAGGTCGCTGCCCCCGAGATACGCCGCGTCGCCGGTTCCGACGGCCACTGACCCGGTTTTTCCGTTTGTGACGCGCTCCCTGAGAAAAGGGGACGCGCCCCTTTTCTCCCCCTTTTGCGACTTGGGACAAAAAGGGGCGCGTCCCCTTTTGCGACTTGTGCAGCACTACAGTCGCCCCCATGACGTATCCTTGCAATCAACCAGGGGCGGCGCCAGGGCGGCGTGCCAAAGGATTCCGAAGTGAGCGACGAGACCAGCAAGACCCCGACAGCCCCCCAGTCGATTCGCGTGCCGGTGCTGCCGCTGCGCGATGTGGTCGTTTACCCGCACATGGTGATTCCGCTGTTCGTCGGCCGAGACAAGTCCATCCTGGCGCTGGACGAGGCGATGCGCCGCGACAAGCAGATCCTGCTGGTGGCCCAGAAGCAGGCCGATGTCGATGATCCGAAGCCGCGCGACCTGTACACGGTCGGCACGGTCGCGACCATCCTTCAGCTCCTGAAGCTCCCCGATGGCACGGTCAAGGTGCTGGTCGAGGGCGCCGCGCGCGCGATGGTCGAAGGCATGGATGTGGACGGCTACTTCTCCGCCGACATGACGCCATTGCCGGACGTCGAGGACTACGACGAGCGCGAGATCGACGTGCTGACCCGTTCAGTCGTGTCGCACTTCGAACAGTACGTGAAACTCAACAAGAAAGTGCCTCCGGAGATCCTGACTTCCCTGGCCGGTATCGAGCAGCCCGGCCGGCTGGCGGACACGGTCGCAGCGCACATGGCCCTCAAGCTCAGCGAGAAGCAGAAGGTCCTGGAGATCCAGGACGTCCGCGCGCGGCTCGAGCAGGTGATGTCGCTGGTCGAGGGCGAGATGGAAGTGCTGCAGATCGAGAAGAAGATCCGCGGCCGCGTCAAGACGCAGATGGAGAAGAGCCAGCGCGAGTATTACCTCAACGAGCAGATGAAGGCGATCCAGAAGGAACTGGGCGATCTGGAGGACGCGCCGAACGAACTTGGCGACCTGGAGAAACGCATAGCCAAGGCGGGCATGCCAAAGGAAGCCCGCGAAAAGGCGACCGCCGAACTCAACAAGCTGAAACTGATGTCGCCGATGTCCGCGGAAGCGACCGTCGTGCGCAATTACGTCGACTGGCTGGTCCGGGTGCCCTGGAAGAAGCGCACCAAGGTCCATCTCGATATCGCCGCAGCCCAGCGCGTGCTCGACGAGGACCACTATGGCCTCGAGAAGATCAAGGAGCGCATCGTCGAGTACCTGGCGGTTCAACAGCGCGTGAAGCGCCTCAAGGGCCCGATCCTGTGCCTGGTCGGCCCGCCCGGCGTCGGCAAGACCTCGCTCGGCCAGTCGATCGCGCGCGCGACCAACCGCAAGTTCGTGCGCATGAGCCTTGGTGGCGTGCGTGACGAGGCCGAGATCCGCGGTCACCGCCGCACCTACATCGGTTCGCTGCCGGGCAAGGTCCTGCAGAACATGGCGCGCACCGGCGTGCGGAATCCGCTGTTCCTGTTCGATGAGGTCGACAAGATGTCCATGGACTTCCGCGGCGACCCGTCATCGGCGCTGCTCGAAGTGCTGGACCCCGAGCAGAATTCGTCGTTTGCGGACCACTACCTCGAGGTGGATTTCGACCTGTCCGAAGTGATGTTCGTCTGCACGGCGAACACGCTGAACATCCCGGCGCCGCTGCTCGACCGCATGGAAGTGATCCGGCTGCCCGGGTACACCGAGGAAGAGAAGCTCAACATCACGCGCCGCTACCTGCTGCCGAAGCAGGTCAAGCAGAACGGGCTCAAAGAGGGCGAACTCGAGGTGGATGAACCCGCCATCCTCGACATCATTCGCTACTACACGCGCGAGTCAGGCGTCCGCAATGTGGAACGCGAGACGGCCAAGATCTGCCGCAAGGCGGTCAAGCGGCTGCTGCTGCAGCCGGAGCTGAAGCAGATTGCCGTCACACCGGAGAATCTCAACGACTTCCTGGGCGTGCGCCGCTTCCGCTACGGCAAGGCCGAGGAGGCCAACCGCGTTGGCCAGGTCACCGGCCTCGCCTGGACCGAGGTTGGCGGTGAGCTGCTGACGATCGAAGCGGCCGTCGTGCCCGGCAAGGGCAAGCTGCTGTTCACCGGCCAGCTCGGCGAAGTCATGCAGGAATCCATCCAGGCGGCGATGACCGTTGTGCGCAGCCGCGCGGACATGCTGGGTCTCGAGACCGACTACCACCAGAAGGTGGACGTGCACGTGCACGTGCCGGAGGGCGCGACGCCCAAGGACGGCCCGAGCGCCGGTATCGGCATGTGCACTGCGCTGGTTTCCGCGCTGACGAAGATTCCGGTGCGCGCGAATGTCGCGATGACCGGCGAGATCACATTGCGCGGCGAGGTGCTGCCGATCGGCGGGCTGAAGGAAAAGTTGCTGGCTGCGCAGCGCGGCGGCATCGAGACGGTCCTGATCCCGAGCGAGAACGAAAAAGACCTGGTCGAGATTCCGGAGAACATCAAGGACAAGCTCGACATCCGGCCGGTCAAGTGGATTGACGAAGTGCTCGAGTACGCGATGGAAAAGAGCCCGATTGTCGCAGTCGCGGCTCCCGCTCCTCCCGCGCCGGGCGAAGCGCCGAAGGAACCCGAGCGTCGCACCGGTCGGCGCACCATAAAGCCGTTGCAGCCGCATTGAGCGAGCTGGCCGTGCGCTTCTTGGCACCGTGGGATCGATGCCGTATAGTCTCGCGCCTCCCAGGGGGCCGGAATCCGGTCCACCGGGGTGCTTAGCTCAGCTGGTAGAGCGTCGCCCTTACAAGGCGAATGTCGCAGGTTCGATCCCTGCAGCACCCACCACTGACCTGGAGCGGTAGTTCAGTTGGTTAGAATACCGGCCTGTCACGCCGGGGGTCGCGGGTTCGAGTCCCGTCCGCTCCGCCACAATCCTCGATAAGGGTCGTTTTTCGAAAGAAGAACGACCCTTCTGTTTCTACAGGCTTGACGGGCCAGAGCGGGCCGGCCGCCCCTCGTTCGCTCAGGGGATCTTTATTCGCTCACTCGGGGCGCCGACCCTTCCTGGCCCACCGGTGCCTTGGGTGCAGCGGGGTCGTGCTTTGCGAACCAGGCGAGGATGTGGGCGATGCGTGAGATCAGCAGGCTGGGGCGGGCGTCGAGGGAATGCGAGGCGCCTGGCACGCGCACCAGGAGCGTGTCTACACCGCGCAGCCGCAGCGCTTCATAGAACTGCTCCGACTCGGAGATCGGCGTGCGGTAGTCCTGCTCGCCGGTCACAACCATGGTGGGCGTCGTGACATTCCCGACCAGCGACAATGGCGAACGTCGCCAATAGGCTTCCGGGTCCTGCCACGGCGGATGCTCGAACCAATACTTGTAGAAGATATTCGTCGCGTCCGCGGTCAGCACGAAACTCGTCCAGTTGATCACCGGTTTCTGTACGGCGGCTGCGCGGAAGCGGCCGGTCTTGCCGACGATCCAGGCAGTCAGTACGCCGCCGCCGCTGCCGCCGGTCACGAACAGGCGTTCGCCATCGATGCCGCCCTGCGCGATAGCCGCATCGACCGCTGACATCAGGTCATCGTAGTCATTGCCCGGGTAAGCGTGATGAATCAGGTTACCGAATTCCTCGCCATAGCTCGTGCTGCCGCGGGGATTGGAAAAAAGCACGGCATATCCGGCCGCAGCATAAAGCTGCAGCTCGGCGGCAAAGCGCGGACCGTAATTCGCGAAGGGCCCGCCGTGGATCTCGAGGATCAGCGGGTCTTTCTTTGCGGGATCGTGCCCCGGCGGACGGATCAGCCAGCTCTGGATGCGGCGGCCGTCGGCCGGCGACGTGCTCCAGATCTCCTCGATCTGGCCAAGGCTGCGCCGTCCCAGCAGGTCGGCATTGAGCCGCGTGAGATACCGGCGCTGGCCGCGAATCAGCAGGCCGACATCGGCGGGCGCGAGCGGGTCATTTGCGCTATAGGCAATCGTCCCATCGGCCGCCACGCTGAACGATCCGCCGCCATAGGGCCTGGACCAGCCTTCGCCGCCCAGATCGTCGGTGAGTTCGGAAACTTTCCCGGCGAGATCCACGGACGCGATCTTTGTCCGGCCCTGGTCGTCAAACTGGAAGTAGATGAGCCTGCCGTCGCGGCTCCAGGTCGGCTGCACGACGTCGCGGTCGAGGGTGGCAGCCAGTTCGCGGGTTGCGCCGCCGTCGCGGCGCAACAGATAAAGGCGCTTGCGCTGGTAACCCTGGTAGCGGTCGTCGAATCCCGTGTAGGCGACCTGCCGGCCGTCGGGCGAGACGGCCGGTGAATCATCGGGGCCGAAACGGCTGGTCAAGGCGCGGATCGACCCGGTCGCAACATCGATTGCGTGGACTTCGGTGTCCTCGGGATTCATGTCGGCGTCGGCGCGGCGATTTGCCGAGACCAGCAATTCCCGCCCATCGGGCGCCCAGGCGAGATCGCTGTGATCGTAGGGGCCCTCGGTCAGCTGCCGCGCCGTGCCGCCGTCGGCGGGCACGATGAATACGTGCTCATAGGCGTCGGGCAGGAATCCCTCGCCATCCGCGCGATAGACGACGCGATCGATGACCTTCAGCGGCTCGGCCCATTTGGCACCCTTGGGAGATTCCGGCAATTTCACTGCGAGCAGTTCGCGCGTCACGGGCACGCGCATCACGAACGCGAGTGTCTTGCCATCCGGCGACCAGGCGAGATTCGCGGGCGCCTCGGTCAGGTTGGTCACGTGCGTCGTGACTCCTGCCGACAGCCACTTCACGTAGATCTGCGCGCCGCCATCGCTGTCCGCGGAGACGTATGCGATTCTCTTGCCGTCGGGTGACCAGCGGGGGCTCGACTCCTGGGTCGCGCCGCCGGCCAAGGGCCGATGATCCCGGCCATCGCCGCTGACGAGCCAGATCATGCGGCGCAACTGGTCGGTCTTGATGTCGAAGGAGTGCCGCACATAGGCGACTTCCGAACCATCAGGCGCAATCTGCGGGTCGCTTGCCCACTCGAGCCCGAATACATCCATGGATGTGAATGGGTGAACCGCAGCCGATGCGGCGAGTGCCGGCGCCTGCATCGCGCCGAGCAGGCCGATCACGAACAAGACCCTGAAATGCATGTCCAACTCCCTGGCTACGAGATCGAATCGCAACCATGCTAACCTAGCGCCCCCCGAACCGGCCGGCCAGAATCGGGTGCCGGATCGCAGGTTCGTCGTTTGTTGAAGACTGCGAACCTGCGACCCGGCACCAAGTAGAAATCATGCTGCAGACCATTCACGACAAACTGCGAGGCGTATTTGCGGTCCTCATTCTGGGCGCGCTTGGCGTCGTGTTCATATTCTGGGGCGTCGAGGTGAAGGTCGGCAGCTTCACGAAGTCGCAGGGCCTTTCGGTCAACGGCAGCGAACTCTCCGCAGAAAATGTGCGCCGCCAGTACCAGGAGGAATTGTCGCGCTATCAGGCGGCTTTCGGCGCGGCGGGCGTCCCGGACGAGCTTCGCAGCCAGCTGCAGACCCGCGCGCTCGAGCAGGCCGTGCAGACCGAGCTGGTACGGCAGCGCACGCGCAAGCTGCGGTTCTCCGCGAGCGACGAGCAGGTGCTTGAGGCCATCCAGCAGATTCCGGCATTCCAGGTTGACGGCAAGTTTTCCCCGGATGCCTACCACGCCGCACTGCGCTCGGCGGCAATGCAGCCCGCACAGTTTGAAGCGGAGCAGCGGGAATTCGTCGTCGCGCGGCAGCTCGATCGCGGGCTCTCGAGCTCGACATTTGTGCTGCCCGGCGAAATGGATCGGCGCATTGCATTGCTGAGTGAAACGCGCGAAATCGCCTGGCTGATCATTCCGGCCCCGGAATTCGAGGGTGCCGTAACGCTGGACGAGGCGGCTCTGAAGGCCTGGTATGACGGCCACCAGTCGCTCTACATGACCGAGGAGCAGGCGACCGTCGAGTATGTCGAACTCAACATCGATGCACTGGCGTCGACTGCGACGATCACCGAGGATCAGCTGCGCGAGTACTACGAGGCCAACAAAGAACGCTACCACACGGCCGGCCGGCGTCATGCGCGGCACATCCTGATCGCCGTCAAGGATGATGAAGCCGCCGCCGAGGCGCGCGCCAAAGCGGTCTACGAACGCGCCCGTAAAGGGGAAGACTTCGCCAAACTTGCGCGCGAATTTTCGGACGACGCCGGCTCCGCTGCCAAAGGCGGAGACCTGGGCTGGGCCCAGCGCAGCGATTTCGTCGGTGCCTTCGGCGACGCGGTCTGGGGCATGCGACCCGGCCAGCTCGGCGAGCCGGTGCGCAGCGAGTTTGGCTGGCACGTGATCCGACTCGAGGAAGCCGAGGACGATGCGACGCGCTCGTTCGAGGAGGTCAAGTCGCAGATCGAGCCTGAATTGCGGCGCGCCGAGGTCGAGAAACTTTTCGGCGACCAGCAGGAAATGCTCGATACACTCGCCTTCGAGTCGTCCGGCAATCTTGCGGATGTCGCGGCAAGATTGCACTTGCCAATCAAGCGAATTGAGCACTTCACGCGCAAGGGCGGCAGCGAGCTGGGTGGCAAACCTGCGCTGATTGCGGCCGTGTTCGCGCCGGAAGTGCTGTCGGGCAGCGAATTGCGCACCGTCGAGCTCGCGGAAGGCCGCGTGGTTGCCTTGGGCGTAACCGCGCATGAACCGGCCAGGCCGCGTCCGCTCGACGAGGTTCGCGGGCAAGTCATGGCGGCAGCGCGCCTCGAGGCTGCGCAGCGCCTCGCCGCTGAGAAAGCTGCGGCGGTCGCGGCTGAACTGAACGGTGGCGCCGACTGGGCGGTCGCGACCAAGCCCTGGCGTTCAGGCAACGCGAAGTCGTCAAGCGATCAGCCGAAAATGGTGCGTCGTGACGAACCGCTGGTGCCGCCGGAAATCATCGCTGAGGCATTTCGCGCCCCACGGCCCGAGGGGCGGCCGGGATTCGGCACGGCGAAGCTCGGCACCGGCGACGCCGTCATCTGGATGATGAGTTCGGTGCGAAACGGCACTTTGGCCACGCTGACGCCGACCGAGCGCCAGCAGGCTTTGGATGCCGCGCGCGAGCGCGCGAGCATTGCTGATGCAGCTGTCTATGTCGCGGTCATGCGCGCGGCGGCGGAAGTCGACGTCAACCCGCAGCTCTTCGAATAGGCGCGGACCAGGACGATTGGAAGGATCCGGCGCGCGCTCGCAGGTCGGGACCCGCGCTCGCTCAGAAGATCGGACATTCGCTCGCCGCGGGTCCCGACCCGCAAGCGCCCGCCGGCTCTTTACCACCGTTCACATGTCGCGCCGGCTTGGATCTGCGCATTGATGCCGACTCTGTGACGGGGTGTTCGGGCCCGGCCGGATCTCCGAGCGAGCGAATAAGTTCGGGCTGAGCGAGCGAGGAGGGTCCGGCCGGGCCCGAACCCCGTCACGGAGCAGTCGCTACTCCGGAAAGTACATGCCGACGTGGCTATAGCCTGCGTCGACGTAGAGCGTCTCACCGGTGATCCCGGCCGCGAGGTCGGAGCAGAGGAAGGCCGCGGCGTTTCCGACGTCTTCGATTGTGACGTTGCGCTTGAGCGGCGCCACTTGTTCCACGTGGTGGAGCATCTTGCGGAAGCCCGGGATGCCGGCGGCCGCAAGCGTCTTGATCGGGCCTGCCGAGATCGCGTTGACGCGTATGCCCCTGGGGCCCAGGTCCGCCGCGAGGAACCGCACGTTGGCCTCGAGGCTCGCCTTGGCGAGGCCCATGACATTGTAGGAGGGAATTGAGCGGACAGCGCCGAGGTAGGACAGGGTCAGCAAGGCGCCCGCCCGGCCGGTCATCAGT
Source organism: Steroidobacteraceae bacterium (assembly GCA_036824505.1). Classification (GTDB taxonomy): domain Bacteria; phylum Pseudomonadota; class Gammaproteobacteria; order Steroidobacterales; family Steroidobacteraceae; genus SCUD01. Next base: position 11,716 of record DAITAA010000029.1, read on the forward strand.
GGCAGGCCCGCCCGCGCGAGCGCCGTCAGGCTGTAGCTCGACACATCGTGCGCCTGCCCACACGCCTCACGTGTCGTGCTTCCGCCCCAGCCGCCGAACAGCGCTTCGCGAGGCGCAAAAGCCACGGAATGGACGATCACATCCAGCGCGCCCCACTCGGATCTCAGCCGCGCGAAGGCCGCATCGATTTCGGCGTCGATTGCGACGTCCATCGGCATCACGAGCTTCGAACCCAGCTCGCCCGCATGTTCGACGACGCGGTCCTTGATGCGCTCGTTCTGGTAGCTGAAGGCGAGTTCCGCGCCCTCGCGCTGCATGGCCCTGGAAATGCCCCAGGCGATCGAGCGGTCGGTCGCGAGGCCCACGATCAGTGCCTTCTTGCCGGTCAGGAAACCCATGCCATCCCCCAGTCGAAATCAGCCACCAACGTTCGCATTGTCACCCAGACGGATGGTGAGCCGCTGGCCGGCCCGCAATGTCGTGCTGTTTCCCAGGTTGTTCCAACCCTGTATCTGCTGCACGCTGACCGCAAAGCGCTGCGCAATGCCGGACAGCGTATCGCCCCTTTTCACCGTGTAGCTGACGTGCCCCGACGCCGGCGAACTGCCATCCGCACTGGCCGAGGTACGCGGCGCCGATCCGGAAATCTGCAGGCGCTGACCGGGATGCAGCGCCGCCCGCGTCGAGATGCCATTGATCCGTGCGAGCTGGGGAATCGACATGCCGTGCCGTCGCGAAATGCTCCACAGCGAATCGCCCGGCCGCACGCGATAGACGCGCCGCTCGAGATCGGCGCCAAGCCCATCGCGCAACTGGGACACATTTCCGGCCGGCACCCGCAGTTGCTGGCCCGGCTGAAGCGCGGTCGGGGCGTCGGGATTGATCCGCTGCAGGAAGGACGCCGGTACCTTGTATTGGCCCGCAACCGAGGCGAGGGACTCGCCGGCGGCAACGGTGTGGACCCCGAGTCCCGCACGTGCCTGCGCATCGAGCGACGAGAGCTGCGCGACGAAGCCGTCTGCGACGACTTCCGGGATCAGAATCCGATGCGGACCGTCCGGGTCGGTCACCCAGCGATTCCAGGAGGGATTCAGCGCGTGCAGTTCTTCCGTGTCGACACCGGCCAGCTGCGCCATCAGCCGCAGGTCCACCGGCCCGTCGGTCGGGACCACGCGGAAATAGGGGGCGTCGGGAATTGGTGCGATGAACAGTCCGTAGGCATCGGGATTATGGACAACCCTGGAGATCGCGATGAGCTTCGGCACATAGGCGCGGGTTTCGGCCGGCAGCGACAGTGAGAAGAAATCGGTGTGACGCCGCAACGCACGATTGCGATTGATGGCGCGCTGCACATTGCCGGCGCCATAGTTGTAGGCAGCGATCGCGAGGAACCAGTCGCCGTCGAAACGTTGATACAGGGACATCAGGAAATCGAGGGCGGCGCGCGTCGAACCCTGTACATCGCGGCGCTGGTCCTGCCAGTAGTTGCGCTTGAGTCCGTAGAGTTCGCCGGTTGACGCGATGAACTGCCACAGCCCGGCCGCACGGCTGCGCGAGTACCCGAAAGGATTGAAGGCGCTCTCGACGAATGGCAGCAAGGCCAGTTCGCCCGGCAGGCCGCGCAGCTCGACTTCATCGATGATGTAGTGGAGGTAACGCTGTGCGCGACCCAGGCTGCGGGCGAGATAGTCCGGATTTCTCTGCAGCCAGGCGATCTCGGACTCGATGCGGCGATGCTCCGCCTCTGGCAGCGCCAGGTTGCGGCGGATCCGGTCGAAGACGTCGCCGTAGACGATCGGTTCGGGCGGCCCCAGATCATCCAGCGGCGCGCTCTGCTCGGGCAGCGGCAATGGCGGTGGCAGCTCGATCTCTTCGGAACTTGGGCCCTCGGCCGGATCATTCACGATCACGGGTTCCGGCAATGATCCACCGCTTTCCGCGGGGACACTCGCGCAGCCGGCCGTGCAGACCAGCCAGGCGATGGCGGCCATGCGCAGCAGCATTGAATGCGGCTCAGTCATCGAAACGTGTCCTTCCATCTGCGGATCCCGGCGAATACGGCGACCGGGGTTTTCAGCGCCAAACCGGCATGGCGTTCGGCCGCTGCCCGGACATTCTCGTGCCGGCTGCGCAGGAAAGGGTTGACGCGCTTCTCAAGCCCGATGGTCGAGGGCAGGGTTGGCAGGTTTGCGGCCCTCTGGGCCTCCACCCGGCTGACGTAGTCCGCGATATCGGGATTGCCGGGTTCGACGGCCGTCGCAAAACGCAGATTGGCGCGCGTGTATTCATGGCCGCAGAACACCCGGGTCGAATCGGGCAGCCCCGCCAGCGCGTCGAGGGAGGCAAGCATCTGCTCCGGGGTTCCCTCGAAAAGCCGTCCGCAACCGGCGCTGAAGAGAGTGTCACCGCAGAACAACGAGCCGTGCCCGAAATAGGCAATGTGGCCCGCCGTGTGACCGGGAACATCCATGACCATGAACTCGAATCCGAGGGAGGGCAATGGCGCCCGATCGCCGTCCGTGAGCTCATAGACGTCTACCGGGGGCAAGCGTTCCCGGGCCGGACCGAAGACTTCGGCGCCCGTCTCTGCAACCAGGTCCGCGACACCGCCCACATGGTCGGCATGATGGTGCGTCAGCAGAATCGCTCGAAGGCGCAGACCTTCCAGATTCAGTGCGCGCAGTACCGGTTCCGCCACCCCGGGATCGACGACCGCCACGGCATGCGGGTCCGTGAAACCACGCAGCAGCCAGATGTAATTATCCTGCAGCGCAGGGATTGGCCTGACGTCGAGTGTTGCCAAAGTTTGACCTGATGGCGATGGCCGTTGCGGAGACTAGCAATATTAGTATGCTCTTGGCATGAAAGCGCTCCCCGGGGAACGGGCCGAATGGCTGGCAGGGCCTCTTGGCCAGATGCTGCTCGAGCAGGAGCGCGAGCGCGTCGGCAAGACGCTCGAATGCGCGTTTGGCCTGCATTGCGTGCAGATCGGTGGCTGGGGCGATCCCGCCACATTCCTGGCGCTCGCACGCACGCGCCGCACGGCGCTGGTGGCCATGCCAGGCGTTGCGGGTGCGGCTCTCGTCGCCGAGCCTGCGGCGCTTGCGCTGCAGTCGGACAGCGTGGATGTGATGCTGCTGCCGCATACGCTCGAGTTCGAGCCCGATCCGCATGAGGTGTTGCGCGAGGTCGGGCGCGTGTTGCGCGGCGAGGGCGAGTTGATCGTGCTCGGCTTCGAACCACTGGGCAGCTGGTCATTGCGCAATTCGTTCACGCGCGGCGGTTGTCCACCCGGTCTCAGGCGGACGATTTCCGAAAGCCGCCTGGCCGACTGGCTCAAGCTGCTCGGTTTCGAAGTCGGTGCGGCCGAGCGATTTCTGTACGCGCCACCGCTGCCCGCCCTGCACACCGGCCAGGCCCGCGGCTGGCTCGAGCGTGTCGGACGTCGCGCCTGGCCGCGCCTGTCAGGCGCCTATCTGCTGCACGCGCGCAAGCGCGTGCATTTGATGACGCCGGTGCGCCTGCGCAATCACCTGCGTGCGGCGGTGATGCCCATTGCCGAACCGGCCGCACGGCGCGCCTCTTGACGCGCGTCGAGATCTTCACGGACGGCGCCTGTCGCGGTAATCCTGGCCCGGGTGGCTGGGGCGCGATCCTGCGATCGAGCGGTCGCGAGCGCGAGATTTATGGCGGCGAGCCGGCAACGACCAACAATCGCATGGAACTGACCGCGGCGATACGGGCCCTCGAAGCCCTCAGGCAGCGTTGCAAGATCGCGCTTTACACGGACTCCCAGTACGTCAGCCAGGGCATCACCCACTGGCTCGCGAACTGGAAGAGCCGCAGCTGGCGCACCGCAGATCGCAAACCCGTCAAGAACCAGGACCTGTGGATGCGCCTCGACGAGCTCGCCTCGATCCATGAAATCGAATGGCACTGGATACGCGGCCACGACGGCCACCCGGAAAACGAACGGGCCGACGCACTGGCAAACCGGGGCATCGACGAACTCGGTTAGCCTGCTCTGGTATCCTTGCGCATCGTGCGCCAGATCGTGCTTGACACTGAAACTACGGGGCTCGAGCTCTCGGAAGGGCACCGCGTCATCGAGATCGGCTGCGTGGAACTTCTCCACCGGCGACCGAGCGGGCGCACCTGGCATCGGTACGTCCGGCCGGAGCGTGAAGTCGAGGCGGGTGCGCTCGCGGTGCATGGCATCACCAACGAGTTCCTTGCGAGTCAGCCACGCTTCGCCGAAATCGCGGGCGAGTTTCTCGAGTTCATCGCGGGCGCCGAACTCGTGATCCACAATGCGCCATTCGACGTCGGCTTCCTGGACGCCGAACTCGCGCGTGCCGAGGCGGGCAGGACCATCGCCGGACACTGTACGATCCTCGATACGCTGACGCTTGCGCGCAGCATGCATCCCGGTCAGCGCAACAGCCTCGACGCGCTCTGCAAGCGCTATGGCGTGGACAATTCGCGGCGTGACCTGCACGGCGCGCTGCTGGACGCCCGGATACTCGCGGATGTGTATCTTGCGATGAGCGGCGGCCAGGCCGCGCTCAGCCTGCACAGCGAACCGGCGGCCGGCCCGGCGCGCGAGGCAAGCAGACGCATGGCCCGCGGCGACTTGCGCATACCGGTGATAGAGGCAAGCGCCGGGGAACTTGCCGACCATGAAAAATTGCTCGAGAGCATCGAGGCTACTACCGGTGAGCAGGCGCTCTTCCGAGCGGCCCGCAGGCATTGAGGAGACCGCATGGCCCGCAGAGAAAAGCTTTCATTGAGCCTGCGCAACTGCCGCATTGGTGTCATCGGCCTTGGCTATGTCGGCCTGCCGCTCGCGGTCGAATTTGGCCGGCGCTACGAAACCGTGGGATTCGACGTGCTGCCGCAACGGATCAGGGAATTGTCGCGCGGGCGCGACCGCACGCTCGAAGTGGAATCCAGCGAACTGCGTGCCGCGAAGCGCCTGAAATTCACGACGGAACTTCGGGACCTGCGGCGCTGCCGCGTGTTCATCGTGACCGTGCCGACCCCGATCGACGACCACAAGCGCCCCGACCTGACGCCGCTCGAACGCGCCAGTACCTCGGTCGGCAAGGTGCTGAAGCGCGGCGACGTCGTGATCTACGAATCGACCGTCTATCCCGGCTGTACCGAGGAAGTCTGCGTCCCGATCCTCGAGCGCATTTCGGGTCTCAAGTTCAACCGTGACTTCTTTGCAGGCTACAGCCCCGAGCGCATCAATCCCGGCGACAAGCAGCATCGGCTGACGACGATCAAGAAGGTCACCGCAGGCTCGACGCCGGCAGCAGCGGATTTCGTCGACAAGCTCTATGCCTCGATCATCAAGGCGGGCACGCACCGTGCATCCAGCATCCAGGTCGCGGAGGCTGCCAAGGTCATCGAGAACACGCAGCGCGACGTCAATATCGCGCTGATCAACGAGCTTGCAATGATCTTTAACCGGCTCGGCATCGACACTGAGGAAGTGCTGCAGGCGGCCGGCAGCAAATGGAATTTCCTGCCATTCCGGCCGGGCCTGGTGGGCGGTCATTGTATTGGCGTCGATCCTTACTACCTGACGCACAAGGCCCAGCAGATCGGCTATCACCCGGAAATGATCCTGGCCGGGCGGCGCATCAATGACAACATGGCGCTCTATGTCGCGGGCGAGATCGTGCGCCTGATGACTGCGCGTCGCATCCACCCGAAATCCTCGCGCGTGCTGGTGCTCGGTCTTGCCTTCAAGGAGAACTGCCCGGATCTGCGCAATTCGAAGGTCGCGGATCTGGTGAAAGAACTCCAGAAGTACGGAGCCAATGTGGATGTCTGTGATCCCTGGGTGAGCGCCAGCGAAGCGCGCGAGGAATACGGCATCCGGCCGATCAAGAAACCTGCGAATGGCCGTTATGACGCCGTTGTCGTCGCAGTTGGCCACCGTCAGTTCCGCGACCTTGGCATCGCCGCCGTGCGCCGCTTCGCCAAGCGCAATCACGTCCTCTACGACATCAAGCACGTGTTCGGGGCTCACGCGACCGACGGTCGGCTCTGATGAGGGTGCTGGTCACCGGGGCGGCGGGGTTCATCGGCTTTCACGTCGCACAGAAACTGCTCGCGCGCGGCGACGAGGTGATCGGCCTTGACAACCTGAACCAGTATTACGACCCGACGCTGAAGGACGCGCGACTCGCGATCCTGAGAAAGCAGCCGCGCTTCAGTTTCGAGAAGATCGACCTGGCCGATCGCACCGGGATGGAGGCGCTGTTCGCGCGTGGCGGGATCCAGCGCGTCGTGCACCTCGCTGCGCAGGCTGGTGTGCGCTACTCGATTCAGAACCCGCATACCTATGCGGACAGCAACCTGACCGGCACGCTGCACGTGCTGGAGGGCTGCCGCCATCAGGGCGTCGAGCATCTGGTGTTCGCTTCGACTAGCTCGGTGTACGGCGCCAACACGAAGATGCCCTTCTCGGTGCACCAGAACGTGGACCATCCACTGTCCTTCTACGCGGCGACCAAGAAGGCCAACGAACTGATGGCGCACGCTTATGCCTCGCTCTACGGGCTTCCGGTGACCGGGCTGCGATTCTTCACCGTTTACGGTCCCTGGGGCCGGCCGGACATGGCGCTTTTCATGTTCACGCGCAACATCCTCGCGGGGCGCCCGATCGAGGTCTTCAATTACGGCAAGCACCGGCGCGACTTCACCTACGTCGACGACATCGTGGGTGGGGTCGTCGCCTCGCTGGATCATGTCGCGACGGCGAATGAGCAATGGGACGGCAATGCGCCGGACCCGGCGACGAGCAGAGCGCCCTACCGGATCTACAACATCGGCAACAACCGACCGGTGGAACTGATGCACTACATCGAGGTGCTGGAGCAGTGCCTGGGCCGCAAGGCCGAGAAGAAACTGCTGCCGCTGCAGGTTGGCGACGTGCCGGACACCTGGGCGGATGCCGAGGACCTGGTGCGCGACGTCGGCTACCGACCCGCAACGCCGGTCGAGGAGGGCGTGCGGCGCTTTGTCGAGTGGTACCTCGGCTACTACAAGGGTGGCGGGCCAGCCGATCCCCTGGTGACCAATCTCGGCTAATTGAGCTAGACCGAATATTTCGATCTGGCTATAATGGCCAGATGGAAAAAGTCAGCGTTTCCAAGCTCAAGGACCAGTTAAGCGCCTATCTCAAGAAGGTTCAGGACGGGCAGACTCTGCTCGTGACGGACCGAAACAAGCCGGTCGCGCGGCTGGAGCCAGTGGCGCACGCTGCGAGCGAGACCCAGCGAATAGCCCGACTGGCGGAACAGGGCATCGTGGCGCTGCCGAAAGCGCCGCCACTCAGCATTGAGGAGATCCGTCGGATACGCCCCACGGCGCCCGGCGCGAACTTGCTGGAGGCTCTGCTCGAGGAACGCGAGTCCGGCCCGTGAGATTCTGGGACGCTTCTGCACTGGTTCCGCTGGTGACCCAGGACCGAGTCAGCGCCATCCTCGAGAAACTATACGGGGACGGCAGCGGCATCTGGGTCTGGTGGGTCACCCCGGTCGAAATTGCATCATCCATCGCACGGCGCGAACGAAGCCGCGAGTTATCTGCCCAGACAGCGACCCAAGCCTATGCGACTCTGGCACGCATGGGAGCGACCTGGCATGAAGTCCTGCCCGGCGAACCGTTGCGCGAATCCGCCAAGCGGCTGTTGCGCATCCATCCGTTAAGGTCCGCAGATAGTCTGCAACTGGCGTCTGCGCTCGCACTGGCGGCGTCAGACCTCGAGCCACTGGAATTCGTCTCTTGTGATGCACGCCTGGCCGATGCCGCCGCACGGCAGGGATTGACGGTCCTGCCGGTATGAGCACCCCGGACCTTAGAGTCTGCGCCCAAAGGCTCATCGGCAGCCCGGTGCAGGAACTGTTCGCCACCGACCGCGAGCGCTTCTCTCACTTCTCCAGGGAATTCGACGGTCTCCTGCTCGATTTCAGCCGACAGCGCATCAACGAGGAAGCCCTGGACGGGCTCCTCGAACAGGCCCGGAGCGCCCGGCTGCTGGAGCATATCGAAGCGATGTTCGAAGGCGCGCAGGTCAACAGCACCGAGAAGCGCGCCGCGCTCCACACGCTGCTACGCGCACCTGCGGGAAGCACTATCCCGGAGTCGCTGAAGGCGCCGCATGCGCAGGTGCTCTCGGTACGTGCGCAATGCGAGGCATTCGTCCGCGAAGTGCACGCCGCCCGGCGCGTCGGATCAACCGGCCAGCGCTTCACTGAAGTCGTCAACATCGGCATTGGTGGCAGCGACCTGGGTCCCGCGATGGCGGTCGCGGCACTGAAGCCATTCCACACCGGCCATCTGCGTTGCCATTTCATATCGAACGTCGACGGGACGCAATTGGCGGATCTCGCAACCGAACTGGATCCGGCACGAACACTCGTCATCGTATGCTCGAAAACTTTCACGACCCAGGAGACGATTGCGAATGCCCGCCGCGCCCGCGCCTGGATCGCGACGAAATTGGGCGGGGCGGCGGTGCCGAAGCACTTCGCGGCGGTTTCGACCAATGCCGATGCGATGGATGAATTCGGCATCGGCCCCGATGCACGATTCACCATGTGGGGCTGGGTTGGAGGCCGATACTCGCTGTGGTCGGCCGTCGGGCTTTCGGTCGAGCTGGCGATTGGTACGCCGCACTTCAGACAGATGCTCGCGGGCGCGCATGCCATGGACCTGCATTTCAGGCAGGCCACCTGGCGCGACAACCTGCCGGTGCTGCTCGGGCTGCTCGCCGTCTGGAACCGCGACCTGCTCGGTTGCGCAAGCCATGCGGTGCTGCCTTACACCCAGCGGCTTGCACGCCTGCCCAGCTACCTCCAACAGCTGGAGATGGAAAGTCTCGGCAAGCGCGTACGGCGCAATGGCGAGCCGGTCGCTTCGCCGACCGGGCCGGTAATCTGGGGGGAACCGGCCTCGAATGCGCAGCACTCGTTCTTCCAGTTGCTGCATCAGGGCACGAGCAACGTCAGCATGGATTTTCTGCTGCCGCTCGCGGCGGCGGCCGACACGACCGCCGACAAGCTCGTCATCGCGAACTGCCTGGCACAGGCTCAGGCGCTGATGGCTGGCAATGACGCGAAGGATCCTCACCGTCAGCATCCCGGTAGCCGCCCATTGTCGTTACTCGTGTTCCCGAAGCTCGACCCGGCCATGCTGGGGCGGATCGTGGCACTCTACGAACACAAGGTTTTCGTCGAGTCCGTTCTGTGGGACATCAATCCCTTCGACCAATGGGGCGTGGAACTCGGCAAGGCGATTTGCGGTGAACTGCTGGAGGCTGGTGAAGGATCCACGCCGCCGGAACTGCAGCCGCTGCTGGCCTGGATCGCGAAACACCGCTAGGATCAAGTACTTGTGCGCTACCCTCAGACCGGCATCCGCTGCCCTGATCCTGTCCTGCCTGACGATGGCGGCAGCCGGCGCAGACCCTTGGGCCGCGCCGGGCGACGGGCGGCTGCGTCACGACCTGCAGCTCCTGTCCGACGCTGGCATCGTCCATGCGCCGTTGAGCACCTGGCCGGTTTCCTGGGCCGAGGTGGCGCGCGATCTGCGTTCGGCGGGCGACGATCCGGCAAGGCCACTGCATGTCGCCGCGGCGTTCGCGAGGGTGCGTGACGCTGCGCGCGAGGCCACGAATGTTGGAGATCTCCAACTGTCCGCTCGCATTGCCGGCTCCCAGCATCCGATGACCCTGCGTCGTTTCTCCGACGTGCCGCGTGAGCACGCCGAGGTAACGGGCAGCATGTGGTACACGGGGGATCGGATTGCGCTGCGCCTGAAGGCTACGGCTGTTGAGAGCGCCTCGGACGGCAAGACGGCGCGAGCCGACGGCAGTTACGCAGGCGTCGCGCTCGGCAACTGGATGCTATCCGCGGGATTCATCGATCGCTGGTGGGGCCCAGGCTGGGAGGGCAGCCTGATCTACGGCTCGAATGCTCGGCCGATTCCGTCGCTCACGATCGAGCGCAACTATTCCGATGCGTCCAAAAACCGGTGGTTTTCGTGGATCGGCCAGTGGCGGCTCGCAGTGACGATGGGCGAGCTCGAAGGCAACCGCGATGACGCGCCGCATGCGCAGTTGTTCGGCATGCGCGCCACCTGGAAGCCGCATCCGCGGCTTGAGGTGGGCTTGTCACGGACTGCCCAATGGTGCGGCGACGGGCGGCCCTGCGGTCTGGGTACCTTCTGGGACCTGCTGACTGGCAATGACAACGACCAGCCGCTGGCGATGCAGCCGGGCAACCAGATGGCCGGCTTCGACATCCGCTGGTCGCTGCCCTGGGCACCGGTTGCGGTTTACATGCAGGGCATCGGCGAGGACGAGGCGAATTTCATGCCGAGCAAATATCTCGGTTTGTTCGGCGCCGAAGTCTGGGGCGGAATCGGCGAACGCTCCTGGCGGGCGCATGTGGAATACGCCGATACTGCCTGCGATTTCTACAATAGTTTGCCGCAGTTCGGCTGCGCATACCGGAACGGCGTTTACACCGACGGTTATCAGTTCCGCGATCGCGTGATCGGACACTCAATTGACGGCGACAGCCAGCAGTTCGCCGTCGGTGCGACACTCGTGAACGGCGATGGCAGCAGTTGGGAATTCGCCGCACAAGATGCCAGGATCAACCGGAAAGGGGCCAACGCGCTGCAATCGGTATCGGGCGTCGCAGCCGAGATCAAGTCCGCCGACGTGTATCATCGGCGGATGTTGCTGGGCGGCGACCTGAAGCTCGGCATCGGGTACGAGGACTGGAACTCGAGTACGCCGAACCTCGATTCCAGTGACTTGCGTGGTTTTCTGGAATGGTCGAAACAGTTCGAGTGAAGGCTCAAGGAATGATCACGCTACATAGTTTCCAGCGCGTCGTCACATTGACCTGTGCGGCGATCCTTCTTGGCTCGTCCGTGGCGCCGGTATTTGCGCAGACTGCGGAACAGATAAAAGTGCTCCAGTCATTATCGCCGGAGCAGCAACAAGCAATTCTGGAGAAGATTGGCGGACAGACGAATGGCCAGCAGCAGACGGCGCCAGCGCAGGCGCCGGCGTTACCGACTTCGACGCCGAAGAGCGACGTCCCAACAGCAACGCCGGTCGAGACGCTGGAGACCCTGCCGCGCCTTCGCGCCGGCGACACGATACTTCTGACCGTGGACATTCCGGCGGCCATTGCCCCCGAAGGCGCCACGGCCATTCCGGCCGGGATCGATCGAGCGAGCTCGGAATTCCGCAGCCGGATTCTGGGCGGCAACCCCTACATGCTCGATCGGATGGGCCGATTGGTCCTGCAGGATTCCTTGTCGATGGTGCTTGCCGGCCTGACCGAAGAAGAGGCTGGTATTCGGCTGAACGCGGACCCGCAATTACAGGGCTATACGTTTGGAGTTCGCCTGCTGCCGGTGGAACCCGAGTTGAAGCCATTCGGTTATGACCTCTTCAGCAACGTCCCGACCACATTTGCACCTGCCACGGATATTCCGGTGCCGGCCGACTATGTCGTCGGGCCGGGCGACACGATGGAGGTGCAGCTGATCGGCGAACAGGGAGGGCGCTATACGCTGACCGTTGGCCGCGATGGCGCCGTTGATTTTCCTGAACTCGGTCCGATTGCGGTCGCCGGCATGCGATTCGCCGCCGCGAAGACGCTGCTGGAGCAGCGCGTTGCGGATCAGATGATCGGCATGCGCGCCAGTGTCTCGATGGGCGCCCTGCGCTCGATCCAGGTGTTCGTCCTGGGAGAGGCGGAACGGCCGGGTTCGTACACGGTGAGCGGTCTGTCAACCATCACCAATGCGCTGTTCGCGAGTGGCGGCGTCAAGTCGATCGGATCGCTGCGTAACATCGAACTGAAGCGCAGCGGGCAGGTCGTCACGCGGTTCGATCTCTACGACCTCCTGCTGAACGGCGATACCAGCCGCGACGCTCGGCTGCTGCCCGGGGACGTCATCTTCATACCGCCCGTGGGCATCACGGTGGCGGTTACGGGTGAGGTCCAACGGCCGGCAATCTATGAAGTGCGCGACGCGGTGACTGCTTCGGAGATCCTGAACCTCGCCGGTGGCCTGACACCGCTGGCTGATCCACGCACGGCCGCCCTCGAGCGCATCGACGAGCGCCGCAATCGTACAGTGTTGAACCTCGATTTATCCTCGGCGCAAGGCCGCGGCACTGCCATGCAGACAGGCGACCTGGTCCGGGTCCAGGCCATCCGCGAAAGCGTCGAGGGCGCCGTCAGCCTCCTGGGTCACGTGCACCGCAGCGGCAGCGTGCAGTACCGGGCCGGCATGCGCCTGACGGATCTGATCGGCAGTCTAGATGAACTGAAGCCGCTCGCCGACACGCACTACGCACTGATCCGTCGCGAGACCGGGCCGACGCGAATGGTGTCCGTTGCTTCGGCGGATCTTGCCGCAGCATTTGCAGATCCCGCTTCGGAAGCCAATATCCCGCTGCAACCGCGGGATCGTGTGCATGTTTTCGATCTCGCGAGCAGCCGGGACCGAGTGGTAACACCGATCCTTGATGACCTTACTCGTCAGAGCAGCCGCGATGAGCCATTGCAGATCGTCGGTATCGGCGGTCGCGTCAAGGTACCCGGAAAATACCCGCTCGAGCCCGGAATGACGGTCAGCGACCTGGTGCGCGCGGGCGGTGGGCTCGACCAGGCTGCATTCGGCGGCGAAGCGGAATTGACCCGCTACGAAATCGTCGACGGCGAGCGGCGCCAGACGGGACTCGTGGGCATCAATCTGACGCAGTTACGGGCGGGCGCATCCGCCGCGGATCTCGCGCTGCAGCCCTTCGACTACGTAGTCATCAAGGAGATACCGCTCTGGCGCGACCAGGAGACGATCACGATCATCGGTGAAGTGCGGTTCCCGGGCGATTACCCGATCAAGCGCGGAGAAACCCTGCGCTCGGTGATCGAGCGTGCCGGCGGACTCACCGACCTGGCGTTTCCGGCGGGTAGCGTGTTCACGCGGCTGGAGCTGAAAGAGCGCGAGCAGCGTCAGCTTCTGGTGCTCGCCGATCGCATGCAACGCGATCTCGCGGCTTTGTCGCTGCAGCAGGCTCAATCTGAGACAGGCTCAAGCACGAGCCAGGCGATAACCGCCGGCCAGGCCCTGCTCGCTGATCTCAAGGGTACCGAGGCTGTCGGGAGGCTCGTTATTGACCTCGATGAGGTTTTGTCTGCTGCTCCCGGTTCTTCGACGGACCTGGTGATCCGGGACGGAGACCAGCTGGTCGTACCGCGACTCACCCAGGAAGTCACCGTCATTGGCGAGATCCAGAGCCCGACGTCGCATCTGTTCCATGCTGAACTGAATCGCGACGATTACATCGCTTCGAGTGGCGGGCTGACACAGCGAGCCGACAAAAAGCGGATCTTCATCATCCGGGCCAATGGCAGCGTCGCGGCTGCCCCATCCGCTGCATGGTTCAGCCGCGGCGGCGCGCGCGATGTGCAGCCGGGGGATACGATCGTCGTGCCGCTGAATGCCCAGCAGATGCGCCCACTGACTGTCTGGACCAGCGTCACGCAGATTCTTTACAACATTGCTGTAGCGGTTGCAGCCGTGAATTCCTTCTAGTGCTCAACCGGACAACGAGCGATTCCTCGTCCAACCCCATGCCGTGGCCGGCTTGATCACGCTTACCCTTGAGCGGCCAGAAGGCGAGGCGGTATCGCACGTTGGGTAACGCCGGCGAAATTCGCTTCCTGTTGGCTTACGCGTTGCGCTGGAATGCCGCCAGCTTCGGGTGCGCTCATAGAATTGCTTGCTGATTGCAGGGCCGGCCCTGTCGCAGTGCTACTGCAGTGGATTCCGAACGGCCTAGCCAGTTCATGTAATCGCCCCGATACGTGCAGCAAGCCGCGAAATGCAATTCGGCGTCTTGTCTAATGATAGAAGAATGAAGAGACATCTCCCTGCTCTGGTAATCCCGGCCCTGATGACTATGGGTCTGGTCGCAGGCCTGATCCGCGAAGTCTTCCTGGCGCATCTTTTCGGTACTTCGCACGAGATCGAGGTCTTCCGAGTTGCCTTCGGATTGCCAAGCATCCTCAGCGAGTCACTCGGCATCTCGTTCGTATCAGTGCTTGTTCCGATCCTGTTGGCAGATCGGGAAGCATCTAGGCTCCAGAGGCCAATCTGGACAACCAGTCTGCTAGCCGGCCTGGTGTTTCTCGTCGGCGTGCTGACGATGCCGCTGCAGGCCCGGATATTGGCGCCGGGAATCGTGGGAGAGCAGCGGACTGCACTTATCTCGGCGGGGATGCTTTGCTGGGGCATGTTCTTGTTGTCGATCCTGTCGCTACCCCTGCGTGCTTTTATGAGCGTGAACGGCCGGCTATGGCCCGGTGCGAGTGCAGCTTTTTGGCGGTCGGGTGGTTTCGTGCTTGCACTCGGTGCATTGGTTTTTGCCGGCGAGGAATTGGTAGCTGGCACGGCCGCCTGGGCGGCTCTGCTTGCCGGAATGAGCGTGTTGGCAATCCACGTGCTGGCGTTGGGAGTTGACGGACGCAGACAGGTGGGCAGTGTGCTGAAGGCCGGACCACCGAGCACCGGAACCGCGCGTTTGCTCACTGCGCTCGCATTGGTCCTCGGCATGCAGCTGATACTCTCCGGAGGGCGACTTCTCGATCGGATGGTTGCTAGCACGATGGCAGCAGGTAGTCTCGCCGCCATCGAATACAGCTATGCCTTTCTGCTGGCGGTTGCGGCAATTGTCGGGACATCGGCAAATATTTTTCTGGCACCCCGTATTGGTCGGGCTTTCAAGGAAACAGGTCGCTTGCCAGCCCGCTACTGGAAGGCGGTCGCGGCAGTTGCAGCGGCGGGCGCCTTGGCGGGCCTGATGCTGGCGGCACTGGCGGTTCCGGTAGTTCGCCTGGTACTGGAACACGGGACCTTTGGCCCGGATGACACGGCGCTCACCGTGCGGGTCTTGCGTCTCCACGCCCTTGCACTTGGGCCGCTCATATTGTCACTCGTTCTTACGCAGGTCTTGATTCTCTCCGGGCGTCAGCGGTGGATGGTGCCGATTGCCGGGATCAAGTTGGCAGTGAAGGCTGTCGGGCTGTGGCTGTTACTCCAGGCAGGAATGGGGCTGGAGGGAATAGCGCTCAGCCTGGGTGTCGCCGAGGTTGGAATGGCCATTACGTTGGCACTCATTTTGCGACGTCATGTCCAAGGCAGTCCGCAGTAATTGCCGGGTGGGTCGCCGCATTCCGCTGACGTCTTTGCGACTTGTTGCTGCTCCGATTTCGCGAATCGCTTTACGTTGACTCTTGAGCGGCGTCGGTGGGGCCGGTCAGGTATGTCACAATCAGTATGGTCGAAAGTTAGCGCAACGTT
>DAITAA010000030.1:0-26830 GCA_036824505.1 Steroidobacteraceae bacterium
AGACCCGTCTTGCCGCTGCCGGTCATGCCGACGCAGACCGCGTGCGTGGTCAGGTCGCGGGAGTCGTACATCAAAGGCTCCGCCGCAAGGGCATCCGCCTTCGGGTCGTACTCGCGGCCAATATAGAACGCGCCCAGCTTTTCGAAGTCGCTCATTAGATATCTCCTGCCCGATTATACGCACCGGCAACCGGCAGCCGCGGCCTGGGCCGGGGAATGGTGGTATTTTGCTGCTTTATGAGAGCAGATGTCCGGCCATTCCTGCACGCGCCCAGTTCGACCTGGAGCTATGTCGTCAGCGACCAGGAAGCGCGCGCCGCCGCAATCTTCGACCCGGCGCTCGATTTCGACATCCATTCGGGACGCTGCTGGACCGCCGCGGCCGACGAAATTGCCGCATGGGTCCGGCGTGAACGGCTCACGGTCAAGTGGATCCTGGAGACTCACGCTCACGCGGATCACCTGAGCGCAGCGCCGTACCTGAAGTCGGTGCTGGGCGGTGACATCGCGATAGGCGAAGGGATCCGCAAGGTGCAGCAGGTGTTTCGCGAAGTGTTCGACCTCGGACCGGAGTTTCCGGTCGACGGTCGCCAGTTCGACCGCCTGCTCAAGGATGGCGAGGCGATCGAGATCGGGTCACTCCTGATGCGCGCGATCGCAACACCGGGGCACACGAGCGACAGCCTGAGTTACCTCGTCGGCGACGCCGTGTTCGTCGGCGACACGATATTCATGCCGGACGGCGGCACTGCGCGCTGCGATTTTCCGGGCGGCGATGCGGCGGTCCTGTACGCGTCGATTCGTCGGCTTTATGAGTTGCCGCCGGAAACCCGTGTTTTCGTCTGTCACGATTACGGCCCCGGTGGCCGCGAGCTGCGTTGCGAGACGACAATCGCCGCCGAGCGCGCCGGAAACATCCATCTGCGGGACGGCGTGACGGAGGACGAGTTCGTCGCATTGCGCCGGAAGCGGGACTCGGGGCTCGACGTCCCGAAGCTGCTGTACCCGTCGGTGCAGGTCAACATCCGGGCTGGCCGGTTGCCGGAGCCGGAAGCCAGTGGCCGCCGCTACCTGAAGCTGCCCCTGACTTGCCCCGTGGCTTGACCCACCCCGGCTGACCTGTCTCGCGCTTGACCGCCGGACCGGCTCCAGTCGATACTGCCTGCGTGAACTACGCGAACTCGATTGCCGCCGATCTTCGCTGGTGGTGGCGCCGCTCCAGGGAGTGGGCGCTGGTAGCGTAGTTTCGCTTTCGTTTTTCAGGATCAACCAGGACCCATCTCCGCATGCACCGGGGGTGGGTTTTTTGTATGCCCATGAGCCTGCCATTCGACATCGCAGCTGACCTCGATACGCCGGTTTCGGCCTACCTGAAGCTGCGGCCATTCCGCCCGCGCTTCCTGCTGGAAAGCGTCGAAGGCGGCGTGCGTCTCGCGCGCTATTCGTTCATCGGTTTCGGTGACTGCCTCGAGGTCAGGCTCGACGGTCAAGGGCTGGCCATCAATGGCAGCCGCGGGCCGCGGCCTTCAGGCCGGGACGAGTTGCTCGCGGCATTGCGCGATGCGCTGTCCCACGCGCCACGGCCTCGTCCGGATGATCATGGCCTGCCGCTGGCAGGTGGTCTCGTCGGGTTCTCGTCTTACGATCTGGTGCGATACTTCGAGTCGCTGGCGCGCCCCGCAGGCAACGACATGGAAGTACCGGAAGCCTGTTACGTAGCGCCGGAATCGCTCCTCGTCTTCGATCACCTGACGCGTGGCGTGACGCTCCTTCACGATGGCGAAGAAACCGAGCGGCAATCGCTCAAGCGCGAGATCATCGCCGCACTGTCCGGACCGCTGCCGAAGGCGCGCAGCAGATTTTCTTGCGCCCCGGCCGTCGCGAGCCTTGGCCGTGATGAATTCGTCAACACGGTCGCGCGCACGCAGGCGCATATCGTTGCCGGCGATGTCTATCAGCTCGTGCTCTCGGTCTGCTTTGGTGGCGAATGCGATCTGGATCCCTTCGAGGTCTACCGCGCACTGAGGCTGCTGAATCCCTCGCCATACATGTACTACTGCGAAGCCGGCGGCGTGACCGTTGTTGGTTCCTCACCGGAAGCGCTCGTGCGCCTGAATGGCAGGCGCGCGCAATTGCGTCCCATCGCAGGCACGCTGCCACGCGGCGGCGATGCGGCCGAGGATGATGCGCATGCGGCGCGGCTGCTCGCGGACCCGAAGGAGAACGCCGAGCACGTCATGCTCGTGGATCTCGCGCGCAATGACCTTGGGCGGGTGGCCTCTGCAGGCTCCGTGCGCGTGGATCCTTACCGGCTGATCGAGCGCTACAGCCATGTGATGCACATCGTGAGCGGGGTCACGGGCGAGCTTGCGCCGGGATACGACGCCTTCGACCTGTTCGCGGCAGCATTTCCGGCCGGTACGCTGGTCGGTGCCCCGAAGGTGCGGGCGATGCAGATCATCGACGAACTCGAGCCGGTCGGCCGCGGGCTATATGGCGGCACGGTCGGATACTTCGGCAAGGGCGGAGACATGGACCAGGCCATCACGATCCGCACCCTGGTCTTCGCGGGCGGGCGCTACAGCTACCAGGCGGGCGCCGGCATCGTCGCCGACAGCGTGCCCGAACGCGAGCACGACGAAGTCATTGCAAAAGGCGCGGTCCTGCGGCGCGCGCTTGAACTTGCGGAGGCCGGCCTGTGAAACCACGGCTGCTGCTGATCGACAACTACGACTCCTTCACCTACAACCTGGTGCAGGCCTTTCTGGTGCTGGGTGCCGACGTGATCGTGCACCGAAACGACCGGATCACCGTGCAGGAAGCGCTGGCAATCGAACCCACGCATCTTTGCGTTTCACCAGGCCCTGGCACTCCCGTGGACGCGGGCATATCGATGCGCGTGATCGAGGCCTTTGCAGATCGAGTGCCTGTTTTCGGCGTGTGCCTCGGCCACCAGGCGCTGGTCGAAGTATTCGGCGGGCGAGTGGTGCGCGCCGCGCGCCTGATGCACGGCAAGACCTCGCCCGTGCTGCATGATGGTCGGGGGCTGTTCGCGGGGCTGCCGAATCCATTCGAAGCCGGGCGGTATCACTCGCTGATTGCCGAGCGCGACCACATTCCCGCGGAACTCGAGCTCACCGCCTGGACCGCGGAAGGCGAGGTCATGGGCGTGCGCCACCGGACGTTGCCGGTCGAAGGCGTGCAATTCCACCCGGAAAGCATCCTGACGCCCGACGGCCCGCGCTTGATGGCCCGGTTCCTGCAAGCCGGAAGCCGAAAGTGAATCACCCCGGCAGGGAAATGCTCGTTGCGCTTCTCGAACGGAAGAATCTGGCCGAGGATGCGGCATACGCACTCATGCACGCGCTGACCGATCCGGAGATGGCGCCCGCCGTGGCGGGCGCACTGCTCGCGGCCCTGCAGATCAAGGGCGTCACCGCGGATGAAGTGCGCGGATTTGCCCGCGCGATGCGTTCGCTCGCGCGGCGACCGCAGATTGCCGAGGGCACGCCGATTGCGGATGTCGTCGGAACGGGCGGGGACGGTTCCCACAGCCTCAACCTCTCGACCGGCGCGGCGCTCCTGGCCTCCGCCGCGGGCGTTCGCATCGTCAAGCACGGGAATCGCTCGGTGTCTTCGCGATCCGGCAGTGCCGACGTGCTGGAAGCGCTGGGCCTGCCGCTGCCGCTGGATGCGGCCAGCGCCGGCCTGTGCCTCGAGCGGACCGGATTTACATTCCTGTTTGCGCCTCACTACCACCCGGCGATGAAGGCGATTGCGCCGGTGCGCGCGGCGCTCGGCGTCCGCACGATCTTCAACCTGCTTGGGCCGCTCGCGAACCCCGCGCAGGCGCCATACGCGGTGATCGGTGCCTGGAATTTCGAAGTCGCGAAACTCATGGCGGACACATTGGCGGCCATGGACATCCGGCGCATGTTCGTGGTCCACGGCGACGGCGGCTGGGACGAGCCGACGCCCGCTTCGCCATTTACGATCTTTGACGTGCGGCCGGGGTCCGTGAAGCAGGGCAAGAGAAGCGCCGCCGATTTCGGGTTGCCGGCCTGCGCCGAGGCTGAACTCAAGGGCGGTGACGCTGCGCACAACGCGGGCCGGCTTCGGGCCGTGCTGCGCGGCGAGGAACATGGAGCTCATCGCGACGCGCTCGTCATGGGCGCGGCACTGGTGGCCGAGGTCACCGGTCTTGTGCCCGATGCCGGCGAGGGCGCGAGACTTGCGGCTGCCGCGATCGATGACGGCCGTTCTGCGAGACTCCTCGAGGGAATAGTCGCTTTCGGCAAGGAATGCGCCGGATGACCGGCTTCCTCGACCGGATGGCTGCGGCGAGCCGCATGCGTCTCGAGGAGGCACATGCGCGCGAACCGGTCGCCACGCTGCGCGCGCGCGCGTTCGCCACGCCATTGCCGCCGCCGCTTCTTCTGCGCGATCGATTCAATCTCATCGCCGAATTCAAGCGCCGCTCGCCGTCACTCGGCCGCCTCGGCGACGCCGACATCGTCCCCCGCGTGACCGCTTACGCACAGGGTGGCGCCGCAGCGGTCTCGGTATTGACCGAGCCTTCGCAGTTCCACGGCAGCCTGGAACATCTGGCGACCGCCGCCGCAACACTGGCGGCATTCGGCGTTCCGGTCATGCGCAAGGATTTCCTGGTTGACCCGTACCAGCTCTACGAAGCCCGCGCGGCCGGCGCCGGTGGTGCGCTCCTGATAGTCCGGATGCTTTCGCGGGAAGCATTGACTGAAATGACGGATTGCGCGCGCGAACTGGGCATGTTCGTGGTGGTCGAGGCGTTCGATGCGGCGGACATCGAGCGTGCCACGGCCGGGATCCGGCGGGGGTGTCCCCTCGCTTCGCCGGAACTTCATGCTCCGCTCGGGGACACCCACCGCCACCTCGGCCGTGGCACACCGGCGGCTCTACTCGGCGTCAACTGCCGCGATCTGCAGACACTTGAAGTAATGCCGCATCGATTCGCCGAATTGGCCGATGCGCTGCCGCGGGAACTGCCGTGCGTCGCCGAGAGCGGCATTACGACGCCGGATGACTGCGCGGAAGTTGCCCGTGATGGCTATGAAGTGGTGCTGGTCGGCAGCGCACTGATGCAGGCGCCGGATCCGGCGGGAGTAATCCGGACCATGCTTGCAGCGGGCAGGGCGGCAGCATGACCGTGCTGATCAAGATCTGCGGCCTCACGGAAGCGGATGGAATCAAGGCAGCGGTCAACGCCGGCGCCGACGCAGTCGGGTACGTCTTCTTCGCGCCTTCGCCGCGCAACATCGAGCCGGTGCGTGCCGCAAAGCTTGCTTCGGCGCTGCTTCCCGCAAACGTGATGCGCGTGGCCGTGACACTTCATCCCTCGCAGGCGCTCGTCGATGAGGTGCTCGCGGAATTCACGCCCGACGTCTGGCAGACGGATGCCGCGGATTTCGACTCGATTACCTTGCCGGCGACGGTTGCGCGCTGGCCAGTGTGGCGCTCGGGCGGTCCACTGCCGGTCACGCCGCCGCCGCGATTGCTGTTTGAATCGGCTGCAAGCGGCGCGGGTATTCAGGCGGACTGGACCGTGGCGGCAAGTCTCTCCAGGCATTGCGAACTGATCCTGGGCGGCGGTCTCGACGCGACAAATGTCGGTGCCGCGATCGCGATGGTGCATCCTTTCGGCGTGGATGTGTCGAGCGGTGTTGAGCGCAAACCGGGTGTCAAGGATCCGGCGATGATTCACAGTTTTGTCGAAGCGGTGAGGGCCGCGGACCGGAGATCGACAGCATGACCGCATTGCCCGCGGAAGAGGCCAGGCGCCTGCTTGCGGAAGAGCTGGCGGGACGGCTGCCCGACGCGCGCGGCCGCTTTGGTCCGTTCGGGGGCCGTTACGTGCCGGAAACGCTGGTGCCGGCGCTCGACCGGCTGCAGGAAGGCGTCGAGCAATGGCTGCATGCCGCGGACTTCCAGTCCGAATACCTGCGTGAGCTCCGTGACTGGGCCGGCCGGCCGACGGCGCTCACGCTGGCGAAGGGGCTGTCGCGGGAGTGGGGTGCGGAGGTATGGCTGAAGCGCGAAGACCTGGCCCATACCGGGGCACACAAGATCAACAACGCCATTGGCCAGGCGCTGCTTGCCAGGAGGCTGGGCGCGAGACGTGTAGTCGCCGAGACCGGCGCCGGCCAGCACGGGGTCGCAAGCGCCGCAGCCTGCGCGCGGCTCGGTCTGCCCTGCGTCGTTTACATGGGCGCGGTCGACATGGAGCGCCAGGCACCGAATGTCGGTCGCATGCGGCTTCTCGGCGCGCAGGTCGTTCCCGTCACGAGCGGCGACCAGACATTGCGCGCCGCGATCGATGAGGCCTTGCGCGACTGGGTTGCGGATCCCATGGGCACCTACTATCTGCTCGGTTCCGCGGTCGGGCCGCATCCCTATCCGTATCTCGTGCGCGAACTGCAATCGGTAATCGGCCGCGAGGCGCGCACACAGATACTGGCTGCCGCGGCCGGGCTACCGGATGTCGCGGTTGCCTGCGTTGGCGGCGGCTCGAATGCAATCGGGCTGTTCTATCCATTCCTGAATGACGATGTAGTGGCGTTGCTCGGCGTCGAAGCCGGCGGCCGCGGTGCGGGGCTCGGTGACAATGCCGCCACGCTCGCATTCGGGCGGCCGGGCGTACTGCAGGGAAGTTTCACGATGCTTCTGCAGGACGCGCACGGGCAGATCCAGGAGACGCACTCCGTATCTGCGGGCCTGGACTATTCCGGCGTCGGGCCCGAGCACGCATTGCTGCAGGCGACTGGTCGCGTGCACTACGAGATTGCGAGCGACGACGAGGCGCTGGCAGCAGTTGACTTGTGCAGTCGCCTCGAAGGCATATTGCCGGCGCTTGAAAGCGCCCATGCGCTGGCTGGTGCGCAGCGCCACGCCAGGAGGCATCCGGGCAGCCGGATTCTGGTCGGGTTGTCGGGGCGCGGCGACAAGGACATGTCGACCTTGCAGGCGACGCTGCTCGCGGAGCGCGGCTGATGCTGCCGCGCGATTCAATCACGGCAGCGATCCGCAGCGCATCCCTGCGCGGCAAGCCAGCGCTCGTTGCGTTCCTGACAGCGGGCTTTCCCAGCCGCGCCCGATTCGCCGCAGATCTCATGAAAGTGGCTGAGGCCTCGGAGCTGATCGAGATTGGCGTTCCTTTCTCGGATCCGATGGCGGACGGCATGACGATACAACGCTCGAGCCGCGTGGCACTCGCAGATGGCGCGACGCTCGCCTGGATCTTCGCAGAACTCACGGCTCTTTGGCAGCGACCGCGCGCACCGTTGCTGTTGATGAGCTACCTCAACCCGCTGCTGGCCTACGGCATCGGGCGCCTGCCCGCGGATGCGCGTGCAGCGGGGATTGCCGGACTGATCGTGCCGGACCTGCCATTCGAGGAATGCGCGGATCTTCGCGGGGCGCTGGCCGGGGAGGGCATCGCGCTCGTGCAGATGGTGACGCCTGTGACGCCGCCGGCCCGGCTCGCGATGCTCGCACGGGAGTCGCAGGGTTTCGTCTACGCCGTCACGATGACCGGAACCACCGGGCGCGACGTGGCCGTGCCCGATGCCGTGCTCGAGTATCTCGATCGTCTGCGCGCGGCGGCAGAGCTGCCTGTCTGCGCAGGCTTCGGGATCCGCCATGCCGCGCAGGTCGCACGCCTCGCGGGCCACGCGGATGGCGTGATCGTGGGTTCGGCGCTCGTCGAAGCGCTGGAGCGCAACGAGAACCCGGCGGATTTCCTGCGCGGCCTGCGCGGCGGCTGAGATCGCGCGCATTGGGCCGCGCCGTCCTCAGCGCCTGCGATACAGCTGCGTGAACCGGTCGGTCTTGCCGCGTACGGCGGGATCGAAGACGAGCTTCGTCAGGTCGTCAGCGGAGTTCCGGTATCCGTCCCAGGTCTTCTCGAGTTCGAAGCCATGACCCGAGATGTCCTTCTTCGCAAATGCTTCATCGATGCGATGCAGATCCTG
This sequence comes from Steroidobacteraceae bacterium, assembly GCA_036824505.1. Lineage (GTDB taxonomy): Bacteria > Pseudomonadota > Gammaproteobacteria > Steroidobacterales > Steroidobacteraceae > SCUD01. The sequence goes on from DAITAA010000030.1 coordinate 8,006, forward strand.
GGCTGAGCTGCTGCCAGTGCCCTCGGCAGCCGCATGATCAACGATCAACAGGTGGCCATCGGGCTTCAGCGCCGCACGCAGCTGGTCGAGGAAATGACTCGCGTCGATGGCGGGCCAGCCATCCCTTTCGTCGACGTAGTACAGGTCGTGATAGGACATGAAGATCACGATCATGTCGTAGGCATTGCTGCCGAGCTTCAGGTTGCAGGTCTCGACGGTGACCTGATCGGCGTTCGGCAGGCGATTGCCCTCGAAACGCGGCTTGAGGTCCTTGACGGCGTAGGCGAAATAGGGCGAGTTGTTCACGAGCTGGACATGCCCCCCGGGACCGACGGCCCGCGCCATCAGTTCGGTCCAGTAACCCCCGCCGCCAAACACATCTGCGATCTTCATGCCGGGCATGATGCCCGCGAATGTCATCAGTTCGGCGGGGTGATCGCGCAGGTCGCGTTCGCGATCCTGGTCGCTGCGTTCGGCGGCGGCGACCGCCGCGGCGATATTCGCCGGCAGGTCGGCGGCCTGCATCGGCGCTGACAGCAGGACCAGCAGGGCAGCGGCGATCAGATGGCGGCGCATTGGAATCTCCCGTGAAGAGGCAGTCGGCACCTGGGTATCGAACTATAGGTTGCCACGGCCGGGCGCGATGATGGCCTGCGCCGATGCGTTACCGCGCTGCGACAGGGCGTTTACTCGCCGCCGCCCGGTACGCCGCGCCGGTAATCGAGCGGTGGCGCACGATCGCCCAGGATCGGCTTGTACCTGAAATCCGGGCCGCGGCGTTCCTCGAACTCCGCGCGGGCCTTCGCGATCAGTTCCGGGTGCGTGAAGAGTTCTTCGCCCATCAACGCGAGGACCTGCGATGCATTCCTCATGCCCTCGTAACCGATGCCCATGCCGCCGGCGGCAACGGCCTGCCAGCTGTGCGCTGACGTACCCGGCACCCAGGTGGCGACCCGCAGGCCGACCGTCGGCACATTCCAGCTGACATCGGCGACATCCGTGGAGCCGATTCCCGGGCGCTCGAAATCGAAGGGCTGCACTGAACGCTCGGAACCGAGCGGCATGTTGGGTTGGGTCAGGCTCGTGTAAAGCTGCTCGGCAAACGCCTGCTCCTCGGGCGTGTAACTGATGCCGCCCACTTCCTGGAGCTTCGCGTGCATCACGCGAGCCAGCGTTTCGTTTGGCAGCATGCCGTACACGCCGCCGATGACTTCATAGTCCATCGTCGTGCCGGTGCCGAGCGCAGCACCTTCGGCGGTCTTCACCATGCGATCGAAGATTTCCTCGACGACGCGCGTGTCGTGGTGACGGACATAGTGGTAGGACTCCGCGAAGTCGGGCACGACATTGGGGGCCGACCCGCCGCTCGTGATCACGTAGTGCAGGCGCGTATCGGATGGCACGTGCTCGCGCATCAGGTTGACCATGTAATCCATCGCTTCAACGGCATCGAGCGCTGAGCGACCACGTTCCGGCGCGCCGGAAGCGTGCGCGGACACGCCGTGAAACCGGAATTTGGCGGTCTTGGTGGCGAGCGACCGGTCGAGTCCGGCGGAATTGACGTCGGAGGGATGCCAGTGCAGCACTGCGCTCACATCCTTGAACAGGCCCTCGCGCACCATATAGACTTTTCCGGCGCCGCCTTCTTCCGCAGGCGTGCCATAGAGCCTGATCGTGCCGGGCGTGCCGCTCTGTTTCAGCCAGTGACTGAGGGCGATTGCTGCCGAGACACTGGCAGTTCCAAAGAGGTGATGGCCGCAGGCGTGACCGGAGAGCTTGCCGGAGAGCGGCGCGCGTACCGGTGACGCATCCTGGGTGATGCCGGGCAGCGCGTCGTACTCGGCAAGGATGCCGATCACGGGTTCGCCCTTGCCCCAGCTCGCAACGAAGGCCGTCGGCATGCCGGCAACGCCGGCCTCGACCGTGAATCCCGCGGTGGCGAGCTCTTTCTGCAGCAGTGCCGAGCTTTTGACTTCCTGGTAGCCGACTTCGGCCCAGTTCCAGATCGACCGGGCGACTTCCGTATCATGTGCCGCGCGACTCGCCAGGAATTTCCGGATGCCGTCATCCGCATGGGCAAGCGCAGGAACAAGGATGCAGGCAGCGGCCAGGCAGGCTGTCGGTTTCATGGCGTGGTCCCAGGGGCGGGGCGGCAAGCTTAGCGCCCGCCGAACTGCGCATCCACTCCTGATCCGCTACGATCGCTTGCCATGACGGCCAGTCAATCCATCGTGATCGCGCGCAGGTTCCGCGGGCCGCCGCAGTCGGGCAATGGCGGCTACGTCTGCGGCGTGCTGGCAGCTGCGGCCGGTGCGGCTGGTTCGGCGCTGACGGTACGGCTACTGAAGCCGCCACCGCTCGATCAGCCGCTGGAGGTTCGCGAAGATCCGGAGCAATCGCAGATCCTCCTGATGAATGGCGAGGAACCCGTGGCCAGCGGCAGGCCGGGGACCTGCAAACTCGATGTGCCGCAGCCGCCGTCCTATTCCGATGCGCTTGCCGCAGCACATGCTTATGAAGGATTCCGCGAGCATGCGTATCCGGGCTGCTTCGTCTGTGGTCCTGAGCGTGCGCGCGGCGACGGGATGAGAATCTTCGCGTCCGCGATCTCCGGGCGCGACCTGTACGCCGCGGCCTGGCTGCCGGATGCGTCACTCGCGGGCGCGGATGGCAAGATCCTGCCGGAGTTCATGTGGGCCGCACTCGATTGCCCGGGCTTCTTCGCGACCGGAATGGCCCGTCGTGGTCCGCTGCTGGGAGAATTCACCGCGCATGTCGACCGGCGTGTGCACGTGAATGAGGCCTGCGTCGTGATCGGCTGGGCGGTCGGCCACGCAGGCCGCAAACATTACTCGGGCACGGCGGTATTCGACGATGACGGCGAACTCTGTGCGCGAGCCGCCGCAACCTGGATAGAACCGAGGGGCTAGCGGCGAAGACGGCTCGCCAGCAACAGCGCGCCGGCGGCAGCGAACAACCAGCCCAACCAGGCGGGTGGAGTTCCGAAAGACAGCCAGATGACGCCGCCCAGGAGCGTCGCTGCGGCGGCAATGATGGTATCCGTGCGGCGGCGGCTTTGGTCCAGTTCGCTTCGCAGCTCGTCGAGGGACGCGGACTCGGTGCGGATCACGGTGCGCTCGTCGTAGGCCTTGCGGATCTCGCGGCGGGCGATCACCGGCATGAGCTTCAGCGCCTCGGCGACATCCGGCCAGTTGTTCCGGATGTGCCGGAATATCGCCCTTGGCCCGGTGCGCTCGCGCATCCACTCACGCAGGATCGGCAATGCCGTCTTCCAGAGGTCGAGCTCGGGATACAGGTCGCGACCGACACCCTCGATGTTCAGCAGCGTCTTCTGCAGCAGGATCAGCTGCGGCTGGATCTGCATCTGGAAGCGCCGCGCAATCTCAAAGAGGCGCAGCAGCACGAGGCCGAAGGAAATTTCCTTCAGCGGCTTGTTGAATATCGGCTCGCAGATGGTACGCACGGCGCTTTCGAGCTCATCCACGCGCGTGCCGGCAGGCACCCAGCCGCTTTCCACATGCAGCACCGCGACCTTGCGGTAATCGCGCTCGAAGAAAGCCAGGAAATTTCCGGCAAGGTAGAGCTGGTCGCGCGGGTCCAGCGTGCCGACGATGCCGAAATCCACGGCCACATACTTAGGTTTCGCCGGGTCGCTGACATCCACGAAGATATTGCCGGGATGCATGTCGGCGTGGAAGAAATTGTGCCAGAACACCTGCGTGAAGAAGATCTTCACGCCGTTTTCCGCCAGCAGCCGGATGTCCGTGCCGAGCGCGCGCAGGCGCGCGACATCCGAGATCTGGACGCCATGGATGCGCTCCATGACCATGACCTCGCGCCGGCAGAGGTCCCAATGAACCTCCGGCACGTGCAGCATCGTGGAGTCTGCGAAATTACGCTTGAGCTGCGAGGCGTTGGCCGCTTCGCGCATGAGGTCGAGTTCGTTGAGCACGGTTGACTCGTACTCGTCGACGACTTCGGTCGGCCGGAAGCGCCTGGAGTCGGTCCAGTATCTTTCGGCCAGTCCCGCCAGCGTGTGCAGCACCTCGATATCCCGGCCGATGACCTCCCGCATGCCGGGGCGCAGGACCTTCACGACGACCTCGCGGCCATCGACGAGCGTCGCGGCATGCACCTGGGCGATGGAGGCAGCTGCGAGCGGCGTCTCGTCGAAACTGCCGAACAGCCGCGTGACCGGGCTTCCGAGTTCCTCCTCGATGCGTGCCCTGGCGACGGCGCCAGAGAATGGCGGCACGCGGTCCTGGAGCTTCGCGAGTTCGTCGGCGATGTCCACCGGCAGCAGGTCGCGCCGCGTTGACAGGAGTTGGCCGAACTTCACGAAGATGGGCCCGAGGTCCTCCATGGCGCGACGCAGGCGTTCCGCCCGCGTGCCACGGCGGCGCCTGAACCAGGTCCACGGCGAAAAATAGAAGACGAATCTCAGTGGCCGGTACAGGTGTGTGGCGCGAACGAAATCATCCAGGCCATAACGCACCAGCACGCGATGGATGGTCAGCAACCGCCCGGCGACGCGCAGCGAGATCAATTCCGGCCCCCCGCACGCTCGAGTTGCTGGATCCGGGCTTCGAGCCGGTCGGTGGCCTCGCGGATTGCGTCAACGCCCGCCAGGAATTCCTCGACTTCGAATCTGGCCGGAACGTCGCGTCCTTCCTCGGTCAGGTATTCCGCCACGTTCTGCGCAAATGTGTCGCGCGCCTTCTGCCCGAAGCGTATGGCGCTGTGCGCGAGGCTCACGAAGTGGTGCGCGAAGGCATCGCCGGTGACGCGGGAGAGCTCTTCCTCGAAATCCGGTTGTGCGACGGCAAAGAGCTTCTGGAATCCCTGTGCGATCTCGGCGTCGCCCGTGATCTGGAGGCCGCCGCTGCGAAATGCCTGGGCGGTATCCGGGGCGGCAAGCCTGGCGAGCGACAGCGGCGTGCCCTCGATGATCGCGTCCGCGGGCGTGTCGCCACCCCTGCCGATTGCGATGCCTTCCGTCGCGGCCTCGATGCGAATGCGGAATGGCGTCGCGGCGACGGTGATCTCCAGCGACCTGCCGGCGACTTGCGCCAGCAGGGCGCGCGCGCGTGAAGAACCCGCGATGTTGCGGTTCAGCAGCGACTCCAGCGGGCGCAGCAGCGGGTCGGGTGTCATGAATTCTCAGTAAACGCAGCCGCGATGCAATGCAACGATGCCGCCGGCCAGGTTATTCCAGCCGCAGTCCTCGAATCCTGCTTCGCGCATCATCGCCGCAAGCGCCGGCTGGTCCGGGTGCATGCGGATGGATTCCGCCAGATAACGATAGCTGGCCTCGTCGCCGGCGACGAGGCGTCCCAGTGCCGGCAGCAAGCTGAAGGAGTAGGCGTCGTAGAGTGGCTTGAGGCCCGTGATCTGTGGCCTGGAGAACTCGAGCACCAGCAGGCGCCCACCCGGTCGCAGAACACGGCGCATCGAAGCAAGCGCCGCGGCCTTGTCGGTTACATTGCGCAAACCAAATCCGATCGTCACGCAGTCGAATGTGCGATCCGGGAATGGCAGGCGTTCGGCATCGGCGATGACAAAGGCGACATTGCCGGCGATGCCGCGATCGAGCAGCCGGTCGCGGCCGCGCGACAGCATTTCCCGGTTGATGTCGGTGAGCACCGCAAGACCCGACGATCCGACCTGGCGCGCGAGACCGGCGCCCAGATCGCCAGTACCGGATGCGACGTCGAGGGCGCGCTGGCCCGGGCGCAGCCCGGTCTGCGACAGCGCAAACCGCTTCCAGAGCCGGTGCATGCCGGCAGACATCAGGTCATTCATCAGGTCGTACTTGCCTGCGACCGAATCGAATACGCCGCGCACGCGCGCGGCTTTCTCGCTTGCTGCGACCTGTTCGTAGCCGAAGTCCACGGATCCGCCCTGAGGCCGCCCAGAAGTCCCTGATTTCATTGTGTTGTCTTGCCTGGCATCAGGCCGATTCTACAGGGTTAGACTGGCGGCTTGCGCTCGTAGCCGAGCTTTTCGCAGCGCTCGAGGTATCTGTTCCACCTGCGGTCGTATTCGGCGCCGAGTTCACGCAGGTAATCCCAGCTGTAGAGTCCGGTGTTGTGCCCGTCGTCGAAATGCAGCCGCACGGCATAGACGCCGATCGGCTCGACCTGCGTCACCTGGACCGATTCCTTCGCGAGCTCCAGCTTGCCCTCGCCGCCGCCATGGCCCCGTACTTCTGCCGAGGGCGAGAAAACGCGCAGGTATTCGAATGGCAGTGAATAGCGCGTGCCGTCCCGCCATGAGACTTCGACGACGCGCGACTTGCGCTTGACCTTGATCTCGCTCGGGGCCTCCATGCGCCGCTACTTGCGTCGCCTGGCGCGCGGATGGGATTCGTCATAGACGCGGGCGAGGTGCTGGAAATCGAGGTGCGTGTAGACCTGTGTGGTGCTGATATCGGCATGCCCCAGCAACTCCTGCACACCGCGCAGGTCGCGGCTGGATTCCAGCAGGTGCGTCGCGAACGAATGCCGCAACAGGTGTGGATGCACGGGAACGCCCAATTCGCTGCCCGCGGCCCAGCGGCGAATGCGTTGCTGGATTGCGCGTCCGCCCAGGCGTCGCCCGCTCTGCCCGACAAACAAGGCGGTGACACCGGGTTTCACCAGGCTTACGCGTTCGGCGAGCCAGGCGCGCAGTGCCACAATGGCCTGGCGGCCAACCGGCACGATCCGCGTCTTCGAGCCCTTGCCGAGCACGCGCACGGTGCGATCGGCTAGATCGAGATCCATGACATCGAGGCCGGCGAGTTCCGCGAGCCGCAATCCCGAGGAATACAGCAGTTCCAGCATTGCGAGATCGCGGCGCGACAGGGGATCGAGGGTCTTGCGTTCAAGCAGGCTCGCGACCTGATCGACATCCAGTGTCTTCGGCAGCCGCCTTGCCGCCTTCGGCGCACGGATGTCGGCCGCGGGATTGGCCTCGATCACGCGCTCACGGATCAGGTAATTGAAGAACCCGCGCAGCGCAGACAGCCGGCGCTGGACGCTGCGCGGCCCGAGGCCGTCGCGATGTTCGCGGGCCGCAAATGTGCGAATGTGGAAGTTGTCCAGCTTGGTCCAGGTTCCAAGGCGCTCCGCGTCGCAGAACGCGGTGAGCGCGCCGAGGTCCCGGCGATAGCTGGATTCGGTATTTGGTGACAGCCTGCGCTCGGTCCGCAGGTGGGCCAGGTAGCGCTCGATCCAGGCGCCGGCGCCGGCCTGCATCAGCCCTCGGCAAGTGCAGCCGCGATCAGCTCGCCGACGCGCTGCAGGAAATCCGTGCTCATCGTCGGGTTGAAGCGTTGCACATCATTGGAGCCGCAGGCCAGCAGGCCGAGTTCGCCCTTGGGGCCGAGTGGAACGAGTGCGACCGATCCGATCGCTACCGATCCGGCTCCAAACAGGAAATCGCGCTGCGAATCGCGCAATTGCCCGCAGCGCGGCTTGCCGGAGTTGAATAGTGTTTCAAAGGAACGCAGGTCCGGCGAGTCGGGCGCCACGACGCGCAGGAACCGGGATTCCGGGAGGCCCGCCGGGACGGTGGCGTGGGTCAGCACGAGCACCGACTCGCCTGCGCCGAAATCCTCGCGCAGCGATGCCTCGATGGTCTTGATGACGGCAGTACGATCGACTGCGGCAATCAGGCGGCGCGCCATCGAGAATACCCTCGCGCCCAGCGTGTCGTTCTCGCGCGCGACATCGACAAATTCCTTCAGCTTGCGCTCGAGTTGCCGGTTGCGCTCGCGCAGCACTTCCACCTGGCGCTCCAGCAGCGAAACAGTGGTTGCGCCGCCGCGCGAGTCGGGCAGACGGATCTTTGCGAAAAGCTGCGCGTGCCGTTCGAAGAACTCGGGAGTCGCGGAGAGATAGGAAGCGACCGCTGCTTCGTCGACTTCGGCGATTTCGAAGCCGCGGACCGGACGTGTCGTCATATTGCAGTATCTCCCTCGAAAGCCTTTTCCGCAGGTCCGGTGATCCAGATCGGCTCTCCCGGCCCTTTCCATTGTATGTGGAGTCGGCCGCCGGGCAGGTCGACTTTTACTTTTGCATCCAGCAGGCCATGGCGCCGGCCGACCGCCACCGCGGCGCAGGCGCCCGTACCGCAGGCCCGCGTCTCGCCGGTACCGCGTTCGTGGACGCGCAGCCGGATATGGGCGCGGTCGACCACCTCCATGAAACCGACGTTGGTGCGCTTCGGGAACCGCGGGTGGTTCTCGATGGCGGGGCCAAGGCGGGCAACCGGCGCATCGTCCACCGAGGGTACGCGGATCACGGCATGCGGGTTGCCGATCGAGACGGCCCCGATCTCGACCTCGCTGTCGCCGACGGCGAGCGGGTAGACATAGGCCTCGCCGCTCGCCTCGAAGGGCAGCGACGCCGGGTTGAAGTCCGGCACACCCATTGCGACCGACACCTGGTCGCCCTGCACCTTCGCGTGGATCGGCCCACCGGGGCTGTCCAGCTCGAATTCCGACGACTTGGCACCGTTCTTCTCGTAGAGATACCGGGCGATGCAGCGTGCACCATTGCCGCACTGTTCGACCTCGCGGCCGTCGGCATTGAAAATGCGGTAGTAAACGGCACTTCCCTTGCGGCGGGGCGGCTCGAGCATCAGTGCCTGGTCGAAGCCGATGCCGGTATAGCGATCGGCCAGCCGGCGGATGGATTCCGCGCCGGGCGGGCCGCCGGCGGGGGCGTCGAAGATGATGAAGTCGTTGCCGAGCCCATGCATCTTCGTGAAGCGCATGGCGGGATTCTAGCGCGATTTGACGGCTAGAATGCGCCCATGCATATCCGCAAACAGGCACGGATCGCGGCATGATCGGCGGGGACCGGCTGCCGACGCTTGCCGCCCCGCGCGTGGCACTGCGCTGGCTTACGGCTGCCGACGCCAGTGCGCTATTCGCGATCTTCTCGGATCCGGCGGTCATGCGTTACTGGTCGACGCTGCCGATGTCGGATATCGCACTGGCGAGAAAGCTGATCGCCGACATCCATGAGGGCTTTCACGCACGGCGGCTTTTCCAATGGGGCATCGCCCGCCTCGATGACGACCGGATCATCGGCACCTGCACGCTGTTCGCCATCAACGAGACGCAGGGTCGGGGCGAAATCGGTTATGCGCTGGGACGCGAGTACTGGGGCCGTGGCTACATGAATGAGGCGCTGAAGGCGCTGATCGACTTCGCCTTCGGGACGCTCGGCATGCGCCGGCTCGAAGCGGACACCGATCCGCGCAACGCTGGATCGCTGCACGCGCTGGAGCGTCTCGGATTCCGGCGCGAAGGGCTGTTGCGCGAGCGCTGGAAGGTCGATGGCGAGCTGCAGGACTCGGTGATCCTGGGTCTGCTGAGTCACGAATGGCGGCCAGGGCCGGCGGAATGAGTGAGATCCTGATTGTTCCATTCCGGCCCGAGCGCGCGCCGGCATTCCAGCAATTGAATCTCGACTGGATCGAACGGTTATTTGCGGTCGAGGAAGCCGATCGAAAAGTGCTGGGCGACCCCGCGCGCGCAATCATCGCGCCGGGCGGCCAGATCTTCTTCGCTCTGGAGGAGGGGATCCCGATCGGCACGGCCACGATCATTCGGTATTCGCATGCGCGTTACGAACTTGCCAAGATGGCGGTCGCGCTGTCGCACCAGCGATGCAGTATTGGCGAAATGCTGGGGGCGGCGGCGATTGCGTTCGCCGCGACGCTGGCGCGGAGACCGTTTTTTCTGTTGACAAATAGCAGCCTGGCGAGCGCAATCCGGCTTTACGAACGCCTGGGTTTCCGTCTTGGCGTCGATCCGGATCCGCCGGAATATGCGCGAGCCGACGTGTACATGGAGTTGCCAATCGGCCGCTCCGGGAGTTGATCGGGAAGTCATATGCACAAGAGCAAGCTGGCTGGATTCATCATCGACTGCAAGACGGACGACCTGAAGTCGGCCGCCACCTTCTGGTCCGCCGCACTCGGCATGGAAACGCGCGAGCTGCCGGGCGCCGAGGGCAAGAAGTATGCAAAGCTGATTGATCCGGAAGCGTACCTGGACGTCGAGGTACAGCTGGTCGCCCACGAGAGCCGAGTGCACCTCGACATCGAGACAGATGACATCGAGGCGGAAGTCCTGCGGCTCGAGAAGCTGGGCGCGAAACGCCTCCAGCAGATCCAGAGCTGGTGGGTCATGCAGGCGCCGACCGGACAGAAATTTTGCGTGGTGCGGGTGTACGACAAGGATTTCGCGAAGCGTGCCCGCAACTGGGACTGAACGGCGGCAATTCAGGAGATCCCCATGACAGCACTCATGCAGCGATTCGGCGGGCAGACTTATGCGCTGCTGCGCATCGTGTCGGGCTTCCTGTTCCTCTGGCATGGGACCAGCAAGCTGTTCGATTTTCCGAAGCCGTCGGGCGCGCCGGAATGGGTCGTTTACGGCGCCGGGCCGATCGAGCTGATCGCCGGAACCCTGATCATGATCGGGCTCTTCACGCGCTACGCGGCGTTTATCGCCTCCGGCATGGCGGCTGCCGCGTACTTCCTGGTGCACGCAAAGCAGGGATTCTTCCCGATCCTGAATGGCGGTGAGCTGGCTGCCATGTATTGCTTCGTTTTTCTCTACATCTCCGCGCATGGCGCTGGCATCTGGAGCATTGACGGCATTCGCGGCAAGTCGGGCGGCTGAAAGCGCGCTCGATGTTCGTCAAGGTCTGCTGCATCACGAACCTGGCGGAAGCGAGGCTCGCCATATCTGCCGGCGCCGCGGCGATCGGGCTCGTATCCGAGATGCCGAGCGGACCTGGCGTCATTCCCGATGAGCTGATTGCGGAAATTGCCGCGGCGACCCCGCGCCCGACCGAGACGTTTCTCCTGACCTCGCGGCGCGATGCCGATGCGATTGCCGACCAGCACCGGCGCTGCGGCACGACCGCTCTGCAACTCGTGGATCAAGTACCCGCCGCGGAACTGCGACGGCTGCGGGCATTGCTTCCTGGCGTGCGCCTGGTACAGGTCGTGCATGTCGACGGAGAGGAATCCGTCGAGGAGGCGAGTTCGGTCGCAGGCCTGATCGACTCGCTGTTACTCGATTCCGGCAATCCAAGGCTCGCGGTGAAGGTGTTGGGTGGTACCGGGCGCGTGCACGACTGGTCATACAGCCGCCGCATCCGCGAATCCGTAGGCGTGCCGGTGTTGCTGGCCGGTGGCCTGCATCCGGGCAATGTCAGGGCGGCGATCGAGAACGTCCAGCCCGCCGGGCTCGATGTCTGCAGCGGCCTGCGGACCAATGGTGCGCTCGACTCGCGCAAGCTTGCGGCATTCCTGGCGGCGGCCGGCTGATATGATTGCGATACAACAGGCGACGGGGAGAGAACAATCATGATTGGCTATGTTTGCCTGGGTACGAATGACCTGCCGCGTGCGGCGAAGTTCTATGACGCGCTGCTCAAGGATATCGGCGGGAAGCGCTTCATGGAGTTCGAGACGTTCATCGCCTGGAGCGCCGGCAAGAACTCGCCGGGACTTGCGCTGACAAAGCCGTTCAACGGCAAACCGGCGACCGTCGGCAATGGCGTCATGGTCGCCCTGGCCGTGGACAGCCCCGCGAAGGTCGATGCGATGTATCGCAAGGCGATCGAGCTGGGCGGCACCGACGAGGGTCCGGCCGGCCCGCGCGGCGACGATTTCTACGCCGGCTATTTTCGCGATCCGGATGGCAACAAGCTGAGCTTTTTCTACTCGAAGTGAGCGAAAAGTTCTCGATCGCGACCGTCGCCGGCTGGGGCGACATGGACGCCAATGCGCACATGGCGAATGTCGCCTACATGAACAAGTGCGTGGACGCGCGCATGAGTTTCTTCGAGCAGTGCGGTTTTCCGGCCTCCGAGTTTGCAAAGCGAAGGCTTGGGCCGGTGGTGCGGCGCGACGAAGTGGAATATTTCCGCGAAGTGGCGCTGCTCGAGCCGATCACCATCACGCTTGCGCTTGGCGGCTGCGCGCCGGACGGCTCGCGATTCCGGCTAGTCAATGAGATTCTGCGCGGCGACGGCAAGCTTGCCGCACGTGTGCACAGCGAAGGCGGCTGGCTCGATCTGACGACGCGCCGGCTGACGGCGCCGCCACCGGATGTGTTGACGGCCCTGCAGCGCCTGCCGCGCAGCGAAGATTTCGAGGAACTTCAGTCCAGCCTGCGCACATGAAGACCTGGCATGGAAGCTGTCATTGCGGCGCGCTGGGATTCGAGTTCCGTACGGCGCTTGAGCCCGAGGCCTGGTCGGTACGAGCCTGCCAGTGCAGCTTCTGCCTGAAGCACAGCGGCGTCTACACGTCGGACCCGTCGGGATCCGTGCGCTTTACGCATCGCGAGCCGCAGCTGCTGTCACGCTATCGCTTCGGGCACAAGACGGCTGACTTCGCTTTCTGCGGGCGTTGCGGCGGATATCTTGGCGCCGTGACCGAGGAGGGCGGGCAGGCGCTCATGGTCATCAACATTCATGCTTTCGATCCGCCGGTGGAGGGGCTGCCAGCGGCGCAGCCAATGTCCTACGACGGTGAAGCGACTGATGATCGCAACGCGCGCCGCTCGGCGCGCTGGACGCCCGTTCCGCGCTCCTAGCGCTGCAACACGTATTCGCCCGGCGCATGGCCCTGCGGCGGATATCCAGCCGCGGGCGCGCCCATTTCTGGCGGCGCCACGCGTCCCGGTGATGAGTGCGCCTTCAGCCATTCCGCCCAGGTCGGCCACCACGATCCATGCAGCGGCGCGGTCGTCCTGAACCAGTCATCCGCGCTCAACTGCGGTTCGCCGGCGCGGCGCGTGCGCACGCGGTGGCGTCGCTTCGGATGCACCGGCCCGCTGATGATGCCGGCATTGTGGCCGCCGCTCGTCAGCAGGAAAGTGAATTCCGGCGACCCGCTCAGCCGGTCCAGCTTGTAGACCGATTTCCACGGTGCGACATGATCGGTTTCCGTGCCGACAATGAACATCGGCACGCGGATGTCGGCGAGCTTGATGGTTTCGCCTTCGACCTTGAAGCGGCCTTCCGCAAGGTCATTGCGCAGGTAAAGACCGACCAGGTATTCGGTATGCATCTTCCAGGGCATGCGCGTGCCATCGGCATTCCACGCCATCAGGTCGATCATTCCCTCGCGCTCGCCCTTGAGGTAGGACTTCACGGCGGGCTGCCACAGCAGATCGTGAGCGCGCAGCATCGTGAAAGCGCCGCCCATCTTTGCCGAATCGAGCACGCCCTCCTTGCGCATCAGGGCTTCCAGCATGTCGATCTGCGCGGGGCTGATGAACAACGATAACTCGCCGGGTTCGCTGAAATCGGTCTGGCCGGCGAACATCGTGATGTCGCGGATCCGCCTGTCGCCCTTGCGCGCGAGCGCCGCGGCCGCGATGGCGAGCAGCGTGCCGCCGATGCAATAGCCGACCGCGTGGATTTCGCGTTGCGGCACGATCGCGGCGACGGCATCGAGCGCGGCATAGACGCCTTTCTTCAGGTAATCGTCCATGCCGAGTTCCCGGTCGGCGGCCGTCGGATTCTTCCACGACATCATGAATACGGTGTATCCCTGGTCCACGAGCCACGCCACCAGGGAATTCTTCGGCGACAGGTCCAGGATGTAGTACTTCATGATCCAGGCCGGCACGACCAGGATTGGCTCGGCCTGCACGTCCGGCGTCGTGGGCGAATACTGGATCAGCTCGATCAGGTCGTTCCGGAATACAACCTTGCCGTCGGTGATCGCGACCTTCTCGCCGACGCGAAACTTCTCGGCGCCAGGTGCCTCGCCGCCGGACAGCGTGCGCTCGAGATCCTCGAGGAAATGCTTGTAGCCGCGCGCGAGATTCTGCCCGCGCTCGGCGACGGTCTGTTGCAGCACTTCGGGGTTTGTCAGCGGGTTGATGGCCGGCGACATCGCCTCGCCAATCTGGCGCGCTGCGAATTCCACGAGCTGGGCGCTGCGCGGTTCCACGCCCGGTACCGCACGCGCCGATCGCTCGAGAAACTCCATGCCTTTCTGGAAGGCCTGCGCGTAAACGTTGAACGGATACTGCTGCCAGGCCGGATTCGCGAATCGCCGATCGCCGTTCTCGCTGGGCGCGAGTGGCTTGCCGGTTGCGGCTTCCGCATGAAAACGCCACAGGTCGATCGCGTGCTTCAGTGCGTTTTGCTGCAGTTCCACCTGCTTTTCGGGTGAGCGGGCGAGATTCAGCCACCAGTCCCAGAAGGCCGTGCCGTAATCCTGCGGCGCCAGGCCCCCGGTCGCCTTGCCAAGCATCGCGCGGAATTCGCGGTCAACCGTGTTGACCTTGTCGTCATCTTTCGTCATGCGCGGATTATAAGGTGTCGGCAACCGTCAGAACGTGTCCTTGATCGCAGTGGCGGGGTCGGCAAGACGAACCGGGTCGGGCTTGACGTGCTCGCCGATCAGCTTGCGTGCGGCCATGAAATCCTTGACGTGGTTGACGGCGTCGAGGGCGATCAGCTCGCCCTCGCGCAGGTAGCAGCAGCTGAAGGCGTGCCCGGCGGGATCGCCGCGCAGCACGACGGTATCGTATCCCTGGCACAGGCCCACGATCTGGAGTTTCAGTTCGTACTGGTCGGACCAGAACCACGGCGTCTTGTCGTGGACCAACGGCCGGCCACAAATGTTGGCCGCCGCCGTGCGCGCCTGCTCGAAGGCATTGTCCACGGACTCGAGGCGGATGCGCCGCGCATAAAGCGGGCTCGGGTGGCTGCAACAATCGCCGATCGCGTAGATGTTCGGGTCGCTCGTGCGACAGTGCTCGTCCACCGCGATGCCGTCTTCGCAACGGATCCCGGCGGCGCTCGCGAGTTCGGTGTTTGGCACGAGCCCGATGCCGACCAGCACCAGATCAGCAGGTACGCGCGTGCCGTCCGCGCATTCGACGGCGGAAACATGCTTGTCGCCCTGCAGGGCGCTGACCTGCTTGCCGGTCAGGATTGTGACGCCATGTGCGATGTGTTCGCGGGCATAGAAGCGGCTCATTTCTGGCGCGACCACACGGCTCATCACGCGATCCATCATCTCGATGACCGTGACGTCGAGTCCCAGCTTGCGAAAGGTTGCGGCGCATTCGAGCCCGATGTAACCGGCGCCGACAATTACTGCGCGCTTTCCGGGTGCCGCCTGCGCACGAATCGCGTTGACGTCCGCCATCGTGCGCAGCGCCTGCACACCGGCGAGCGCAGCGCCGGGAACCCGCAGCGGCCGGGCGTGGCCGCCGACCGCCAATACCAGCTTGTCATAGACGATCCGCTGGCCGTCGGACAGCTTGAGCGCGCGCGTTGCGGTATCGATCGTGGTGACGGGATTGCCGAGCAGCATCTCGCAGTGAATGCTTTCGTAGAAAGCCGCGTGGCGGATCGGCAGGCGATCGGCCTCCATTTCGCCGGCGAGGAACTTCTTTGAGAGGGGCGGGCGCTGATAGGGCAGCAGCGGCTCCTCGCCGACCAACACCAGCCGGCCGGCGAAATGCTCGTGGCGCAGGCTGTCCACAACCTGCGCGGCAGCATGGCCGCCCCCGACGACGACGATCGTATCCTGCATGGGTATGCGCCCCGGATTCCTGCGCCACTCTATACTGAGGCGCAGCGGCATGGCAGGGAGGGGGCATGGCGGAACGCACTGCCAGGACGGGAATCCAGAACAGCGGGTTGATTCTGGGTCTTGCGGCGCTTGCGGCCACGCTGGTCGCCGATGCGCCGACAGGCATGCCGGCTGCGGCCTGGACTGTCGCCGGTGTCCTGGTCCTTATGGCGCTCTGGTGGTCGACCGAGGCGCTGCCGCTCGCGGCGACGGCATTGATGCCACTGGCGGTGCTGCCGCTGCTCGATGCCGTGACCGCGGAGACATTGGCGGGCGGCTATGGCAACACAACCCTGTACCTGATACTCGGGGGCTTCCTGCTGGCGCTCGCGATGGAGCGCTCGGAACTGCATCGCCGCATTGCCTACAACATCGTCGTCCACGCCGGCGGCCACCCGCAGCGGCTGGTATTCGGCATGATGTGCGCAACCGGCTTTGTCAGCATGTGGGTCTCGAATACTTCGACGTCGCTGATGATGCTGCCGGTCGCCATGTCGATCGCCGCGATCGTCGCGCCGGATCCCGCCGCGGATGATCACGATGCGGGCAATTTCTCCAAAGCCATCGTGCTCTGCGTTGCCTATGCGGCAACCATCGGCGGTCTCGGCACGCTGATCGGCACGCCGACCAATGCGATGGTCGTCGGTTTCATGAAGCAGAACTACGGCGTGACCGTCAGCTTTGCGCAGTGGCTCACCTTCGGATTGCCTACGGTGCTCCTGCTGATGCCGATTGCCTGGCTCGTTCTCGTGCGGGTGGTATTCCCGTTCAGGCTCGGGTCCCAGGTGGCGGCCGGCGCGGCCTTGCAGAGCGCGCTCGAAGCTTTGGGGCCGATGTCGCCCGCCGAGCGGCGCGTGACATCCATCTTCCTGTTGACGGCCGGCGCATGGATTCTGAGCCCGCTGTTGAAACTGCTGCCGGGTCTCGCCGGGCTGAATGACACGACCATCGCATTGCTCGCCGGAATTTCTCTCTTCCTCATACCGAACGGCGGGGATCAGGGGGGTGCGCTCCTCGATGGCAAGGATCTCAGGCGCGTGCCCTGGGAAGTACTGTTGCTGTTCGGCGGCGGGCTTGCGCTTGCGGCAGCGATCGAAGACAGCGGACTTTCGGCATACATCGGGGCGGCAATGGCCGGGCTTGCGACCTGGCCACTCATCGCCCTGATCGCGGCGATCGCCACGCTGATCGTGTTCTGGACCGAGGTCAATTCGAACGTGGCGACCGCCGCGACCTTCATGCCGATACTAGCGGCAATCGCGGCAGGCACGCATTACCCCGTGTTGCTGCTCGTTGCACCTGCGGTCATGGCATCGTCCTGCGGCTTCATGCTGCCCGCCGGCACGCCGCCAAACGCCATCGTGTTCGGCACCGGCCGCCTCAAGATGAGCGAGATGCTCCGCGCCGGCTGGCGCATCAATATCGCCGCGATCGTGATCGTGACCGTCGTCACTTACATCGTTCTTTAGCTGAATGTAGTCAATGGTCGGCGGCGGCACCGCACTTGCAGCGTCCCAGGCTCAGCCCGCCGGTAATTTGCGGCGAAGCGGCCCTTATCGGCATAGAATCCGCATCCAGTACCGCGGGTAGCCCCTCTACGCGCAGGAGTTCACGATGAAGCTCGTTACCGCCATCATCAAGCCCTTCAAACTCGACGACGTGCGCGCTGCGCTGTCCGAGATCGGCATATCTGGCATGACCGTCACCGAGGTGAAAGGTTTCGGCCGGCAACGCGGCCACACCGAGCTCTATCGTGGCGCAGAGTACGTCGTGGATTTCGTGCCGAAGACGCGGGTCGAGGTGGCCGTGCGCGACGATCTGGTGGACCAGGTCATCGAGGCGATTATCGGCGCTGCGCGCACCGGCAAGGTCGGCGACGGCAAGATCTTTGTCACCAATATCGAGCGCGTGCTGCGCATCCGCACCAGCGAAACCGACGAGGCGGCACTGTGAAGGAAGTGCCGGCGGCGGAGACCCTGGAAGCCGCGGTTGCGAAGATCGCGCTCGGTGGCGCCCGCCGGCATGTGCTCTTCTGCACCCATGGCGACTGCGCACCGAAGGAAATCGGCGACGCCTCGTGGAAGTACCTGAAGCGCCGGCTGCGCGAAGTCGGTCTTGCGGACGTGGAGGGCGGCGTGCTGCGCACCCGCGCCGATTGTCTGCGAATCTGCCGCGAGGGGCCGATCATGGTCGTCTATCCCGAAGGCACCTGGTACAGGCGCGCCACGCCCGAGAACATCGAGCGCGTCATCCAGGAGCATCTGATCGGCGGCCGGCCGGTAGCCGATCTCAGTTTCGCCAGCAATCCGCTCTAGATGGCGCGCGCAATCCGGATTCAGCAGTACGGCGGCCCCGAAGTCCTGAGCTTCGAGGAAGTCGCGACCGGCTCGCCAGAGCCGAAGCAGCTGCGCATCCGCCAGACGGCCATCGGTGTCAATTTCATCGATACCTACCACCGCTCGGGCCTCTATCCGGTGAACCTGCCGAGCGGCCTCGGGCTCGAGGCGGCGGGTGTGGTGCTGGAAGCGGGCAGTAGAGTGAAGGGCATCACGCCCGGTGATCGGGTGGCCTATGTGGACAGCGCACCGGGTGCGTATGCCGAAGAACGTGTGATCGACGCGAGCCGCGTCGTGAAGCTGCCTGGTGGGATTTCCGATGAGCAGGCCGCCGCTTTGATGCTGAAGGGACTCACCGCCTGGTTCCTGCTGCGGCGCTGCTATCGCGTTCGAAAAAATGACCCGATCGTGCTGCATTCGGCCGTGGGGGGTGTCGGCCTGATCGCATTGCAATGGGCGGTCGCTCTTGGCGCGAAAGTGATCGCGGTCGTTGGTAGCGATGAGAAGGCGGCGCTTGCGCGTGAATATGGCGCGGCAGAGGTCATCGTCAGTCCGCGCGAAGATCTGGTTGCGCGCGTGCGCGAGATCACGAGGAAACGCGGTGTGCCGGTGGTCTACGATGGCGTCGGCAAGGACACATTCTTCGCCTCGCTCGATTGCCTGAGGCCGCGCGGACTGATGATCAGTTTTGGCAACGCCTCGGGCCCGGTGCCGCCGATTTCGCCGCTGGAACTCTCGAAGCGGGGCTCGCTGTATCTGACCCGGCCGACGCTCTTCCACTACATCGCGAAGCCTTCGGATCGCGCCCGCGGCGCACGCGAACTCTTCGAGATGATCGCCACTGGCAAGCTCA
>DAITAA010000012.1:0-61910 GCA_036824505.1 Steroidobacteraceae bacterium
GCCGATCTTGTAGGCGAGCGCCTGGCCGGGCCAGGCGATGTAGCGGTCGATCTCGTTGACGACGTCGGTCTCGGTCTTGGCCGCGTTGTCCATGAAGTAATCGATCGCCTGCTGGCGCGTCCAGCCCATGTCGTGGATGCCGGTGTCGACGACCAGGCGCACGGCCCGCCACATGTCATAGGTCAGCTGGCCGAAGCGCGAGTATGGGTCCTTGTAGAGGCCGAGGTCGTAGCCGAGGCGTTCAGAATAGAGTGCCCAGCCCTCGACGTAGGCCGTCACGTCGTAGAAGCGCCGGAACTTCGGCAGGTCGGTCTGTTCCTGTGCCAGCGCGATCTGGAGGTGGTGGCCTGGCACGGCTTCGTGCACGGTCAAGACCTCCATCTCGTACTTCGGGCGGACCTCGGGCCGGTACAGGTTCACGTAGTAGTAACCCGGGCGCTTGCCATCGAATGAGGGCCCGCTGTAGTAGGCCGTAGTTGTATTCGGGGCGCTGGTGGCCGGGATTACGCGCACTCCATATGGCGTGCGATAGAGCTTGCCGAAAAGCCTCGGGAGCTCCGGCTCGATCATTTTCGCGGTGTAGACGTAGGCGCGGAACAGCTCGTCCGGCGTCTTGTAGTAGAACTGCGGGTCCGTGCGCAGGTGCTGGAAGAACTCCTGCAGCGTGCCCTTGAAGCCGACTTCCTTCATGACGTCGAGCATCAGGGCCCGGTTACGCGCGACCTCCTTGAGGCCGATGTCGTGGATCTGTTGTGGCGTCAGGTCCGTCGTCGTGTGGTACCGGGCGCGGTTCGCGTAGAAGGCGCGCCCGTCGGGTGTGTCCCAGATGCCGACGGTGTCGCGACAGGCCGGCAGGTACGCTTCGCGGAATACGCTGGTGAAGCGGCGGTAAGCGGGTACGACCGCATCCGCGATGACGCGCCGCGCCGCGGCCATCAATCGCTGCCGGTCCGCTTCGGGCACCGCTTCCGGGTACTGCTCGAACCGTTGGAAGAACGGGCTGTCCTCGGGATCGTCCACGAGCTGCATCTGAAGCTGGGGCAGCACGCGATCCATGATCACGCGCGGCTGCGTGCGCTTGCCGGCTGCCGCAAGGCGCAGCCGCTCCGAGTACTGGTCGAGGAAGCGGGGCAGGGCGGCGAGGCGCCGGAGCCAGGTGTCGTAGTCCGCGGTCTTCTCGAAGGGCATGATTTCGGCGACTTCATTCAGCGATTGCGGGCCTTCGCGGGACCGGATTTCGTAGTACTCGGGATGGAATGGCGCGACCGCGACCCGATTCTCGTATTCGATGCGGACCAGGTCCCAGGTCAGCTGGTCGGCTGGCGACAGCGCCTCGCGCGGGATGGCGACAAGGTCGACCAGCACCTGCGCATCGGCGGAATCGAGCGCGGCCTGTGCCTCGGGGCTGATGTCGGGCCAGCGATCGTCGTAACGGGTGTCTCCACGATAGCTGGCGAGCAGTGGATTGTCGGCCAGGTCCCGTTGCCATTCGCGCTCGAGCAGGACACTGAGTTGCGTGGCGGCGTCCGTGGCGGCCCGGACCGGGAGCGGCGCGAGCAGCATTACGCCGCAAAATGTGGCGAGCAGCAGTCTCAGGCAGGGCATGCAAAGGCTCCGATCAGCTGGGTCGGCCGGAGCGCGACTATAACCTGAGCCGATGGCCCCGGCAGGCAGCCGCCGGCACGCGCGGGGAGACCCGCGGGACGGCGGTTTCCGCTAGAATCTGCCTTATCGCAATGAGATCCTGCCGGAGAGACCGCAGTCGTGCGGCGCCGAAGGCGCAACCCGCCCGGAAACGCTCAGGCAACAGAACGGCAGGATCTGGCGAACTCTGGAGAGTGGTCCTCGCGGGCCCACCGAAGGGGAGCGGCCCCGGGGACGACCCGGTACCTTATCTCTCAGGTTTCAGGACAGAGGGGCGGCGGGCCGGGAAGGACCGCCGCCCCTTTTTCATGCCCCGACCAGCCGAGGCAGCGCGACGATGAGACGGACACCACTCTACGAACAGCACGTTGCCGCCGGGGCGCGCATCGTGGACTTTGGCGGCTGGGAAATGCCGGTCAGTTATGGTTCGCAGATCGAGGAACATCACGCGGTGCGCGGCGATGCCGGCATGTTCGACGTGTCGCACATGTGCACGGTGGACCTGCGTGGCGCCGGTGTGCGCCCGCTGCTGTTGCGTCTCCTCGCCAACGATATCGGCCGGCTCACGGCGCCGGGCAAGGCGCTGTACAGCTGCATGCTGCGCCCCGACGGCGGCGTACTCGACGACCTGATCGTTTATTTCCTTGAAGATCGCTGGTTCCGGCTCGTCGTCAACGCCGGAACGGCGGACAAGGACCTGGCATGGATCCGTGAGCTTGCTTCGGGGCTTGGCGTCGCAGTCGTGCCGCGGCGCGATCTGGCGATGATCGCGGTGCAGGGTCCGAAGGCGCGCGCAAAGGCGACTCCGCTGTTGCCGGAAGCCTGCCGCAAGCAGGCCCTCGCGCTCGGTAATTTCTTCGGTCTGCCCTGCGATGAATGGTTCATCGCAAGCACCGGCTACACGGGCGAGGATGGTTACGAGATCTCGCTGCCTGCCGAGTCAGCCGCGGATCTGTGGAATGCGCTGCTGGCAGCCGGCGTGAAGCCCTGCGGTCTGGGCGCGCGCGACACGCTGAGACTCGAGGCCGGCATGAATCTGTATGGCAATGACATGGATGAAACCATTTCGCCCCTCGAGTCCGGTCTCGCGTGGACCGTGGCGCTCGATGGCACCCGCGATTTCATCGGCAAGCCAGCGCTCGAGGCACAGCGCGCTGCGGGCGTCGCCCGCAAGCTGGTCGGGCTGCTGCTGCTCGAGCGCGGCGTACTGCGCCCGCATCAGCGCGTCGTCGTCGACGGCGCGGGCGATGGCGAAGTCACCAGCGGTACCTTCTCGCCGACACTGGAGCGCTCAATCGGCTTTGCCAGGGTACCGGCGGCGACCGGAGCAAGCGTCAACGTGGACATCCGCGGGCGCCTGCTGCCCGCGCGGGTCGTCAAGCCGCCGTTCGCGAAGAACGGCAAGATCATGATTGAACTATGAGGCGGAGACAGGAATGAGCAACATACCAGGCGACCTGCGTTACACGAAAAGCCATGAATGGCTGCGCTCGCTGCCGGATGGCAGCATCGAGATCGGCATCTCGGATCATGCGCAGGCGGCGCTCGGCGACCTCGTGTTCGTGGAAGTGCCGGAGGCGGGCCGGGTGCTGGCAGCCGGCGACGCCTGCGCGGTCGTCGAATCCGTGAAGGCCGCGTCCGATGTCTACAGTCCCCTGGGCGGCGAAGTCCTCGCGGGCAACGAGTTGCTCGCGAAGCAACCGGAGCTGATCAACCAGGATCCCTACGGCCAGGGCTGGATACTGCGCCTGCGCCCGAGTGGCAAGACTGCCGGCGCGGATCTCCTCGACGCCAGGGCCTATGCCGCCGAAGTCGCCGCCGCGGACTGACAGTGCCTTACATCCCGCACACTGGCGAAGACCTGCGCGTGATGCTCGACCGCATCGGCGTCAAGGGAATCGACGACTTGTTCGACGAGATCCCCGGGGAGCTGCGCGTCAATTCACTGCCGGGCGTTCCGGCGGCACTGTCGGAGATGGCGGTGTCGCGGTTGGTCGCCGCGCGCGCGGCCAGCGATGGCAGGCCGCTCAACTTCATCGGGGCGGGCGCCTACGAACACCACATTCCGGCACCGGTCTGGGCGATCGTGACGCGTGGCGAGCTATACAGCGCCTACACGCCATACCAGGCCGAGGCCAGCCAGGGCACGCTGCAGATCATGTACGAGTTCCAGTCGATGATCGCCGGCCTGACTGGCCTCGACGTGTCGAATGCCTCGCTTTATGACGGCGCATCAGCGCTGGCCGAAGCCTGCCTGATGTCGGTGCGCGCGCACCGTCGCTCGGAAGCCGCGCGTATCCTGATGCCGGCCACCGTCAATCCGACCTGGCGGCGCGTGGCGAAGGTAATAACCGAGGGTCAGGGGCTCGTTCTGGAAGAGCTGCCATTCGCGGCGGAGCACGGCACGACGGATGCGGCCTCGCTCGAGCGCTTCAAGGGACAGGACATTACGGCGCTCGTTATCCAGCAGCCGAATTACTTTGGTCAGCTCGAGGACGTCGACGCGCTCTCGCGCTGGGCCCGCGCGAATGGCGCATTGATCATCGCGGCAGTCAACCCGATGGCGCTCGCGCTGCTCACGCCGCCCGGTGATTGGGGTGATGGCGGCGCCGATATCGCCTGTGGCGAAGCGCAGCCCTTCGGTGTGCCGCTGTCCTCGGGCGGACCCTATGTCGGCTTCATGGCGACCCGCATGGAACATGTGCGGCAGATTCCGGGCCGCATCGCCGGGCGCACCGTCGATCTCGACGGCAAGACCGGCTTCACCCTGACACTCCAGGCGCGCGAGCAGCACATTCGCCGCGGCAAGGCGACTTCCAACATCTGCACGAATCAGGGTCTGTTGATGGCCGCGGCGACGGTCTATCTTTCGCTGCTTGGTCCGGCGGGTCTTGAGCGGGTCGCGAGCGCCTGCGTTGCCCGTACTCGCGAACTGGTGGCGGCGCTCTGCGGTCTGAAGGGCGTGCGCGCGGCCTTCGCCGGCCCGCGATTCCATGAAGCGGTGCTGCTGCTCGACCGGCCGGTTGCGCCAGTGCTCGAATCGCTCGCGGCAGGCGGCATCGTCGGCGGCCACGACCTTTCGCGCGATTACCCGGGGCTCGGCAATGCGCTCCTGGTCTGCGCGACGGAGACGCGGACCAGCGAAGACATCGTGGCCTATGCGCGGGCGCTCGAACGCGTGCTCGGCCGATGAAAGCCACCGAGCCACTGATCTTCGAGTTGTCGCGCAGCGGGCGTTCGGCGACTGCCCAGCATCCGCCGGCATCGGTGGCCGAGATACCGGCGCAATTCCGGCGCCGCGCGAGGCCCGTGCTGCCGGAAGTCTCCGAGCTGCAGGTCGTACGCCATTACACGCGGCTGTCGCAGATGAATTTCAGCATCGACACGCAGTTCTACCCGCTCGGGTCCTGCACGATGAAGTACAACCCCAAGGCCTGCAATTCGCTCGCCATGCTGCCGGAATTCCTTGGCCGCCACCCGCTGGCGCCCGTGAGCACCGGCCAGGGTTTCATGGCCTGCATGTTCGAGCTACAGGAGATGCTGAAAGCTGTGACAGGCATGGCCGCCGTGTCGCTGACGCCGATGGCGGGCGCCCAGGGCGAGTTTGCCGGTGTCGCGATGATCCGCGCCTATCACCGCGCGCGCGGCGACCTGGCACGCAATGAAATCATCGTTCCGGATGCCGCGCACGGCACGAATCCTGCGACCGCGACCATGTGCGGAATGAAGATCCGCGAGATTGCAACGCTCCCGGATGGCGATGTGGATCTTGCGGCGCTCGACGCCGTGCTTTCGCCGGCGACCGCCGGCATCATGCTGACAAACCCCTGTACGCTCGGCGTATTCGAGCGGCGCATCGTCGAGGTCGAGCGCAGGGTGCACGCGGCCGGCGGACTGCTTTATTACGACGGCGCGAATCTGAATGCGATCCTCGGAAAAGTCCTGCCCGGGGTCATGGGCTTCGATGTGATCCACATGAATCTGCACAAGACCTTTTCGACGCCGCACGGCGGCGGCGGTCCGGGTTCGGGAGCCGTGGGTGTCGGCGAGCGCCTGCTGGCGTACATGCCGGTGCCTGTCGTCGGTCGCGACGGCGAGCGCTATCGCTGGCTGGACGAACGCGACCTGCCGCAGTCGATCGGACGACTGTCGGGCTTCATGGGCAATGCCGGCGTGCTGCTGCGCGCCTATGTCTACATGCGCATCCTGGGCGCCGAGGGCATGGAGAGAGTCTCGGAGTTCTCGACCCTGAATGCCAACTACCTGATGTCGCGCCTGCGCGAGGCGGGTTTCGATGCAGCCTATCCTGAGCGCCGCGCCAGCCACGAGTTCGTCATCACGCTGCGCCGTCAGGCTCATGAACTCGGCGTCACCGCGATGGACTTCGCCAAGCGCCTGCTCGATTACGGTTTTCACGCGCCGACCACCTACTTTCCGCTGCTCGTGCCGGAATGCCTGCTGATCGAGCCCACCGAAACCGAGACGCGCGAGGAACTCGACGGCTTCGTGGATGCGCTGGCGGCGATCCAGCGCGAGGCCGCGGCTGACCCTGCGATGGTGAAGGCCGCGCCACATACGATGCCGGTGCGGCGGCTGGACGACGTACGCGCGGCGAAGCAGTTGGACGTGGCCTGGAAGCCGGCTCGCGCTTGAACACCCGGCCCGACAAGATGACCGGCCCGGCGCGTCTCGCGCGTGCCTTCGGCAGCAGCTGGCGCGGATTCGCGGCGGCCTGGCGCGAGGAGGCATTCCGGCAGGAATGTCTGCTGGCGCTGGTCGTGGTTCCACTGGGATGTTGGCTGGGCAGGAACGGGGTCGAGCGAGTGCTGCTGGCAGGCCCGGTGTTCTTCATTCTGGCCGTCGAACTCCTGAACAGCGCAGTCGAGGCGACGGTCGACCGCATCGGTGCGGAACGGCATCCGCTTTCCGGCATCGCCAAGGAACTCGGCTCGGCGGCCGTGTTCGTGGCGTTCGCGTTACTCGCATTGGCCTGGGCACTCGTGCTGCTGGACCGGCACTGAGCGCCCGATGAGGTTGCAATGGCGGCGTTGATCTGCGGTTCGCTGGCCTACGACACGGTCATGGTCTATCCGGGCCGCTTCCGCGACCAGATCCTTGCCAACAAGATCCACATGTTGAATGTTTCTTTCATGGTGCCGACCATGCGCCGTTACTTCGGCGGCTGCGCCGGCAACATCGCTTACAACCTCAAGCTGCTCGGCGCCGACGGGCATGCGATGGGTGCCGTTGGCCACGATTTCCGCCCCTACCGCGAATGGCTCGATTTCAATGGCATGTCCCTGGACCACGTGCGCGTGATCGACACCGAGTTCACGGCCCAGGCCTACATCACCACCGATCTCGATGACAACCAGATCACGGCATTTCATCCCGGCGCGATGAATCATTCCCATCTGCTGGAAGTGCCGGACGATGCCGGCATCACGATCGGCATCCTTGCGCCGGACGGGCGCGAGGGCATGATTGCCCACGCCGCGCAATTCGCGCACGCCGGGATACCATTCATTTTCGATCCCGGCCAGGCCCTGCCGCTGTTCGGTGGCCAGGATCTCGAGGCTTTCATCGATCAGGCGGTCTGGGTGACGGTCAACGATTACGAGGCGCAGCTGCTGCAGGAACGTACCGGCCTCTCGACCCGCGACCTGGCCGCGCGCGTGAAGGCCTATGTGGTGACACGTGGTCCGGAGGGCTCGCTGATTCATGCTGGCGGCCGGACGATCGAGGTGCCAGCCGTGCGCGCGACGCAGGTCGTGGATCCGACCGGCTGCGGCGACGCCTATCGGGCGGGTCTGCTGTATGGCCTGATGCGCGATATCGACTGGGAGACCACCGGCCGGATCGCGTCGCTGATGGGTGCCATCAAGATCGCCAGTATCGGCACGCAACACCACACCCTCGCCCCGGGCGAATTCAAAGAGCGATTCCATGCAGCATTCCAGTACCGGCTGGATTAAGCGCGCAATGCGGTGTCTGCTGCTGGCCGGCATGGTCTTGCTGCCGTGTGTGCCGGCGCAGTCACAGGAGTCCGCAAATGGATGGACCAGGACACTGGAGCGCATTTCGACTGGTGTCGTCGCGATCCAGGTTGACTCGACACGCGCGTTCGATACCGAATGGAATACTTCGTCACAGGCCACCGGTTTCGTGGTGGACGCCAAGCGCGGCCTGATCCTGACCAATCGCCACGTCGTGACGGCCGGCCCGGTGACCGCCCAGGCAACCTTCATCAATCGTGAGGAAGTCGATCTGCAGCCGGTCTATCGCGACCCGGTGCACGACTTCGGCATCTACCATTACGATCCGTCGAAGCTGAAGTTCATCGAGCCAGCCGAGTTGCCGTTATATCCGGCCGGTGCGCAGGTAGGTGTCGAAATCCGCGTGGTCGGCAACGACGCGGGTGAGCAGCTGTCGATCCTGGCCGGCACGCTCGCGCGCCTCGATCGCGAGGCGCCGGACTACGGCGTTGGCAAGTACAACGACTTCAACACCTTCTACTATCAGGCCGCATCCGGCACCTCGGGGGGTTCGTCGGGATCGCCGGTCATCGACATGAAGGGCCGCGTGCTCGCCCTGAACGCCGGGGGTTCGAGCGAGGCTGCATCGAGCTTCTACCTGCCGCTGCCGCGCGTCGTGCGCGCGCTGGAGTTGCTGCAGAGCGGGCGTCCGGTGAGCCGCGGCACGTTGCAAACCGTGTTTCGCTACACGCCGTACGACGAGTTGCGCCGCCTTGGCCTGACCGCCGCCGTTGAGTCAGCGGCGCGGCGCGCGGCGCCGGCGCGCACCGGGATGCTGGTCGTGACGGAAGTGCAGCCGGCTGCCGCAGCCTACGGCCAGCTTGCGGTCGGTGACATCCTGGTGTCGGTCAACGGCCGGCTGGTCACTGATTTCGATGCGCTGGACGGTTTGCTTGACGACAATGTCGGCAAGGAGCTCGAGCTCGACATCATGCGCGGCGGCGACTCGCGGAAATGCCGGCTGCCGGTGCAGGACCTGCGTGAAATCACGCCGGACGAATATCTCGAGATTGGCGATGGGGTGTTGCACACGCTGTCCTGGCAGATGGCGCGTCACATGAATGTGCCAATCGCGGGCGTCTACGTGGCAAATCCGGGCTACATGTTCAGCACCGCGGGTATTCCGCGCGGCGCGGTCCTGACCGAACTGGACGGGCAGCCGATGGCGAATCTCGGCGACGCGCTGACTGCGTTCGGCAAATTGGGCAACGGGCAACGCGTCACCGTGCGTTATTTCACGACGGAAGAGACACGCACGCCGCAGTTGAAGTCCCTGCGCATCGACCGCAGCTGGTTCGCGGCCAAGCACTGTATACGCGACGACGCGACCGGGCTGTGGCCCTGCCACGTGCTGGGGGCGGGTCCGGACGCTCCGCCACCGGAGCCCGGTACCACGCAATTCGCGCGCACCGGCGATCGCCTGGTCGACGCGATTGCGCCTTCGCTGGTGCTGGTCGAATTCAACATGCCGTACTCCGTGTCCGGCGTGACCGAGCGCAACTATCACGGCACCGGCGTTGTCATTGATGCGCAGCGCGGCCTGGTCGCCGTGGATCGCAACACGGTACCGGTCGCCATCGGCGATGTGCGCCTGACTTTTGCCGGAACGATCGAGGTGGACGGCCAGGTCGAATACGTGCATCCGCTGCACAACCTGGCGGTCGTGCGCTACGACCCGAAGCAGCTGGGGGCCACGCCGGTGCGCGCCGTGCATTTCGCCAGCCGCCTGCCGGTCACGGGGGAGTCCGTAAGTGTCATCGGGCTGCACCCGGACAATCGCGTGGTTTCGCAGCAGGCGACCGTCGCGTCGATCGGGCCGGTGTCCTTCCCGCTGTCGCGGACGCTGCAATTCCGCGATGCCAATATGGAAGTCATCGACCTGGTGAACGGACCGGCGGACTTCGACGGCCTGATCATCGACCGCCGCGGCAACGTACTGGCGTTATGGTCGAGTTTTGCCTACGAGAATGGCCGTCAGCTCGAGCAGCAGAACATGGGCATTCCGGCCGACATGGTGCAGGACATGCTGGAATTCGCGCGCGATGGCCGGCCGCTCTATTCCGCGGAAGCGGAGTTCAGCCTGCTCTCGCTTGCGGAGGCACGCCGCATCGGCCTCGGCGAGCAGTGGATCGAGCGCCTCACGGCGCACAGCCCGCAGCGACGCCAGGTGCTGACGATCGAGCGGCTGGTCGCGGGCTCACCTGCATCGCGGTATCTTGTGCCCGGCGACCTGCTGCTGGCCGTCGATGGTCAAGTCGTCAACAGCTTCAGCGACGTGAACACCGCAGTGCGCGCGCCCCGCGTGCTGCTGACATTGTGGCGCTCCGGGGTCGAGCTCGAGGTCCCGCTCGACACGGTCCTGCTTTCCGGACGAGACATCGACCGCGTGTTGATCTGGGCGGGCGCGACGCTGCAGGAACCGCATCGGGCGATGGCCGCGCAACGTGGCGTCCGTCCGGACGGTATATTCATCGCGTTCTTCATGTACGGCTCGCCCGCGTCTCGCTACAAACTATGGGCGGGTCGCCGCATCACGGAAGTGGATGGTGTCCCTGTGCCCGATCTCGATGCCTTTATCCGCGCCGTTTCGGGCCGCCCGGATCATTCGTCACTGCGCCTGAAGACGGTCAGCTGGAATGACTCCGTGGAGGTCATCACGCTGCGTCTGGACCGCCATTACTGGCCGGCATACGAATTGCGCCGCAACGAGACGGGCTGGCAGCGCACGTCGCTTGAGTGAGTGCAGCGGATGCTGCCCGAACCCGGAAAAATCGAACAGGCCGTTGCGCTGCTGCATGCCGGCGAACTCGTGGCATTCCCGACCGAGACCGTCTACGGACTCGGCGCGGATGCGCGAAATCCGGCGGCCATCGCCAAAATATTCGCAGCAAAAGGCCGACCGGTCAGCCATCCGCTGATCGTTCACGTGAGCAGCCTCGCGGCCGCCGGGGAATGGATTGCCGACCTGTCTGACACGGCGCGGCGCCTGGCCGATGCATTCTGGCCGGGGCCGCTGACATTGGTGCTGCCGAAAGCTGCCAATGTCCTGCCGGCGGTCACCGGCGGGCAGCCAACGGTGGGACTGCGCGCGCCCGCCCATCCGGTCGCGCGCGCCTTGCTCGCGGCATTTGGCGACGGAATTGCCGCACCGTCGGCGAATCGCTACGGCCGCATCAGCCCGACCCGGGCCGCCGACGTTTACGAGGAACTCGGCGATCGCGTCGCGCTGGTGCTCGATGGCGGTGACTGCGAGGTAGGGCTCGAATCGACGATCGTCGCCTGCCTGGGTGGGCGCGTGACGCTGCTGCGACCCGGCGCCATTTCGCGATCCCAGCTCAGGGACATCGTGGGAGAAGTCTTCGACGCCGATGCAACGTCCCCGCGGGCGCCGGGGCGCAATCGCTCGCATTATGCGCCGCGCACCGCGCTTGTCATCGTTGAAGCCGCAAAGCTGCGAGCGGAGATCGAGCGCGCGCTCGCCGCGGGCGAGCGCCTTGCCGTCATCGCACGCAGCGATGCGCCCGTTGCTTCTGACCGGTTGGTATGGCGCCAGCTCGGCAAACGACCCGCCGAATACGGTCGCGCCCTTTATGCTGCGCTGCGCGAGCTCGATCGCGTGGGCGCGACGAAGATCATCGTGGAAGGCGTGCCGTACGACGAGCCCTGGGCCGCGATCGCCGACCGGCTCCGGCGTGCCGCCACGCAGGTCGTGGACGGCGCAGTGACCGACGCTACCTGATCTTGACGTTTTCGGTCAGGATCGCATTGATGTCGGCAACGCCCTTGTCGTCGAGCGTGCCGGCCGCGAGCCGCAACCGCAGCACATTCAACAGGTAGTCGTAACGGCTGCGCGCATAGTTGGTCTGCGCCTCGAATAGCCGTCGGCGTGCTTCCAGCACGTCAACCGACGTGCGCGTTCCGACCTCGTAACCCGCCTCGGTCGCCTGCAATGCGGTTTTCGCCGATTCGACCGCCTGGCGCAGCGACTGCACGCGCGCGACTTCGGAATTGACACCGAGGTAGGCGTCGCGTGTCTCGCGCTCGGTCTGGCGCGCGGTGCGCTCCAGCCGCTCCCGCGCGGCCTGGTGGCGATACTGGGCCTGTCGCACACGCGAACTGGTCGAGCCGCCCAAATAGATCGGTACGGTAACCTGGAGCGAAGCGGTCGTATCGCGTGAATCCGAGGTGTCCTTGCCCACGGTCGTGCCCGTGAGGTCAGCCGTCGACTCGAATCCCGAGCGCGACACGACGAGATCCAGGCTCGGGAAATGTCCGCCGCGTTCGGCGCTGATGTCCTGGCGCGTGATGTCTGCGGCGAGCCGGCTGGAAATCAGCTGAGCATTCTGGTTCATCGCGAGTTGCACCCAGTCTTCCGGATTCGCGGGATCCGGGCCGGCGAGCGGCATGTCGGCGCCAGGCCTCGCAAGCTCGTCAAATGTCGAGCCGGTCAACTCGCGCAGCTGTTCCTGCGCAGTCGCCAGATTGCGCTTGGCCTGAATGAGCGCCGCCGTTGCGGAATCGAAGGCGGCCTTGGCTTCCTGCACATCGGTCACGGCGATCAGGCCGACTTCGAAGCGTTTCTCCGACTGCTCCAGCTGACGCTCGATGGCGTCGTGCGCGGCCTGTGCCGCCTCGAGCGTGTCCTGGGCGGCCAGCACGTTGAAGTAGGATTCGGACGTACGCAGGATCAGGTTCTGCTGCGCGGCGTGGTAATCGGCCTCGGCCTGCGCGCTCTCGGCGTCCGCGCGCTTGAGAGCGGCCCAGTTCTGCCAGCGGAACACGCTCTGCCGCAGAGTCAGGTTCCAGCTCTTGGCTGTGCCATCGCTGTTCTGTTCGAATGGAAAAGGCGGTGAACCCGGGTCGATGAAGGTTCTGGTTCCATCGGACTTGCTGTCGTCATAACGCCCGCCGGCGGTCACCTGCGGCAGCAGGGCGGAGAGGGCCTGCGGCTTCGACTCCCGTACCGCGAGGCGATTCGCTTCCGCTTCGCGGATCAGCGGATCGTTCACCAATGCCTGCTGGTAAATGGAGTCGAGATCGGCGCCGCCTGCCAGCGGCACGACGCCCAGCGGCGCAGCTGCGAGGCTCGCGGCGATCAGAATCATACGAATGCGGTGCCTGGTGTTCATGCGGGGAAATTCCTTGGCGCGGGTGGCAACAAGAGTTCTACTGTGCTACTAGTGTATATCACTATATGACCTAGGGCAATGTTTCCCAAAACAAGGCCAAAACGACCATCCATGGGGAGTCAGAACCGAAAACGCGCAGCCGGGATCGCGTTGCGGAGCGGCTCAATACAGGTCTCGAACAGCGTTTCGCTGAGCCAGGAGTCCGCTGTCGTGCGGGTAATGAGCCGCGCCTCCATCACGGGTGTTGAACCGACCACGACAAACAGGCGTCCGCCGACTGTCAGGGCGCGTTCGAATCGATGATCGTAGGCGGGCAATGAACCGGTGACGGCGATCGCGTGGTAATGCGGATCAAAGCTTCGGTTCAGTGCGTCGGCGCAAGAGACCCGGGCGCGGCTGATGCCAAGGCGCTTGAGCGCCCGCGTTGCGCCGTCGGCGAGGTCGGCATGAATTTCGATGCTTTCGACATCGCCAGTGAGGTATTCAATGCAGGCCGCGAAGAAGCCGGTGCCGGTGCCGATTTCGAGCGCCCGATCGCCACGCTCCAGGCCGAGCGCCTGCAGGATGCGGCCTTCGAGCTTCGGCTGCAGCATGAATTCGCCGTTCCCGATCGGTATGGCAGTGTCGGCGAAGGCGACGTCGCGATAGGCTTCCGGCACGAAATTCTCGCGCGGAACCGCCGCAAGCGCTTCGAGGACACGCTGATCGAGCACTTCCCAGGTGCGGACCTGCTGGTTGATCATCTGCCGGCGCGCGGCATCCATGTTCCCGATCATTTTGCTCCTGGCGGGGTGGCTGGGCGCGAAACCCCGAACCATTATGGTGAATCGCGCGAGGCGTTAGTACAAGCGTGAGATATGCTGCTGGAGATCGCATAAGACGACATATTCAACGGCTCCGCGGCTACCCAGCCCGCGACGAGACCGAGGGGGATGACTGGCCGCATGACCGTTCCGGTGATCGCTGCCGCCGGATTCGCGATTGTCGCCGCCGTGCTTGCCGTCGTCATCCTGTTGCAACGGCGAGCACTGCGGCGGCTCGCGGACGAGGCCGAAACAGAGCTCCAGTCCGCCCGCGGGCATGCGGTCGCGGGTGTCGATGTCGCGCGCGCGATTCTCACGGGTATGCGCGAACCTGCATTGCTGCACGGCGATCACATCGAGGCCGTCAACGAGGCGTTTGCGACCATCGCCGGCCTGCCGGTGGCGGATATCGT
Organism: Steroidobacteraceae bacterium; assembly: GCA_036824505.1. Lineage (GTDB taxonomy): Bacteria > Pseudomonadota > Gammaproteobacteria > Steroidobacterales > Steroidobacteraceae > SCUD01. Next base: position 14,025 of record DAITAA010000012.1, read on the forward strand.
AGGGCGCAAACTCGCTGATCTCGTCGTTCCGGAGTATGCCGAGCTCGTGAATCTCGCCATCGTCCGGGTTCTGGCGGGCGAATCCGGGCCTGCGCTGACCGAAATCGAGATGTCCGACAGCCACGGCCAGGTGTCGCGACTGGAGCTGTCAGGCACGCCGGTCGATTCCGGCGGACGCACGATCGTGCTGCTGAGCGCACAGGAAATGTTGCCGCATCAAGATGAGGTGCCGCAGCTGTTGCTGCCGGGCCGGGCGCAACTTGCACTCGATTCGCTCGGCGAGGGTCTGTTGACGACCGATGCCCAGGGCCGGGTCGACTACATGAACAGGTCTGCCGAGACGCTCACGGGCATCCGGCGCGAGGAAGCGCGCGGGCAGCTGTTCGGCGCGCTGATTGGCTTCGTCGACGAGCATGATCGTCGGCCGCTGCAGGATCCCGTTCAGCAATGCCTCAGTTCCGGAAGCCGCGCCACATTGGGCCGGCGGGCACTGATGATTGCGCGTGCGACCGGCAGCGAACATGGCGTCGAAGTGTCGGCATCGCCGATCCGGGGTGGAGAAGGGGAGATCGCCGGGGCCGCCGTGGTGCTGCACGATGTCAGTGAATTGCGCGGTCTGACGCAACAGATGTCCTATCAGGCGAGTCACGACGCGCTGACCGGGCTGGTGAACCGCCGCGAATTCGAACGCCGCCTCGGAGAGGCCCTCGATGCTGCGCGTGCGGGCCGGCAGCACCACGTGATGTGCTATCTGGACCTCGATCGCTTCAAGGCCGTCAACGACACCAGCGGCCATCTCGCAGGCGACAACATGCTGCGTGAAGTGGCATCGTTGATTCGCGAGGCGGTTCGCGATTCGGATACCGTGGCGCGCCTTGGCGGCGACGAGTTTGGCGTGCTGCTGGTCGGCTGTCCGCTCGACAAGGCACGGCAGATTGCCGACGACATCTGGCGGGCGATCGGCGAATACCGCTTCGTATGGAAGGACCGTATCTTCAGTGTCGGCATCAGTCTTGGCCTCGTTGAAGTGACCGGCGAAAGCAATTCGCTGGAAGAGATCATGAATGCGGCGGATTCCGCCTGCTATGTCGCCAAGCGGCAGACCGGCAGCCACGTCCATGTCTATTCATCCCACGATGAAGCCGTCGCCCGCAGCCGTGGCGAGATCCACTGGCTGCAGCGTCTGCAGATCGCGCTGCGGGATGGATTCTTCGAACTCTACCTGCAACCGATCGAGCCGACCCGCCCCGGTTCGACGGGCGGGCCGGCGATGGAAGTGTTCGTGCGGCTGCATGACGAGGGCCAGGCCATACTGCCGGCCGAATTCTTTCCGGCCGCGGAACGCTATCGTCTGATGTCGCTGATCGACCGCTGGGTGATCACGGCTGCGCTCGCGGCGCTCGCGGCGGGCGCGATCCGGATTCCCCCGGGGCGCAGCCTGGCCATAAACATTTCAGGGCAGACACTGGCCGATCCGACATTCCTGGAATTCGTGGTCGAGGAACTGGACCGCAGCAGCGTGGCGCCGCAACAGATCTGCTTCGAAGTGGCCGAAACATCCGTCATCGGCAATCTGGAGCAGGCACGGCGCTTCATCGACGTGCTTCATGGCATGGGCTGCCGGTTCGCGCTGGACGACTTCGGCACGGATCTCGGCGGTTTCTCAAACCTGAAGCAATTGCCGATGGACTACCTGAAGATCGACGGCTCGTACATGCGCGATCTCGGGCGCGACTCGGTGAACCAGGCGATGGTCACGGCCGTGATCGGCATGGCGCGCACGCTGAACTTCCGTCTGATCGCCGAGCAGGTCGAAGACCAGCCGTCACTCGAGGCGGCACGCGCAATGGGCATCGATTTCGTGCAGGGTCACGCCGTTGGCCGGCCCCGGCCGCTGGCGCCTGCGGCCTAGAAGACAATCCCCGCACGGGCGATGATCCGGTGTCACCGGGCGCGCCCCCGCCGGCACAAGCGCGGCCGTGGCGATCGCATCCCCTGGCCTGAAGGCTTATTATATTGCAGTCATAATATTACCCGATCGCGTTCGGCGCGATGGGTCGTTTCCAGGATCAGAGGATCACCCCCGTGAGCACAGTCAAGACGCTTGGCCTGCTGGGAACCGGCGTGATCGGAGCGGGCTGGGCTGCGCGGGCACTGCATTTCGGCGTCAACGTGATTGCCGTGGACACCAGGCCTGAGATGGAGGCCAGCCTGCGCTCCGCAATCGGAAATGCGGAGCCGGCCCTGGCGCGTCTGATTACTGCACCACTGCCGCCCAAAGGTGAATTGTCATTTACGAACGACGCCATGCAAATGGCGCGCGCCGCGGATTTTGTTCAGGAAAACATCCCCGAGCAGCTCGATCTCAAGCAGCGGGTCCTCGGTGACATCAGCCGGCATACGCGCCCTGGCGTCATCATTGCCTCCAGCACCTCGGGGCTGATGCCGAGCGATCTGCAGCGTTCAATGCAGTCGCCGGAAAGATTCTGCGTCGCCCACCCGTTCAATCCTGTCTATCTGCTGCCGTTGGTCGAGATCGTGGGCGGCGAGCGGACGGCGGCCGCCACACTCGACTCTGCGAGCGACTTCTTCCGGTTCATCGGCATGCATCCGCTGCGGGTGCGCAAGGAAGTCCCGGGACACCTGACCGACCGGCTGCAGGAAGCGCTGTGGCGCGAAATCCTGCACATGGTCAACGATGGCGTCGCAACGACCGGCGAACTGGACGAGTCCATTATCTTTGGCCCTGGCCTGCGCTGGGCCGGCATGGGGACGAATCTGATCTATCACCTCGCTGGTGGCGAATCCGGCATGCGTCACATGCTGGAGCAATTCGGACCCTGCCTGAAATGGCCCTGGACCAGACTCGAGGCGCCCGAATTGACCGAGAAACTGATCGACCGCATGGTCGAGGGCACTCAGGTGCAGGCTGCAGGCCGGTCGATCCGCGAACTTGAGCGGTTGCGTGATGATTACCTGGTCGCGATCCAACAGGTGTTGCGTCAATATGATGTCGGTGCGGGCTCGACACTACGATTGGTCGAGGAACGGCTTTTTGGGGAGGCGTCGAGGGCGGCACAACAGATTGCGCAAGATCAGCCTGGTCCGACGCTGGTTCTGACGATGCAGGTACGCCCGGAGTGGATTGACTACAACGGTCACATGACCGAGTCCCGCTATCTGGAAGTGTTTGGTGACGCATCCGACGCCTTGTTCGTGCGTCTTGGCGCCGATGCCGCCTATCGAGCGACCGGCCGCTCGTTCTTCACCGTCGAAACGCACCTGACACATCAACTGGAAATGTGTGTCAATGAGTCGCTCTATGTGACCACGCAGATATTGGCATTCGATGCCAGGCGCCTGCACATCTTTCATCGCATGCATCGCGGGCATGACGCCGCATTGGTGGCCACCGCCGAGCACATGCAGCTGCACGTCGATACCAACACGAAGCGTACAGTGCCCATCGGTCCCGAAGTACGAGAACAACTTGAACGCCTCGCGGCAGCGCATGCGACACTGTCGGCCCCACGTGAGCGCGGTCGTTCGATCGGTCTGGAACGGGACCGCTGAGTCATGCCGAAGCTGGTCGATCACGACCAACGTCGCGAGCAAATTGCCCAGGCCGTATGTCAGGTCGTAGCCAGGCATGGATTCGAACAGGCAACTGTCGCGCGAATTGCAGATTCCGTGGGATTCACCACCGGCATGGTGGCTCACTATTTCAAGTCCAAGAACGAAATGATGCTGGCCGCCCTTCGTCTGATTCTGGAGCGCATGGAGCAGCGTCTGCTCCGGCGCGACCAGCAAAGCGGCGATCTGCTGGAGGTGCTCAGCGAATCGTTGCCTCTCGACCGGCTGCGCCGCGACGAATGTGCGTTCTGGACCGCGTTCTGGGGCATGGTTCCGACCAGTCGAAGCGCGCGGCGTCTGAATGCCGGCGTGCACCGGGAATATATGAGCCTCTTCGAGCGCTGCATCGCCACGCATTGGCAGGAATGGCAGCGATGGCCAGGCACCGTGCGCAGGAGGGTTCTTGGTTCGATCATGACGTTTATCAATGGCCTGACAGCAAGTGCCGTAACCAGCCCGGCCGACTGGCCAGCCGCGCGGCAGCTTGAGCAACTCGATTTACAGCTGCGCCTTCTCCACAACTGGGCCAACAGCGTCCCGATCAAGGCGCGGAAACCCCGCAGCGCGCGCAGCGGCGCCTGCTAGCAGAGGGAAAGACCATGGATTTCTTGCTATCGGACGAGCAGCAGCTGATCGTGCAATCGACGAGACGATTCGTCGAACAGGAACTCTATCCGCATGAACAGGAAATCGAGAGTACCGGCGTCCTGCGCGACAGCTTGCGCCGCGAACTGAAGGCCAAGGCCATAGCGGCGGGATTGTACGCCGCGAACATGCCGGCGGAACTGGGCGGCGCCGGTCTCGATACGGTCAGCTGGGTTCTTTACGAAAAAGAACTCGGTCGCGCCAATTACGCGCTGCATTACACTTGCGTCGTCCGCCCGTCCAATATCCTGCTTGCCTGTGTCGGCGAGCAGCGCGAACGTTACCTGTTGCCCGCCGTGCGCGGCGAGAAGATGGACTGCCTGGCATTGACTGAGCCAGGCGCGGGTTCGGACCTGCGTGCCATCAAGACCAGTGCGGTGCAGAGCGGCGACAGCTTCGTCATCAACGGCACCAAGCATTTCATCAGTCATGCCGATCATGCCGATTTTGTCATCGTATTCGCCGCCACCGGTACCGAGCCGAGCCCGAGAGGACCGCGCGCGCGATTGACCGCCTTTCTGGTCGACAAAGGCCACGCTGGATTTACGGTGCGCGAGGGCTATCGCAGCGTTTCACACCGCGGCTATAACAACAGCATTCTGGAGTTCGACAATTGCCGCGTGCCGACCTCTGCGATACTCGGCGAACTGCACCAGGGTCTGGAAGTGGCCAATACCTGGCTTGGTGCCACAAGACTCCAAGTCGCGGCTACCTGCCTGGGCCGTGCCGAACGGGCCCTGGATCTTGCCAAGTCCTGGTCGGTCGAACGTGTCCAGTTCGGACAGCAGATCGGCAAGTTCCAGGGTGTCAGTTTCAAGCTCGCGGACATGGCCATGGAATTGCGGGCAGCAGAGCTGATGGTGCTGGAAGCGGCCTGGAAGCACGATCAGAAGATTGCCACGGATCTCGACATGGCGATGGCCAAGCTGAAAGCGACCGAGATGTTAGCCATGGTCGCGGACCAGGCCCTGCAGATACATGGCGGCATGGGGCTGATGTCGGACCTGCCGCTCGAACGAATCTGGCGCGATGCACGCATCGAGCGAATCTGGGAAGGCACCAGCGAGATGCAGCGGCACATCATTTCCCGCGCATTGCTGCGGCCACTTGGCGGCTGAAGCTGACGATCGCCCTGCCGGTCGGCCCTATCGACCTGTCCAGCGCGGCTTGCGTTTCTCGGTGAATGCCAGGGCGCCTTCCTTCAGATCCTCGGAGTGCACCACTTTCTGCACCAGGTCGAGCGAATCGTGCAGCGCAAAGGCTTCGTGTTCCGAAACCATTTCCGTATGGCGCAGCAGCTGCTTGATGGCCGGGAACAGTAGCGGCGGCCCCGCGGCCAGTTGCTGCGCAATTTCGCGCGCCTTGGCCAGTGCCTGCCCCTTGGGCACCACATGATTCGCAAGTCCCCAGTGCATCGCCTCCTTGGCATCCATCCAGCGGCCGGTCAGCAGCATCTCCAGCGCGACATGATAGGGAATGCGCCGGCGCAACTTGATCGAACCCGCATCCGCCAGCACGCCGACATTGATCTCGGGCAAGGAGAATTTCGCGTGCTCTTCCATCACGATGAGATCCGTGCCCAGCACGATTTCAAAACCACCGCCACAGGCGATGCCGTTGACCGCCGCGATCACCGGCTTGTTGAGATTTTTCGGGTGATTCAGCCCGCCAAATCCGCCCGCACCCCAGTCCTCATCGGAATCCTCGCCGGCTGCAGCAGCCTTCAGATCCCAGCCCGGGGAAAAGAAGCGCTCACCGGCACCGGTGACAATTGCGACACGCATGTCACGGTCATCGCGAAACGCCTCAAAGGCCGCGTTCAGCGCGAGACTTGCCTTCCGATCGATCGCGTTGGCATTTGGCCGGTCAATGGTGACCTCGAAGATCGGCCCATTGCGAGATATCCTGATCCCATCATTCATGTTGCGAATTCTCCTGAATTCTGATCAGCGCATCGACCGCGATGACGCCCAGACCCTGCGGCCGGACAATCAGCGGATTGACATCCATCTCCACCAGGGTCTCGCAGTGGTCGGCAGCGTAGCGCCCAATCGCCATCACCGCATCAATCAGTGACTCGATATCGCCGGCAGGCTTGCCGCGAAAGCCTGCCAACAGGGGTGCAATTTTCAGTCCCTGCAGGGCGGCTGCGACCGAGCGACGGGTCCACGGCGGCAGCAGGCTGGCCCGGTCCTGCCAGAGCTCCGTGTGCGTGCCGCCGGCGGCGAGCACCAGAACCTGCCCAAACTGCGCGTCGACGACCAGACCAACCAGGACTTCGGCCACGCCGTCCGTAACCATGTTTTCAACCAGCAACTGCGGGGACAGTGCCGACATCTGTGCAGCGGCTAGACTTGCCTCGGCCGTTGATCTGACATTGAGCGCGACCCCGCCGCGATCGGATTTGTGCGCAATCCCTGTGCCGGTCGCTTTGATCACCACTGGAAACCCGAGCTCGGTGGCAGCCGCCGCCACATCGGCGCAGGCGACGATGCGACTACGCGGCACCGGAACTTCATAACGGGCCAAGGCCGCTTTGGCGGCGTGCTCCCCGATGAACAAGGTCGCACGGCGCGCGGTTTGCGGCAGCCGGGGGACCGGAAATTCCTGCAGCCGCTCGGCAGCGCCCATCGCGCTCGCCTGATCGAGAGCCTCCAGCCCTTCACGGAGGCCTTGCAGCGGTACCACGCCGCGAGCCAGGCAACCCTCCCGGATCGACGCGTTCAATGTTTCAGGCAGCGATGCCAGCACGACCGCGCGCGGCCTGGCGCCGCCGGCAGCCCCGACAAACTGATTGATCACGGGCGTGTACGCAGACAGATCGCAACGCGTCTCGGGCGGGCAATCGAGCATGAATGCGACTGCATCGACGTTCTCGCTCAGGACGGCGTCGAAGACCTTGCGCAGCGCCGCGTGTTCAAACCAGAGATAGGTATGGATATCGAACGGATTGGCGATGCTGACGCGGTTCGACAACAGGCCACGCAGCAGCTCGACCTTGTCGGGCGAAAAGGCCGGGAATTCGAGCTGCAGCTGCCTTGACAGGTCCGAAGTCATGGCCATGTCGCCGCCGGACGTTCCCAGAAAGATGACGCGCCGGCCTGCGAGTGGCCCGCCGGCGTGCAGCAGTTTCAGGGTCTCACACAATGCCCCCAGCGTTTCGCAACGCGCAATGCCTGCCTGCCGGCAGAAGGCATCGAAAACGGCATCGCTACCCGTCAGGGCACCGGTGTGGCTGCGCGCGGTTCGAGCCGCCGCCAACGTGCGCCCGGACTTGATCAATGCCAATGGCTTGCCGCAGGTGCGCGCCTTGTGGGCGGCGCGCGCAAACCCGGCTCCGTCCTGTACACCCTCGAGATAGAGTCCGATGGCAGTCACACGCGCGTCATCGCACAGTTCGGTGATCAGGTCGGCCGCCGTCAGCCGGGTCTGATTGCCGATGGTGATGACATAGCCCAGTGGCAGTGACCGGTCGCTGAACATCAGGGTGAGCGCAATCGTTCCGCTCTGACAGATCAATGCCACGCCGTGCTCTGGCGACTTGCCGACGACCTGATCAGGCCACAGAGCCACATGATCAAAGAAATTGACCATGCCGTAACAGTTGGGGCCGAGAAACGGCATCGCGCCTGCGCTGCGACGCAACTCCTCGGTCAATTCACTTGCGGCTGCGGTATCCATTTCGGCAAAACCGGAACTGAAGCAGACAAAACCGCCGGCCCCGCGCCTGGCCAGCGCCGCAGCGACTTTCGGTACTTGATGGTTCGGCACGGCCACAAAAGCGGAATCCGGCGATTCCGGCAGATCATCAATGCTGCGGAAGTATTGAACATCCGATGTGGACGCGCGGCTGGGATGGACGCGCCACAGCTTGCCTTGATACCCCACTGCAAGGGACGCCCTGGCAACCGCTTCCGTCCAGCCGTGCTCGCCAATCAGGGCAACGCTGCGCGGCGCGAGCATGCGGCGCAAAGCCATGCTAGCGAAGCCGTAACCGTTCGCGTGTTTCGGTTGCAGTCAAAATACGCGCACCCATGGCCTCGACGATGGTGCGCGCCTTGGCAACCAATTGCGCGTTGCTCGCATAGACGCCCTTGCTGAGATACAAATTGTCCTCGAGACCCACCCGCACATTGCCCCCCAGCAACACGGACTGTGCGACCCATGCCATTTCCATGCGGCTGATGGCAAAACTGGTCCAGATGCAGTCCTCAGGCAGCGAATTCACCATGGCCAGCAAATGCCCGACATCCGCCGGAACCCCGTAGGGGATGCCGCAGCACAACTGCGCCAGGATCGGGGTATCCAGCAGCCCTTCCTTGATCAGCTGCTTTGCGAACCAGAGATTTCCGGTATCGAAGATTTCGAGTTCAAGCTTCACGCCCAGATCCCGCGCAATCTGCGCGCCCTTGCGCAAGTAGTTGGGCGTCGACACGTAGGCGCGGTTGCCATCGCCGAAATTGAGGCTGCCGCAATCAAGCGTGGCGATGTCGGGCCGATAAAGCCCTTCGTGGCACAAGTCGATAACATGTTTCATGCGTTCTTCCTGTGTCACGAAGTCGCTGCCCGGCGCGGGCGTATCTGCCAGCCCGTTTTCGCCCACGACGATGTAGCCGCCCATGCCGCAGGTCAGGTTCACGATGACGTCGGTCCTGCTGTCGCGGATTATTTTTACGACCTCGCGGTAGTGACGGGTTTCCATGCTGAAGGCGCCCGTGTCGGGATCGCGCACGTGAATGTGAACGATTGCGGCGCCGGCCTCTGCGGCCGTGATTGCCGCAGCGGCGATTTGCTGCGGCGTCACCGCGCAGTGAGGGCTCCTGGTAACCTTGGTGTCATCGCCTGTGACGGCACAGGTGATGAATACTTCCGGGTTCATGCTGGCTCCTCGTTATATATAACGACTATGATAATACTGCCACCGCAACTGGAAGGCGACCGGCGCCGCGGCGGCTGCCGGGGGACCTGATGCTGGAACTGCTGGAAAAGCGCTCGATCGATTACGTGCCGCTGGCGGAGCGACGCGGCAAGGTCTGGCACCTCTGGCCCGTCTGGTTCAGTGGTGATGCACATCTGGCGACGCTGGCAGTGGGTGTCCTTGGAATCGCGCTCGGCGGCAATCTGTTGTGGACCACCCTCGCGGTCCTGGGCGGCTGCGCATTGGGCACCTTCTTCATGGCATTCCACGCCACTCAGGGTCCGCAACTGGGACTGCCGCAACTGATTCAGTCGCGACCCCAGTTCGGCTATATGGGCGCGCTGCTGGTTTGGGTCGTCGCACTGATCGCCTATATCGGCTACAACGCGTTCAACGAGGTGCTGGTCGCCCAGACCGTGCGGCGGCTGACCGGCCTGGGGGCGAATCTGGACCCGCTCATCATGGTGGTTTTCACGGTGCTCGCGACCGTGATCGCAGCAGTCGGCTACGACTGGATACACAAGACCCAGCGCTGGGTCGCATACACCATGATTACGGCGCTGCTGATATTTTCGGTTGCGGCGCTGTCCAGGATCGAATTGCCGGCGAGCCACTGGGATCCAGGCGGATTCAACCGAACCGCCTTTCTGGTGCAGTTCTTCGCGGCTGCGGCTTACCAGCTGAGCTGGTCAATCTATGTTTCCGACTATTCGCGCTACCTCCCGCGCGAGGTCTCGGTGCGCGAGTCGTTCTGGTGGACCTATCTGGGGGCCTTCGTCGGCGGTGCGTGGATGATGCTGCTTGGCAGTCTCGGGGCCGCGCTCTATCCGCAAGCTGAAGTTGCAGCGGCCATGCAGTACGCCGCCGATGCGGCGCTGCCAGGACTTGGTCTGCCGTTGCTGTATGCGGCCCTGCTGGGCCTGGTCACGATCACCAGCCTGAACTCCTATGGCGCATCGCTGGCGCTCATGTCGGTCGCGGATTCGGTTCATCCGGCGCCCGCCTCGACCGGCAAGCGACTGGTCTGCCTTGCCATCGTCACCAGCGCGGCGCTGGGCCTGGGCCTGCTGGCATCTGCGGATTTCGTGCACCGCTTCGGCGACCTGCTGGTGCTGCTGCTCTACCTGATGACGCCCTGGACGGCAATCAACCTGATCGACTTCTACGTCGTTCGCAAGGGACACTATTCCATTCGCGAGATCTTCAATCCGCGCGGCATGTATGGCCGCTGGAATTGGCGTGGCATCACGACCTACCTGGTCGGTTTCATCGTCATGATTCCGTTCTTCGGTTCCGGCATGTATCGCGGCCCGATCGCCCAGGCATTGGGCGGTGCGGATATTGCAATGCTGGTGGGCTTGCCGGTGGCGTCGCTGCTCTACTGGGCGCTGTGCCGCAACCTCGATCTGGCGCGCGAACGGCGCCTCGTCGAGATCGCCGACCAGGGGCTCGACTAGCGCCTCGGCCCGCCGCCGGGGTGCATGCCACGGCACCAACTGCGGCCGCAACGGCTGTCAGGGCGGCTGGTTCCGCGCGCGGATTTCGTCGTCCTGGCCGGTGAGCTGCCAGTGGATCAGCGACACGGGGATCATGCCGGCGCTGTTGACTTCGTCGAAATAGCGCTTCATCGAGAAGTCCTTGCCGAGCTGGTGCGAGCGCACGCGCAGCAGATTTTCCAGCAGGTACTTCCCAGTGACGTAGCTTGCGCCGTAGGCAGGCTGGCGCAGGTAGAGTTGCTGCTCGAAGCCGAGCAGGTCGAGGTCCGGCCGCATCCAGCCGCGCGGCGTCCACTCGACCTGGAAAGCTTTCGCCTGCTTCAGGTCGAACTGGTTGTCATGCGCATAGAGGGAGGCAAGGCCGCGCGCCGCGCGCTGCGCCAGCATGATCCAGACGACCTCCCGCGCGCGCGGGCGCAGGTCGAACAGGCCGGCATGCAGCATGAATTCCTCCATGGCGGTGGCCATGCCCTCGGCCCGGCTGTCCCAGATGTTGTAGAGCAGGGGACCGCGGCGGACGGGGCTCGCATGCGGCTCGTCGCGCATCTGCGCGAGGTCCCACCAGTGGTAGAAATGCGTGAACAGCGCCAGCGGCTCGTAGTGGCTGGCGATCGAGAAGAAATTGCGCTTCTCGATCGGCACGAACTGGCCGACCTGGGCGCGCAGCGCCGGGTCCATACTGTCGCGCATCGGGTAGAGATCCTTGCTGCGCAGGAAGTCGATGTAGCGCGTGATCTCGTTATTGGCGCGCTCCTGGTATTCCTCGGGAGTGGCGACCGCCGTCAGTTCCGGCAAGCCGGCATTGCGCGCTTCCTCGAGCCTGAGCGATGCGTGCGCACGCGCCAGTTCGCGCTTCAGCAGGTCAACCTCGTCCTGCCAGTCCATCGGCACCAGGACGACGTTTCGCAGGTACCAGCTGTAGTTGTCCCTGCCAATGCCGGACGGGCCGGTCTTGGAAGGCGCCTCTGCGTCCAGCCAGTCGATCAGCGCGACGGTGGCAGCACGGGCGTCCGCAATCGCCTTCTTCAGGACTCGCCCATTGCCGCGCGTCCTTTCCGCGAGGGCGTCGAGGTCGGCGACCTGCGTGCGAAGCGTGCCCGCACCGGTGACCCAGAGATCGCGCGCATTGCCCGTCAGGTTGCCGCGTGCCTGCTTGCACAGCGGCGGAATCACCGCGAGTCTGCGCGCCAGCTCGGCTTCGGCCGGCTTCGACAGCGGAAACGAATAGGTCCAGACTTCCACGGTGGCATGGTTGGTCGGGCCTTCGTGCGCCGGCGTATCGCTCTGTTCGGTCCACAGCGTCTTGTACCAGGCGGGGTCGCGCACCCAGGGCTGGAGCACGCGCAGGTTGAAGTCCATGCCGTTCATCTCGGCCCGCACGATCTCGTAGTCGACACGCTGCTCCACCGGCCAGGATGCGGGATTGATCGCCGCCAACTGCCGTTGGTATCCCTTGAGTTCTGCTTGCCGGCGCGCAGAAGTCGCGGCGGTGTAATCCGGCGCGCCGTCGCGATCGGGCGGCACCTCGAAGGCGCGCCACTGCGCGAACAGCGACACCAGGTCCTCGTAGCTCCCGGATGTGGCGCTCTCCTGCGAGGCACTGGCCTGGACGCTGATTATTGCTGCGGCGGCCGCAACCAATGTGAATTGGCGAAGTCCTGATCGAAAATGCATGTGATGTATCCCAGGTGGATTCAATCCGGCGACCGTGGGTCGCGAGCAGTGAAACCTAACGCGCGGGCGGCGGAATGACAAGCCGGCATGGCTCAAGAGCCTGGGGGCGCACCAGCGGGCAGCCCATTGAAAACCCGCGCAAAACGCGGTACTTGCTTGGGGGCGGAAATCGCCCGGATGTGGGCCGTCCAATGGAGGGGGCTTGAAGACCATTGCCTATCAGGATGCCAATGGCCGGGCCATGCGCTATGTGGACCGCCATCGCTGGCGCTGGTCGCTGTCGCTCGCGATACCGCTCTTGCCGTTGGTCGGCATCGCGATGGCAGAAGTGACCGGCAGGCGGTGGCTTCTGTGGATGCCGGTCGCATTCATCTATGTCGCGCTCCCGGCGCTCGACTGGCTGGTCGGCACCGACTCCCACAGCCCGCCCGAAGAAGTAGTGCCAAGGCTGGAACAGGAGCGTTTCTATCGCTGGCTGGTATTCGCTGCCGTGCCGGTGCACGTCGGGGTCCTGATCGGCGGCTTCTGGTATGCAATGACGCAGGCACAGGGCTTGCATGAAACGCTCGCGATCGTGGTGGCTCTCGGGTTCTCCGGCGCACTTTCTATCAACACGGGCCACGAACTGGGCCACAAGGGCGACAGGTCGCACCGGATCCTGTCGATGATCTCACTCGCGGTATCCGGCTACGGGCATTTCCGCATCGAGCACAATCTTGGGCATCACGTAGAGGTTGCGACGCCGGAGGATTCCGCCAGCGCCCGGATGGGCGAGAGCGTCTATCGCTTTGCCAGGCGCGAGATGCCGGGCGCCGTGCTGCGTGCCTGGCGACTCGAGGCCGGGCGCCTGCGCCGTACGGGCCGCGGGCCCTGGTCGCCCGGCAACGAAATCCTGCAGGCGCTCTGCATCACGCTGTTGCTGCAGGGCGGGCTCGTGGCCTGGCTTGGATGGAAAGCATTGCCGTGGCTCGTCCTGCACAACCTCTGGGCCTGGTTCCAGCTGACCGGCGTGAACTACATCGAGCATTACGGCCTGCTGCGGCAGCGACTCGACGACGGCCGCTACGAACGCTGCCGGCCATGCCATTCGTGGAACAGCAACCATCTGGTCTCAAACCTGCTGCTATTCCACCTGCAGCGGCACTCCGACCATCATGTGCATGCCGAGCGGCGCTATCACCTGCTCCGGCACTTCGACGAGGCGCCTCAGTTGCCGAGCGGTTACATGGGCATGCTGGTGCTGTCGTATTTCCCGGCGCTCTTCTTCCGCGCGATGGATCCCCGGCTGCTTGCGCAGGTGAATGGCAATCTGAACCGCGTCAACCTGGATTCGCGCGGCGGCGCGTGAAGGTCAGAGTGCGTCCAGATCTCCGTGCACAGCCTTGCCTTCAAACAGCGTGACGAGCACCTTCGCGTCGGATATTTCCGTCGGCGGTATCGCGAACAGGTTTCGATCCAGCACAACCAGATCGGCCATCTTGCCGACCTCGACGGAGCCCGTCTGCTTTTCGAGGCGATTGACATAGGCCGCATTGATCGTGAACGCCGCGATCGCTTCCGGCAGGCCGATGCGCTCATCCGGGAGGAAGGGCGTCTTCGTTTCGCCCAATGGTCCCATGCGCGTGATTGCGACCTCGATTTCTTCCACCGGATTCGGGCTCGACACCGACCAGTCGCTGCCGAAGGCGACCATGCCGCCGCTGCGTTGGACGCTGCCGATCGGATAAAGCCAGTTGGTACGTTTTGGGCCGATGAACGGGATGGTCAGGTCGGTGATGTACGGATCGGCGAATGCCCACAACGGCTGGAAATTGGCCACCGCCCCCAGCTCACGAAAGCGCGGGATATCGGCGGGATCGATCACCTCCAAGTGGGCGAGGTGATGGCGGTGGCCCAGGTCGCCATTGGCCTTGCGCGATGCCTCGATCGCGTCCAGCGCCTGGCGGATCGCGGCGTCGCCGATGGCGTGGAAGTGCACCTGGAATCCATTGGCATCGAGGCGCGTGACGATCTCCTTCAGGCGTTCCGGGTCCTCCATCGGGATGCCGCGCACATTGCCAGGTATCAGGTACGGCTCGAGCATCGTGGCCGTGTAGTTCTCCATCACGCCGTCCATGAAGATCTTGACGGTTCCTGCCACGACATGGCCAGACGTGTATTCCGCGCGCAGGCGCTCGATGTCGGGAACCTGGGCCAGCCCCTTGTCGTGTTCCCACAGGATCGAGGCGACGACCCGCAGGCTCAATTCGCCGCTGGCATCGACCGCCTTGTAGGCCTTCAGATCCGGCTCGTCGACCGACGCGTCCTGGAGCGCCGTGATGCCCAGGCCATTCAGCAGCTTGACCGAGTAGCGCAGGCCATTCTGCAGCTGGGCATCGGTGGTTGCCGGCATCACGGCCGTCACCAGCGAGCTGGCACCTTCCTGCAGGCTGCCGATGGCGACGCCATGACTGTCGCGATCGATGCGGCCGTCCGGCGGATCGGGCGTCTCATTCGTGATGCCCGCGAGTTCCAGCGCCTTGCTGTTGGCCCAGGTCGTGTGGCCGTCCTTGCTCCAAAGCAACACGGGCCGGTCGGGAACGACGGCATCGATCAGTTTGCGGCTTGTCAGTGCGCCGGGCCCGAATGCCGACATCAGCCATCCGCCGCCCGTGATCCAGGCTTCATCCGGGTGCGCATCGGCGTACTTCTTGATCGCGGTCACGTATTGGTCGACTGTATCGAACCCATTGAGATCGCAGCTGTTGGCTTCGACGCCGGCGCTGATCGGGTGGATGTGTGAGTCCTGGAACGCCGGCATCAGCATGCGGCCCTTCAGGTCAATCACGCGCGTTTCCGGCCCGACCTGGGCTTCGAGGTCCTTGTCCGTGCCGACGTACACGATGCGGCCGCCGCGGATCGCAACCGCATGCGCCCAGCTTCGTGCACCGTCCACTGTGTAGATGGCGCCATTCTTCAGGGCGAGATCGGCCGCCGCAGAGGCGCCATCCGCGCCCGCCGACTCTTTTTTCGCGCAGCCGGCGCCGACGGCCGTAAGGCCCGCGATCAGCAGTCCGCAGAACAGGCGCCTGGCGCTATGGATTTGCATCGTCATTCGGTGTCCTCACCTGTTTCAGTCGCTGGTTACTGGAAATCGCGCGGAATCGTCCGCATCCAGGTCTTCTCGCGCAGCAGCTTGCCATTCTCCGACAGGCGCCGCAGGTAGCTGTAGTAGAAATTCTCATGGTCGCTCTTGAACGACAGCTCCGCCTCCCAGAGCAGCTTGCGGCCCGGGAGGTCCACTTCCATCCGGTGGGTGCCGAGCACCGACGCCTTGCCGGGTTCGCCATCCGTGACGTCGTGGCGGATCGTTTCGTGGTAGCGCTCGGTGCCCCAGGGGAAGCGGCTGCCGCCGCTGTTGGTGGCAGTTGCTGTCGCCGCGCCGGTCTGCGGATTGCGTTCGACCGATGAGATTTCCCCGTAGCCGGAACTGGTGCCGGCATCAAGCGTCTCGAAACCCGGCATCGCCGGATTCGCCGCGGGCGGCAGGAAGGCGGGCACGGGGCGCTTTTCGTATGGCACGACCGGCAAAATCAAATGCGTTCCGGCGCCGAGCCGGAGCGTCGTCGTCATCGGATCGGGAGTCGGCCAGAGCATCGGCCACTGGGCGTTGTTGACCGCGAGCCGGATCCGATGACCTTTCGGAAACACCCATGAGGTGAAATGCATGTCGATATCGATCCTGAATCGCTGGCCGGGCACGATGGCCGAGGGCTCGCGCGCCGACAGACGCTGATTTCCGTTGAATGCTGCGCCCGCGACCTGAGTCACCGTCCCATCGGGTGCCACGTCGGACAGTCGCGCCATCCAGTTGGCGCGCGGAGCATCGGTCGAAACTGCGAGTGTCGCGCGCGGCAGGCCGAGGATTTCCATGTCCTCGGCCAGTGGCTCGCTGTCGTAGGCCAGGCTGAAGGCGTCGGTCGGCCGCTGGTCGTGCGCGACGTCGCCCCACCACATGACCGGTCCGCCGGCCTCCACGCCGATCGAGGGCAGGTAGCGCAATTGATGCGACGTGGCGGCGGGCGCGCCGGGCTTCAGCGTGTGATCGTCCTGCGGATACAGCACCTGCTCGCGGATGCGCGAGATGGGCCAGCCATCCTCGTAGCGCCAGCTGCCGGGCGCGTACGCGAGATAGGGGCCGGGCGCGTGCCAGTTGCGCACGTACACGGCGAAGCGCGGCTCACCCAGGATACCGGTGTCGATGCCCTTCAACCATTGATCGAACCAGCGCACGGCCTCGTATCGCCACTCCATGCCGGGATTCGGGTAAGGATCGTGCGGCCAGGCGTGCGACCAGGCACCGACGATGGCCTTCACCGGCCCCTTCAGGTTCGCGAGCATGCGCGGGATGCTGTCACGATAGCCGTCGTACCAGCCGCCGATGAAGAAGGCGGGGATGCGGATATCCTGCAGGCGATCCCGGGTCGAGGCGCGGTCCCAGAAAGGCCCGTCGCGTTGCTGGTTCTTGTAGGTCAGCATCCACGGGTCGGTGTCGAAGCGATCGCGGAAATATTCTTCATCGATGACGTAGTCGGGCGCGCCCGGGCGGGCATTGTCGAGATCCTGGCTCATCTCCCAGGAATCGACATGCATGATCCCGTCGATGAAATGCACATCTTCCTGGTAGAGATCTTCTGTCGCATCCACGGCAATGATGGCCTTCAGTGCCGGCGGATTGCGCGCTGCCATCTGGATGGAATTGAAGCCACCCCAGGAGATTCCGAACATTCCGACGTTGCCGTTCGACCAGGATTGCTTCGAGAGCCAGTCGATCACTACTTCGCCGTCCCGTTGCTCGATGTCGGAATATTCATACGGGATCAGCCGGCCCTCGCTGTTGCCGGTGCCGCGGATATCCACGGCCGCGACCACATAACCGCGCTGCACGAAGTAGGAATACATCGGGTAATCACGGCTTCGGCCTTCCTGTTTGCGATAGGGCAGGTACTCGAGCAGCACGGGGAATTTCCCATCTGCCTTGTCACCGGTGGGCATGTAAAGATCAGCCGACAGGCGCACGCCGTCCGGCAACGTGATCCAGGCCTCCCGTATGCGGATGCCGTATTCGGGCGGAAGTGGGGTCTGCGTGACGGCGGGAATAGCGCCGGCAAGTTGTGCCGTGAGGCGGCGGATCAACGCTGCATGAGCCGCGATGCGGCGCTCGAGTGTCAATGCGGCGGCCGGAGTTTCGAATACCAGAACGGTTCGCGCAGCCGGCCCTGGCTGCGCGCGCCCATCAATGATGATGTCCTTGCAACTCATCAATTCATCGATGGAACTGTCGATGACCGGACCGATGATGCCGTTGACGACTTGCTCGCCGAATCGCGTCTCGCCACCCAGCTTGATCGGCGCGCCGTTTTCCCTCAATACGCCGACCGCCTCGGTGGCGAGCGGATCGCCGCTCCCGAGTGCGCCTTGCGAATAGACATAGCCCTCGTTGATCAGATTGTCCTCGTGGAGGTCAATGCTGACGGCGGGCGGATAATCGGCAAGGTGTTTCAGGACGAAGCGCGTGACGGCGTCCGCTTCTGGACTTGAGGCCGATGCCGCCCGGGGACTGTCGGGCTTTTCCGGTGATGGCAGCAGATGCGAGGAGTCGCCAACGCTCTGCCCGTCAATGGTGTCCGAATAGGTCGCGACGTTGAGATAGCGCCAGTTGCGCACATAGCCCTGCGGATTCAGGAGTGGCATCAGGACCACGGGCCGTTTCTCGCCGAGTCTTGCGATGTCATCGATCGTGCCGGCGATCGCATTCGGTCCGGCCGGCTCTTCGCCATGGATGCCGGCCAGGATCCACACCGCCGGCCCACTTTGGGGCGAGCGCAGGGCGATGATCGGCAGTGCCAGCGTAGTGCCCGTGGGCTGTGAATTTGTGACGATTTCGAGCGTCCACCCGCGTTCGAGCAGCTTCAGATAGGACTGGTACAGCGACTGGATCGGCGCGCGTCCGTCAGCGAATGTCGTGAGCTCGTGCGGCAGCTGCAGCGTCTGCTGGCCGGCGGCAGCCGGCATCGCCTGACAAACAAACAGGCAACAAGCTGCCGTCAGTAGCCGGAAAGATGTTGCCAAGACACCGCCTTCTTGTCTTGCATGTTGTTCGCCCCGATGGTCGCACTGAACCGGCGGCCTGTCACCTGCATGGAAAGCGAAACGTTGCCTTATCGTCCTGGTCGCGCTCAACCGGCGCGCAGGTACCACTCGTAGTCGCGATCGGTGATCTGCGCATGGAAACGGTCGCATTCCTCGCGGCGGCAGGCCGCATACAGGTCGTGATAGCGCTTGCCGAGATACTGCGGCAGGACTGACCCCGCCTCGAATGCGTTGAGCGCGGCCTCCCAGCGCAACGGCAGCGTCGCTTCTTCCTCGACGATCTCGCCCTCGGCAATCATCGGCCCAGGTTCGCAGCGATTGGTGATGCCGTGATGAATGCCCGCAAGTATCGCGGCCATCACGAGATAGGGGTTGCCGTCCGCGCCGCCGGGCCGGTGCTCGATGCGAGTGTCCTCCGGCGCGGACAGCGGGATGCGCAGCGCCACACTCCGATGATTGAGGCCCCAATTCGGCGTGAGCGGCACGAATAAACCTGGCCGGTAACGCCGGTATGAATTCGCGGTCGGGGCGAAGATCGCCATCGACTCGCCCATGGTCGCCGCGAGGCCGCCGATCGCGTGGCGCAGAGTGTCGGAGAACGGCTGCTTCGGGTTCGATCCGGCGAACACATTGCGACCGGCCTTGTCGACGAGGCTGACATGAACGTGCAGGCTGCAGCCGGCCGATTCTGCGAATGGCTTGGCCATGAAGGTCGCGCCGAGGCCGTGTCGCCGCGCGACCGCCTTCACGACGCGTTTCAGCAGCACCGCATGGTCGCAGGCGAGTTCGGCACTTGGTACATGATGGAGGTTGACCTCGAACTGGCCTGGCGAGAATTCCTTCAGTGTCGCGCCAGCCGGGATGTTCTGCGCCTTGCAGAAGGCATAGAGCTCGGCGAGGAACGGGTCGACGTCCTCGACGTCTTCCATGCTGCCGTACTGAGGGCCATCCTGCGCACGCCTCGTGCCCGGGATGCGCCCGACTCTTGGAGAGGGACGATCGCCATCCGGTTCGAGGAGGTAGAACTCGAGTTCGGTCGCGGCAACGGCTGTCAGGCCCATGTCCTGCAGCGGGCGCGCCGCATTGCGCAGCACCTGGCGCGGATCGGCAAAGTACGGCTGGCCCTTCGAGTCCGCCATCGCGAGCAGCACTTGCGCGGTCGGCACCTGAGCCCATGGTACCGGCGCGAGTGAACCGGGCACTGCAGTCGAGATCGCATCGGGATCGCCGTCGCGGCCGCCATTGTCGATGCGCTCGAAGGTCTGGCCCTTGGCGTCCAGCAGTACCGTCGCGCCGCAGAAATTGACGCCCGGCCCGAATGGAGTTGCGAACTCATCGCGTACCACGCGCTTGCCGCGCAGGATGCCGAGCATGTCCGGCTGCAGCAATTCAAGCAGCTGCGTATCCGGGTGCTGCGCGAGGTATCTCTGCAATTCGCCGGGCAGGCTGCTGTTCTTCGCGCTCATGATCCCTTCCCCGACGTGGTCTGTGCAGCGCGGGCGCTGCGCCAGGCAACGGCGGCCTTCGCGCCGTCCTTCCTGAGGATGGCATTGAACTCCCGCGACTCGGCGCTCTCCGACGTCTCGATCGCGACGTCCGTCTCGAGCGCCTGTGCGAGCGCCGCGCGCAGTCCGGCCAGATCGAGACTCCGGTTGATCGCCTGCTTTGTCAGCCGCACTGCAAGCGCGTCATTGGCGGCGACGCGCTGTCCGAGCGCGAGCGCCTCCTCGAAGAGTCTTGCCGCCGGCACGACACGATTCACGAGCCCCATGTCGCGCACTTCCTGGGCGCTCACCCGGTCGTCACCCGACAGCAGCAGGTAGCGCGCCTGCTTGGGACCTGCGAGCCAGGGCATCAGCATCGTAACGATGCCGCTGCCGAATCGGACCTCCGGCATGCCAAAAAGGCAATCATCCGATGCCAGCGTCAGGTCGCAGGCGACGGCGAGTTCCATGGCACTGCCGAGGCAATAGCCATGCGCCGCTGCGATCGTCACTTTCGGGCAGTCCCAGAAGCGCATGATGATCCGGAATTCGTTCTCCAGTTCGCGGCGCACGTCGGCCGGATCAGGCTGGCCGTCGCCCATGCCCATATCGAGGTCGAAGCCGGCAGAAAACGCGCGCCCGGCGCCGACCACGACGATCGCACGCACCACATCGTCCGCCTCGGCCGTGTCGAGTGCACGGTCGAGCGCCTCGATCATCGGCCGGTTGATTGCGTTCAGTTTGTCGGGCCGATCGAGCGTCAGCACGGCCAGCCCGTCGCGATGTTCACTCTTGATCATGAAAGCCGGAACCACGCGGACTTCGTCTGCGTATAGCTCTTGAAGCTGTCGAAGCACTTGTCGCGTGCATGGCCGGATTGCTTGTAGCCACCGAATGGCTGGGTCATGTCGCCCTCATCGAACGAGTTGATCCAGATGACGCCGGCCTCGATCCCGCGCACCAGCCGGAATGCGGTGTCGATGTTGCGGGTCCAGACACCGGCCGCCAGGCCATAAATCGTGTCATTCGCGATCGCGATCGCTTCATCGACGCCGTCGAACGGAATCACCGAGGCGACCGGCCCGAAGATCTCCTGGCGCGCGATCGTCATGTCATTGCGCACATCGGTGAATAGCGTTGGACAGACGTAGGAGCCGGCATCCATTCCCGCCGGTGCATTGCCGCCGAATTGCAGTCGCGCGCCCTCGCGTTTCCCGGTCTCGATCAGGCCGAGCACCCGCTGCTGGGCTTCGCGGGTCACGAGCGGGCCCATATTGGTCGCCGGATCCAGCGGATCGCCGGGGCGATAGGCTTCCTTGCCCAGTTCGATGAACCGCGCGACGAAGCGCTCGCAGATGGCGCGATCGACCAGCAGCCGCGATCCGGCATTGCAGACCTCGCCCATGTTCGAAAAGATTCCGCGGTACGCAGCGGTGACCGCGCGATCGAGGTCCGCGATGTCGGCCACGAACACCTGCGGCGACTTGCCGCCGCATTCGAGCGAAACCTGCTTCATGTTGGACTGACCGGCGTACTGCAGGATCAGCTTGCCGACTTCGGTCGAGCCGGTGAACGTGATCTTCGCAACGTCCGGGTGCAGCGCAAGCGCTTTGCCTGCCACTTCCCCGAGGCCATTCACGACATTCAGCACGCCATCCGGCCCTCCCGCCTCGGAGAACAGCTCCGCAAGCCGCAGACAGCTCATCGGCGCCTGCTCGGCGGGTTTCAACACCACCGTATTGCCGGCCGCCAGGGCCGGTGCGATCTTCCAGACCGCCATCAGCAGCGGATAATTCCAGGGCGAGATGGCGCCGACGACACCGAGCGGCTCGCGCAGCACCAGGTGCATGACGCCCGCTTCCGTGTTCGTGACGGCGCCCTCGATCTTGTCGATGCATTCGGACATGAACCGGATGGTGTCGATCACGGCGGGAAGGTCGCCACCGACGACGTCGGCGATCGGTTTTCCCATATCGAGTGTTTCCAGCACCGCCAGGGACTCGGCGTTCTTGTCGACCAGTGCCGCGAATCGATACAGGATTTCCATGCGTTGCCGGGGCGCCATCCGGGACCAGCTGCCCGCCTTGAACGCGCGCCGCGCAGCCGCGACGGCCCGGTCGATGTCAACGGCGGTTCCCGCGGACATTTCGGCGAGCGGCTGGCCATTCGCCGGATTGATGGTCGTGAAACGACCGCCCCCGGCGGCATCGACGAAGCGGCCATCGATGAACAGGCGTGTCTCGATGCGGGCGCGCGCGGTCTTCGCGACCGCCTGCCAGCGGCCCTTATCATGATCAGCGAGTGCTTGCAGACTCATCAGGCTTGCCTCTGCTTGGATTGATGCAGATTGTGCACCGGTTTGGGGACCACCAGCGCATCGACGATGACGCAACCGTCCGAATGCACGATCACGGGATTCAGGTCGATCTCGGCGAGCAGGTCGCCAAGACCGGCAACCAGCGCCGAGAAGCGCGCGGCGCTCCCGCAGAATTCATCCACTGCGAGCGTGCGCCCGTGGCGGTGACTGTGGAGCAGCGGGGCGGAACGTAGGCGGTCCACCAGGCGCCTGGCCTCCGCGGCATCGAATGGCGGCAGGGCATAGACCACGTCGGCCAGCGCCTCGACGTGCAGCCCGCCGAAACCGAGCACCACGACGGGCCCGAACTGATCGTCATGGATCATGCCGAGCAGCATTTCCACGCCGCGCGTGACGATCATCGGTGCGACGAGCACGCGCGGACCGATGCGCGATGCCAGGTCCCGGTAGGCGCCGATCAGGGCAGCCTCGTCGCCGATGTCGAGATGCACGCCGCCACGGTCGGACTTGTGATCGACCCCGCGCGTTGCGGTCTTCAGGACAGCCGGATAGCCGACCTTGCCCGCCGCGGCGCGCGCCTCGGCCTCACTCTCGGCAATGCGACCGGAATTCGCCGGCAGCCCGAAGTCCCGCAGCAGGTTCATCGCGTCGTTCTCGTCCAATGTCCTGCCATCAGCAAGGCGCTGCCGCCAGCTGGCAAGTGCTGCATCCGGCGCCGGTATCAGCAATCCGCGATCGCGCGCCCGGAAGTCGCGGTAGCCGAACAGATGCCGCGCACCGCGCAGAAACGACACGACGCCATCGAGAACCGGAAACCCATCGCGGGTCGTAGCGATCACGCTCGCGTCCGCGCCGGTGCCCTGGCGATTGGCGACCAGGAACGCCGGCTTGCCGGAGGCCCTGTGGCCCACGCGCAGATACTCCAGATAGTCTTGCTCGATGCCGCCGCCCGCCACGCGATCAAGGACGACCGCGCCGATCGCGGCCTGCGAATCGGACATCAGGGTGGCGAAGCAGCGCTGCATCGCGACGTGGTGGTCCGGCCCGCCCGCGCTCCAGGCATCGAGCGGATTGATCGCCGGCAGGCCGGGATCCAGCAGTGCGGCGAGTTTTTCGGTGGTCGCGGGCGAAAGCTGGGTGAGCGGAACCTGCGCGTCATGGGCAAGGTCGATCAGCAGTTGCCGCTCGCCGCCCGAGTCGTGCAGCGTGACCAGGCCGCCGGCCCCGACCGGGTGCGGCTGCGCAAACATGATCAGCGTGGTCGCCAGTTCGTCCATGTCCCAGACGCGCTGTACGCCGTACCGATCGAACAGCGCCTGATAAACGGCGTCCTGCCCGGCGATAGCGCCGGAGTGTGACACTGTCAGCCTGGCGGCGAGTTCCGTGCGCCCGACTTTCAGTGCGACGATCGGTATCCCGCGCTCGCGTGCCTTTTCGAATCCGCGCACGAGTCCCTGCGGATTTCTGGCGGTTTCCATGAAGAGCCCGACGACCCGGGTCGTCGGCAGGTCAAGCGCGAAATCCAGGTATTCGTCCATCGCGACGGCGAGTTCCTGGCCGGTCGATACCACGAAGTTGAAGTCGATGCGCTCCTCGCAGTCGACGATCCCGCACATGCCGGCGCCGGAGTGGCTGATGTAGGCGACATTGCCTCCCCGGGCATGCATGCGTGTCGGGAAGCCGCAGACCCAGATGCCGTCATCGAAATTGTAGAATCCCATGCCATTGGCGCCGCAGACCAGCATGCCGGATCTGCGAATCCTCGCGAGCACTCGTTCACGGAGTTTCGGCTCGCGGTCGTCCGCAAGCACCAGCGAGGACATCAATGTGGCGGCACGTGCCCCGTGGGCGATGACCTCTTCGAGTGCGGCCTCGACCCGCGCATCGCTGATCGCGAATATGACGTGCTCGACGGGCTCCGGCAGGCTCGCGAGCGACGCAAAGCATGGCACGCCGCAAACCGAGTCATAGCCCGGGTTCACCGCATAGAGGCGGCCTTCGTAGCGGCCTTTGAGGAGATTCTCGACCGTTGTGCGGCCGACTGCGCCGGCGCGCTCGGTCGCGCCCAGTACCGCGATCGATTTGGGACGGAGCAGTGAATCAAGCCGATGAGGCATGCGCGCCCCGGATGCCCAGTCGATCAGAAGTCCGCGGCGGGCGTTGCGCGGCGACGGGGCGGATCGAAGAACGCGCCTTCGACCACGCGGCAACGCGCCATCACGCGCGACCACTTGAGTTCGCGCTGATAGTAGATCTCCGCCCACAATTCGTCGCCGGGCAGGCCCCAGGGCATGTGCATCGAAGCGAGCGCGATATTCGCCTTCGCTGAAGGCGACCACTCGGCCGAGGTGACCGTGCCGACGACGTTGCGCTTGCGGTCGTAGATGTAGGCCGATCGCGCGGGCTTGTTGCCTTCAACGTCCAGACGCACCAGGCGGAAGCGCGAGCCGCGCCGCTGCTCCTCGAGCAGCGCGCGGCGGCCGTTGAAATTCGGCTTGCTGAAATCGACCAGCCGGCCCAGGTCGAGCTCGAATGGCGAGCGCGAGCGCTCCAGGCGTATCGCCTGGTCGGCAGGCAGGAAATCCACGCCGGCCTGGATGAAGCCGGCCTCGATTCGCGCGACCTCGAGCGCGTGGGTGCCCATCGGGCGTATGCCGTGATCGGCGCCCTTCTCGAACAGGGCGTCCCAGAGTTCGAGCGCGCGCGCCGGATCGATCCAGAGCTCGTAACCGAGGTCGCCGGTGAACCCGGTTCGCGAAACCATCAGCTCGGCGCCGGCAAACGGGAAATATGCGATGCCGAATGGAGAGAGGCGTTCTACGCCGCTGCAGCCGATCGCCTTCAGCACTGCGCAACTGGTCGGGCCCTGGAGGGCGAGGGCGGCGACATCGTGCGTGTCCTCGACGATTGACACGTTGAATCCGTGAGCCGAGCGTGAGAGCCAGTCGAGCTGCCGTTCCTGCGAGCATAGTCGATAGTCACCTTCGCGCAGGTGAAAGACAGTGCCGTCATCGATGACCTGCCCGTTGTCGTCGCACCATACGCAGTAACCGACCCGGCCAGGCTTGATCTTGGCGATGTCGCGCGTGATCAGGCGATTCAGGAATGGCAGTGCGTCAGGGCCCGTGATGCGGTGCTTCGTCATCGGCATCAGGTCGAATACCGCGCAGGCATTGCGTATCGCCGCGTACTCGAGTGCCTGGTCGAAGAAAGCATCGGCTGTCGTGTAGTCCTTCCACCGGTGCCATTCATTCAGCGTGTTCAATTGCGACGTGCGCGGATGGAATGGGGTCTGGTAAACCGCAGTCCGGAAGTGTTCCTTGTGCTTCATGCCGCCCGCTCCTTGCCAAGAACCGCCCGGGCCGCATTCCTGCCGGCGGATCCCATCACGCCGCCGCCGGGATGGCACCCCGCGCCGCACAGATATAGTCCGTGCACCGGCATCTCGTATTGCGCCGCGCCAGGAACAGGCCGCAGCATCAGGAACTGGTCGACCGCCAGTTCGCCGTGATGCCAGTGGCCGCCGGTGATGCGGAACTCCCGCTCGATGTCCGCCGGCAGCAGCAACTCCGACGCGACGATGTGGCGGCGCAGCCCCGGGGCGTAGCGCTCGAGCACGCCAAGCGTCCGCTCCAGGAATCCGGCGCGCGCGGCGTCGGTACTCGCACGCGCATCAAAGGGAGCGTATTGCACGATTGCCGACAACACGTGCTTGCCTGGAGGTGCCAGTGACCGGTCATAGATGCTCGGGATCGTGATCTCGAGCGCGGGATCCGGCGAGCACTGGCCGTACTTCGCGTGATCGAAGGCGCGATCGATGTAAACAGGATCGGGTGCGATTACCAGGCGTTCGCAGGCACGCTCTTCCGGCAGCCGCGCAAATGCGGGAAGCCCGTCGAGCGCGAGATGCAGCTTCGCCGCCATGCCCTTGGAACGGAAATGCCGGATCCGGTGGACAAAACCGGTTTCGAGATGCCGCGCGCCCAGCAACTGGAGCAGGGTGCGCGCCGGGTCGGCATTCGATATGACGGTGCCGGCCGGCAGTTTTTCGCCGTTCTCGAGTTCAACGCCTGACACCCGGTCCGCTTCCAGCGTGATGCGCGCGACGGGACTCGAGGTCCGCAGCGTCGCGCCACTGGTGCGCGCTGCCGACGCAATTGCTTCGCTGACGGCGCCCATGCCGCCCTCCGGCAGCGACAGGCCGCCGGTCACCCCGATCGCCTCGCCGCTCAGGCGATGCAGCATCGTCAGGACCGAGTTGTTCGAGCGTGGCCCGAGATTCGTGCCGAGCACGGCATCGAGTGCCAGCGCGCCCTTCAAGAGCGGCGCATCAAAGGTCTCCTCCAGGACGTCGAAGATATTGATGGCAGCGATGCGCATGAACTCGCGCATCGAATCGCGGCCGAGACGGCGAATATCGAGGCCGAGTGTCGCCGCGGCGATGAGGTCAGCGCGGCCACCGCCGGCTATGCGCGGCGGACGCCGGTTGTTCTGCTTTCCAAGCACCCGCGCAAATCGCAGCATCCGGGCGTGGTAGTCGGCGAGTGCCGCCCGGTCCTTGTCCGAAAGCGGGCCCGCTTCGAGCCGGCCGCCCTCGAACACGAGATGATCGCCGGTGGTTGCCAGCGCGACCGTCCGGAGGTTCGCGCGCGCCGTCTTCAGGCCATGCGCCGCGAGCCGAAGTTCCCGTGAGATTCCCGGGTCCAATTGATAACAGACGTGCGCGCAGGCCGAGACGCGGTATCCCGGCCCGAATTCCCGCGTGATCGCCGCACCGCCAACCCGGCTGGACGCCTCGAGCACCAGCACTTCGCGACCCGCCTTTGCGAGGTAAGCGGCACATACGAGGCCGTTGTGGCCCGCGCCGATGATGATGATCCGGTTGCTGTCAGTCATCCTGCCAGCCCTCGGGCACCGGATTGGGACGACGCAGATCGAGCAGTATCTCGCGTGCCGCGTTGGCGCCCGGTGCCGCCATGACGCCGCCGCCGGGATGGGTGCCGGACCCGCACATATAGAAGCCCTTCACCGGGCCGCGATACTGCGCGAAGCCGGGGAACGGCCGGTTGAACAACAGCTGATCCATGGTCAATTCGCCCTGGAAGATATTGCCTTCGGTCAGGCCGACTTCGTCCTCGAGTTCGCGCGGCGTGCGGACTTCGACGTGCCGGATCAGCTGCCTGAAATTCGGGCTGTAGCGCGCAATCTGGTCGAGACAGGTGTTCTTGAATCCGTCCCGGTCCTGGTCGGTCCAGTCGCGGCCGTGGATCTTCGGCGGCACGTACTGCACGAACACCGACATGAAATGCTTGCCCGGAGGCGTCATCGTCGGGTCGGTCATCGACGGGATCAGCAGGTCCAGATACGGCTCCTTCGACCAGGTGCCGTTCTTCCAGTCGTCGTAGGCGCGTTCCATCTTCTCGAGCGAATCGAGGAAATGGAGGTCGCCAAAGCGCAGCGGGTTGTTGCGGCCGAGCGCCGGGAACTCGGGCAGCCCATCGAGGGCGATGTTCAGCTTGCCCGACGATCCGCGGATCTTGAAATTGCGCGCGCGATTCAGGAATGCCGGATCGAGATCGTTTTCGTCGAACAATTTCGTGAATGTGCGCTTCGGGTCAAGATTCGAAACGACGATCTTTGCCCGGTACTCGTTGCCGTTCGCCGTTGCAACACCGGCGACCTTGCCATGGCGGACGATGACGCGTTCGACAGGCGCGTCGGTGATGATCTCACCGCCATGCGCCTTGAATGCGGATGCGATCGCGTTCGAGACTGCGCCCATGCCGCCGCGGGCGTATCCCCAGGCGCCGATGGATCCGTCAACGTCGCCCATATAGTGGTGCAGCAGCACATAGGCGGTCCCCGGAGAATAGACGCCGAGTGCCGTGCCGATGATCCCGCTGCCGGAGAGATGCGCCTTGATGAGGTCAGATTCGAAATACTCGCCGAGGAAATCGGCGATGCTCATGGTGTAGAAGCGGATGGTGTCGTAGATTGCCTGCTCGCCGAGCTTCGCGAACTCCTTGCCGAGGTAGATCATCTCCCGGATATCCCGCGGCCGCATCGAGGTCGGGTCCGGGGGCGTGCGCAGCAGCAGCGGGCGGATGAACTTGCACTGGCGAATCACATCGGTCGAATAGCGACGATAGGCGTCGGCATCGCGCGCGTTGTGCCGCGCGAATTCCCGGCGCTGCACGTCCTCGTCCGTGTAGTTGCCGAGGATATCCCCGCTCTGCGTGATCGTCGCGCCTCCTCCGTAGGGCACTACCTGCAGCCCATGGCGCGCCAGATCCAGGTCGCGGAAAAGCTCTGGCCGCAGCAGGCTGCTCACGTACGAGCAGTTCGAATACATCCAGCCTTTGTAGATTTCCAGGCTGACCGCGGCACCGCCGATCCAGGGCATGCGTTCGAGCACCAGGACCTTCAGGCCCGCGCGCGCGAGATATGCCGCGTTTGTCAGGCCGTTGTGGCCTGCGCCGACGACGATCGCGTCATAGTTCGTCACGGACGATAACCGCCTATATTGCGCAGTGCGCAGGTCCGGGGCTTTGTACTTCGTTCAGGACACGATCCACGGCAGTTTCGAAGCGCTGCAGCGTTTCCACCAGGCAGCGTTCGTCATGCGCCTCGCAGACAAACCAGGGTTCGCGGGAATCCGGTTCGCAGAGCACCCCGAGATCGTGCAGCTCGGGTGCGATCGCTTCGTAGAAACTGTAGTCGCTGCCGGCCCAGTCGCGATAGTTGCGCGGCGGATGTTCATTGAAGAACAGGCCGCTCATGGACGGATGGCCGCTGAACGAATGCTTGATGCCGCGCTGGGAGAGGATCTGGCTCATGCCGGTGCGCAGCCGCGTGCCGTATTCGGCGATCGTCCGCAATGCCGGCGTTTCGTCGAGGATTTCCAGCGTCTTCTCGGCGGCGGCGAGTGCCACGGAGTGGCAGGTGAAGGTACCGCCGTGCACGACGCCGTCGCCGAAGCGGCGCATGATGTCCTTGCGGCCGGCTACCACCGAAATGGGATAGCCATTGGCCATCGCCTTGGCGAATGTGCACAGGTCGCTCTTCACGCCAAACAGTTCCTGGACACCGCCTCGCGCCACGCGGAACCCGGTCTTCACTTCATCGATGATCATCAGGATGCCGTAACGGTCGCACAGGGCGCGGGCGGCATGCAGGAATTCCCTGGTTGCCGAGATCGAGCAGCAGTTACCCATGATCGGTTCGATCAGGAATGCACCGATTTCATGGCCATAGGCCTTGAATACGCTCTCCAGACGGTCGGCGTCATTCATCGGCACGGCATGCAGCAGTGCCCGCAGCATTCCCGGCACACCGGCGCTGAAAGGCACCAGATGCGGCTCTCCGGCAGCCGGACGCCAGTCCTCGATCGGCGTGTGCCACAAGGCTGCGTCGAAAACGCCGTGATAGCCGCCCTCGACCACGACATACGAGTCCCTGCCGGTGACCGCGCGCGCAAGCCGCAATGCCGCCATGACCGCCTCGGTGCCGGAATTCGAGAATCGCACCATTTCGGCCGCCGGCACCATCCGCGAGATGCGCTCGGCCACCGCGTATTCGCGCTCCGTTGAAAGAGCGAAAACGCCGCCGATCTCGATTCCCGCACGGGCTGCATCGTCGACCCGGCGATCCGCATAACCCAGGATGCACGGACCGTAGGCCATCCGGTAATCGATGTATTCATTGCCATCGATATCGCGGAGGCGGGCGCCCTTGGCGGACGAGACATAGATGGTCTTGTCTTCGCCCCAGTAACGGAAGTTCGATGAGACGCCGAGCGGCAGGCGGGTGACCGCCTTCCTGAAGTGCGCATTGGACCTGCTGAGGCTGCGTGTCATGGCCGTGGGCCTCCTGCCGTTTCGGGGTCGAACTGCGGATACTCAGCCTCCCACAAAGGCGCACCGCCGTCCATGCCCATTGAATAATCATTCATTCATTGAATTCTCTCAGAAAAGCAGTAAGATGGTGCATAAATCCCGGCGGCTATGCTGTTAAGTCCCTGATTTCAAGGGAGTTATTTCTGAAGACCAAACGGTCGCGTAGAGCGGCGAAGCGGCGCCGCACAGCGCCACCAGCAGAGCGTCGGCAGCAGTTGATCGAGGCCACGATCCGTTGCGTGGCGAATCACGGGCTCGCCGACACCACGATCGCAACCGTGGCGCACGAAGCGGGGCTCAGCCAGGGCATCGTCAACCTGCATTTCCGCAGCAAGGAAAGGCTGCTGACCGAGACCCTGCGCTATCTCGCGGACGAGTACCGCAGCGTTTGCCATGAGGCCGCTGCTGCGGGAGAGGTCTCGCCGGCCGCCGGTCTGCAGGCCATGGTCGATCTCGATTTTCGACGCAACATCTGCGCCCGTGACAAGCTCGCCGTCTGGTTTGCGTTCTGGGGCGAGCGGAAGTTTCGTCCTACCTACCGGCGCATCTGCGCGGAGCGGGACAAGTCCTATGACGACATGGTGCGCCTGATGTGCGCAAGGCTTTGTGAGCAGGGCGACTATCCTGACGTGGAACCGGCGCTGGTGGCCGATGGGCTATCGGCCATGACGGATGGCCTCTGGCTCGACCTGCTGGTGCGGCCGGAGTCGATGAGCCGCGATCTGGCATGGCGCATTACCATGGCCTATCTGGCAGATGCATTCCCCCGTCATTTCCGGCAACCTGCCGCAATGCCACGGAGCTAGCCGGACATGCGAATCACGCTCGATGACGAGGCACTGGCCTGGCGGAATCGCGCCGAGAAATTCGCGCGCGAGGAACTGATCCCGCAGGAAGTCGCAGCCGAACTCAACGAAGGAAAGTTGCCGCAGGACGTGAAATCGCGGCATAAGCGCCTGGCGATCGAACTGGGTTTCAGCGCCATGGATGTGCCGGCGGCCCACGGCGGCCGCGAAGCGAGGGTGATCGATCAGGTCGTGGTCTGGGAGCAGCTCGGCCGGGTGACCAATGCGCTCTGCTGGTGCTTCTCGGAAGCGCAACGCTGGATGTTCGAAGCCTGCAATGAGGAGCAACTCAAGCGCTACATCCTTCCGCTGATGAGTGGCAAGCGCAAGGAATGCTACGCGATCACCGAAAGTGGTCCTGGCTCCGACCCCGAATCGATCGAGACCAGCGCCCGCCGCTGCCCGGAGGGATACCGGATCTCCGGCGAAAAATGGTATATCACGAGTGCGAACCATGCGGATTACTTCATCCTGCAGGCAAGACTCGCCGATGGTCCGCACGCAGGATGGCACTCCCTGTTCTTCATCGACAAGGACCAGCCAGGCATCGAGCTGGTGCGCACGCCGCTCTTCAGCCATACCTTCAGCGACCATCATCCGGTCTACCGTTTCAATGACGTCGTGGTCCCCGAGAGCCAGCGTCTTGGCAGCGAGGGCAATGGCATGCAGTACGCCCACAGCTGGTTCCGGCGCGAACGCCTGATGATCGCGGCGCGCAGTTGCGGCGCGGCCGCCCGCCTGATCGAGGAGGCGACCGCATTCGCGGGCTCGCGCATGATCGGGGGCGAGGCACTGGCCGAAAAGCAGCTGATCCAGGCCATGCTCGCCGATAGCGTCACCGAACTCTGGGCCGCGCGGCTGATCACCTACGAGGCTGCGCAGGCGCACGACCGCGGCGAGGACCTGAAGTCGCTGCATGCGCGGTGCTCGATCGCCAAGCTGTATGCTTCCGAAGCGGCCAACCGGATCGTCGACCGCGTCCTGCAGATTTTCGGCGGACGCGGGTACATGAGGGAAAACGCCGCGGAGCGGTTCTTCCGGGAGCTGCGTGTGGACCGTATCTGGGAAGGCACGAGCGAAATCCAGCGCCTCATCATCGCGCGCGCCCTGTTGAAGCGCGGTCTCGAGGGGATGTAGCGGGTGAGGACGCTTGCGCTGCTGGTGGCCGGTTTTTCATTGGCCTGGACCGCCGCGGCGACCGCAGCGGAAGAAAAGATACTCAACGTCTTCACCTGGCCGGACTACATCGCACCGGACACCATTGACAAGTTCGAGGCGGAATACGGCATCAAGGTCAACTATGACCTGTACGATTCGACCGAGATGGCGGAGGCGCGCCTGCTGGCCGGGCGCACCGGTTACGACGTCGTCGTACACGCCGAACGCTATTCGGCGCGGCTGATCCCGATCGGCGTCTACCAGCCGCTGGACAAGAGCAAGCTGACGAACTGGGGCAACCTCGATCCCTGGGTGCTGAACATGCTGCAGTCGGCCGACCCAGGCAACCGTTACGGTGTGCCCTATCTCTGGGGAACGACCGGCTTCACGTACAACATCAAGATGATCCATGAGCGCATGCCGGATGCTCCGGTCAACAGCGGCGACATGATCTTCAAGCCGGAAGTGGCGCGCCGCTTCGCGGATTGCGGCATCACATTCCTCGATGAGCCGACCGACGTGATTCCGATGGCGCTTCTCTACCTCGGCCACGATCCCAACAGCCTCGATCCCGCGGACCTGGCGGATGTCGAGAAGCTGCTGAAGGCCGTGCGACCGTACATCCGGTATTTCAGTTCCGCGAAGATGCTGATCGACCTGCCGAATGAGGAGGTCTGCATTGCGATGAGCTGGTCGGGTGACTACGCTCAGGCAATGTACCGGGCAGAACAGGCGGGCAGGCCCGTCAAGCTGGCTTACACGACGCAGCGTGAAGGCACGCTCGCCTGGTTCGACCTGTGGTTTATTCCGGCGGATGCACCGCATCCGGGCAACGCACACCTGTTCCTCAATTACCTTTTGCGGCCCGATGTCATTGCGGCGATCAGCAACGAGACCCGATACGCGGCGCCGAATCCGAAGGCCATGAAGCTCCTGTTGCCGGAAGTTCGCGATGATCCGGCGGTCTACCCGCCCGACGCAGTGCGCGCGAAACTCTACAAGGCGGTGCTCCGCGATCCCGTCGACGAGCGAAAGCGGACACGGCTGTGGTCGCGAGTGAAGACTGGCCTGTGAGCGAGACGCCCGCAACGCCCCTGGTGCAGATCCGCGAGGTTTCGAAGCAGTTCGATGGTGTCACGGCGGTTGATCGCGTCTCGCTCGACATCCTCCGCCGCGAGCTGTTTGCGATCCTCGGCAGTTCGGGCTGTGGCAAGACCACCTTGCTCAGGCTGCTGGCGGGCTTCGAGCAGCCGACTTCCGGCCGGATCCTGATCGACGGTGCCGACATGACCGACGTGCCGCCATACGAGCGGCCCGTTAACCTGATGTTCCAGTCCTACGCGTTGTTTCCCCACATGACGGTGGCGCAGAACGTTGCGTACGGCCTCAAGAAAGAGCATGTCCCGGCCCCGAAGATCCGGGAACGGGTCGCGGAAATGCTGGCGCTCGTCAAGCTCGAGGCACTGGCGACGCGCAAACCGGAAAAGCTCTCGGGCGGCGAGAAGCAGCGCGTCGCGCTCGCGCGCGCGCTGGTCAAACGGCCCAAGCTGCTGCTGCTCGATGAACCGATGGCCGCGCTCGACAAGAAGCTGCGCCAGCATACGCAGTTCGAGCTGGCGAGCCTGCAATACCAGCTCGGCACGACATTCGTCGTCGTCACCCACGACCAGAGCGAGGCCATGACGCTTGCGAACCGCATTGCGGTGATGGCCGAAGGCCGTATCGTCCAGGTGGGCCCGCCGGGGGAGGTCTACGAGTTTCCGGCGAACCGCTATGTCGCGAGTTTCGTGGGCAACATCAACCTGTTCGACGGCCGCGTGACGGGCGGGGAAGCCGGGCGGCTCTCGCTGCATTGCGAGGCGCTTGGTGCGGATCTGTCGGTGATTTCGGATGCGGTGATGCCGGCGGGGAGTGCCGCCTGTATTGCGGTTCGCCCGGAGAAGATCACGATCAGCCGGCAGGCTCCGGAAACGAAGGACCGTAACGTCGTCAAGGGAACCGTCTGGGATCTGGCGTACTTCGGCGACCAGTCCCTCTACCGCGTGCGCCTGAAAACTGGTGCCGAAATGCAGGTCAGTGCACAGAACCTGCGGCGGTCGGCGAAACTGACGGTGGAATGGGATGACGAGGTCTACCTGTCCTGGGAAATCGCCAGCACGATCCTGTTGCCGTCATGAACGAAGAACCCACAGTCAACGGTGGTCAGGCATTGCAATGGCTCCGCAGGGCAGTGGCGCTACCCTATCTCTGGATGCTGCTGTTCTTCCTCACGCCATTCCTGATCATCCTGAAGATCAGCTTCTCCGATCCGATCGTGGCGCAGCCGCCATTCACGCCGCTGCTGGAATGGGGCGCGCAAGGCTTCGCCGGCCTCAGGGCTACCTTCGAGAATTACGCCTATCTGTTCCAGGACGGCTACTACGGGATCATCTATCTCTCGTCGCTGAAGATGGCAGCGATCGGCACGCTGCTGTGCCTGCTGCTCGGATATCCGATGGCGTATTACATCGCGCGGCAGCCGCCGCGTCGCCGGCAGATCATGCTGCTGGCGGTCATCCTGCCGTTCTGGATCTCGTTCCTGCTGCGGGTTTACGCGTGGATCGGCCTGCTGAACAACCGCGGCGTGATCAACGAGTTCCTGATCCGGCTCGGCGTCATCGACCACCCGCTGCCGATGCTATACAACGATTTCGCCGTGTATCTCGGCATCGTCTATTCGTACCTGCCATTCATGATCCTGCCCCTGTACGCCAACCTCGAGCGCCTGGATCTCGATCTGCTGGAAGCGGCTGCGGATCTCGGGGCGCGACGCTGGCAGGCTTTCGTCGATGTGACCCTGCCGCTGTCGGTGCCAGGCATCATCGGCGGCTGCCTGCTGGTTTTCATTCCGGCGGTCGGCGAGTTCACGATCCCGGCGCTGCTCGGCGGCGCAGATACGCTGATGATCGGCCGCGTGCTCTGGGACGAATTCTTCATCAATCGGGACTGGCCTGTCGCTTCGGCGGTGTCCGTCGTGCTGCTGGTCCTGCTGATCGCCCCGATCATGTGGTTCCAGCGCCTGCAGCGCCGTGAGCAGGAGGCGGCCTCATGAAGCACCGCCCGCTGATGCTGATCACGATCGTCGTATTTGGCTACGCGCTGCTGTATGTGCCGATCGTGTCGGTCGTGATCTATTCGTTCAATGACTCGCGGCTGGTGACGCTGTGGGGTGGATTCTCGCTGCGGTGGTACGCGAGCCTGCTCTCCGACGAGGACTTGCTCGGCGCGGCCTTGCTGAGCCTGCGCATCGCCGTGGTCAGTGCGACCTTTGCGACGGCGCTCGGCGCGATCGTCGCGCTCGCACTGCATCGCGTAAACCGGCTTCGTGGCCGGATGCTGCTCTCCGGCATGGTGACCGCGCCATTGGTGATGCCGGAGATCATCACCGGCATCTCCCTGCTGTTCATGTTCATATCGATGGCCGACCTGATCGGATGGCCGGCGTCACGCGGCGCGACAACGATCACGATCGCGCACATCACGTTTTCGATGGCCTATGTCGTCGTTGTCGTCCGGGCGCGGCTCGCGGCCATGGACGAGTCGCTTGAAGAAGCTGCCATGGACCTCGGCGGCCGGCCGGTGGCGGTGTTCTTCGACATCACGGTCCCGATGCTGTTGCCGGCGCTTGTGTCCGGCTGGTTGCTCTCATTCACGCTGTCGCTCGACGACCTGGTGATCTCGAGCTTTGTGTCAGGCCCCGGAGCCACGACACTACCGATGTTGATCTTTGCCAAGGTAAGATTGGGCGTGACGCCGGACATCAATGCGATCACGACGATCATCATTGCACTGGTGGCGGTTGCGGTGGCAACCGCGGCCGTGATTTCCGGCAAGCGCCGTCCGGAGGCTGCATGATCGAAACATATCGGGAAGGGTATGCGCTGCCTGGTTTCGCGTACCGCGATCCGGAGGTCTATGAGAACGAGATTCGCCGGATCTTCCTGAAGTCGTGGCTGTATGTCGGCCACCAGAGCCAGATCCCGGAGCGCGGCGATTATTTCCTGTTCGAGATCGCGGGCGAGTCCGTCATCATCGTGCGCGACGGCGAAGGGCAGATCAATGCCTTGATGAATGTCTGCCGGCACCGCGGATCGCGCATTTGCGATGCGCACGAAGGTCACGAATCGCGGTTCACATGTCGCTACCACGGCTGGACCTATGGCCTCGACGGCTCACTGCGCGCGGCAAGCCGCGT
Source organism: Steroidobacteraceae bacterium (assembly GCA_036824505.1). GTDB lineage: Bacteria > Pseudomonadota > Gammaproteobacteria > Steroidobacterales > Steroidobacteraceae > SCUD01. Next base: position 50,456 of record DAITAA010000012.1, read on the forward strand.
GCCGGAGGCATTCGACCGCTCGCGATTTGGCCTGCGCCGCCTGCACGCGAAGGTCTTTGTCGGGCTGATCTTCGTCAATTTCGACGCCGACCCGCCGTCATTCGACGCGATCGAGAATGACATGGCCGCGCCGCTGGCTCCTTACCAGCTGGAGCACTGCAAGGTCGCCCATCGGCAGAACTATCCGATTGCCAGCAACTGGAAGCTCACCGTCGAGAATTATTGCGAGTGTTATCACTGCGCGCCGGCACACCCCGAATACACCGTCGGTCACGGGCGTGCATTGCCGGTGGAAGAGTGCACGGCCATGCTGAAGGAGGTCATGGAACGGGCACCGGCCGTCGGGCTCACTCAGCATGTGGTGCAGAAGGCGTGGCTCGATGCGGGCGCGCTCGGTATCGAACGCGGATTCGATCGCTACCCGCTGCTGCGCGGCCATCAAACAGGCAGCCGCGATGGGGCACAGGTCGCGCCGCTGCTCGGTACGATCAAGGGTTTCGACGGCGGAACGACCGATATTCAGGTGGGGCCGGTGACATTCGGCCTCGCATACTGTGATCACGTGGTTTTCTATCGATTCACGCCGCGCGGCCAGCGCAACACTGATTGCGAGATCACCTGGCTCGTCAATGAGTCGGCTGTCGAGGGAAAGGATTACGATCGCGCAGAGCTGACCTGGCTCTGGGACGTCACGACGCTCGCCGACAAGCAGATCATCGAGCGCAACCAGGCGGGCGTCGACTCGCGCTTTTACGAACCCGGGCCCCTGTCGCCGATGGAGGATTTCACGCAGCAGTTCCTGGGCTGGTATGTCGCTGCGATGGGGGCGGTACCGGGGCTCGTTTATCGCCGCGATGCGTCAGGCTGAAAGGGACCGATTGCCCCCACCGTGCCCCGCCGTTACTATCGCCCAGTTGCGAGGGGGACTGGCATGGCTGATCCGATTCGGAAGCCTGCACGGGCGGGTTCACCGGCGCTGACCGCTGCGGTTTCGGCAGTGCTGTCGATGGCCGGTACGGCATCGGGGCAGGCAGTGACCGGTCTCGATGAAGTCATCGTCACCGCCACCAAGCGCGCCGAGCGCCTGCAGGACGTCCCGGAATCAATCAGCGCCTTCGACTCGAAGGCGATCGCGATGCGCGGCCTGCAGCAGATGGGCGACTACGCCAAGCTGATACCGGGCTTGGCCATCAGCGAGCGGGATCCGGGCGCGACGACCATCGTATTTCGCGGCGTGACGAGTTCCGGACTTCAATACGGCGCGGTGTCGTCGGCAGGCCTGTACCTGGACGAACAGCCGATCACGCAGAGCGGCCGCAACCCGGACCCGCGGTTGATCGACATCGAGCGGATCGAGGCCTTGCGCGGTCCGCAGGGCACGCTGTACGGCGCAAGTTCCCAGTCCGGTACCCTGCGCGTCATCACCAATAAGCCGGATCCGGCGGGCTTTGATTCCTGGGCGGAAGCACAGGTGTCGAGCATCAAGGATGGCGGCACGGGATACGACATCAGCGCGATGCTGAACATCCCGTTGGCGGAGGACCGCCTGGCGCTGCGCCTGGTCGGATTCACGGCCGAGGATGCCGGTTACATCGACAATGTGCTGAGCGACAGCCCGAACGGTACGTTCGACAATGCCAATGTCGTGGCGAAGGACGTCAACTCGACGCGCACCAGTGGCGGCCGGGCCGCCTTGCGCTGGGATGCATCGGAGGATGTGAATGCGACGCTCGGAGTAATCTTCCAGGACGTCAGCGCCGATGGGCATGGAGACATCAACCTCGGCGTCGGCGACCTGAACCAGGTGCGTTTCGAGAAGGAAAGCCTGGACGACAAGTGGTACCAGCTGGCGCTGACGATCAACGCATCCCTGCCATTCGGCGATGCGGTGTTGTCCGCCTCCTATTTCGACCGCGATTTCCGCTACGAGGGGGATGCGACCGACTACGAATTCCGGTTCAACCAGCTCGCGACCTATTACGACACGCTGGCCTACGATTTCGGCGGCGATCCCCGGGGTTTCGCCACCAATCACGAAGCGACGCGCATCACGACCGTGGAGGCGCGTCTGGCATCGCCGGGCGATTCGGAGAGCCGCTGGGGCTGGCTGGTGGGCGCGTTCTACAGCCAGGAGCGGGGCCACACGGAATTCGACAGCTACGTCCGCGATTACCAGGACACGCCGTCATTCGCGTATTTCAGCGACTTGCAACCCCAGCCTCTCGCGCCGACCGAGCGCTGGTTCCTCGGCCGCTACGACGCCGAGCTCGACCAGATCGCCGTCTTCGGAGAAGTGAGCCTCGACGTCACGGAAAATTTCAAGATTACCGCCGGCGGGCGCTGGTTCGACTATGACCGCAGGTTCGCGCAACACCAGGAGCAGCCGGAGGGCCTGAGTACCCTCGATGGTGACCAGAAGTCGCGCGAGGACGGCACGGTCGCCAAGCTCAATTTCACGTACAAGTTTGACGAGGACCATCTGGTCTATGCGACCTACTCCGAAGGATTCCGTGTCGGCGGCAGTAATCCGCTGAAGCCGGAATCGATCCTGCCACGGGACTACAAGTCCGATGATCTGCAGAATTTCGAGCTGGGTGCAAAGACCGAATGGCTGAACAACCGGCTGCGACTCAACATTGCCGCCTATTACATGAAGTGGAATGATTTCGCCGTGCAGATCGAGGATCCGCAGCCAGTGACATTCCAGCTCGGATTCGTCAATCTGCCGAGCGCCAAGATTCCGGGCGTCGAGGCGGAATTCGCCGTCACGGTCAGCGACGAATGGCAGGTCGACGGGTCGGTCGCATGGAACGATGCGCAGATCGACCAGGCGACCACGCTGACGCTCACCGACGCGGACGGCAATGATTTCTCATTCTCCGTAGCAGACGGCGCACGACTGCCGCTGGCACCAGACTGGAGCGCGGCGCTTGGCATCGAGTACCGGTCGTCGGCTGCGCGCCTGGTGAATGCGCGTCCCTTCGCGCGGCTCGACCTCGCGTATGTCGGCGAGTCCGTCAATTCCCTCGAGGGCATCGAATCGGTCGTCTCGGGGAATCCTGTCGAGACCCAGGCTGCTTACCAGACCGGCAACCTGCGATTCGGGCTGGAAGGGGACAAGTGGACCACGTCGATCTTCGTCGACAATTTCTGGGACGAGCGCGCCAACCTGTTCCTGAGCAACCGCTGGGGGAAGCAGCGGCAATCGATCAACCGGCCACGGACCATCGGCGTACAGTTTCGCTACGAATTCTGATTACGCCCTGACCATACTCATCGCAACTTCGGTGGTACGTGGCAGCCGTCAGGGCGAAAGCCATGGCGGCGTTTACCTCGTGGACTTCGACCGTGACCGCGCGACCCGGGTCCTCGACTGGAACACGATGGACATCGACTGGCAGGGACGCGGCTGGGATCGCGGCCTGCGCGGCATCGCGTTCGATGGCGACACGGTCTACGTCGCGGCCAGCGACGAATTGTTTGCCTACACTCCGGATTTCCAGCTGGTCGGGTCCTGGCGCAACCGTTATCTGAAGCATTGCCATGAGATCTTCCGCCACGAGCGTACGTTGTTCCTGACGTCGACCGGCTTCGATTCGATCCTGGGCTTCGACCTCGACAAGCTGGGTTTTTCCTGGGGGCTGCGTGTGACTGCCGTTGGGGACGGGTTTGTCGGCACGCCCTTCGACCCGGAGTTTGACGACGGTCCTCCGCCGTCAAACGCACTGCACCTGAACAATGTCCATTGCGAGCGGGGTGGCATGCACATCAGCGGCCTCAGGACGGCGGGGATCCTGCTGTTCAACGGTCGTCAGTTGCGTCGCTGGGTCGAGATTCCAGTCGGTTCCCACAATGCGCGGCCGTTCCGCGGCGGCGTCCTTTTCAACGACACCGAGGCGGACGTCGTGCGGTTCGCGACCCGTGACGCTGAACGCGTCTTCAATGTGCCGCGCTTTCCGGCTGAAAGCCTGACACATGTCAGCCCGGACGACGCCAGGCTTGCGCGCCAGGCGTTTGGCCGCGGCCTTTGCGTCGTCAATGATGAACTGATCGCCGCCGGCTCCTCGCCGTCGACGATTTCGTTGCTTGACCTGCGACCCGGCACCAGATCAAGAATGGTGACGCTGACCCACGATGTCCGTAACGCGATCCATGGCCTCGAAGTCTGGCCGTTTGGATGGGACGTTGCGGGCGACCGCTAGCTGGCTATAGGCTTTGCGGCATGGACATAGGGATGCCGATCCGCAGCTTCGGGAAGGTGGACATGGAGTCGCTGGCGGCAGCGATCCTGGCCCAGGACGAGGTCGCCTGGAACGAGAACGTGCAGCGCCAGCATGACTACGAAGTCCATGAACAGACCCGCTCGATCGTGCTGTTGTTCGCCGAGGTTTCGGACTGGCCGGCCATCGAAGTCAGCAAGCAGCCGGGCTGGGACCGCCTGGCCGAGACCGCCGTGCCGCTGATGCACCAGATCATCCGCAACTGGTACCCGCCCGGTGGCACGATCATCCGTGCAATGGCGGCAAAACTGCTGGCGGGCGGCAGGATCCTGCCGCACCGGGATTCGCATCCGTCATTTGCCGCCGGTCATCGAATTCACGTGCCGATCGTCACCAACCCGCGAGTCCGTTTCATGATCGACGGCCGGCCATTCCAGTTCGAGGTCGGCCAGGCCTATGAGATCAACAACCAGAAGGTCCACAGCGTCATGAACAAAGGCACCGCGGACCGGATCAACTTCATATTCGACTACGTGCCACCGGCTCGTAACGCCGATACCGCTCGCGAATCGGCGCGATGACGGTGACGAGCTCATCGAGATGCGCGGCGTAGTTCTGCCAGTGGCCGACGGACCGGTCGTAGATCGGCTGGCGCACCTGCTCTGAACTCGGCGTGCGCACCGGCCGGTCGCTCTCGTAGAACCGGAGGCAAGCGGGTTCCCAGGGAAGTTCGCAGAACTCGAGCAGGCGCCGTAGCTGCGTCTCGAAGTCGGCGACGACGTCCTCGTACTGCACCGTCAGCACCCGGCCCGGCAGCACTTCGGCCCAGTGATCCATCATTCGCTGGTACTGCAGGTAGTACTCGCCGATTTCCGTCAGGTCGTAGGTGAAGTTCTGGCCCTTGGCGAACAACTGCCGATAACAGCTGAGGCAGGCGTCGAGCGGATGGCGTCTGGCGTCGATGACCTTGGCATTCGGAAGTATCAGCGACAGCAGGCCGACATTGGCGAAGTTGTTCGGATTCTTGTCGATAAAGCGCGGCGCGCCTGAGCGGCGATGCATCTGCGCAAAGGCCAGGTAGTCCTGGGCCAGTGACTGGTAATTCGCCGCCTGCAGTTCGCGCACGGCTTCCGGGTAGTTGATTCCGTCGGCGCGATTGCGATTCAGCCAGACCGCGACGCGGCCAAGGTATGGCAATTCGCTCGTGCCCTCGACCTGGCTGTGACTCGCCAGTATCTGCTCGAGCAGCGTCGAGCCTGAGCGCGGCAGGCCGACGATGAATATCGGCGCGGGATCGGCCAGTCCAATGCCCTGGCGGGATCGCAGGAAATCGGCCGAGAATACGCGGACCAGGCGGTCATTCATCGTCTCGGTCTGCACCGGATCGTAGCTGACTTCCGCGCGCTGCTTCATGTTGCCGCTGCGGTAGTAGCCCCAGGCGCGATCGAAATCGCCGCGATCCTCACAGGCCTTGCCCAGTGCGAACAGGAAATTGACTTCGGACTGGATGGTGAGCCCTGGCACGCCGACGCGCCGCTCCATCTCGGCGATGGTGGCGTCGTCAAACCGGTAAGTCTTGAGATTCGCGAGGCTCCAGTAAGTCTCGCCGAAATCAGGCAGCTGCCGGATGCAGGCGTCGTAGGAGGCAACGGCCTCCCGATAGCGCCCGACGGCCTTCAGGACATGGCCGAGGCCGATCAGCGCGCCGACGTGCGTCGGCCGCAGCTTCAGGCACTCCTCGTAGGCCTCGATCGCCTCCTGCGTGAACGACGCAGGCGCCAGCGTCGAGCCACGCAGGTAATGGGCCTGCGGACTGGCCGGGTCCAGCGCAATCGCCTTGTCGAAGCATTCCAGGGCCTCACCGTAGCGGTCCTGTTCCTTTCTCAGCCGGCCGAGATCCAGGATCGCCAGCAGGAAATCCGGAGCCAGGGAGATTGCCTTCTCCAGCAGGCTCTCCGCTTCGCTGTCGCGCCCCGCCTTCAGGGCGATCAGGGCGAGCAGGCGCATCGCGTCGACATTGCGCGGGTTGTGGCGAAGGATGCGGCGGTAGAAGTGCTCCGCCTCGTCGAGCCGGCCTTCCTTCTGGTGCTCTGCCGCGAGCGCCATCAGGCGGCGCTCGGGAGACAGCGCGAAACACTGTTCGAAGGCCAGGTCCGCATCCGCACCGCGGCCGAGCATCGTGAGCGCCTTGCCGAGCGTGAACCAGGCATTTTCGAGCTTCGGGTCGAGATGGGTGGCGCGTTCCAGGAAGGGCAGGGCTTCGGCCGCACGATTCTGCTTCACGAGCAGGAAGCCGAGATCCTCCTGCGGCTTCGCGAAGGTCGGCGCCTCGGCGATGACCTGGCGCAACGTGGATTCGGCTTCGGCGGAGCGGTCCAGCTTGATCAGCAGCGCACCCAGCAGCGCCAGCATGTTGACGTCGCGCGGGTATTGGTCGAGCGCCGACCGGCAGCGGGTCTCGGCCGCAGCTGGATCGCCCGACTTGATCAGTGCAATCGTCTCGTCGAATATGGATTTCGGCGCAAGCAGTGGACGCATGGACTTGGGCCCCACATGGGCATTCAAGCCCCGAAGCCTACTCGAACCCTTGATTTCCTGCGCGGCGCGGCGCGGACGTGCCGGGCCGCCGGCGCCCGCGAGGCTAGCGCTCGCCGATCAGGTAGCGGAAGCTGATGCCGGCCATCCAGACGTCGTCATCGTAGGGCTGCGCACCCAATGTCAGGACCGTTGGCAGCGTATCCGGAGCGACGCCCTGCAGCGCCCAGTCGTCGGTCGAGAAACTTTCGTAACGCAGCAGCAGTCCCGCTTCGAGTTTCTCGGACCAGTGATAGAGGACTCGCGCCCGCGCCGAATCGAGCGTCGTTTCCAGGTCCGGGAACCGGCTGGGCCCGCCGCCGCCGGTGACGTCGATTTCGGTGGTGCCTGTGGCGCGCGTGTAATCGAGCTGCAGGTCGATCTTGCCGCCGATTCCGGTCACGCGAAAGCCGCCGCCGAAGTTGTAGAACTCGTCGGAATAATCTGCAAACCAGTCGGGCGTCGAGAAGCCCGCGCTTCCGGCTTGCTGAGTGGACATGTCCTCGAATCCGCCCGTCAGATAAACCGATGCCTTTTCCGACACGGACCAGCTGAGGTCGGCTGCCACGCGCAGCTCGTCGCTGTCGGTCAGACCGAGACGCGACTTCGAATAGCTGTCGTCCGCATAGAACGCGCGGGCGCTGACCGTAACCGGCCATTTTGGCAGTGACGCCGAGGCCGACAGCTCGCCAAACTGCTGGTAGCGGTAGGCGAGATCGTATTTCCGCAGCAACGGATTCTGGTCGAGACTGGCGGCTAGCGTCTCGTCATAGCGATTGATATCCCGCTTTGCCACGCCGCCGCGCGCGGTGATTTCGAGGGATGAATTGGGGCGCCATTCCAGCCGTCCCCAGCCGGTGTCTTCGGTCTGTTCTGCGACTTCCTGGAAATCCCGGTTGGTCTCAGTGCGGTCGTAGCCGGCGGCGGCGCGGAGCGTATCGAACAACTTGTAGTCTGCGCTGGCATTCAGGCGCAGCCGGTCGTAGCCGTAGGGAACATTCAATTCCGTCTCGCCGGAAAGGAAACTGTCGGCGATGACGCGCGTCCAGGGCAACTCGGATGTCTTGTTGTTGCGCTCGTCGTAGCGAATCGCGAGCTTCACGCGGGCGTCGCGAAATGGCCTCGATACGAGCGTCAACGCGAGGTTGGTCGTGTCGACTTCCGCGTCCAGCGAAGATCGCGGCAGGGGCGTCGTAATGAGGTTGGAGTTGGTCGTGTAAGGCAACAAAGTGTCGTCCTGTTTCCCACGACCCATCGCCGCCGAGAAGCTGATGCTGGTGTCCAGTGCCGTCATGCGATAGCCGCCGGTCAGCAGCAACTGCTGGAAATTGCTGTCGGGCGATTCGGCGAGGGCGCTGGTTCCGGCTCCGGGCGCCGACAGGAACGGGTTTTGCCAGCTGGCGGAGAGGAACTGGTCCTGGAAGAACGACCCGTAGTACGCGAACTTCAGATAGCCATTGTCGGTGTCATAGCGGACTCCGAGGTCCACCTGGTCAGTCTGATAATCGAAACGATGGGGCAGCAGGCTCGAGTTCGTGAAGTAGGATCCGCCGAGGATGTTGGTGCCGTCGCGCTCCTGCCGTTCATAGTCGGCGAACAGCCGGAATCGGGTCGTCGGCAGGTATCGGCCGCCCAGCTTGAGCGTCTTGCGGTCGCTCTCGATGTCCTGGGAAAAGAGATTCTGCGCCAGATCGGCAAAGCCCGCCGTCGTGTTGGCCGGGGTCCAGGTCGATGGCAAGGTCAGCAGGTTGTTCGAGGCGTGCGTGAATATCGTGCTGGTGCTATCGAACCTGTGGCGCGGTATCTGGCTATAGGCCAGGCGGTAATCGAAAGTCCCGGGGCGGGCGCCATTGATTTCAACAGCCCTCGAGTCGAGCCCGAGATCTTGCAGCAGCCAGCTCAGCCGATAGGCGTCGGTCGCGTAGCGGCCCGTGCCATCCACATTCAGGTAACCGCCTTTTTCATCGTAGCCGGTTGCATCGCCGAATGTCGCCGTGTCCTCGCTGACATAACTGGCGCCGGCTGCGAAATCCGCGTCGTATCCCTTTTCAAACGGGCACAGCTCGCACTTCCATTCAGTCGTGTCGGGCAGCGCCGATTCGGAAACCGGCACGATCAGCCCGGACGCCACGAACGTCAGGAATGGAAGTGGTCTGAATCGGGTCCATCTGGGTTCGGACATTTTTCTCGACCTCTCGACCTCTCGACCGCGGACGCGCGTCATCCCAGCCCGTCAACGCATCAGTTTCGAACCCGACGGGTGATTCGAACCATGCACCTGCGAATGACAGTTCATGCAGCTCTGACCGAGCAGGTATTGCGACGGCGTACCGTTGGCCAGGCCTCCGGCATGCTGGGCAATGCTCGGGTGCCCGCTCTGTGAATGACAGCCCTGGCAGAGCAGCGGCGCGCTGCGCACCAGCATCGCGGGGTGATTTGATCCGTGGGGGTTGTGGCAGGTCGTGCAGTCTTCGGTGACCGGCGCGTGCTCCCACAGGAACGGACCGCGCTTTTCGGCGTGGCACTGATAGCAGGTGTCGTTGATGGTCTGCCGCGCGAGCATGAATTCCGTGGTCGCGCCGTGCGGGCTGTGGCAGCCGGTGCAGGCCATCTTCCCTTCGCGCAACGGATGCGCGTACGCCTTCAGCGAATCGCTCTTCCGGAATTCATGGCAGGTATAGCACTGGTCGGCCTGGGTCGACACGTTGCGCACCGGGTCGCTTGCGGTGTGGACCTGGTGGCAGCCGGCGCAGCTCACCCGGTTGTCGTCATGGGGCCCGCCATGCCACGCAAAACCGGCATCGGCCTTGTGGCAGCCGAGGCACATTCCATTCTGTGTCTCGACGCTGTCTTCTGAACCGGCGCCGAAGTGAATGACCTGTGACAACTTGCCATCGTGCTGGACCATCCCCGCATGTGAACCGCCCGGGCCATGGCAGGCTTCGCACTGCAGTTGCCCGTCACCGAAGGGGCCGCGCGGATCCGTCGGCACGCCATGTTTGGTGTGGAATATGCCGACCACCGCCGGGATGTTGTGGCAAGCCAGGCAGGTGTCGGCGCCACTCGCCGTGTACGGGGTGTCCTCGGCTCGCGCTGAAGACTGCGATGCCGCCAGCATCGGCGCGCCAAGGCTGATGCAGACCAGCGCGAGGAGTTGAGTAAGCGTTGGTCTGGTCATGCGGCTATCCGTGATTCCCTGTATATGCGAGTCCCGGACACAATGCCGGGGCACGCACTATCGCGTGCCCCGGCTTGGACTGGCGTCAATTGAACTGGAATGTGCCGATCTCGTGCAGCACCTTCACGTCGCCGATACGTCCCGGTCCATGGCAGAGCGCGCAGGTCTCGACACTTGACGAGATCAGTGTGCTGTCGGCCGCCTTGGTTGCGCCGAAATTACCACCGTTCTGAATTATGTGTTGCGCTGCAAGCCCGCTGTAATGGCAGGCGGAGCAGACTGCCGCATTCGGCGAGAACACCACGTCATCCGTCGGCGATGCCAGATCGGCCCCCACGTCTACGGTCGTACCCAGCACATTGGCGCCGTCAACCGGGTAATAGGTATTGGCCAGATGACAGCCCTCGCAGTTCTTGAGCCTGCCCGGGTAGAGGACTTCGAAGAGATTCGGAGTGTTTCCGAACCCGCAGATCTCAACTGGCACGCCGACGCGCCCCGAGCCGTCTTCGCCTGACGCGTGGATCTTGTGGATCATGCGTTTGAAATCGATCGGCTCCTGGATCGAATCGACTCCGCACGGGAGGCCTGCTGCATTAACGCGCCGATTGATATCCGTCATGTTGGGGTTATGGCACATGACGCACACCTCGGGCTTGTCCGTGCGGTTGTTGCCATGCAGGGACAACTGGTTGTGACAGTCGAGGCATTTCTCGATCTTGACGACAGAGCGGCGCGCGACCGCCGCCGCGTCCGTGATCGGCACATACTGGATCGCATTGGTCACCGCGATGCGATCCACGATGGTGTCGTTGTCCGCATCCAGCGCCGGATGACCCTCGATCGCGACCGCCGCTGTGCCGACGGCCGTCGCCGGTATCGCGGTCGTTGATGTGACCGTAAACGTGCCGTTGCCGTTGTCGGTCGATGCGCCGCCACAGGCAGTGAGCGGATTCATCTGGATCGGCAGAGCCGGATTGAAGAGCGGATTGACCGAGCCGCTGCCCGTATTTGTGTAATCGGTCGTGCTCCAGGCCACGTCGACGGACAAGCGGCTGGCACCGCCCGCGCAGACCGTGAATGGGGCAGCCGTCTGGATGTTGTAGGGCGCATCGGCGTTGGTCGGGTCGGTGACCGAGAAGGTCACGGACGGGAACTCGCCGGGAGCCGTGTTGGCGACACTCACGATGTTGAACTTGAATTTCGCGGCCGCAGTCCGCGTCCTGACTTCGTGTGCGACCGGCACCTGTACTAGCCGGCCTTCGTCATCGGTCACGGTGCCAGTCGGGCCGTGGCAGTCGGCGCACTGCGTGTCATCCGTGAACGTGAAGCCGCCGGGATGTATGCCGTCTTCGATTGCAAAATCATGCACAAGGTTTCCTGCGATGCCGTCATCGTAATGACAGGTGCCGCAGGCGGCGCGATTGGACACGATGCGGTAGTTGCTCGCCTGCGGTGTGTCGGTATCGCTTTCCTGGTGGCAGGT
>DAITAA010000012.1:62010-81396 GCA_036824505.1 Steroidobacteraceae bacterium
GGGACCCGCGGGACCCGTCTTGCCAGTATCGCTGCAACCGGCCAGTGCGAGGGCCAGCAGGATAAGAAGAGCAAATGGATTAAGGATTTTTGTGTTTCTGGCCATGATCTCTCACCTCGACGATTGACCCGCGGCAGGTCGAAAATCGCGTCCTGCTGCCGATGAAATGCTGTTTAGCCGGCTAAATTTTCAATGTTTCTTGACTGCGCTACCCAGAACCTCTCCCAGACTGCCGAAAGGGTCGCAAATGGGGGTCCAAAACGCCTTGATCTGGATCAAGTCCGGACTGCCAACACCTTGAGATAGATCAAGTCAAAAACCTTGCGGAACCGTTAGATTGCTCTGAGGGTTTCCGCGGGTCGGAGCGGATCGCTGGAAGCTCCTGGCGCGCGGGCATCAATGATGCTCGACACAGGCAAAAGCACGGACACGGGATTCGGGATTGTGGCCCGGGAGGACTTCTCGGACGTCACTTTTTTGCTGGAAATCCGTCATCCGTTGCTGGCGAGAGCCGCAAAGCCGGGCCAGTTCGTCATCGTCATGTCCCACGCGGAAGGCGAGCGCATCCCGCTCACCATAGCCGATTTCGACCGCGACCGGGGCACCATCACCCTGGTCATCCAGGCGGTCGGCAAGACGACACGCGAAATGCAGCAGAGCTGCCGGGCCGGCAGTTCGCTATTTGCACTGGTCGGTCCGATGGGCGTCCCGAGCCACACGAGCGGGGCCAAGAAAGTCGCCTGCATCGGCGGCGGGCTCGGCGTGGCACCGGTATTTCCGCAGGCGCGGGGTTACAAGGAGGCCGGCGCCTACGTGATCGGCATCATTGGCTTTCGCACGCGGGAGCTGGTGTTCTGGGAGGACAAGTTCCGCAGTTGCTGCGACGAGTTGATCCTCTGCACCGACGACGGTTCGGTCGGAGTGAAAGGACCGGTGACTGAGGGACTCAAGCGCGCGATCGCCGCGCATCCGGACATCGACGAAGTCGTCGCCATCGGTCCGCCCCTGATGATGAAGGCCTGCGCCGAGGCAACGCGCGCCCAGCAGATCAGGACCATGGTCAGCCTCAATCCGGTGATGGTGGACGGCACTGGGATGTGCGGCGGCTGTCGTGTACGGGTCGGTGGACAGATCAAGTTTGCCTGCGTCGACGGGCCCGACTTCGACGGTCATCAGGTCGATTTCGAGGATCTCACGACCAGGCTCAGGCGCTTTGCGGCCGAGGAGAAAGCCGCACTCGAACGCTGGTCGGAAAGCTGCCGGATGATGCCGCCGCCCGAAGAAAAAGCGGGGGGCGGCTAGGGTGGTAAAGAAACGGACAATCCGGACGATACCGCAGGAACGGACGCGCCCGCGCGAGCAGGACCCGGGCGAGCGCGCACGGAACTTCGCGGAAGTCACCTGCGTCTTCAGCATCGAAGACGCGCTGCGCGAATCCGAGCGCTGCCTGTTCTGCCCGGACCCGGCTTGCGTCGCGGGCTGCCCGGTCGGCATCGACATCCCCGGTTTCATCCGCAGGATCGGCGAGAAGGATTTCCGCGGCGCCTACGACGTCATCACCGACGCCAACCTGCTCGCCTCCGTCTGCGGCCGCGTCTGTCCGCAGGAATCACAATGTGAAGGCCCCTGTCCGGTCGGCGAGAAACTGGAGCCGGTTGCGATCGGCCGCCTCGAGCGCTTTGTCGGCGACATGGCGATCGAGCAGCAGTGGACCAACGTCCCGTACATCGAAACCAGCGGTTTCCGCGTCGGGATCGTCGGCTCGGGTCCGGCCGGCATGGCCTGCGCAGCCGACATGGCCAAGGCCGGCTGCGAAGTCACGGTATTCGAGGCCTTTCACGTGCCGGGCGGCGTGCTGCGTTACGGCATACCCGATTTCCGGCTGCCGAACCGCGTGATCGACGCGGAAATCGACAACCTCAGGAAACTCGGGGTCCGCTTCGAGTGCAATACGCTGGTCGGGCGGCTGTTCACGATCGAGGACATGGTCGGCGAGATGGGATTCGATGCCGTTTTTATCGGCACCGGGGCGGGCTATCCCAGGTTCATGGGCATACCGGGCGATTCGCTGAACAACGTGTTATCGGCGAACGAACTGCTGACCCGCTGCAACATGATGCGTGCCCGCGATCCGGGCCATGACACACCGCTGCCGCTCGGCCGGCGCGTCGCGGTGATCGGCGCCGGCAACACGGCGATGGACGCGATGCGCGTCTGCAAGCGGCTCGGCTCCGAACAGGTCTACTGCATCTATCGCAGGACCAAAGCCGAGAGCCCGGCGCGAGTCGAGGAAGTGCACCACGCGGAGGAAGAGGGCATCGAATTCCACTGGCTGACCAACCCGATCGAGATCCTCGACGACGGCAAGGGAAACGTGCGCGGGATGCGCTGCATCCGCATGGAACTCGGGGAGCCTGATGAATCAGGCCGGCGCGGCCCGGTACCGATCCCGGGCAGCGAGTTCGAATTCGAGGCCGATACCGTGGTGATCGCCATCGGCACTCACGCGAATCCGATCATCGGCCAGACCTCGAAGCTGAAGCTGAACCGCCGCGGCTATATCGAGGTTGACGAAAACCTTGCCACGTCGCTCGCCGGTGTTTTCGCCGGTGGCGACATCGTGACCGGCGCCGCCACCGTGATCGAGGCGATGGGCGCAGGGCGCAAGGCCGCGCGTGGCATGAAGGCCTGGCTCGGAATCCGGGATACGGACGCGGTCTACCTGCCAGCAGCTGCTGGCAGCGAAGCAACGATCTTTGGCATTGGCCTGACGGAGAAGAACTTTGTGCGCGTCCACATTGGCTGAAATCGCGCCAGGCGCTGCGACGGGGACCACCCGCAGCGCAAAGCAGGCGATCACGCTCGCCGAACACGTCATCGAGATCGTCAGCGACTCGGGAGAAGGCGCGCAACGTTGCGGCCAGTCGTTCGGCGCGATCGCCGCGCGCATGGGCAACGGAATCTGGACCGTCGAGATCATACCGGCCGAGATCCAGCCGCCCGCGCGCAGCGTCGCCGGCGCGAGCGGCAACCGGATCCGCATCGGCAGCGGTCGTGTGACCAACGGCGGAAACGAAGCAGACCTGGTAGTCGCTTTCAACGAGCAGGTCCTGCTGGGGCGCGTGCGCGACCGGGAACTGAAACCGGGCTGCATCATCCTGCTCGAGAGCATGTGGCGCGACCACCCGGATGCAGGCATCGCGACAGCCTACCGCGAAACCCACGCGCGGCTGGTCAGGGATGGCTACGACGTGCGCGAGATCCCGATGGAGCAGGAGTGCAAGCGGCTCGTCTCCGATCCGCGCCGCGGCAAGAACATGTTCGTGCTCGGCATGCTCTGCAACCTCTACAGCCTGGATCTGCAGCTCGCGCGCGATCAGGTGGCCTTCACCTTCGGCAAGAAGGATGCGAAAGTCATCAAGATCAACGTGGCGCTGCTCGAAGCCGGCCACCAGTGGGCGGAGTCCAATCTGGATTTCAGGTACCGCATCCCCGCGGCCCGCGCGCAGCAGGCGCAGGTTGTGGTGAACGGAAATACCGCACTGGCACTCGGGGTCATGGCATCAGGCATGGACGTGTGCGCGATGTACCCCATCACGCCGGCGACCTCAGCGTCGCACTACCTGAGCGAGGTGTTCGAGAATGTGGGCGGAATCGTGCACCAGGCGGAAGACGAAATTGCCGCCTGCGCCTTCGCGATCGGCGCTTCCTATGCCGGGAAATGCGCGGTCACCATCACCTCCGGCCCCGGCTATTCCCTGAAGCAGGAGGCGATCGGCCTCGCCGTCATGTGCGAGATACCGCTGGTCGTCGTCAACGTGCAGCGCGGCGGGCCGAGCACCGGCCAGCCTACCAAGGCGGAGCAGGGCGACCTGCTGGCGGCCTGCTTCGGCAGCCACGGCGATGCGCCCAAGGTCGTGATGGCCCCGAGCAGCATCGAGGACTGTTTCTATTCGATCATCACGGCACGCAAGATTGCCGAGACGTTCAACATGGTCGTGATCGTGCTCTCGGACGCCAATCTCGCGACCTCGCAGCAGCCGTTTCCCCGGCCGGCATTCAATGAGGCATGGCTCGCACCCCCGGTGAACCAGGATCCGGCGCCGGAAGGCGCGAAGCCCTACGACTGGGACCCGCTGACCGGAATCGCGCGCCGCTTCCGGCCGGGCCAACCCAACGGCATGCACACGCTGACCGGGCTCGCGCACGACCGCCAGAGCCACGTCGCTTACGAACCAGATGCCAACGAAGAGGGCCTTCGGCATCGCAGCCTGAAGCTCGCTGCGCTGCAGAAATCGCTGAAGACCCCGCCGGTCTTCGGCGGCGAGGATGGCGAACTGCTGGTGATCGGTTGGGGCAGCACACGCGGGGCCATCGAGGAGGCGGTCGGGCGCCTGCGCGCCGAAGGCAAGAAGGTCTCGTCGCTGCACCTGCGTTTCCTCCAGCCCATGGCGGGCGGGATCGGGGAAATCCTGAAGCGCTTCAGGCAGGTGATGACCATCGAGGCGAACTGGTGCGACAGGCCGGAGGACGAACTGATCGACGCGAGCAGCCGGCGCTTCTCCGCGCTCGCGATGATGCTGCGCGCGCGTTACCTCGCCGACGTCGATTGCTGGGGCGAGGTGCGCGGCCAGCCGATCAAGCCGGATGCGATCTACCGCGTGATCTCGAACAAGCTGGCGCTGGGAAGGCAGACACCATGAGCACACAAGCCCACGAATGCCTGATGCGGATGTACCACGAGGAGCACGACCTCGAGAGCTACCAGGGAAGCATTCCGCGCTGGTGCTCCGGTTGCGGCGACAACGCCATCCTCACCGCAATCCAGCGCCTGTGCCGCGACGAGGAACTACGCCCGGAAAAGACAGTGTTCGTCTCCGGCATCGGCTGCTCGAGCCGGCTTCCCCATTACATGAAGACCTACGGCTTCCATGGCATTCACGGCCGCGCGCTGCCGGTCGCGGAAGGCATCCGGCTCGCACGTCCGGACCTGAACGTCTTCGTGACGACCGGTGACGGGGACTGCTGCAGCATCGGTGCGGCCCATTGGGTGCACGCCATCCGTTACAACATGAACATGACCGTGATGCTGCACGACAACCAGATCTATGGCCTCACCAAGATGCAGGTTTCTCCCACATCGCCGAAGGGACTGCGCAGCAAGACCACGCCGCGCGGCGCCTATCTCGAGCCACTGAACCCGCTGACCGTGACGCTCGGCATCCAGAATGCGTCGTTCGTCGCACAGGCCGTGGACTGGATCCCTGAGTTGATCTACGAAATTCTTTCCCGGGCCTTCCACCACAAGGGTTGTTCCTTCGTGCGGATCATCCAGCGCTGCCCGGAGTTCCTGCCGGAACTGCTCGACCCCTGGTTGCACGACCCGAACCGGACGCTGCTGCTGACCCACGAGAAAGGGCTGAATGTGAGCACATCGCTCGGCAGGGTCTACAAGAACCAGCTGGAGCACGATCCCATGGATATTGACCGGGCGCGCGAGATCGCGTCGGCCGGCGACCCGATTCCGGTCGGCATCCTGTACCAGAATCCTGCCGTGCCGCGCTACGAGGAACTGCATGCGATCG
The DNA here is from genome assembly GCA_036824505.1 of Steroidobacteraceae bacterium. Lineage (GTDB taxonomy): Bacteria > Pseudomonadota > Gammaproteobacteria > Steroidobacterales > Steroidobacteraceae > SCUD01. The sequence goes on from DAITAA010000012.1 coordinate 67,596, forward strand.
AACCGCTGCGCACGCCTGACCTGATCCAGCGCGGACTCGAGGCCGAGTTCGACAAGTTCACGATTTGGCCGCAGGAAAGATCGGACTGACCAGGTCATGAGCCCCGAACTCCAGGCGCATGTTGCCTTCCACCTGACCGGCAAGCGGATGGGCGCCGGCCTGCAGGCCGCCGAAGGGCTGCAGCTGCGACCCGGACTGCTCGCCCGCTTCGCTGACCTGACGCAGTTGCGCCATGACTTCCCGCTGGTCCTGGCTGCAGACGTCGACGAGAGCGGTATCCAGTCATTGTCAGCAGTGATCAACAGGATCCTGCAGGTCATCGCCCCGCGCGGCATCGAAGGCGAAGCGACTCGCCGGCACGTGCTCCGCCTCGAGCGTGAAGTACGGACGCTGGCAGCCAGTGGCGAGACCGGCCAGCTGTCGCGGCTGTGGGACCTGGCCGCGAAACGCCTTGGGGCCGCAGACGATTCTGCACTTGCCGACAGCCTCAGCCGCGCGCGCGCCGCGCTGCCGGTCGACGGCGAAGTCATCGATTGCACGTACGGACTGCCTTCGCATCTCTTCACTTTCATCTGGAGGGCGCTACAGCAGCGCAAGGCCGGGCGCCGCGCCCTGGAACTGAAGCGGCTCATCTTCAGGCTGTCGGATATCCTGCAGGCCGATTTCCTGCGTTCGAAGGCGGGCACGAGCGCGGAACAGCTGCAGGCCTCCGTCGGCACGGGCATGGAAGAAGTATTCGACTTCCAGGCCATGTCGGGCACGCTGGCGCAGGTTTCGGGCAAGGATCCGCTTCCGGACAGCCGCCGCCGGCGAGTGCAGCAGGCGCTGTCCGTTCTGGTCGCGCGCCAGACCGGCACGCAGGCGGACACCGGCGGGCCGGACGACCTCGACTCCTATGCGTTTGCGAATTGCCGTGACGCACTGGCGGCGTTCCATGACCGCCTGCCGAAGATCATCGAGTTCGTGAAAGCGATGGTCGTTGCCGAGCTCGAGATCGAAGGGCGCTACGTGGAAGCGACCCACGATCCGTTCTTTGCGGACTTCGATGAAGGCTCGGTGGGCGCCAGGGACCTGAACCTGTTTCCCGACTACCTCGTCTGCATCGGATCGGAAAGCCTGCACAGCCCGGAAAACACCGGGCTGATGGAGATCCTGGCCTCCGAGATGCCGATCAAGGTCGTCGTGCAGGTCAGCGATGTTCTCGAGGAGCCGGCGCTGCGCGCGCACCTGAGACCCGTCGCAACTGCCGCACAGCTCGGCAGGATGGCGATGGGACTCGGCAACACCTACGTGCTGCAGTCCTGTAGCTCGCACCTTTATCAGTCGCGGAGCAGGATTCTTGCAGGGCTCGCTCATGCAGGGCCTGCTGTTTTCAGCGTATTTTCGGGATCCGCGCGCGGCGCTGGACTGCTGCCGCCCTATCTGCTGGCGGCCGCGGCCCTGGAATCGCGGGCGTTCCCGGCCTTTACCTACGACCCTGCCGGGGGTCCTGACTGGGCGACTCGCTTTTCACTGGATGGCAATCCCCAGCCCGAAGCCGACTGGCCGCTGCATGAGTTCGGCTACGAGGATGAGGCGCATCAGCGCGCAACCGAGCAGCTGGCGTTCACGTTCGTCGACTTCGTTGCCTGCGATCCGCGCCACGCGGGGCATTTCGCGCTCGTGCCGCGGGCGGAATGGAACGAGGGCATGGTCCCGGTCGGCCGTTGCCTGACGCGCGACGCGTCGCCCGCCGCGGAAAAAATTCCGTACCTCCACATGGTCGATGAGAATCACTTGCTGCATCGCGCGCTCGCGGACGAGAAACTGCTTTCAGCGGCGCGCCGCTGCCTGGAGACCTGGCACAGCCTGCAGGAACTGGGCGGCGCTCGAAACTCGTGGGCCAGATCCGCGCCGGCGGCGGCGCCTGCAGCCGCGGCAGCTTCCGCTCCCGCTGCGGCCGCAGCTGCGACGCAGCCGGTCGCGGAGGAGGCCCCGGCGGAACGTCCGTCCGATGATGCCTACATCGACACACCGCGCTGCACGACCTGCAACGAGTGCACCAACCTCAACAACCGCATGTTTGCCTACGATGCGAACAAGCAGGCCTATATTGCGGACATCAATGCCGGGACTTACCGGGAACTGGTGGAAGCGGCGGAGGCCTGCCAGGTCGCAATCATTCATCCAGGCAAGCCGCGCAACCCGAACGAGCCAGGCATTGCCGAACTGCTGAAACGGGCCGAGCCGTTTCTGTAACGTGAAAGGAGATCGGGAGGACCGTGGGGCCGAAAACGCTCAAGCTGAAGCTCGGTCTTTACCTGGCATTCGCCCTGGCGCTTGCGCTCCTGATTTTTACGCTGCTCGTCGTCCGGCACCAGCGCGATCAACTCCAGCGGGAGGCGACGAGTCGCGTCACGCAGCTCTCGGAAATGATCACCAAGAGTACACGCTTCGCGATGCTGCAGAACCAGCCCGATTACGTGCACCGGATCATCGAGGATGTGGGCAGCAACCAGAGCATCGACAGGATCAGGATATTCAGCAAGGAAGGCCGGATCATCGACTCCACCTTCGCGCCCGAAATCGGGCTGAAGGTGGACCAGAAAGCCGAGGGCTGCATCCGCTGCCACGAGACCGCAAAACCGCTGGAACAGATTTCGCGCAGCGACAAGGCGCGGATCTTCTCTGCGCCGGATGGGACGCGGCTGCTCGGCAGTATGGAAGTGATCCGCAATGAGCCATCGTGCAGCACCGCAGCCTGTCATCAGCACGGCAGTGAGCAGTCGGTCCTTGGCGTCCTGGACATCGTTTACTCCCTGGACGACATTGACCGGAGCATGCAGCGGAATGTCATCATCATCGCGGTCCTTTCGCTGGGATTCGTCGTCGTCGTCCTTCTCTCGATCAACTTCTTCGTGCGACGCCTGGTCTATGTGCCATTGCGTGACCTGGAAGCCGGAGCCAGGCGGCTCTCCGTGGGTGACCTGGAACAGCGGATCCCGGTGCGCAGTGAAGACGAATTCGGCGCGCTCGCGGCCTCATTCAACTCCATGACGTCGGCACTGAAGATTTCACGGCGGGAATTGCAGGAATGGGGCCACACGCTGGAGGAAAAAGTGGAGAAGCGGACGCGGGAACTCCGCGTCGCCGAGGCCGAGGCCGTGCGTGGCGAGAAACTGGCCTCGGTCGGGTTGCTTGCTGCGGGAATCGCCCACGAGCTGAACAATCCATTGACCGGCATCCTGACCTTCTCGCACCTGCTGCGGAAGAAGATGCCGGACGGAAGCCCGGAGGCGGAAGACCTGGACCTCGTGATCCGCGAGACCAGGAGATGCGCCGCGATCATCAGGAGGCTGCTCGATTTCGCCCGCGAGAAAGCGCCTGAGAAGAAATACTCCGATCTCAACCAGATCATCGAGGACACGGTGCGTATCGTCGAGCGGCCGGCGAATCTGCGGGACATCGAGATCACGATGGATCTCGACCGCAATCTGCCGCCGGTCTGGGTGGACGCGGACCTCATCAAGCAGGTCGTCATGAACATGCTTGTCAACGCCCAGCAGGCCATCGAGGAGAAGGGCGATATCACGATCTGCAGCCGGCGCGTGACGGAGGCGATGAGCGCCGAACCGGGAGCAAAGCCCGTGCCGATGGTCGAGTTCGCGATCATCGATACCGGCTGCGGAATTCCCGAGCAGAATCTCAAGCGGATATTCGACCCGTTCTTCACCTCGAAGGAACTGGGGAAGGGAACGGGACTGGGTCTGTCCGTCAGCCACGGCATCGTCAGCGCCCATGGCGGGACCATCAAGGTGGAGAGCACGGTGGGAGAGGGATCGATCTTCCGCGTCTTCCTCCCGGTGCAACCGCCGTCGGGAAACGCAGGCAGCAGCGGGAGCGAACGATGAGTGCCCGGATACTGGTGGTTGACGACGAGGAGATCGTCATCAGGAGTTGCCTGCGCATCCTTGGCGACAGCGATTACGAAGTGGACTCGGCCCAGGATGGCTGGGAGGCCCTGAAGAAAATCGATGAGAATCCCTGCGATGTTCTGGTGCTGGACATCATGATGCCGAAGATCGACGGCCTGGAAGTATTGCAACGCGTAAAGGAATCGCATCCGGACATCGACGTCATCATGATCACCGGGCTGTCCGAGATCGATACCGCCGTCCGGGCAATGAAGCTCGGGGCTTTCGATTACCTGCCCAAGCCCTTCGACCCGGACGAACTCAAGCTCGTCGTGAAGCGGGCGCTGGAGCGGCGGCAACTGATGCGGGAAAACCTCGACCTGAAAAGCGAGGTCAGCTCCAGGTACCGATTCGAGAACATCATCGGGTCCAGTCCCCGGATGCAGAGCGTCTATCGCCTGATCGCAAAGTGCGCGCCGACCAGCAGCACCGTGCTGCTGACGGGGGAAAGCGGCACCGGCAAGGAGCTCGTGGCCCGTGCCATCCACTACAACAGCCTGCGCAAGGACAAGCCGTTCGTTCCGGTCGACTGCAACTCGCTGAGCGAAAATCTGCTGGAAAGCGAGATGTTTGGGCACGTCAAGGGTTCTTTCACCGGCGCGGTGGCCAGCAAGAAAGGCATGTTCGAAATCGCGGACGGCGGAACGCTTTTCCTGGACGAGGTCGGGAACATTTCCCTCGTGACCCAGGCCAAGCTCCTGCGGGTCATTCAGGAGCGGGAATTCAAGGCCGTGGGAGACACGCGGACCCAGAGCGCCAATTTCCGGCTGATTTGCGCGACCAACAGGGATCTGGCTGCCATGGTGGCCGCGGGCGCTTTCCGTGAAGACCTGTTCTATCGCATCAACGTCTTTCCGATCCAGATCCCGCCATTGAGGGACCGCCGGGACGACATTCCCGCGCTCGCTTTCCACTTCCTGAAGGTCTTCAACGGGGAACTGGGCAAACAGGTCACGGAATTTTCCGAGGGGGCGATGAGCGCCATCGTGAACCATGACTGGCCAGGAAATGTCCGGGAACTCGAGAACGCGATCCAGCGCGCAGTGATTCTCGCGACCGACAAGGTCATCCGCCAGGCTCACCTGGGCAGCATCACGGACGCCTCGTTGCAGCTCGACCTCGACGTGCCGAGGACCAGCGATGAACTCAAGCGGACCAAGAAAGTGGCGCGGGAGAAATCCGTGGAAAGCATCGAGAAGCGATTCTTGCTGCAGGCGCTCAGGAGGAATTCCTGGAACGTGACGCGGAGCGCCGAAGACACCGGCATGCAGCGCGCCAACTTCCAGGCGCTGATGAAGAAGCACAGCATCCGCATCAAGGGAACGGAATCGGACCCCGACGATCCCCCGGCCGCCTGATCGGCTACTTGGGTTCCTTCTCGACTTCCTCGTATCCGGTGACCATCGCCTTGAAGTGCGCCGAGGGCGTGTGCCCGAGGCTCGCCAGGTAGGGGTGAACGAGGACGAATCCCACGAAGAAAATGAAGCACAGCACGTGCACCGTATCCACGACGCGGACCCCGCCAAAAAACTCCACGGCTCCCGCGAAACGCTTCAGGTTCCAGAGCAACAGCCCGGTGAAGAACTGCAGCGGAACCAGCAGCAGCATGATGACCTGGTACATCATGCTCTGCAGGGGATTGAACTTGTGGTACGCGCTCACGTGATGCGGATTGGGGTCTCCCCTGAATATCCCGTAACCGTAGTACTGGAGCTGCCGCAGGCTGCCGCGGAAATGCTTCATCGGACTCAGTTCCGGGTGATATACCTTGATCTTGTCCGAAAAGAGATAGAAGAACAGCCAGATGAAGAAGTTGGCGATCAGGACAAAGCCGATCCAGTTGTGCAGCCTGACCGCATTCCTGAAGGACATCAGACCGACGAGGTCCACATAGCGGATCTGGATGCCGGTCAGGATCAGCGCCACGAATCCGAGGGCGTTGATCCAGTGCCAGATCCTGACCGGAAGCGGGTGGACGTAGATTCGTTGCACGGCACCATTTCCTTCACTTGGCATCGCTGCCCCCGGACCGATTGCGGCCTGCACGATATTTCCTGAACAGCCATTTCACGGTCATGTGTCCGACCGGCACTCCGACTCCGCCGAGCAGGGCCAGGACGAAGAGGGCGTCCAGGAGCTGGCTCCGCGTGCCGCCGATTGCGTAGAACTCGGGCAACGATTGCACTGCCAGCGCGGAGTTGAGGATTTCTTTCTGCGCCGGATAGCGCACCGGCCTGCCGTCGGGTCCGGTGACGGAAACCGTGACATTCTGAAATGGTTCGGATCCGTAGCGGTGGCAGCTGTCGCAGGCCCTGATGGCCTGCGACTTGTCGGCGAGCCGGTGCGCCTCTACGTCGGCGCGCAGCTCAACCCGGCCGCGCAGGGTCCTCTGGGCTGCCGGGAAGTCCCGGTTGATCTGCTGCAGGAGAGCGCGCAGTTCTTCGGCATCCAGGCCGTTGCCGTCCGTGTCAGCGGAGCGCGCCAGCTGCTCGAACACCGGCGAGCCTTCCTTCTCCGTGACCCACTGCTTTGCTGCGCCGTCGTAAAGCCTGAGATCGATCATCCGCAGCGCTGCCGGGGCATGACAGGCGGCACACGACACCACTTCATGATGAAGAGGCGCATTGGGCAGCCACTTGCCGTGGACAGCGAGCGCAGCCGAATGGCAACCGACGCAGGTTTCGTATGCAGTTCTGGGAGTGACCGAGTGAAAGCCATGACAACCCGTGCAAACCGGGGCCACCGGATGACCGTCACGGATGAGGGCGGCGTGTTGGCTCCCCTGATATTGTTCGAACGCCTCTGCGTGGCATAGGTGACAGGCCTCGGCCCGCGCGACGGAGTACTGGCGCAGGCTCTGGATATCGCTCGCCGCGGCAGGATGACTGCCGGGATCGATATCCGCATGACAACCGGCGCAACCGATCACGCGGTGCACCGACTTTGCAAAGCCTTCGCCCGCGACGTGCAGGGAAAGCGTTTCGCCGTTCGCGAGCTTTTTTTCGAGCGCGTCGATTGCGTGGCAACCAAGACACGCCGTGTCGGTTTCGGAGAGTCCGCTGCCCTCGGCACCCGCGTCCACGCATGGAGCGAGGAACAGCGAAATGGCGGCTATGGCACCGGCGAGAAGGTCCCTTCGGAACTCTGCTTGTGCCGCTGCGTCCTTGATCCGCAGGCGTCCCATGTTCGCTCCCTTGCGCTTCATGATATGCCTCGCCCTGCCGCGGGAGTTGACCTGGATCAAACGCCGCTCGTAGCGCAATGACGCGTGCGCCTGCAGCGCTGGACGATCAGGCAGCTTCCCGCCGCTTCGCCAGCGCTTTCACGCCCATCCAGGCCAGCATGCCGAGCCCGATGAAGGGAAACAGGACTGCGTACGCCAGGCCAATGAATGGCGCCGCGAGGAACAGGGCGACATTCTTGATGAAGAGCGCAATCTTTCTCGTTGTGCGGTTCTTGGCCAGTTCCCGCGTGCCCATCCAGGCGAGCATGCCGAGCCCGATGAATGGCCCCGCGAGAATGTAGGCCAGCCCGATGAAGGGTGCCGCCAGGAAGAGAGCGACGCTCTTCCACGCGCTCCGCAACTCTGGCTTCGCCGGCTCAGAACGTACCTCGACGGCCGCTTCGGCTTTCTCCGGCGCAGCTTCCGTTGTCCTTCTCTCCAGCAGGGCTCGTTCTGCGCTGCCTTCGATCATTTCCGGCGACAGCGGCTTGCGCAGGAATCCGGAGACACCTGCCGCTTCCGCCCGGGCTTCATTCTCATCGGTGCCGTAGCCGGTGACGATGACCACCGGGAGCCATGGCTGTGTGGCCTTGATCCGCTCGGCTACTTCGATTCCGCTCATGCCCGGCATCTTGATGTCGGTGAAGACGACATCGTATTTTTCGTCACGGAGCTTGCGCAGCGCCTCGTTCCCGTCACGGGCCGTGATCACTGCGTAGCCTTTAGGGGAGAGGACCCGGTCGAAACTTCTGGCGATTACCGGATCATCATCGACGACCAACACTTTTCTCTCGGTCTTCATGGCTTTCTCCTTCTTTCAATGTTCCGTCCGCACGCGCTGCAGCGCCCACTGTTTCCGTGTCGCGGCGTTGTTCGCGGCGTGAATGATTTCTTCCGGTCCGACCGGCTTGGGCAGGTAGTCGCAGGCGCCGACCTGGATCGCCTCCTTGACGGTCTCGAGGCTCGGGTAGCCGGTGATGATGACGACCTGGCTCTCCGGCCATCTCTCCTTGATTGCTTTGAGAACCGCCATGCCGTCCACTCCCGGCATGCGAAGATCGAGCAGCACCACATCGAATGGCTGCTGCTCCATCGCGCGTAGCGCCTCGTTTCCATCCCACGCTGCTGCCACGTTGTAGCGGGCGCCGGCGAGCGACCTCAGATAACTGAGCCGCACCGTTTCGTCGTCGTCGACGATCAGGATTCTGGTTCTCGTGTTCATCTGGCCACCTCGCGCTCGTTCTCTTCTCCTATCTCTAATGAAGCAACATTCGTGCCAGACGTCGGAAAGTGACAAGAAAAATGCGCGATATCAATGCGTTACCATATTAATGGAGAAAGAACAAGAAGTACCTGAGGCACCCGGAACAACATCCGACGTACATTTTTCTTGTGCGTCTACGGCGCTGCGATTGGACATTCCCGTTTGTCTTCAACAACATCGGGTGACGCAGGCCGGTATAACTTTTTCATGCATCAAGGCAGGGGATCCGACATGGCCGACGAGTCGCAGCGCGCAATGCCCGAATTGCCCCATGGAATCGCCCTGCTGCACGACCCGCTGCTGAACAAGGGCACAGCCTTCACCGAGGAAGAGCGCGACGCGCTCGGTCTGCGCGGCCTGCTTCCGCCGCATGTGCACAGCCAGGAAGAGCAGATGGCGCGCGTGCTGCAGCAATTGCGGCGCATGGCGGATCCGCTCGACAAGTTTGTCGCACTGAACGCATTGCACGACCGCAATGAAGCGCTGTTCTTCCGCGTGATCTGCGATCACGTGGACGAAATGCAGCCGCTCATCTACACGCCCACCGTCGGGGTCGCATGCCAGCGATTCGGCCAGATCTTCCAGCGCCCGCGCGGCATGTTCATCACCGCCAATGATCGTGGCCGCGTTGCGAGCGTACTGCGCAACTGGCCGCGCAAGGCCGGCATCATTGTCATGACGGACGGCGAGCGCATCCTCGGGCTCGGCGATCAGGGTGCGCAGGGCATGGGCATTCCGGTCGGCAAGCTATCGCTCTATACCGCCTGCGCCGGGGTTCACCCCAGCCTGTGCCTGCCTGTCGCTATCGACGTCGGCACCAACAACGAGACCTTGCATGCCGACCCGTTCTACATCGGGCTGCGCCAGCGCCGTATTACCGGCGCGGCCTACGACGAGCTGATCGATGAGTTGATCACCGCTGCCCGCGAGGTGTTTCCCGGCGTGCTGATCCAGTTCGAGGACTTCGCCAATCACAATGCCTTCCGGCTGCTGGCGAAGTACCGCGACCGGATCTGCACCTTCAACGACGACATCCAGGGCACTGCGGCGGTCGCGCTTGCTGGTTTATTTTCGGCGTTGCGCGTCAGCGGTGGAAAACTCGTCGACCAGAAGCTGCTGTTCCTCGGCGCCGGCGAGGCGGCGACCGGTATCGCCGACCTCACGGTGGCGGCGATGGGCGCGCAGGGACTGGCCCGGGGCGCGGCCCGCGAGCGCTGCTGGCTGGTGGATTCGCACGGCCTGGTAGTGAAGAGCCGCAACGATCTGGCCGAGCACAAGCGGCCGTATGCGAAGGATCACACGCTGATCGGCGATTTCCATTCAGCCGTCAAGGCGCTGAAGCCGACCGCCATCATCGGCGTCGCCGCGGTCGGCGGAACATTCACGCGCGAGGTGCTCGAGGAAATGGCGCGCATCAACACGCGGCCGATCGTGTTCGCGCTGTCCAATCCAACTTCCAAGTCCGAATGTACCGCGGAGCAGGCCTACCAGTGGACCGCTGGCCGCGCGTTGTTCGCGAGCGGCAGTCCTTTCGATCCGGTGAAAGTCGATGGCCAGACCTTCGTGCCGCGCCAGGGCAACAACTCGTATATCTTTCCCGGCGTCGGCCTCGGTGCGATCGTAAGCAGGGCGCGGCGCGTCACCGACGACATGTTCATGGCGGCGGCGCGCACGCTGGCGCAGCGGGTCGACGAGGCCGATCTGGCGCAGGGCAGCCTCTACCCGTCGTTGTCGCGCATCCGTGAAGTCTCCGCGGCAATCGCGGCCGCGGTCGCGGAGTCGGCCTACGAGAGCGGGCTCGCCGGCAAGCCGCGCCCCGCGGACGTACTCGCCGACGTGCGGTCGCAGATGTACGACCCGCGCTATTCGAGTTACGTGTAGCGCAATCGACCCGGGCGTCAGATGCCGGCGGCTGCGACGCCGCCGTTATGGGCCAGAAACCGCTCGAACTCCGCCGCGGACAGCGGCTGGCACAGGTGGAAGCCCTGGGCCTGGGTGCAACCGCGGGAGCGGGCGATAGCGAGTTCCTCGGCAGTCTCGATGCCCTTGGCGATGACGAAGGCCTGGCGGGCTTTGGCGATGGAAGTCGTCAGGGCATAGATTCCGGACGCGTCGCCGGACTTCGCACTGGCACGCAGCTGCGCGTAGTCCATCTTGAATCCGTCGATGCGCAGGCGTCGAAGCGTGCCGAGGCTCGCCCGGCCGGCGCTGAAGTCGTCCACGATCAGGCCGATGCCGGCGTGGCGCAGTTCGAGGAGTTGCGCAAGGACAGATTCGCTGATGTCGAGGAAATGCTCGTCGACCTCAATCTCCAGCAGTGCGGGATCCAGGCCGAGTCCGGTCACCCGCTCGATGAGACTACTCGCGAAATCGGGTCGCGCGAGTTGCGATTCACTGGTGTTGACGGAAAGGCACAGCGGAAATGGCAGTTCGCGGGCCCAGATGCTCGCCTGGCGGCAGGCTTCTTCCAGTGCCCAGTCGGTGACTCGCCCGGTCTCACCTGCGGATTCGGCAGTTGCGAGCAGAATGTCTGCGGTCACCAGGCCGCGCAGCGGATGCTGCCAGCGCAGCAAGGCTTCTGCGCCCGCGACCTGGCGGGTCGCGAGATCGAAGCGTGGCTGATAGTGGAGCAGGATCTGCCCTTCTGAGAGCGCATGGCGCAATTCGCCTGCCAGATCGGCGAGGTACTGCGCTGAGGCGGCCGGCGCCTGCGCCTTGTGCGGCTCGGCATCACGCTGTTGCCGGGCCTCGCTGACCGCGAGGATGGCCCGCTCGATCAGCGCCGGCACCGTATCCGCGTCCTGCGGGAATTGCGCCATGCCGATGCGCGGCGTCAGCGAGAGGTGTGCCAGTCCCTGTTCCGCAGCGGCGGCGCAGGCCTCATGGATGCGTCCGACAACGGCCTGCAGGGTATCCGGTATCTCGGCGTTCGCCACCAGCACGAGAAAGTGCACGCCATCGGCGCTCGCCACCGGGCTGTCGCCAGTATCAAGGCCGTCATGTCTCACGAGGTCGTCAGTGTGGCGCAACCTCATGACGAGCTGGTCGGCCAGGGTCCTCGCTGCGCGGTGCAGTTCGGCTTGATCGGGGTGCAATGTGGCGGGCGGGTCGAACGCCACGCACAGGAGCATCAGGCTGCGGCCCCGGAGCCGGGCGTCCGCGAGCGTGGCCGCGGCAGTGCGTTCGAACAGATAACGATTCGGAAGCCCGGTCGCGGCATCGCGATAGGCGAGGCGGAACAACTCGGCCGCGTCGGCGTCGGTGGTGCTTGCCTCGCGTATCACGACCCTGGCCCGGTCGCGACCTTCTGCGCTGATCTGTGCTTCCCACTGGGCATGGCGCAGTTCCGCGGCCTCCCGTGTTTTCAGCACCTTGCGTACGCACTGCATGATCTGTTGGGCAAATGGCGGCGACAGGACGCTGCCCAGTTCCAGATCGTCGGCCTGCGACGACTGCCGCGTCGAGGCATCAGGCTCCGATGCTTCGCTGTCGGACAGAACACTGCCGCCACGCGACACCTGCAGCGTCCGCTCGCTGCGCTCTGGCTTCACGGCCGCTGCTGCCTGCCCGGCATGATGGGCGGCCAGCCAGCCCCGCACCCGATGGCACAGCAAGGTCCAGTTCACCGGCTTGATGAGGTAATCGGTGGCGCCGGCGTCGAATCCATCGGCGATGGCGTCATCCGCGTCCCGGCTGGTCACGACAATGATCGGTGGGCAACGCGCACCGAGTGCCGCGCGAATTTCCCGACAGGCCTCCAGACCGGTTTTTACCGGCATCACGACGTCAAGAAATACGATCTCGGGTGGCTCCGCAACGACGCGTTCCACTGCCGCCGCGCCATCCGCCACGCTGACCACGCGGAAGTTCGCTTGAGTCAGCGCTTGCTCCAGCAGCAGGCGCTGGCCCGCATCGTCGTCCGCCACGACGGCAATCCGCACACCAGCAGATGGATCTGATTTCATTGAGGCCTGATCACGCTGTTGTCTCTGATGCCGGTATCTTGAGTGTCAAATTCGGAGAATCCCGGAGCAGGTCCTCGAGCTGTGCAGGCGGCAATGGTTTGCTGAACAGAAAACCCTGGATCTGGTCGCAGCCCTGGCGGCGCAGGAATTCCAGTTGCTCCACGACCTCGACGCCTTCCGCGACGGTCGTCAGCTTCAATTCGCGGGCCATCGCAATGATGGCCGAGCAGATCGCCGCATCGTCGCTGCTGATCAGCAGGTCCTTGACGAAAGACCGGTCGATCTTCAGCGAGTCCACCGGGAACTGCTTCAGATAGCCGAGCGACGAATAACCGGTGCCAAAATCGTCGATCGAGATCCGGATCCCGGCTTCACGCAGTCGTCGCAGCGCGGCGATGACCTCGCCGATGTCCCGCATCAACAGGCTTTCGGTGATCTCGAGCTCGAGATTCTCCGGCTTGATGCGATGATGCTCAACGGCGTGGAGCACGGAATCAACGAAATCCGCCCTTGCGAACTGGATCGTCGACAAGTTGACCGAGACGCAGAGATTGCCGAGATGACCGTCGGCCCAGGCGCTGATCTGCCGGCAGGCCTCGTGTATGACCCAATCACCGAGGCGCCGCATGATGCCGGTTTCCTCGGCGAGCGGGATGAAGGTGCCTGGTGAGATCCAGCCGCGCCGGGAGTGATTCCAGCGCAGCAGCGCCTCGGCCGAACCGACGGCGCCGGTGTGCGCATCGACCTGCGGCTGGTAATGAAGGGTCAATTCGCTGGTGCCAATGGCGTTGCGCAGGTCGTTCTCGAGATCCAGGCGATCTAGCAGTACGCCGCCCTTGGCGTTGCTGGCGAAGGTGTGCTGATTGCGGCCCTGGTCCTTGGCTTCGTACATGGCCATGTCCGCCTTGACCAGCAGATCTTCGATTTCGGTGCCGTCCTCCGGGTACAAAGAGATGCCGATGCTCGGAGTCACGACGAACTGGTGGCCTTCGGAGCTGAACGGCTCGGCCAGTGCGTGGCGTACCCGTGTCGCTACGGTGGTGATCTGGTCCTGATGCTGGATATCCGTCAACAACAGCACGAACTCGTCGCCTCCCAGGCGTGCGACGCGTGCGAACGCCTGGTCGTCGTTCGGGGTGGCGCGGGCCACGAAGTCCGCGGGTCGCACGCAGGTCTCGAGCCGTCGCGCCACGGACTGGAGCAGGGCGTCGCCCACGCCGTGTCCGAGCGTGTCGTTGATCCGCTTGAAACGGTCCAGGTCGATGAACAGGATCGCCATGCGGCTCTTCCTGCGCTCGCTCGCCCGGATCGCGCGTCGCAGTTCCCGCACAAAAAGCTGCCGGTTTGGCAGGCCGGTGAGGGTGTCGTAGTAGGCCAGGTACTGGATCCGTGCTTC
>DAITAA010000051.1:0-8246 GCA_036824505.1 Steroidobacteraceae bacterium
CGAGTACCGGGTGCGCGCCGAGGCGGCCTACGACATCCGCGATTCCGGCTGGATTCCCACACCGGCGAGCGCCGCCGTGAGTCACCACCGGGCCGGCGCGCGACTCGCCGCCGAGACCCGGCGTGTGCGCCCTTTCCTGCGCACGCTCGAAGTGCGGCTGGCGGACGAATCGTTTCGCGCACTCACGCGCGCCGCCTGCGCGATTCGGCAGGACAGATACAAGGCGGATCGCACGCCGCTCGTGCTCGCCGACGGCGACGAGCTGCGCACGGTGCTTGCCTGGATCGACCAGGTTGGCATTCCACGCGAGCAGGTCGAGGTGCGCGTGCCGGCCGACGGCCTGCCGCGCAGCGAGGTTGCGGCCGCAGTGCAGGCCGTGGGCTTCGATCCCGGGGTCGTGGTCGATGTGGAGCACCTGCCCAGCGCCCGCGCCCGTTTCCGGACGCAGGGGCGTGCCCGCGTCGGGTTCCTCCTGCGGGAAAACACCAAGGGGCCACTGACCGCCATGGCGCAACTGCACCGCGTGATGCACGTGCTGGCCGCTGTCCTCGAAATGAACTGAGGCGAGCGCCTCCTCGCGCCCCCGCCCCAGCGCCGCAGCAGAAGAATGCACCTCCCAAGGCGGCCTTTCGGGTGGGGCTGCTTCGCTGAGGGGTCAGAAGTCTGCTCTCCACCACGCTCCAGTAATCGTGGGCCTCGGTGGTCTTTTTGCCTTGGTTGCAATTCAGGAACATGGCCCCGCAGCGATAAGCCGCACCGCGCCTGATGGATTCGGCGTCAGTTCACGCGACCTTCGCCAAAGGCAAGAGGATCTCGACGGAGTCGTATGGGACTGAGATCGTGCCGTCGGCGTTTCGCACAATCAATCCCAGCTCTTCCAGCCGAGATACATCCGCATGCACGTTTGAGTAGTTCCGCTCAGTGACCTTTGCCAGCGCGTAGACGCTACAGGGGCCCGCTCGGCGCAGGCTATCGAGGAGATCCAACCGAGCAGGTGTCAGATCTGCAAATAGCGAACGTGCGGACTCAAAACTCAACCGATAGTCAGGCGTACGACCGGTTCGTGCAGAAACCAGCTGCTGCCTGGCGGCGCGGACCGCCGAGCCCTTTCGTGCAACCTCAATGATCGCCTTCATGATCTACCTCCCAGTTCGCAACGTCGCGCTCGAAGTCGTCCAGAAGCTGCTCGACCGTCGTGAACGAGTACTCGAATTCATCATCACCTATGTGTCGATGATCACCCTTTCCACGTTCGTTGTCGTAGCGCACACGGCCGACACCGCCTGCACCGTAATACAGGCGGTACCTGTAGCGGTGTGCACTCGGTGGCAACGGCTCAGGAAGCTCCCAGACCACGATTTCAACGATCGAGCCATCGTCCCTGATCTCCTTGGAACGAGCGAGCAAGACAGCCTGCATATATTGCATAATAGCAATACATAGCAGGATGTCCAATGGCAACGAGCCTGTCGTGGGGTGCGATGTTGCGGCAAGAAACCGACCATCTGCGGTCGGCACATCGAAACGCACCTGGAGGCATAAGCGTGCGGAGAGGCCGCAGGAACTCGACCTGCCGGGTACGACGAACCGCCTGCGACTTCAGAAGAACACGCGTCATCGAAATATCGTCGAGCGGTTCAAGTGGCGCAATTCGGCAGCACCTCGCTGCGGGCGCTACTCTGGAAAGGGTGCGGAACCGGGAATGGTCGAACGGGTCGAGGATCATCGCGGCGACATGCTCCGCATCATTTACGTCGTTCGTCTTGCGCGCGCGGTGTATGTACTGCTTTGCTTCTAGAAGAAGTCGCCGCCGGGCATTTGCGCGCCGCGCGAGGACGTGAAGCTTTTTCATCAGCGATTGCGCGCGGCCCAGCCGGATCACGAGATGCGATATGGAAAAGACTGGGTACAAGCGGGAATTGGCAGCCACCAAAGGTGCGGCGCGCGGAGCAAAGACGACGGGTAAGCACGTTCGTCGTGCGACCTCGATCGAGGTCGGTAGCGGCAGCGTGTTTCGTGATCTCGGTCGACCCGACGCCGATCGGCGTCAGTTGAAAGTCCAACTGCCGATGCGAGTCAACGTGCTGTTCGTGGGGGAAGCGCTCACGCAGGCGCAGGAAGCCAAGGCGCTTGGGATCGCACAGCCACACATCTCAGATCTGGTGCGCTACCGGTCGAGCCGCTTTTCGGTGGAGCGTCTGATTCACTTCGTCACCCTGCTTGACCGCGACGTGGAGATTGTGATCCGCGCGCGTGCGCTGGAGCGCACGACGGCGAGCGTGGCGGTACTCGTGGCGAGTTGAGCGAGAGCCTTTCGCGCCGACTACGTTCCAAGAGGGAGAGCGCCTCGTTCGGGAGTCGATTGAACAACAGGCACGCGGGCGAAATCGTTCTGAGCTCGCGCTGCCACATGGCCGCAGACGGCGCCGATTGAGGCATCGGAATCTCGTTAGGATGCGCGCTGCGGCGACCGCGCGGATGCGTTCGGCGTGCACGAACAATTTCTCGAATGCAGATTCTCGAATACGTCGACCTCGACCCCAGGCACGTCCAAGCAGAACTCGACAAGCTGCGCGCCGCGCTTGCGCGCGATGACTTGCGCTCGGCTGACATCAAGAAGCTCTCCGGTAGCGGCCGCCTGCCCCTGTATCGAGCCAAGCTCAATGACACCGACCGCCTGATCCTCACCTTCGTCAGACACGCGGGCATGACGTGCGCGCTGCTGCTGGAAGTGATTCGCGGACATGCTTACGAGCGGTCACGCTTCCTGCGCGGCGCAACGTTGGACGAAAGTCGGATGACGAGCGCGGCGCTGGCAGACGCGACAGCGGACGCGCCCGCGCTGCGCTACCTGCATCCGCACCGCCCCCGCGTGCACCTGCTCGACAAGCCGTTGTCATTCGATGACGTGCAGCAAGCAGTGTTCGAACAACCGGCGCCGCTGGTGCTGGTCGGCAGCGCAGGCAGCGGCAAGACGGCGCTCGCGCTGGAAAAGCTCAAGCAGGCCGGCGGCGACGTGGCATATGTCACGCGCTCCGAGTACCTGGCGCAAACCGCGCGCGACATGTACTTCGCGCTGGGCTACGAGCGCAACGACCAGGAGCCGGCATTCCTGTCGTTGCGCGCGTTTGTCGAGACGTGGCACGTGCCGCCGGAGCGCGAACTGGACTTCCGCGCGTTCGCCGGCTGGTTCGAACGCCATCGGCAGAACTACCGCAGCATCGACCCGCATGCCCTGTACGAGGAGTTCGGCGGCGTCCTGTGCGCCGAGCCCGACGGTGCATTGACGCGCGACGGCTATCTGGCGCTCGGCGTGCGCCAGTCGCTGTTCGCCGATGACCAACGCGGCGCCGTGTACACGCTGTTCGAGAAGTTCCGCTCCTGGCTTGTCGAAGCGAAGCTCTACGAGCCGAGCCTGCTCGCGCACGCATGGGCGGCGCGCGTGGCGCCGCGCTACGACTTCGTCGTGGTGGACGAGGTACAGGACTTCACGCTCGCGCAACTGGCGCTCGTGCTCAAGACGCTGCGCCGGCCCGGCCAGTTCCTGCTCACCGGCGACGCCAATCAAATCGTGCATCCGAACTTCTTCGCGTGGAGCCGTGTCAAGTCGCTGTTGTGGAGCGACGAGGAGCTGGAACAGCGCCACCAGTTGCACGTCCTGCACAGCAACTTCCGCAACAGTACCGAGGCCACCGCGCTCGCCAACCGGCTGCTGCGCGTCAAGCAGCGCCGCTTCGGCTCGATCGACCGCGAAAGCAATTTCCTGGTGCAGGCGATCGGCGACAACCACGGCACCGTGGAGCTGTTGCGCGACTCGGTTGAGGCGCTGCGCGCGCTCGACCAAGGTTCGCGCCAATCGGCCCGGGTCGCGGTGCTGGTGCTGCGTGAGGAGGACAAGGTTGCGGCCCGCGAGCACTTTCGCACGCCGCTCGTGTTCTCGGTGCGCGAGGCCAAGGGCCTGGAGTACGACAGCGTGATCCTGTATCGCATCGTCTCCGCGGCACGAGCCGATTATGCGCAGGTCGCCGAAGGTGTGCGGGCGGCCGACCTGGCGGCCGACGAGGAGCGCGATGAACTCGACTACCGGCGCGCGCGCGACAAGGGTGACAAGTCGCTGGACCGCTACAAGTTCTTCGTCAACGCGTTGTATGTCGCGTTGACGCGCGCGGTGAGCAACGTGGTGTGGATCGAGTCGGACGTCGAGCATCCGCTGCTCGGTCTGCTCGGCCTGGCGGTCGGGGCGGCCGCGTCACGGTTGACCGCGCAGCGCTCCACCCTTGACGAATGGCAGATGGAAGCGCGCCGCCTTGAACTGCAAGGCAGGCTCGAACAGGCCGAAGCGATTCGCTCCGGCATCCTGCACCCAACGGCAGTGCCGTGGCCGGTGTGGGACGAGGCACGCCTGCGCGAGACACTGGCGCGCGTCCTGCGCGATCGCGTCCCCGGCGATAAACCGCGCCAGCAGCTGCTCGAAGTCGCCGCCTGCCACCACGACACGGGCCTGGCGCACTGGCTCGCGCACGGTGTCGGCTATGCGGGGGCGCGCACCGGACTTGCCGCGTTCACTCCGCTCTCGCGCAAGTACCTCGCTCCGTATGCGGGCGCGAACTTCAGGGAGATCCTGCGCCTGGTCGAGCGGCACGGCACCGAGTACCGCACGCCGATGAATCAGACCCCGTTGATGGCCGCGGCCGCGGCCGGCAACGCAGCGCTGGTCGACGCGCTGCTGGAACGCGGCGCCGACGTGGGCGCGGTCGATCACTCGGGCCGCGGCCCGCTGCACTGGGCGCTCGCCGCCGCTTTCGAGGATGCCCGTTTCGCCGCCGGATCGTTCGCCGCCGTGTACGAGCGAGTCGCGCCCGCCTGCACCGATCTGGAAGTCGAGGAGCGGCTGATACGGCTGGACCGCCATCACAGCGAGTACCTGTTGTGGCATACGCTGTTTGCGCTCTTCAAGAGCGGGTTCGGCGACGCCAAGTGGCGCAATCCCGGAGGCTTTGACACGGCGGCGGTGCTCAAGGCGTGGCAGCACCTTCCGCCCGCCGTGCTGCGGGCCTCACGCAACACCCGCCCGCATCTGTCGAACGTGCTGTCGCGCAACGAGATTGCGCGCGACTATGCCTACAACCGAAAGCTGTTCGTGCGCGTGCGCACCGGCTTCTATCAGTTCAATCCGGCCCTTTCGGTGCGGCGCGTAACCGCAACCGGCGAGGCATGGATTCCGATCTACGCTGCGCTGAATCTGGCCCTGGTGCGCGAGACGGCACTGCCGCGCTTCTGGCCACGCATTGACGCGCTTCTGTCGCAAAGCGGCATCCCGGTCGAGCGGCCGCTGGCAGCAGTGCTCTACGAGGCCCAGCGCGCCAGAGAGGATCCCGACCGCTGGGGCAATCCGGTGCATCCGGTATGGGAGGATTTGGCTTCGGTGTGAGCAGCGTCGAATTGACGCAGAGCCGACAATGAGCCTTTGCTGCCGGAGGCATCTCGCTGCAGCGGGCGAGATCATCTATCGGCTTTCAAACACGCAGTTCGATCGCATGCAGGAGACCGGCGGGTCATCGCATCGCGCTGTCTTCCGAACAACAGTCATCGCCCGGTCGCTTGTGCGGAGTGATGGACCGCGGTGAGATCGAGCGGCAGCTGACCGAACCGGGTACAGGGGCGCGCCCGCGTCGGGTTCCTCCTGCGAGAAAACACCGCAGGCCCGCTCACGGCCATGGCGCAACTTGCACCGCGTGATGCACGTGCTGGCCGCGCTCCTCGAGATGAACTGACGCGGGTCGCCGGCGCCGCTTTCAACCACAGGCATACGGCATAGTCCCCGACACCAGTCATTCGACCCCGCTAACGACGCCTCGCCGTGTGGGTCTCGGGACGTCTGGGGGAGCTCCGGGCGGTCAGGCGAATTGCAGTTCGATCTTGCCAGTACGCCGCCTCATCGGACCGATGACGATCCTCACGTCGCGGCCCAGCCTCGCCACGAGCTCCAGCAGCTTGGCTTCGCTGACGCCGCGGAACTGTCCGCGTGTGATGCGCGACACCTTTGACTGGTCGATGCCGAGCAGCTTGGCAGCACCCGCTTGCGTCAGGCGACGAGCCTTGATTGCACGGGCAATCTCGCCCGCGAGTTGAGACTTGCGTTGCATCTCGGCCGCGTTGGCATAACCCAGGTCCGCGTAGACGTTGGTGCTGCCCTCTTCAATGGTGATCTCGGAATGTCGGCCCATCATGGTGCTCCTTGCTTTGCACGCCAGTCCTCAAAGTCCTGCTTCGCGGCCTTCAGGCGAGCGTTGATCAGATCCAGATCCTCTTTCGGCGTCTTGATGCCGCTCTTGGACTTCTTCTGGAAACAATGCAGAACGTAGACCCATCCGGCGAACTTGATCGTGTAGACGGCCCGGTAGGTGTCACCGCGAAAATCCTCGACCACCTCGAGCACGCCGGCCGACCCGAAGCCAGCCATCACCTTGGCGTCCTGGTGCTTCCCGCCCGCTTGTGCGAGATCAATGGCATGTCCAAAGACGTCTTTGACGTCCTCGGGCATCGCATCCAGATCGCGCTTGGCCGAGCCGACCCATTTCAGTGGCTTGCGAGGCTGCTGTTTCAGCATCGCCGGTATTATGCCAATTTAGGCATAGACCGGTCAAACAGGCGAAGGCTCTCGCGCGAAGGCGCCGTTCGGCCCTGAGCGAAACTCCAGTTCATTGCCCGAAGCGGCCGTCCCGAAGAAGGGCTCGTCAAGCCCCCTTGACATCGCGCAATCTTTTGGTACAGTCTATGTACCACATAGTACATATTGCGCCATGGAGGCTACATGCCAGTCGCCGTTGAAAGACAAAGGCAGGTCGACATCAAGGACCGTAGTGCCCGCGCGCGCCTGGCTGCGATGATCACAAAACTGCTGGACCACTGGGAGCTTTCGGCTGCCGAGCAGGCGGCTTTACTGGGCTTATCGACCGGTAGCCGAACCACCCTGTCACGCTATCGCGAAGGCGAGCCACTCGCCGACAGCCGCGACCTGCTAGACCGCGCCGGGCATCTGCTGGGGATCCACAAGTCGCTGCGCCTGCTATTTCCGCACGACAGGGACCTCGCCTACCGCTGGATGACACAGCCCAATCGCCGACTCGGCGCGCGTCCGGTGGACCTGATCATCGAACACGGTTTCGAGGGCCTGCTCACGGTGCGCCGGTATCTCGAATTCCAGCGCGGGCAGTAGATGCAGGCGGATCTATTTGCGGCCAATGTCGATTTCCACGACGACCTCGTCCGCAACATCCCAGGTATCCGCGAATCGCAGAACCTGTTCGACGACCTGTCGCCCGACCCCGCCGACTGGGAGATCGCCATAGCCGCCGAAGGCGCAGAGGGAATCCCGACTTTGGCAGTGCCGATCACACGGCCGTTCGACTACGGCACCGTGATCAGCTACACGTTCGATTCGGCGCACTGGCAGGCGACGCGCTTTTCAGATGGATCGCTGTACGGCATCTGGTATGGCTCGCTGGAAATCGAGACGACCGTGTACGAGACGGCGTGGCACTGGTATCGGTTCGTGCTTGACAGCTATGCCGACGAAGATCGCGAGATCATGTCCGAGCGGCGCGTGTTCGACGTGCGCTGCGATGCGCTGTTGATCGACCTGCGCGGCAAGGAAGCGGCCTATCCCGACCTGGTAAGTCGCACCAGTTACGCCTTCACGCAACAGGTCGGCCGCTACCTTCACGAGCAGGCGTCAAACGGCCTGCTAACGCCTTCAGCCCGCTGCGACGGCATCAACGCGGCAGTCTTCAAGCCCGAGCGGCTGTCGAATGTGCGTGACCGGACCTTCCTAACCTATCGGCTCAACGTGGTGCGGGACGCGTTTGTCGCGGAACGAACGTTGGGGCGAAAGTGGATGAAACTGCGCCCGAGCAGCCTGGGCTGAGCAGAAATTGGAGGTCATCAACAGGCTGGCGCTGATCGCCCGCGCGCTTCTATGCCATTTGGCAGAGCGACGAACAGCGGCGGCTTGACGTATCTTGGCCACTCGCTCGACAAATTCGGGTGAAGTCTTACATTTGCTGTAAATGTGAAGGGGGATGCATCCTGCGGTTTGAACGTTTGGCGGCGTTCGAACTGAG
This sequence comes from Steroidobacteraceae bacterium, assembly GCA_036824505.1. GTDB lineage: Bacteria > Pseudomonadota > Gammaproteobacteria > Steroidobacterales > Steroidobacteraceae > SCUD01. The sequence goes on from DAITAA010000051.1 coordinate 8,124, forward strand.
CAGCCACGAGGAGCATCCCATGGCGAGAGTCCCGGCGAGCGAAGCGACTCGCAAACGATTGAAGGACATGCTAGCAGGCGCAAACGGTGTGGATCGCAGCGCGCTCGAAGCGCGGCTGGCGGA
>DAITAA010000052.1:0-8233 GCA_036824505.1 Steroidobacteraceae bacterium
GTGCGGGCTGCCATTTCCAGGTGGCTCGGTGCCAGATGGGGAAGTGCGGCGATCGCATCCAGGTCGCTGGCCGTGAGGTGAAGGGCACCGAGATACTGCTCGGCAATCCTTCGCTTCACGGAGCGAGGTGGCTCACCCATCTCGATGGTCAGTGCAAAACGCCGCAAGAACGCGCCATCAATCTGATCGACCGTATTGCTCGTCCAAAGGACCGGGGCTGCAACTTGTTCCAGCAGACGATTTATCCATGCCTTGGCCGGGCTGCGCACCTTGCCGCGCCGTCCCGGGGAGAAGAGTTCCGCAAACGATGGCTCGGCGGAGGGAAAGATGTCTTCAGCTTCGTCAAGCAGAACAGCGCAGTCACGCCGGCTCCTGAGTGCCTGCAGCGTCAGGATCAGCGAACTCAGACGCTCCTGCGCGCTGAGTCCGCGGCCTGATTCGTCACCGAACTTCACCTCGAACAGCGTCAACCCGGCGTCACGCGCCAGCACCTTGGCGTATTCGGTCTTGCCCGTGCCCGGTGGTCCATACAGCATGACGTTGATGCCATGCGTGCCGGTGCGTGCCGCGTTCCGCAGCAGCGGAACCGCAAACGCTTCAAACCGCGTCAAGTGCGGGAAGTGCGCCGCCTCAAGCGTTGACGGCGTAGCGGTCTGCAGAAATGCTGCCAGAAAGGCTTGCTCGGAATCGTAGGAGCCGCGTAAGGGGCCGTTCAGCGCGACGATCCGCACCGCCAGAAAGTCTTCCAGATCGTTGCATCGGCCCCGATCACCATCCGCGAGCGCAAGCTGCCTCAGGGGCCGATCCTCGCGATACAGATCGAGTAGGTCGGCTTCGGGAAGGCCCAGGGCACGCGCGACGATGGCGCAGCCGTCTGCGTAGCCGGCAATCTTGATGTCCGCCAACGCGGTACGGACCTCGCGGTTGTCGGAGGCCAGCACGATCCATCGCAGCAGTGGGACTGCGCCAGGACCGAGGTCCAGCGCCGATGCCAGGAACTCGACGTTGCGCAGCACCGGCAACTCCGGATTGGGGTCAGGTGCCTGATCGAGCCAGTTCAGGGTGTCCGTGGCCAGTTGGCGGCGTGCCGTGCGAGAGTGGTTCAGCGCTTGCTTCCACTTGGGGTGAAAGCTGTCGTTGTCCGGGTTGACCAAGATCCAGAACCGGCGCGGCTTGGCGATTAGCGCTCCGATATCGACTGGCCCAGACGCGGAATCGAAGTCGCAGTCGCCAAGCCCGGATATCCCCGCGCCCCAATCGTCATCATCTTGTGTCGGCTGTGGCGTGTTCTGGGCGAGGAGATCCAACAATGCGGCCCCCCAAGCCCAGCAACGACCGGAAGCCTGAAGCGCCTCGGGAATGAAGTCGCTGTCAAGCGGGACTCGATCGAGTGCAAACAGAATCGAGCACAACATGCGCGCGATGGCGCGCTCAATGGCTGGAATCTCAGATGGATCTCTGCAGCGGGTGAGCAGCGACTTTCGGCCGCGTGACTTCAATCCACAGCCTGTGCTAGCTCCTGACGTTGGCGCTCCAAAGTTGAGCGTTGCGGTACCTGTTCGTCGCATGCGTGGCCTCCGTAAAGTGAGGCCAGTTTCCACAGGATCGCGACGAATCGCGCCGTTAGGCGTTCAGTCCAACAGAGGCAAGCAATGCGTCACCCGGCATGTGTGCGCAACTCGGACTCCTCATCTCTCAGCCAGTGCTTGAGGAGCGGGACTCGCTCCAAATGTTCAGTGCACAATTCCGCGATTTGAGGCCCATCGAGGACCTCAAGTTCGCTGCTACTTGAACTGCTGTTCGCCTCGGCATTTTTCCGCGGCCTGTCCATACCCTTTTCCCCTCGCTCCCAAAGGCTGGCAAATACAACTTCTGGGTGTCCGTCATCGAACGATCCCCGCACTTCGTTAAGCACTTTCTCAGGAGTGGTGTTTCTTTCGAACTTGCACTGCAGAACTCTTGTCATCTTGCCATGTGCATCAAATCCAGCTGCATCAACTCCGCCGTCACCCGACCCACCGACATGCAGCCAGCGAATGCCCGCCTTCTCATCTCGAAGGTTCAAAAGATCGACGCACAAATGCTCGAATGAAGTTGGAGTCAAGTAGAAGCGAAGCTTGTCGAGAGTGGTTTTCGGCAGCGGAGGCCGTTGGCCCGTCCAGAGCGCGTCTAGATACGCATTAACGTGGGTGAGGTAGTCGGGCGGCACGCCGATCTGACCGTTGCCACGTCGGCTCGCCATGACCTTTCTTATGATCGCGGGCATCCTTATAAGTGGAACTGCGCGGAAGAACTTGCCGCCCCTATCTGTTTGATTGTTGGGCACCTCCGTAAGCAGCCAGCCCTGACTGGCTTGTGCGTAAAGATCTAACTCGGCAAATGCGCTCTCTTGTACGGGCAGCTTCGCTCTTGCGGTAGACAAATCTTCAGATACTTGGCACTTGAACTTGGCGTCACGAATGCTCTCGAACACCCGTTGATTGATATCCCAGAGTCGGAACTTGCCTTCGAGCTTTCCGAGGTAGAACGTTCCGTCCCGAGGTCTGGGAACAACGACAAATGAGCCGCGCTCGATTTTCTTGGCGAGTGTGGCATTGCTGTTTATGTTTCGCTTCCACCGATCCCAAGAATAGACTTCATTATGGCCTGTCGTGACCTCCGAAGGAAGCAAAAGGTAGTCTGCATATTGCAGCGGGCCATTTTCGTGTAGCTTCTTGAGTGCGACGCAGAAATCATTGATCTTCCTCCACGCTAGATAGCCAAGCGTCACGCGACCCTCGGCCTTAAAGAATGGCAGCAAGTCAAGCTTGCCACCTACGCGGCCCTTTACGAAGATGATTGGGGTGCTCTGCATCATCTTTTGACCTCTATCGCTGCTGAATTCCAAGACTTACAAGTTGATGTTCGCATTCGAAACTGCACAGCCGAAACCGCGCAGCCACTTTTTCAAGTGCTCCGATTCGACGACGGAAGCCTCAACCTCGTAGGCATTGCCCACATCCTTCATCTGCTGGTCCGCTGAAAGCGGCGATTCAAGCAAATAGGATCCTTCTGGTTTGGCAATCCGGAACTTGAGCTTGATCCGCGTTCCCTCACCAAACGCGAACCGCCCGTCATCGTCGTATTTGCGCAGATCGAACTCAAGCGGGCGCTCAAACGTTAGTCCGGTGTCTTCTGTGGCCTGTATCCGATGGAGCGCGAGGCTGCGCTCGTTGTCGTAACCTTCGTATCGGCAAACCAAGTACACGCGTTGTCCCTGCTGCGCCAAACCAAGCGGCATGACATTGATCGTCGCTTGTTTTCCCTCAGCATTGCGATAGTCGAGACGTAGCCAGTGATTCGCGTACAGCGCATTGCTGACCGTCTCGAAAACCTCCGGTTTGACCTTGGGAGGAAGCAGCGGCTGAGTGGTGCTCACGACGCGCACCTTGGACAGCCATTCGCGTTCCAGGCGGGCGTTCGCATGCGGCGCGAGGTTGGTGTGCGCTTGCCTGAAGAAACCCTCCATCGACTTCATCAACCTCGCGGGAAGCAGGCTTTTCAGATGTTGTTCGGCCAGCATCAGCAGCAGTGATTCCTGCGGCGTCAGAGTCGGCAGCGACAATCCATGCGCGCGTTCCTTCCAGCGATAGCCGTAGGGTTTGCTCGATTCGTCGCGCTCGATATCGAAGTGCTCGGCGAGCATTTCAAGCTGGCGCTGGATGGTGCGCAGGTCGCGCGCAACGTCGGTATCGGCCAACTGTTGGTGAAGTTCTGGTGCGGAAATCTTGCGGTTGCGTGGAATGCGCTTGAGCAGTTCGAGCGCAAAGAGGACGGTTTCACGGGTATCGGGGCGCTTGGGCATATGGTCAAAGATTGAGGTCGCTGCGGCTGGCAAATATCTGCCACAAGCGCACCATGGCATAGGTATCCAGCCCGCAGTACGCGAGCAATTGCTGCTCGATCTGCGCACGGCGCTCCGGCGCGGTCTGCGGCTGGATCGCCTCCATGTAGGCCGCCGGAGCCATGCCGCCGTCCTGGATCCCGTCTAGGGAGTCATACGAAAGGTCCGGCGCCAGCGCGGGCAGGACTTTCTTGATGCTCCAGCTGCCCTGCTGGCTTGGGTGGTATGTGTGCGCCTGCGCAATCGGCAGCAGATCGACGATGCGCGAGGCGATGGACTGCAGGGCGTCGCGCAGGGCGGGGAAGCGCTGCGCCAGCTCATTGAGTCGTGGCTTTTCAAAGCCGGCGTTGTAGACGAAGACCGGCCCGTGATCTCCGCACTCCCGGATCAGCGCGTCGGCGAAGCGCTGCGAGGGGTCCGCCCCGCTGAGATCGATGAACTTCGCATCTTCAAGCGCGCCACCCGTCGTGATCCGGTGCACGCTGAACTGGAAGGGGATCTGATCGTAGGGGTGCATACCGGCCCAGATGGGCACGGCAAACTGAACCGTCTCGAAGTCGATGAAGAAGGCCGGAAGCCCGTACGGTCGCAAAGCCTCCGCGGTGCCTGCGAGATCCAGTTGCATGGTGCCAGCGAGCGTGTGCTGCTTGACCCGCAGTTGGATCTGGTTGAGCAGTTCGTCCGGCACCTGTGAAAGGTCTTTGATGCCATCCTGGGCAAGAAACGCCTTGAGTGCGTTGGTGCGTACGTTGGGCAGCCATTGCACGGGGTACTCGGCCGACGTCTCCTGGCCCGTGCAATGCGCAAGGAACCCGCATTTGAATGGTGTGGCGCAATGCGGCCCGGTCGCGATCTCCGGTTCGGACGGTCCTGCGGCCACTTTCTGCGCACCGGCGATCCAGCCGATAACTTCCGCCTTGCGCGCAAATGCCTGCTCGGTGACATCGCGCTCGACGAGCAAGCCGCGATAGTCGTCGCCGCCCGGATAGACCCAGTTGCTATCAACGTGGGCCAGCGCCAGCGACAACAGCGGAACGCCGGCTTCGCGCGCGACAAACGCCTGGATCGCGGCGTCCTCGAGGTGGTAGTCCTTGACCCCCGTGGACGATTTGACTTCGACCATGCGCCAACCGCTCTGGCCAGATTGTGTTGCCGGCAGCATCACGTCGGCAAACGCGAGTGCGCCGGCCGCCCGGAATCCCGCCTCGAATATCGGCCGGTCGCCTTTGAGCAGTTCCTTGCTGCGCGCGAGCGCTGCATCGAAGCCCTCCCGCTGGGCATTGATCAGCACGCCTTGGCCACTTTCGTCATACAGGCGGCGCGCCACCTCGCCGACCGCGTGTCCCATCTGGAAACTCGCCTGGGTCGCGGCGGAGTCCTGCCGCAGTTCCGGGTGATGCACTTCCAGCCAAAGCCGCTTGGGGCATTGGCGAAACGCAAGGAGCTTGGATTTGGACAGCGCGCGCATGCTCTTCTTGTTTGGCTGCAGCTTGATAGCCCGAACCTGGACAACGTGATTTGATGCAGCGATTCTGGCACGGCATGCGACATGTAATGTCGCGACCGGGTGCAACCATGGCGCCATCGATTAACAATTCAGCTTTGCCATGTCGATTCACATCGCGCTGGTCTCCGTTGCCGGCGAGCCGGGCCGGCGCAGCGAGAATTCCGCCTTGCTCGCCGAGCGTGTGATCCAGGATCCCGGCACCTACCAACTACAGACTGAAGAGCCCTGTACGACGATCGCGGTGGCTGCAGGCGTCTGGCCGCACGATCTCGGGGCTCGCGCCAGCCATCTGACGCTCAAGCTGCTGGCACATCGGCTCGGCGAGGATCCCGAACTGTCCGAGCGGAGCATTCGTGCGGTCCAGCGGACCATGGGAGATCGGGCGTACCGGAAGCGTTACATCGGCATGCGCACGACGCTAGCCGCGCTGCAGGTTCGCGGCGACACGGCCACGATCGTCAACGTCGGCGACTCGCCCGTCTATCTTTGGCGAGATGGCTTCTTGCACCAGGAGAGCGTGGACCATACGACGTTAAGACGCATGCTTGCCGAAGGGATCATCACGGAGGCGGACGAAGCGGCCGCCGCCGGACAATTCGACAACCTGGACAGCTCGCTGTATGCGGATCCGTATGCCGACCAGTTCGAAGTACACGAATCGAAGATCGCGACCCGTCCCGGCGATCTCTGGCTTCTGTGCTCCCGCGGACTGAGCAAATCGCTGGCCTCTCCTCAGATCGCCGAAATCGTGAGCCAAGTCCATCGCGATGGACCTGGAGCGGTGGCGCAATGTCTTGCAGCTGCTCCCGCGATATCCGAGGCGACCGACGTAGATGTGACGGTTGCCGCGCTGAGGATTGGATAGTCGGAAGAATCGGTTGACCTTCACGCGACCAAATCCGCCGACGGCCGTCAGTTGAGATGAACCCACCCAGCGTGAGGCGACGCGATTTGTCGTGTCGGTCCGCGACAATCAGTGGCCAAACAGATGGAGCGAATTCGTGAGCGACAGATATGAGATTCCGGTCGATTTTAGGATCGTGTCCGGCGGTCAGACTGGCGCGGACCAGGCCGCGCTCGACTGGGCCATTGCGCATGGGGTTCCCCACGGGGGCTGGTGCCCGAAGGGACGGCGATCCGAGGATGGACCGATCGACGCGCGATACCAGCTGCAGGAGACACCGACAAAGAACTACCTGCAGCGTACCGAGTGGAACGTGCGGGACAGCGATGCGACCGTGATCTTCACGATGTCACCGGACCTAGGCGGCGGCTCGAAGAAGACGGCGGAGTTTGCGGAGAAACTGGGCAAACCGTATCTGCACTTCCGCCCCGGTGTGGCGCCGAAATATCTCGCGGGGTTTCTGCTGCGCAACCGCGTCAAGGTGCTGAACGTGGCTGGCCAACGAGCATCGTCGGCGCCCGGCATTGCGCAGCTGGTCACCGAGGCGCTGAGCGAGGTACTGCAGACGGGCTGAACGCCGCCCTGCATTCATGTTCAACTCGTTCGTCGTGGCGGCGCTGATCCTCTGGTTCGGCTCAAAGCTCACGTCCGGGCAACGGCTTGCGGTCCAGTTGTGTTTCTTCTTCCTTGTGCTGCTGCCGGTCACAATCGTGCTGATCCATGTGGGGGCGTTCGAAATGGCCGGCGATATGTTGCTGGTGATTCTGAAGGCGGTTGCGGCGCTGTTCTGGCTGCTGTGGACGAGCGCGATCGAGATCGTCGCCGCGCGGATTTAGAGTTCGGTGTTGCCGTCAAGGCGGACGGTTTTGAGGCAGACGCTATGACCCCTTGGGGAGCTTGCGCTATTAGCGAGATCGGCCGGAGGCTGCTTGTATTAGCCACTTCCAAACTCGCCGCGAGGCGGTCGGACTTGGCGGCCCGCGCCGATCACTCGCTTCGTTCACTCAGCGGCGGGCGCAGAATTCGGACACCAAGAGCTGTCTAATCGCGTCAAATTGAAGATGTGTATCGAGAAAACACGGACATCGCCGCCGCGGCGGCCGATAAACGCTATTCGTTAGACGGCAGAGGCCCACCATGCCGCAGCGCCGAATCTTCACGCCGAGCCTTGGACCGTCGAGCTGGCGTGCTTTTCTCGCCGACCCGTTCGTTCATTGGAGGCGCGAAAAATCCGCATGGGAACTTGCGGTTTCGTGGGAAGCCGCGGCGCAGACGGAATCAGGGTTTCCAGAATGCGTCCACTCGGGTCTGAGCAAGAGTCCAGCGTTCAAGAGTACCGAACTCCTTTTGGCCGTACCTGAGCATCGGGTAACCCTCGACGATGACCGACGCCCTTCGCAAAGCGATCTGTGGCTTGTCGTCTGGACTCCGAATGGCTACGCATCGGTGACCGTCGAAGCCAAGGCCGGCGAGGAGTTTGACAAACCGATTGAGCAGTGGCTAGAAAAGGAATCAGAGGGAAAGAAGGCGCGGCTCGCGTTCCTAACGAAAACGCTTGGTCTCGCAGCCGAGCCGCCAGGTTTCATCCGGTATCAACTCCTTCACAGGACGGCCGCCGCAGTCTTGGAGGCGAAGCGATGCCGTTTCAAGCTTGCACTGATGCTCGTGCAGTCCTTTGAAGAGTCTCGAACCTCGTGGTCTGATTACGAAAAGTTCGCTGAGCTTCTAAGCGTCCCGAGCGCCCGCAATGCAATCACCGGGCGTAGGCGCATTAGCGACGTCGATCTGTATCTTGGCTGGGTGGACTCGCCGAAGGCCAAGGATTCGGCAGCCGCCAACGCGATCTAGCCTGTCCATGATCCACTCACCCTACTGCTGTACTGGTTGATCCTGCACCCGCATCGCGCCGACGTCGATGACCGCATCAGCCATTGCAACC
>DAITAA010000013.1:0-79595 GCA_036824505.1 Steroidobacteraceae bacterium
GAAGGCTCTCGACCGGGCGGTACTCCAGGCCGAACTTGTAGGTGAACTTGGAGTCATCGCCGGCGCCAATGTTCTTGTAGCTGTCATAACGACCGGAGGCATTGGCGGTCAGGGCGCTGAATAGCGGAACCCTGAACTCGACCGCCGTCGCCCAGCTCTCGCGCTTGCCCGCGCCCTGGGTGCCGGTGATGCCCCAGAAGTCGCCGGCGATGACACGCGGGTCCGTCGGGTTTTCCCAGGACTGCTTTCCAGCCTGAACCAGGGCAGCGACACCCACTGGACCGGCGGGCAGTTCGAATAGATCCGTGTTCGTGACCGTGAAATTGACGTTATGAGTCCAGGTCTTCGAATCAGTCTTGATCGTTCCCAGGAAACTGTCGTATTGATCAGGAGTCAGCGACTGGTAGAACGCCGCCTGGTCGGGGTGATAGACCGGGTAGCCGTAATAGGTTCCCAGTTGCGGGCCCAGGAACTGGTCACGGAAGAAATCCTCGATATCCGCGGTCAGCGGCCAGCGCTGGCTGTTCTTCAAGTCGTACTGGGAGCGGCTGTAGTAGGCATCGTAATCCCAGCTCGAATCACCGAAGGCGCCGCGCACGCCGAGTGCAAAATTGTAGGAGTCCGACTTGTTGATCTCATTGTTCGGCCCGCCGGTTTCTTCCGGCGAAAAGATGTGCTGGTACAGGTTCAGCGAGAAATCCCTGTCGTCCCAGACATAGCCACCCGTGCCATTGATATCCGGCGACCAGAAACGCGTGCCGCTGTTGGACTCGACCCGATTCTGCGAATACAGCAGGCTCGTATAGAGTTCGGCATTGTCGTTGAGCTTGAAATTGGCATTGACGTAGGCGCTGGTGCCAGTTTCGTCGTTGAGAAACGTTCCGTAGCCCGGGTCGGCGCGACTGCCACAGTAGTTGCCGCGATTCGGACGGAAGTCGTAGGTGGTCGTGCCGCCGAAGTTGCTGGCCAGGCCATCGCAAACGGCCTGGCCGGGATCGATGTATGTGTTGGTGAAGCCGTCCAGGATCAGGAACGTGCGCGAACCGTAGCGCTGGTCCGGGTTGGGATTGTCGTTGGTCGAATCGTAGCGGTGGCGCTGATAGCCCCAGATCGCCGCCTGCGAGGAGTACTGAAGACCATAGGTCACATCGAATCTGTCCCAGGTCTGGCCGCCGCTTACGCTGACGAGCGCGTTGTCGCCGCCACCCTCTTCATAACCTCCCACTCGCGCTCTGACTTGCATGCCCTCGAGGCGCTTCTTGAGGATGATGTTGACGACACCGGCGATGGCGGCCGAACCGTAGATGGCCGACTGGTTGCCGGGCAGGATGTCGATGCGCTCGACCATGCTGCTCGGAATGCTCGACAGGTCGGTGAAATTGGCCTGCCCGTTGTACAGCAGCGGGTAGTCGGCCAGCGGGCGGCCGTCGATCAGGATCAGCGTAAAGCCGGGCGAAAGGCCGAGCAGACTGATCGTGGTCGCTCCTGGCGTAAAGCCACCGGAGAACTGGTTGTCCTGGACCGCACCAGTTGCCAGCGGCTGTGCGCGCAGGACATCGGATACGTTTCGGAAGCCCTGGCGCTGAATATCATCGGCGGTGATTGCAATTACCGGCGAGGCAGTCTCCTGCCGGATCTGGGGAATCAGCGATCCCGTCACGACGACGGGTTCCAGCTCGACAGGCTTTCCCTTTGTCGAGGCCGTCGCCTGATCCTGGGCCATCGCCAGGCTGGAATAGGCTGATAAGGCCAGGATGCCGCTGATGGCAGTTGCCAGTTGCTTGTTCATCTTCTTTCCCCTGTTTGTGGCTGTCGTGCGACGCACAGTTTCCCCAAAAGCAGCGTCAGTGCATGACCGCTCAGTTGCCCACCGGATAGATTTTTCCTATGCGTTTTCCCTTGAAAATGCACTCTTGCAGCATCGCAAAGGATACGCCCAACTCGTACGCAGTGTCGAGCCACGTTGCATGAGTGCAACGATAAGTCAATTCGCGCCAGTCTGATTAGAGGCTGTTCTTCTTGGCAGCGGCGCCGGACGTTGCCTCGCCCGGCTCTGCGGCATCGTCCGGGCTTCCGGACGAGCTGGTGTGGCGCGGCGCGACCATCATCGCAAGCATGCCTTCCTGCATGCGATTCCAGAGTTCCATGTTCTGGCGCGTCAGTTCAGCCATCGCGCTCATCGGTGGTGGCGCGCTGCTCAGCATCTGGGAAATCTGTTCCTGGACACTTTCCTGCTGGCGCATGAATGTGGAGACGCTCTGCTCGAGGTAACGTGCCATGAAATCCTGCATCGGCCCTCCGTAGTAGCGGATGATGGACTCCAGCAACTGCGTGGTCAGGATCGGTTTGCCGAACTGCTCCTGCTCGGCGATGACCTGGAGCAGGATCAGTCGGGTGATATCCTCTCCGGTCTTGTCTTCGACGACCCGGATTCTTTCGCCCTTGACGATCAGGTCCCGGATGTCCTCGAGAGTCACATGCTTGCTGATGGAAGCATCGTACAGGCGCCGGTTGGCGTACTTCTTGATCAGGCGTTCCTTGGCCATGACCGGAGTGTACCGGATCATGCTGCAGTGCGATAAGGCACTCAGGGAAAAGGGGATTTCAACCAGGAATGATCGAAAAAAAGGCCACTCGCCGACCGGGGGATCCGACAAGGGACGGCAGTGACGCTTGGGGCTTCTTCCTTCCGGCTCAGGGGCAAATCAGCATGCTATTCTGCTGCAGCAATTCCCCTGCTGTTTTCCGCGGCGAATCAATGCGAAATCACTGGATTGTGGCCATGGTCGTGCTGGTGGCAGCTTGCGCTTCGCAGCCCGGGCCGCCGTCCGCAGTTCCGGTGGCCGAGCCCGCGGCGGCCACGCCGACTTCGGTGACGACATTGGAGCAAGCAAGAAGTGCGGGCTACAGGATCGTCAACGAGAACGGCGCAACCTTGTATTGCCGCGAGCAACTGAAGACCGGCTCGCACTTGCGGAAGGAAACGATTTGCCTGACGGCAGAGGAACTCGAGGCCTCCCGAGCAGCAGCAGAACGTAATCTCGACCGGTTGCAGAGGCAGGGAAGGATGGCCCCTCCCCAGGGTTCGTAGCGACCGAGTCCCGATTATCTGTCGGGCCTACCCCGACCTCAAACTGAGGACTCAATAAAAAGGCCGCGCAGCTTGCGCTGCGCGGCCTTCAGTATCAACCGGTCAGTCTCAGAACTTGTACTTGACGCTCGCGCGATAGTACGTGCCGACCGTGTCATAGGTGCTCACGTCGGTGTTCGCGTTGATGACATTGTTCTGGTACATGATCGGCGGCTGCTCGTCGGTCACATTGTTGGCGCCGATCTGGAACGACAGCTTCTCCCTGAATGTGTATCCGAAGCTCAGGTCCAGGTAAGTCCTCGACGGGACCTGCAGGGCCGGCTGTTTGCCAGGTGCACCATCCGGATCACTCAGCTGCAGATCACCCACGTAGCGCGCCGCCAGCAGGCCCGTGAAAGGCCCGCGGCTCCAGCCGACGCTCGCAAAACCGCGCCATCTGGCGTAGTTGCCGTACTGGCGATCCCAGGTTCCAGCAATCCCCTGGGTACCGCAGGTCGAGCAAGGCGTCGAGTCGTACGCGTCGATGTAGGTCGTGTCCAGGCTGAACTGGAAACTGCCGGCAGCCGTGTCGTTCAGGGCGTACTTGAAGCCGATGTCCCAGCCGCTCGTCTCCAGCTTGCCGAAGTTCAAGGTCGGCTGCCCGATTACCAGCACCGCGCCATCCGCGGCACGGTTGATGAGGCCGCAGAACACCGGATCGCCCGTCGCGACGCAAACGCTGGCGGTCGTGTTCACGTCGACCCCGGTGATGATGTCAGTAATCCTGTAATTCCAATAGTCTACGGTGGTTGAAAAGCCGTTCAGGAAGCTCGGCTGGTACACGAGGCCCGCAGTCAGCACTTCCCCGGTTTCAGGTTGAAGATCGACGTTGCCCGACAGCAGACCCGTCACCTGCGAGTTGTCCTGGGTAAACGTACCGTCCGTCGGGACATTCTCGCAAGCAAGCGCCAGGTTCGGGTTTGCCACAACCTGAGCAGCCGTCAGTCCCACGCAGGGATCGTTGAAGTTCGGGGCGTTGGATTGCGTGCCCGCGAACAGGTCGCTGATCTGCGGTGCGCGGAACACTTCAGAATACGAACCCCGGACCAGCAGGTCGCCAATCGGACGCCATTCGAGTTTGACCGAACTGTTGACCGTGTCTCCGAAAGTGCTGTAGTCCGAATAGCGCGAGCCGACGATGAGGTTCAAGGCCTCGGCGCCCGGCATTTCCTTCAACAGCGGGAACAGAGCCTCCACATACAGCGACGAGACGTTGTATGTGCCCCTGGTGTCCACGGTGCAAGTATCCTGCGCAAGCCCGCAGGTCAGGAAATCCGGTGCCTGGGCAGTGCTGAGGGCGTCAGTGTCGAACTCGTAGTTAAACTTTTCGTAACCCCCACCGACTGCCATCTGCGCCTTGCCTGCCGGCATCGAGAAGATCTCGCCGGTGAAATCGAGCGCGGCCGATTGAACGGTGTTCGTGGTGACCTGGTTGTAGTCGGCCGCAATGGTCGCCAAGGCAGCGGTCTGGCTCGGGTCATTGATATTGAATATGTTGACCGGGACGCAACCGGCGATGATGTTGCCCGGCGTGCCGCAGACCACTTCGCCGCTGAGCGGGTCAAGGAAGCTCGGACCGAAGGCGGGCTGAAGCTTCGAATTGAGGAGATAGCCCGTCGTGTTGACGTCCTGGCCGATGCGATCGTAAGCCGCGCTCAGATCCCAGTCCCATCCCGAGTCCATGATCTTGCCGCGCGCGCCGAGCACGCCATGGTCGGTGGTGGTGTTGACGGTGTTCTGCCGCTTGCCGAGCGATTGCATGCGCCATTGCGCGTTCGGGTTCACCGCAGCGATGCCGCCGAAGTCGATACCGAACGGGTTATAGTAATTGTTGGCCGGGATGATGATGTTATCGCTGCGGGCGTCGAAGGGCAGCTCCGCGATCGCGAAGCCGGACGTCGTGTAGGCGTGCAACAACTCCGTGTATACCTCGACGTCCTCCGTCACGTTGTAATTGGCGGAGGTGAAGAGGCTCATGCGCTCCTGCGGCGTCATGATCAGATTGAGCGGCTGGTAGTTGTAAAGATCACCGCCCGCGAAACAGCGGTAGTCGGCGAGCGAAGTGCCCGGTGCGCCCGGGAGCTTGGTGACCGACGAGCAGCCAAACGAGGTAGCCAGCGCGCTGCCCGTGGGGAATCGAATGCGGCCGTTCGGCGTGCGACTCGAGCCTCCAACAATGACGCCATAAACACCGTAGAGATACAGCGCTTCACGGGAAAACTTGCGATCGCCAGCTGAAATTTCATCCTGCTTGTTGTAGTTCGCACCGATCACCACGTCACCGCGATCGCTGGCTGTGCCCCAGGCCAAGCCGAGCGCTTGTCTTTGGCCGTCGCTCTCGCTGGAATTGCCGTAGTCAGCGCTCAGTTCCATGCCATCGAAGTCCTTGCGGGTGATGAAGTTCACCACGCCGCCGATGGCGTCCGAACCGTAGACGGCGCCCGCGCCTTCCTTCAGCACGTCCACGCGCTCGATCAGGTTGACGGGGAAAATGTTGACGTCCACGGCGCCGCCACCTGCGATGCCGGTCATGCGACGGCCGTTCAACAGCACCAGCGTGCGTTCGTCGCCCAGGCCGCGCAATTCAATCGTTGATGCGCCGTCGCCGCCGCCGTTGTTCAGCGTCGTGTTCGTGGCTGCACCGGAAATGGATGGGACCTGCTGCACCAGCTCACCCATCGTGGTGATGCCGGTCGCTTCGATCATGCCGCGGTTCATTGTGAAAACCGGGCTCGCGGTTTCCGCCTCGACGCGGCGAATGCGCGATCCGGTAACGATAATCTCGGAGAGTTCAGTCTCCTGTGAAATCGCATCGGTCGCATACAGCGCAGCCGCGGCTGATGCGGATGACACCAGCGCCAAATGGACGGCGCGTGTCAGGGTCGGGTTATTGAGCATCGGTGCAGGCCTCCTAAGCGGGACATCCCAGTTGACGGAATCGAGCGTGTGGGATAATAGCCACCGATGAAGTCAAGGTAAAGCACATTTAGCTTGCCGGCGCGCGAATCGGCAAATGCACGTTTTTCCGAAGAAATCATATGTTGTTTATTTACAACAATAGGGGACGCTCGGTGCAGCCCAAGAACGTGTCCAGAATGCAACACCACCAAGAAAGGGACTCTCACGCGACCTGCGTGCGGGCTTGCTTGGCCCAAGCGGTGGATTGAGGCACATTTAAACGATGCGCGACCTTCCGGATCAGCCGCTCCTGGACAAGAACACCCTGGTTGGAGGGTGCGTAAAGCTGCCCGTGGCCATCGATGCCGGACGGCTGGCGGCGGAAGTGGCGGCCTTGCCGGCCTCGGTCTGGGATATCCGCGGCGGAAAGCACCGCTACCCCCGGGAAGGTGCGCATCAGGCCGCGCAGACGGTCTTCCTGCGCGGGTATACGCCGGCGGAGGGGGACCTGCCGATCGAGGACCGGCCTGTCCTGAACGAGCTGCCCTATGCCCGGCAGCTCATTGAACGGATCATCGGCACGCGGCCCCAGAGGTGCCTGCTGGCGCGCCTGCCGGCCGGAGCGAGCGTGGTCCCGCACATCGACCGTGCGCCCTATTTTTCAAAGACCTTGCGCGTGCACGTGCCGGTCGAGTCCCACGACAGGGTCTGGATGTTTTGCGCCGGTCTCGCATACCTGATGAGGCCCGGCGAGGCCTGGGCGCTCAATAATATTGTCGTACATGCCGTCTGGAACGCCCATCCGGTCCTCTCGCGGACCCACATGATCTGCGATTTTCTGCCCGACCCGAACCTGCTGGATCTGCTTGCTCGCGGTGAGCGTGGGCTTGGCCGGCCGATGCCGGAGGCCGAGGCGCACTTTGAGACCTTGCTGCGCGGGCAGGCAGTTGCGGGCGGATGATCGCCACCGACCGCTTCGTCTTCCTGCATCTGCACAAATCCGGCGGCACGTTCGTCAATGACTGCCTGCTGAGATTCGTGCCCGGCGCCCGGCGGATCGGTTATCACCTGCCTCGGCATCTGATCCCGGAGCAGTTGGCCGCACTGCCGGTTCTCGGCTTCGTGCGCAGTCCCTGGAGTTATTACGTTTCCTGGTACTCTTTTCAGGCGGCGCGACCGCGACCGAATGCGCTTTATCGCCTGCTGAGCGATGAAGGTCGCCGGGACTTCAAAGGCACGGTGCACAATCTGCTGCAACTCGGCAGCGGTAACGAGCACCTCGACCGTCTTGTCGAAGTCCTGCCACAGGCCTACGGTAATCATGGAATAAATCTGCCCGGATTCGCGCTGGCGCCGATTCGCGGCTCGGGACTCGGCTTCTATGCGTATCTTTACCAATACATGTTTGGAACCGCCGACGCGGCACTTACGGTCGGGCACATGGAGTCGCTCCGGCAGGAATTGCCGCGCATGCTTGAATCTGTCGGGCAGCCCATGAGCACCGGGATGCGCGAGTTCATTGACCATGCGGCGCCGCGCAACGTCGCGCGCCACGCGCGCTACACGGACTTCTACGACGACGGACTGCGGAATCTGGTCGCGGAGCGCGATGCATCAATTATCGCGCGGCACGGTTACCGGTTCGGGGACTGATGGTGTCAGAGCGTCTCGAGCCGGCGCCACGTCGCTTCGATCGTCGGCAGCACGCGCAGGATGGCAGACTCGTTGCGGCGCCACTTGTCCGGGTCGGGCGGCGACTGCGTGTATCGCGAGAGAGGTAGCGGCGCGGCCACTCGCGCTGCCAGTGCTGCGTCAAACTCGATGCCGGCGAAGCTGCTGAGCCGCCGTACCGTTGCACCCGGGTCCGACAGCAGGTCGGAATACTTCACGGATGTCCAGCGCTCCCGGGGCAACGAGGCAAGGTCCTCAAGCGCAATGCGGTTGGCACATTCCCACTGGTAGGCGGCCACATCTTCGAGCGGCTTGCCGCGCAGGGATTGCCAGCCCGGCGGCAGGAGCAGTGACCACGACCCTTCCCAGCCTTCGAGCTTGCGATAGGTGGTCCAGTTCCCGGAACGCCACGCCTCGATGATGCTGCTCAGGTTTTCGCGCGGATCGCGCCACAGCAGCACGAAGCGGGCGTCAGGGAACAGCTGGGCGAAAAATGGTATCCGCAGTACATTCTTGGGCGTCTTTTCGAGAATGCGCACCTCGTCCGCGGTGGATGGCAGTGCGCGTCCGGCCGCATCGCGCAGATTCCCGAGCAGCTCATCATTGATACGCCGCGCTATCGCATCCGTGCAATGGGCCGCCGTAAGGCGGTTCGATTCCACGCCGGGAGCACCGGGCCGCAGTTCCGGAACACCTTCGACAAGCCAATGCGCCTCGTCCTCCAGGGTCCAGAGCTGCCCGCTTACGCGCAGCGTCTCGAAAAGCAGGGTGCTTCCGGAACGCGGCGCCGCGACGATGAATATCGGTTGTCGCAGCTGCGGACGCCTGGCCGCCGGTGCGGCCCCTGCCGCAGCCGCACCGGCTGTGGGCGCGTCGTGCAGCAGCTGCTGCAATACCCTGCCTTCGAGCACGGTGTGCGCCGCGATCGCGTTGGTTCGCATCGTGAGCCCTTCGCCAAGCGTTCGCGACGCGGTGCGCAGCTTGTCGAGGATCTGCGCATATTCCGGCCTGCCGAGCGGGCTCTCGCCGCGCAGCGCATAGAGCTGGCGCCAATCGAAACAGAACCCCTGCAGTAACCAATGGTATTTCGAGAGTTGTTTCCGGGCCTCGGCGGAATCATCGGGTGGCACAAGTTCGCCGCGAAAATCGGTCACCAGCAGTTCCACCTCGGCGGGCGGCATTACCGGGCGCGGCATAATCCGCTCGGTGAGCAATGTCGCGTCGACGTCCGGACGAAATTCGAGCGCGCCGTCGGCATACTGGCCGGCACTGGATTGCGCGACAAATTCCCAGAACTCCGCGGTACCCGAGGTGTCGGCGACCAGGTGGATGCGTGTATCGTCGGTCGGGTTCTCCACGTGGTGCCGGCGCCAGTTGTCGAAAATCCAGGCCTCGCCGGGCGCCATGTGCACGCTCTGCCCGCCACAATGAAAACGCACTTCGGGTCGTGTGACGATCGGAATGTGCATTCGCACCCGATAGAACCACTGGTAATTGATGTCAGCATGTTCCGGAACGATGCTGTGCGGGTCGAGTCGCATCAGGCGTGAACGGCTCCAGACCACGCCGAAACTCGACAGCACCTGACGTATATAGGGGCACTGCCTCAGGTACGCCGTTGGCTGCATCTGACCGTAGAAATCGTCGTTGTCGCCGCCGTCCGGGCTGATCAGGCGCAACGAGCGGTTGCCTTCGAACCCGGTCGGGTGCCTGGCCCAGGCACTGGCGGGCAGGGCCTCGATCTCGGCGCGCAGCCGCGCCGTGTCAAAGCGCAGCGGCAGGCGGAAGAACGGCTGGGTGAGCTTCATGCGGCTTACAGGCGCTCTATCGCCTGGCGGAAGTCGCCGATGACTCCGACGACGTCAGTGACGGCTGCCCGCTCAGCCTCGGTGAGGTGAGGGTTCCAAAGATCGAATATCAGCACCACGCGCGTCAGCTTGCTGCGATTCCACGCCTCGTGCTCATAGGTATCGTCGAAGACCACCACCTTGCCCTCCTGCCAGGCGTGGATCTCGCCGCCGACGTTGAGCGCACAATCCTCCGGCACGATCAGCGGCAAATGGCCGACGACACGGGTATTCGTGACGCCGCGGTGCGGCAGCAGGTGGGTGCCCGCGGTGAACACCGAAAACAGAACCTCGGGTCCGTGATCGCGCACCCGCGACAGTGGCAGGCGGTCGAGCGCGGCGGATGTAGCCGGGCAGCTTGCGCAGTTGTCGTCGCGGCGCACGCCGTGGCGGTACAGGTAATAGCCGTTCCAGCTGGGAGTCGCATCCGCGGCGCGCAGATTTTGCCGCTCCACGTCCTCGGTCGTAAATACGCGCTCGCGCCCCTGCGCGGTCGGCAGCAGCCGCAGCAATTCCTCGTGGATTGCCGGCGTCCGGGCCTCGAACTGCTGGATCCAGGGAAAGAGCGCACGGTCCAGATAGGCTTGCGCCGGCAAGTCCGGAAAATACAGGAAGGTCGGCTGCTGCCGCGGGTCGGGAAACACGGCGGGCTCCTCGCCCAGATACACGCGCAGGCATTTCTCGACACGCGCCATCGAACCGCGGCCATAGCGTTCCGCCAAAGTCTCGGCGACCTTGAAAAGCAGCACCCGGCGCCGCGCGCGCACCGTCAGCACTGCGTGCTCGACGAGTTGCCGCAAACCGGTGGGAGTGGTGGCGGGGTTGACCCAGTGACCCCGGGCCTGGGCATCGTGCAGGGCCCTCGCGAACTGCAATGCACTGAGCTCGGCTTCGCCGTTGCGTTCCAGCAGCGATGCGTAATGCAGCCTCGAGAGATAGAAATCCGGCTTCAGGCGCAAGGCTTCGGAAATGGACACGATGGCGGCCGGGAGGTTCCCGAGCGTTTCCTGCGCCCGGCCGAGGTGATGAAAGGAAACAGGATTGGCCGGATTGATGCCGGTGGCACGCTCGAGCAAGGCCACCGCCCGGACAGGCTTGCCGTCCCTTACGGCCGCGAGTGCCACGACGTTAAGCGCCTCCACGTCATCGGGGGAGCGCTCTAGAACCGCCTCGCAAGCTCGTTCGGCCTCGGCGATGCGGCCTTCCCGCAGGAGCCTCTGGGCCTCGGTCAGCGTGGTCATGATTGCCCGTTCATTGGCATGTTGCCGGAACTATTCAAGCACAGCCTGCATGCAGGATATTCTACCCGCCATGGAAATCACCGATCTGCGCCATTACATCCGCACCTACGAAGGCGATCTGGAGCCGGCTTTCTGCCGGCGCATGATCGACTCTTTCAACTCCCTGAGCCGGTATCACCAGCCGAATGGCCGCGGCTACCGGGGCGGTCTGGAGGGCTCGGCGTGGACCGAACTGAACGTGACCGGCCTGTCGGATGAATCGTTCCTGGGTTTCTTCCGGGCACGTATCGACCTGGCGCTCAATCGTTACAACCGGGACGTCGGCCTCGATATCGAAGTGCCGAATTCACCAAAAACCGCCGACCTGATCCTGAAACGCTACCGACCGGGCACCGAAGAGCAGTTTCAGCAGCACTTCGACTCGATTCACGAGGTCGCGAACCGCTATCTCGTGCTGCTCTGGTACCTGAACGATGTCGCGGAGGGCGGGGAAACCCTGTTTCGCCAGCTCGATGTCAGGGTCGCCGCGCGTACCGGGCGGCTGCTCATGTTTCCGCCTTACTGGATGTACCAGCATGCGGGCCTGGCACCGGTTTCGGGCGAAAAGTACATTCTTTCGACCTACCTGCTGTTCTGAGCCTCAGGCGCTGTAACCCCAGCGGTCGAGATACGGCTGCAGCCGCGTGATCACATCGTTGAAGTGTTTTTCATAGGCCTTCCAGCGGCCGATGGAGCGGGTATTGACTGGTTGAACTACTTGACTGTAGCTCGGCGTGCTGATGAAGCCTTTGCGGCTCGCGTGTTGACCCGGCTCCAGCATTCTGTCGGTCCAGGTGAGACCGAGGAAATCGGCGATGGCCCGCACCTGTAGTTCGAACTCGGTGACAAAGAGCTCGTAGCGTACCTCGCGCACGGCCGGCTGCAGGATGGCAGCCTCGCGATACCAGAAGTCGAAGGCTCTGCAGTATGCCGTCGCCAGCGACGGCAGATCGCGGCACAGCAGGATGAAATCCGGCGCGCGGAAATGCTGCATGTAACAGCTCAGGATCACGTCACAGGGATGGCGTATGGCCAGCAGGACGCGGGAATTCGGAAACAACCGGCGCATGACCGGCAAGGCGAACAGATTCAACGGGTTCTTGTCGACCAGTCGCTGGCCCAAGGCCAGATCGATCTTGCGCCGGACCTGACTCCAGTAGAGTCCCCGCATCTCATCCAGTTGTGCGCGGGTCATGTCTGCCAGTTTGCTGGGATAGTCCTTGCCATCGTGCACGATGCGGTCGATCACTTCATACAGAAACCGCGTCTCGTCCATGGACCCCAGCGACGGATGTGCATCGAGAGTCTGCTCGAGCAAGGTCGTGCCCGAACGCGGAAAACCGACGACGAAGATCGGACTTTCCTCCAACGTGGGCGCACCCGACGCGTCCCAGGCGGCCACATCCATCGCGTCGCAGCCGAAATCCGCGATCCTGAACGGCAGGATGTTGCGAATCGCTGCCTCGGGCGTCGTCAATTTCAGGTAGCTCAGCTGCGAGCGATGCGCTTCCTGCAACGCCGTAAATGCCTGATCGTGCCGTCCCAGCTTGTCGAGTGACTTTGCGAGCGGAAAGAGGTAATGATGCCGCGAGTGAATTTCAGGGGTGGCCTCCAGCAGCTCGACATAACGATCGTGGGCGTCCTGTGTGCGGCCTTCGCGATCGGCGAGCCGGGCCTCGATGAGCTTGAGGTCGTCTCCGAGCGAGCTCGAATTTGGATCCGCCTTCAGGCGCAGCAACCCGGCACGCGCTTCCGCCACCCGATTGGTGCGTTCCTGCACCTGGATGATTCGCAGGACAGATTCTGCGTCCGGTCGGGGATCGCTTGAGGCGAGATCGACCGCTTGTCCGGCACTGCGCAGTTCGCCAAGTTTCATCAGCAAGAGCCCGATCTTTGCGAGCAGGTCTGTCCTCAGGCCTCGCATCCCGGGCCAGTTTTCGAGCGCCGCAATGGCATCCTCCTGACGCATGGTCTCTTCGCAGCACACTGCGTACTGGTAACAGATCTCCGCATCGTCCGGCGCGAGTCGCAGCGCATCGCGCAATACGATGCGGGCCGCCTCGAAGTTGCCCATCTCGAAGTGGACAAGGCCCACGTTGTAGTAGAAATCTGCGGAAGCTTCGCCGAGAGCCCCTGCCTGTGTGTATGCAGCGAGTGCTTCCTGGTTACGGTGCAGCGCTTTCAATGCCGTGCCGAGATTCATCCAATGATCGGCGTTCGTCGGGTCGCGCCGGGTGAGTTCGGCGAAAATCTCCGAAGCCTTCACATGATCGCCTTGCGCGTTGAGCGAAACGCCAAGCAGATTGAGCGCCCCAAGGTGCGCGGGCCGCGCTTTGAGGGCTTTGCGGCAATAGGACGCTGCGGTGCCGAATTCTGCGCGCTGATACAGCGAGACCGCAGCTTGTACGAGGGCGTCTGGATCGGCGGCGGGATTCTTCATGTCTCGCCGCCAATATTCGCACATGGGACCCAAAAAAAAGGACGGCGACCCGAAGGTGCGCCGTCCCGAGGGGGGAGGGTCGGAGTCCGATCAGGCGGCTTTCTTGGCCGTCTTTGAGGACTCGGTAACAGTCTGGTCGAACCACTTGCTCATCTCGGCCTGGTGCTCGGTCGAGAGCTTGACCAGATCCTGCGAGCGCTGCGTGGCCTTCTCGGCGAACTGCGTGGTCAGTTCGATCTGACGGGCCGTCAGGTCATTGAAATCCTTGGCGGTCGTGGCGAGCTGCAGCTGCTGCAGCGAAAACTCGAGCATTTCGCCGGCGAAGGCAAACTGCTGGCGAGCAACACGCTCGAAACCCTGCAGGGTCAGTTCATTGAACTTCGCGGCGGGCGCAAAGGCCTTCTTGCTGGCGTCGACAAACGCGCTGAAATCGAATGTTGGGGTGTTCATTTCTGGCATCCTTAACTTTCCGGGTAATGACGAGACTGGCATCATCATAATGCAATTCATGTTGCAGTGCAACAGAGATGGATGTCTGATCTGACCGGACCTCTGTCCAGCTTAGTATTTATATGAGAAACAATGAGTTAATGGATATTTTGGTAACCGGTTTGCGGAAATTCCAGGTCTTGAATTTTGCATCGCACCTGGTTTGCGGCGAGTCGGGCGCATGAGCCCGGATCCCTGGACCGAGGCCCTGCAGGCGTTCACTCATCAGGCCATGGATGCGGGTGGCGAGGCGGTTGGCCGGATCCATGAGTTCGGTGAGGCTTATCTCGGCATGACCCGCGAACTCTGGAGGCTCGCCGAGTCCCATGCATCGAACGGGCCCGGCGCATCCTGGCAGGCACCTGCGGAGAACCTCGATCAGCTTCGCGACGGACTGAAGGAAATGCTCGAGCGCCTGCACGCGCCGGTGTTCGGCCCACTGCTGGCACAGCAGCAGCAATCCGCCGAGCGCATGATGAAGACGACGCAGCGCTGGCAGCGTGCCGCGACGCGAATGAACGAATTGCTTGCGGCGATTGCGGCGGATGCCATTGACAGGCTGATTGCCGCGCTTGCTGCTCCAGCTGACCCGGGAACTCCGGTCACTTCCTTGCGCCAGCTGCACGACCTGTGGATCGAATGCGGCGAGCGGGCATACGCCACGGCCGCTCATGGCGAGGAGTTTGCGGCCGCACAGAGTGAATTGCTGGCGGCGATGGTCGAGATGCGTTTTGAGCAGCGACGGCAGATCGAGGAATGGGCCCATGCCTTCAATTTGCCGACCCGATCCGAGATCGACGCGATCCACAAGCGGCTGCACGAGCTTGAACGCATGCTGCGCG
Organism: Steroidobacteraceae bacterium; assembly: GCA_036824505.1. Classification (GTDB taxonomy): domain Bacteria; phylum Pseudomonadota; class Gammaproteobacteria; order Steroidobacterales; family Steroidobacteraceae; genus SCUD01. The sequence continues at coordinate 14,598 of DAITAA010000013.1, forward strand.
AGGCGCAGAAGCGATGACCCGCTTCGCGATCGATCCAGCGCAGGCCGCCGGCGAGATTGCCGATTTCTCCCGTCGCATGACCGTGGCAGCGCGCTCGCTCGCCGCGCTCGAATTGACCGATGAAGGCTGTTCAGCCCGCGACGCAGTCCATCACCAGGATCGAATGGTGCTATATCGCTATCGGCCATTGGCGGCGAATGCGGGACTGCCGCCGCTCCTGATCTGTTATGCGCTGGTCAACCGTCCTTACATGATGGATCTGCAGCCGGACCGTTCCCTGATCCGTGGCCTGCTGATGCGCGGTCTGGACGTCTACCTGATCGATTGGGGATACCCCGAGGCAGCCGACCGCTTTCTGGAGCTCGACGACTACGTCAATCATTACCTGCAGGACTGCATCGACCACATCCGCCGGATGCTGGGCGTACCGGCTGTGAATGTGCTGGGCGTGTGCCAGGGCGGGACGCTCGCGTTGTGCCATGCGGCACTGCATCCGGACCGGGTGCGGAATCTCGTCACGATGGTGACGCCCGTGGATTTCCATACGCCGGAAAACCTGTTGTCGAAATGGATTCGCGACGTCGACGTTGACCGGATGGTGGAGGTGCTCGGCAACATTCCGGGCGAACTGCTGAATGCCACATTTCTGTCATTGATGCCGCTCAGGCTGACCAGCCAGAAATATGCAGAACTCGCTGACATCGCCGATGATCCGGCTGCGCTCGCCAATTTCCTGCGCATGGAAAAATGGATCTTCGACAGCCCGGACCAGGCGGGCGCGGCGTTCGCGCAGTTTGTCCGATGGTTCTTCCAGGAAAACCGCCTGGTGCTCGGTGGTCTCATGATCGGCGGGATGCGCGTGGACCTCAGGCAGATCGACTGCCCGCTGTTGAACATCTACGCTTCCCAGGATCATCTGGTGCCGCCGTCGGCGACGATCCCGCTGCGCGGACTGACCGGCAGCCGTGACTACACGAGTTATGAATTCGACGGAGGCCATATCGGCATCTATGTCAGCGCGAGAGCCCAGCAACTGCTGCCACAGACGATCGCCGAATGGCTGCAAGAGCGCTGATCCGGCGGGCATCAGTTAGCATCGAGGCAATGAACATGTCCCCCGGCAGACGGCCATTGATGATTACGATCGCGGTGCTCGCGATCGCCGCAGTCGCTTATGTGTACACCAGCCGCTGGCCGGCCGCTCCTGTCCGCGCGGCGGATGGCGATGCCGGACCTGAATCCGTCGCCGTCGTCACCGCGCCGGTGCAACAGAAGCCCATCGCGGTCCGGATCGAGGCGCTGGGAACCGCCCGTGCCAATGAGGCGGTCGATATCACGTCGAAGGCCGGAAACAAGGTGATCGCCGTGCGCTTCGCGGAAGGACAATGGGTGCACCGCGGTGATGTACTCGTCGAACTCGACGGCGCGCAGGACCGCGCCGATCTGGCCGCGGCCGAGGCTGCGCTGGCCGAAAGCAGGAGCGCCTACCAGCGCGGCCGCGGCCTGTTCACGCAGCAAGCCGTGTCGCAATCCCAGCTCGAACAGATCGAGGCAACGCTGAAAGGCGACGAAGCACGGGTCGCATCAGCGCAGGCGCGCGTCGCCGACACGGTGATCCGCGCGCCATTCGATGGCCGTGTCGGCTTGCGCCGCGTCAGTGTCGGCGCCCTGGTGAATCCGGGTGCGATCATCACGACGCTCGATGATACGCGCACGATGAAACTCGATTTCGACGTGCCCGAGTCGTTCCTGGCGATCCTGAAGCCAGGCCTGGCCATTGCCGCGAAGAGTATTGCCTACCCGGATGAATCGTTTGACGGCGCCGTGGAGTCCATCGATTCCCGTATCGATCCGGTCACGCGTTCGATCAAGGTCCGCGCCCGCCTGCCGAACCCGCAGGGGCTGCTGCGACCGGGCATGTTCCTGACCGTCGTCGTCAGCCGCGAACCGCTGCCGGGTCTGGTCGTGCCGGAGCAGGCCCTCGTGCCCGAGCGCGGTGAGGTCTATGTATTCGTCGTCGCAGCCGGCCGCGCGGAGCGGCGCGTCGTCACGATCGGCCGGCGCAGCCCCGGCGAAGTGGAGATACTGACGGGCGTCGCTGCCGGCGAACGCGTCGTCATCGAAGGCACGCAGCAGATCCGCGATGGCAGCAACGTGCACGAACTCGCGCCCGCCGCTGCGGGATGACAGGCCCGACCGATGACGCTTTCTGAATTCTCGATCCGGCGGCCGGTATTTGCGACGGTCATCAGCCTGCTGCTGGTGATACTGGGCCTCATTGCCCTGACCCGCCTCGCGATACGCGAATACCCGGATGTCGAGCCGGTGGTCGTGTCGATCACGACCAGTTACCTGGGTGCGGGAGCCGCGATCGTCGAGAACAAGATCACCCAGGTGATCGAGGATCGCATCGCGGGCCTGGAGGGAATTGAAACGTTGCGTTCCAGTTCACGCGACGGCCGGTCCGCGATCAATGTCGAGTTCAGCGCCGATCGCGACGTGGACGCGGCCGCGAATGATATCCGCGACCGGGTCGGGCGGGTCGCCGACGACCTGCCGGAGGAGGCCGATCCACCCGAGATCCAGAAGGCCGAGTCCATCGGCGAGGCGGTCATGTATCTCAATCTGTCGAGCGACCGCATGTCAGTGCTGGAGCTGACCGATTATGCCGAGCGGGTGCTGATCGACCAGTTATCCGCGACACCCGGTGTCGCGCGCGTCAATGTCAATGGCGCGCGACGCCAGGCCGTCCGGATCTGGATCGATCGGCAGGCGCTCGCCGCGCGGGCGCTGACGGTTGGCGACATCGAGAGCGTGCTGCGGCGCGAGAATGTCGAGCTGCCGGCGGGCCGCCTCGAGTCCAGCGAACGCGAATTCTCGTTGCGCACCGACACGGGTCTCTCCCGGATCGAGGACTTTCGCATGCTGGCGATCGGGCGCAGTCCCGACGGTTACCTCGTGCGGCTCGGGGACGTTGCGCGGGTTGAACTCGGCGCGGAGAACGAGCGCAGCGTATCCCGCACGATGGGCCTGCCCGGTGTCAGCCTTGGCATCGAGCAGAATTCGAAGGCGAACACGCTCGAGGTCGCGAAACAGACCTACGCGACGCTGGATCGGATCCGGCCCGGGCTGCCCGCAGGCATGACGCTGTCGATCAATATCGACCGCGCGGATTCCATCAATGCATCGCTGCGCGAAGTCATGATCGCGCTCGGCATCTCGATGTCGCTGGTCCTGCTGGTCATCTTCCTGTTCCTCGGCAACCTGCGGGCAACACTGGTGCCGGCAGTGACCATCCCGATCTCGATCATCGCGACATTCATGTTCATGGATGCCATGGGATATTCGATCAACGTGCTGACGTTGCTCGGCCTGGTGCTCGCGATCGGCCTGGTCGTGGACGACGCCATCGTCGTGCTCGAGAACATCTTCCGCCGGGTCGAGCAGGGGCAACCGCCGCTGCTGGCGGCGATCGACGGCAGCCGCGAAATCGGCTTTGCCGTCATCGCGACGACACTGGTGCTGATCTCGGTATTCGTGCCGATCTCGTTCCTGCCGGGCTCCATCGGCCGCCTGTTCCGCGAATTCGGCCTGACCCTGGCATCCGCCGTGCTGTTCTCGGCACTCGTTGCGCTGACGCTGACGCCAGTGATGACGTCGCGATTGTTCCGTCACGGGCAGCAGCGCGGCCGCTTTGCGCAGCGGCTCGACCGGTTCTTTCACTCGCTCTCGCTGGGCTACGAGCGGCGCCTCGGGAAACTGCTCAGCCGGCCGTGGCTGATCGTCGGCGGCACACTGGCGCTGCTGGGGATCGCCGCGCTTGCCCTGAATTCGCTGCCCCGTGAATTCACGCCGCCCGGCGATCTCGGCTTCGTGCGCTTCGAACTGGACGCTCCCGAAGGCGCGAGCCTCGAGTACACCGAACAGCAGATGCAGAAGGCGGAACGGATCCTGTTTCGCGAGATGGAGCGATACGGCGACATCCGCCGCTTCATCATGCGCATCGGCGCCGGCGGTGCCGCCGGCACGACCGAGGTCAACGAGGTGCGCGGCTTCGTGCTGCTGAAGGACTGGAGCGAACGCGAGCGCAGTGCCATGGAGGTTGCGGCATCGCTGACCGCGCAGTTCAAGGACCTGCCCGGGGTCCGCGCGAGCATCTATGCGATGCAGGGCCTCGGTTCGCGCGGTTTCGGCAGGCCCGTGCAGGTTGTCATTGGCGGCCCCGACTACCAGACACTGGCCGGCTGGAGCGACCGTATCCTGAATCTCGCACGGCAGAACCCGGGACTCACGGGAGTGGACACGAACTTTCGCGAGCGCAAGCCTCAGATCGACGTGGCGGTGGATCGTGACCGCGCGGCGGAGCTCGGCGTGTCGCTGGAATCAGTTGGCCGCACGCTGGAAACGGTGCTGGGTTCGCGCGTCGTCACGACCTATGTGGATCGCGGCCGGGAATACAAGGTGATCCTGCAGGGACAGGCACGCGATCGCGTCGTGCCGTCCGATTTGCAGAATCTGTACGTTCGCTCCGATCGCAGCGGCGAACTCGTGCCGCTGTCCAACCTGGTCAAGCTGACGGAGACTTCCGGCGCGATGCAGCTGAACCGGTTTGACCGGATGCGCTCCATCACGATCAGCGCCGGCCTCGCGCCCGGCTACACGCTGGGCAAGGCCGTGCCGTACTTCCAGGAACTGGTCCGCGCGGAACTTCCGCCGGCGGCGCGGCTCTCGTTCGACGGCGAGGCGCGGGAGTACCTGCGCACCCAGGGCCAGTTCGGGTCCACGTTCGTGTTTGCGCTCGCGATCGTATTCCTGGTGCTCGCCGCGCTGTTCGAGAGCTTCAAGCAGCCGGCCGTCATCATGACGACGGTGCCGCTGGCCCTGATCGGCGCCATCACGGGACTCGCGATCTTCCGCCTGGCGGGCAGTCCGATGTCGCTGAACATCTTCAGCCAGATCGCGATGATCATGCTGGTCGGCATTGCCGCGAAGAATGGCGTGCTGATCGTCGAATTCGCCAATCAGTTGCGCGACCAGGGCCTTGCGCGGGTCGAGGCTGTCACGCGGGCCGCAACGATCCGGCTGCGCCCGGTGTTGATGACGAGCCTGTGCACGGCATTCGGGTCGCTGCCCTTCCTGCTCGCGAGCGGAGCGGGGTCCGAGCAGCGCGAGCCGATCGGCGTGGTCGTGTTCTTCGGGACGACCATCGCCGTCCTGCTGACGCTCTTCGCCGTCCCGGCTGTCTATTCGCTTGTGGCGGGGGAGCATCGTTCGCCACGCTACCTGGCGGGGCTCATCGAGCGGCTCAGGGCGACAGCGACGTCGCCCGTGTCAAGCCGCACAGACTAGTCCTAACTATCTGAAAAACAAGGATATGAGGGCTTATGGGCGGGGTTTCAGCGACCCCGGCTGATAGAATTACCGCCTGAACGACCGCCCCGCAGTTCCCTGCGGGCGCATCTCGAGAGGCCAGGGCGGCAAGACCAGCCGCAGGCCGCCCGATCGAGGATGCCCGAACCCGGCGCGCGCCGGTGGCCTGGCCGGTATTTCCCGGCGCTGGCCCGTGGGCGGAGGAGTCCGGGAATGGCGACCGCAACGCCCTATCAGCAGCTCGAACAGGAGTTCCGCCGCCTGCACGCGTTTCGCGGCGTGCTCGCGCTGCTGCGCTGGGACGCAGCGGTCACGATGCCGCGCGCGAGCGCGGACGTGCGCGGCGATCAGCTCGCGGCGCTGCAGATCGAGTGCCATACGCTGCTGGTCGCGCCGCGAATCTCGCGTCTGCTCGATCGCGCGGACGCCAATGCGCGCGCTCTGGCCGACTGGCAGAGCGCCAACCTGCGCGAAATGCGCCGCCTGCACGATCATGCGATCGCAACACCGCCGACGCTGGTCGCGCGCATTGCGCGCACCACCGCGCTCGCCGAAGCGCGCTGGCGCGAGGCCCGCGAGCAGAATGATTTTGGCGTGCTGGCACCGCATCTCGACGAGGTCGTCAAACTGACGCGCAGCAAGGCCGAGTTGCTGGCCCAGCGATTCGGTCTCGATCCCTGGGATGCCCTCGCCGACGAATTCACGCCGGGACTGCTGTCGCGCGACATCGACGCGATCTTTGCGCCGCTTTCCCAACGGCTGCCGACACTCGTGACCGAGGCCATGGAAGTCCAGGCCGGACATCCGGTGGCCAGGATCGAAGGCCGCTTCTCGGCGAGTCGCCAGCGCGGTCTTTGCACCGACGTGATGAAAGCCCTGGGTTTTCCATTCGACCGCGGCCGATTCGACGAGAGCGATCATCCGTTCACCGAGGGCGTGCCCGGCGATATCCGGGTAACGGTCAAGTTCAACGTCAAGGATCCGTTCCAGGGCTTGCTGGGCGCGCTGCATGAGACGGGTCAGGCCCTCTATGACCTCGGCTTGCCGGCGGACTGGGTGGACCAGCCCGTCGGCCAGGATCGCGGCATGGCGCTGGAAGAAAGCCAGTCGCTGCTGCTCGAAATGATCGTGGGCCGGAGCCGGTCGTTCGTGTCGTGGCTGCGGCCCATGCTCGAGAAGCATTACGGGGCCGCGGGTCCGGAATGGTCTGAGGACAATCTCTATCGCCATCTGAATCGCGTGGAACGCGGGCCCAACCGCATGGAGGCTGACGAGCTGACCTACCAGACGCACATCGGTTTGCGCTATGAACTCGAACGCCGCCTGCTTTCGGGTGAACTGGCGGTCAAGGACCTGCGCGAGGCCTGGCTCGCGCTTTCCGCAGACCGCCTTGGTCTGGTGCCCGCATCGGACCTGGAAGGATGCCTGCAGGACATCCACTGGGCGCTGGGATCTTTCGGGCATTTCCCCTCGTATGGCGTCGGGGCGGTGATCGCCGGCCAGCTCTGGGAAACGATTCGCGAACAGCATCCGGGCATCGAGGCCGAGATTGCGGCTGGCCAGTTCGGCGGGCTGCTGGCCTGGTTGCGCGAGCGTGTGCATTCGATGGGTGCCAAGATGGGTGTGCCGCAGCTCGTGGAGCATGCGACGGGCCGGCCGCTGTCGGCGGCGCCATTCCTGCGTTATCTCGAGCGCAAGTACATTTCTGAATTCTAGAATGTCGCCGTGATTCCTGCGCCAAAGGAAACCTCCGCCAACTTCCGGCGGCTTGCTGCGCGGCTGCGCGGCCTGGTCGGCAAGGCCATCACCGATTTCAGCATGATCGGCGAGGGCGACCGCGTCATGGTCTGCCTGTCCGGCGGCAAGGATTCCTACACGCTGCTCGACATGTTGCTGTCGCTGCAACGCGCCGCGCCGGTCCGCTTCGAACTTTGTGCAGTCAACCTGGACCAGAAGCAGCCGGGGTTTCCCGCGCGCGTGCTGCCTGAGTACCTGGAAGGCCTCGGGGTTCCCTACCACGTGATCGAGCAGGACACCTACAGCGTCGTGCGCCGCGTCGTGCCGGAAGGCCGTACCCAGTGCGGACTGTGCAGCCGTCTGCGTCGCGGTGCGCTGTACCGGTTCGCTCGCGAGAATGGCTATACGCGGATCGCATTGGGTCATCACCGCGATGACATCGTCGAGACGCTGTTCCTGAATCTGTTCCACGGCGGGCGACTCAAGGCGATGCCGCCGAAGCTCCTCTCCGATGACGGCGCCAATGTCCTGATCCGGCCCCTGTGTTACGTGGCCGAGCGCGAGATCGCGCGCTACGCGCATGCGCGCCGCTTTCCGATCATTCCCTGCACCCTGTGCGGCTCGCAGCCGAATCTGCAGCGCGAGGCCATCGGCCGCATGCTCGCGGCCTGGGATCGCGATCATCCCGGGCGCGTTGATGCAATCTTCACGGCGCTTTGCAATGTCGAACCCTCGCATCTCGCCGATCCGCGGGTGTTCGATTTCGCGTCACTCGAGCGCCTCGCCGGTCCCGGCTCCTGAAGTGGCTTCGCCGGCGCCGCCTCTGCCAAACAGTTACTGGGTCGTGCCGGAGCGCCTGCTCGCGGGCGAGCACCCGTCAGGGCCCACCGAGTCGGCGACGCTCGAGAGGCTGCAGCGCCTGCTCAAGGCGAAAATCGACTGCTTCATCGACCTGACCGAGCCGGGCGAGTTGGCCGCCTATGACGGGCAGCTGCCGGGAGCAGCTTCAGGCGACCCGGTCATTTACCTGCGCAAGCCCATCCGCGACCATGGCCTGCCCGAATCCCGGGAACAGATGGAAGAAATCCTGGACGAGATGGACTCGGCGCTTGCCGCCGGCAGGCGCATATACATTCATTGCCGTGCGGGCATCGGCCGCACCAATCTCGTGGCTGGCTGCTGGCTCGTACGCGGCGAACTGTCGGGGGAGGGGGCGCTCGCGCGCCTCAACGAGCTCTGGCGCGCAAGCGCGCGATCTCAGTCCTGGCCCAGCGTTCCCGAAACGGAGGCGCAGTGTGATTACCTGCGCAACTGGCGGCCGCGCGGGACGCGCGCTGCGATCGCGCCGCAGGTAACGGCAACGGCGATGCCGGGAGCGGCACCTGCGTCCGCCAGCGGCGATCCGCGCGACCGCTGCCGCGGGATGTTGCTGGGTCTCGCGATGGGCGACGCGCTGGGCCAGTCCACGGTTGGAAAGCGCGCGGGTCAGGTCGCTCCGGCCCGGGAACTTGGCGGCGGCCCGTTCGCGCTTGCCGCGGGCGCCTGGACCGACAAGACTGCGATGGCGCTGTGTCTGGCGGAAAGTCTCGTCGCACGCGGCGGGATGGATGCAGCCGACCAGCTGCGGCGCTATCGACAATGGCAGCAGGAGGGGCACTGGACCAGCACCGGGCGCTGCATCGGGATCAGCCCGGCCACGGCGCGGGCGCTCGCGACGGCGCAATGGACGGGCAATCCCTTCGCCGGTTCGCATGATCCGGCGCATGCGGATGCCGAACCACTCGCGAGAATCGGACCTGCGATCGCATTCAACGCCGCAAGCCCACGCGACGCTGTTGAGTCGGCCGTCACCGCCGCACGCATCACGCATCAGTCGCCGCTGACACTGGATGCGGTGCGCTACTTCGCCGGAATGCTGGCGGGCGCACTGGCGGGTGCCAGCAAGGCGGAGCTGCTCGCGCCGCACTTCAGCCCGGTTGCGGGGCTCTGGGATGCCGTGATACTGAAGGAACGCGTGAGCGACATTGCCGCGGGGTCATGGCGGCGCAGCAGGCCGCGGGCCAACGTGCGCGGTCCGCATGCGGCAGCCGGCGCCCTCGAAGCCGCGCTCTGGTCATTCGAGCGCGGCAACAATCCCGAGGAATGCCTTGGCATCGCGGCGAGCCTGGGCGGTGACGCGGATATCAGGACGGCGATCGTCGGCCAGCTCGCCGGTGCGCATTACGGAGCGAGGGTGCTTCCGCCAGCCTGGCGCACTGTGCTTGCACGCGGCGACGAGATTCAGGAACTTGCGGATGCGCTCTTCGACGTGAGCCGGCGCAGATGAAGAAAATGCGCATTCTCGTGCTGGTTCACGAGACCCTGGTTCCGCCCGAGACCCTCGACGGCTGTACCGAGCAGCAGATTGACGAATTCCGGACCGAGTACGACGTGGTGACGCGGCTGCGCCAGTCGGGACATGAAGTGCGGCCGCTCGGCATCGGCGACAGCCTCGGCGAGTTGCGCACGATGATCCACGACTGGAAGCCGCAGGTCTGCTTCAACCTGCTCGAAGAATTCGGCGGCGTCGTGACCTATGACCAGCACGTGGTCGCCTATCTGGAACTGCTGCGCCAGCCTTATACGGGCTGCAATCCGCGCGGCATGATGCTGTCGCGAAACAAGGTGTTGACCAAGCAGATCCTCACTTACCACCGCATACACACGCCCCAGTTCGCCGTGTTCAGGCGCGGCCGCGCGATCCGCATCCCGGCCCGGCTGCACTACCCGCTATTCGTCAAGTCCGCGACTGAAGATGCATCGCTCGGGATCTCGCAGGCGTCGCTCGTCGACGATCCAGCACGTCTGCGCGAGCGCGTCGAGTTCATTCACGAGCATACGTCGTCCGATGCGCTGGTCGAGGAATTCATCGAAGGCCGCGAACTCTACGTCGCGATGCTCGGCAATGAACGCATCCGCACGCTCGCGCCCTGGGAGTTCATATTCGGGGAACTGAAGGATGGCCGGTCCGCGATCGCGACGCGCAAAGCCAAGTGGGACCGCGCATATCAGCAGCGGCACAGGATAACGAGCTGCAAGGCGCTGGACCTGCCGGAGGGGCTGGCGGAGAAACTCGACCGGCAGGCGCGGCGGATGTTTCGCGCGCTGCACATGTCGGGTTATGCGCGCATGGACTTCCGGCTGCGCGCCGATGGCACGGCTTTTGCGCTGGAGGCCAATGCCAATCCGAATCTCGCCGCCGACGAGGACTTCAGTGATGCGGCGCTGAATGACGGTATCGATTACCCGTCGCTTCTCGAACGGATCGTCAAGCTCGGCTGCGGGTACCGCGCCGAATGGCGGGAGGACTGAGTTGGTGCCGGGCAGCGGCAACTACCTGTAACCCTTCGCCTGCAGCGAAAACAGCTGCGCGTAGTGTCCGTTCATGCGCATCAGTTCATCATGGCTGCCGCGCTCGATGATTTGTCCGTTCTGCAGGACCACGATCTGGTCGGCCATGCGCACCGTGGAGAAGCGATGCGAGATCAGGATCGCAATGCGGCCTTTGGTCAACGTGCGGAAGTGTTCGAATATGGTTGCCTCGGCGCTCGCGTCCATCGCTGCGGTCGGTTCATCGAGCACGAGAATATCCGCGCGCGAACGCATGAACGCGCGCGACAGCGCGATCTTCTGCCATTGGCCGCCCGATAGTTCGCGGCCGTCGTTGAACCACTTGCCCAGCGGTGTCCGGTAGCCCTCGGGCAGCGTGTCGACGATCGGCGCCGCCAGGCCTTTTCTGCCGGCCTCACGCCACCGTTCTTCATCTTCGAAGTGCCGCACGTCGCCGGCGCCGATGTTCTCTCCCAGCATGAGCTGATAGCGCGTGAAATCCTGGAAGATCACGCCGATGCGATCGCGCAACGCGGTTTCCGACCATTCGCGCAGATCCCGCCCGTCCAGCGTTATGCGCCCGGCGGTCGGTAAGTACAGCCGGGTCAGCAACTTGATCAGTGTCGTCTTGCCGGAGCCGTTTTCGCCGACCAGTGCCAGTGACTCGCTAGGCTTGATGTGCAGGTTCACATCGACGAGTGTCGGCTGCTCGGCGCCCGGGTAACTGAAGCTGACATTCTCGAAGCGGATTCCGTCCTCGGGCTGGGGACCGCGGATGGCCGTGCCCATGCGGTCATCCACCGGCGTTTCGAGATACTCGTACAGTGTCGACAGATAGAGATTGTCTTCGTACATTCCGCCGATTGCGGAAAGAATCGCCGACACAGCCGACTGCCCCTGCCGGAACAGCATCAGGTACATCGTCATCTGGCCGAGCGTGATGCGGCTCGCGATCGCGGCGAGGGCAATCCAGGCGTAGGCGCCGTACAGCGTTGCGGTCGCGATCAGTCCGAGCAGGAAACCCCAGGTGTCACGGCGGATCGTGAGATCGCGATCCTCCTTGTAGATCTTGCGGAAGATGCTGCGGTAACGCTCCAGGAACAGCGGCCCGAGCCCGAATAGCTTGACCTCCTTGGCGTGGTCTTCGCGCGCAAGCACGGTCTCGAGATAGAGCTGCATGCGCGTCTCGGGAGAGCGCCACAGGAACAGGCGGAACGCTTGGCCCGAGAATCTCGCCTCCGCGAGGAAAGCCGGCAGACCGGCGACCAGTAGCAGGAGCACTGCCCAGGGCGAAAATCCGAACAGCAGCGTACCGAAACTGACCAGCGACACGGCGTTCTGCCCCAGACCAAAGGTGCGCATGACCAGTGAGAGCGGACGGCTCGATGCCTCGCGGCGTGCCCGTGTCAGCTTGTCGTAGAAATCCGAGTTTTCGAAGTGGGCCAGCTCCAGCGTCAGCGCCTTCTCGAGAATCATGACATTCACGCGCTGGCTCAGTTGGGCACGCAACAGCGACTGGCACAGGGAAATGCCGCGCTGGGCGCCGGCAATGGTTGCGACCAGCAGGGCTTCCGCGCCGACCAGCATCAGTGCATTCCCGGTCAGTGCGGTCCGGGTCACTTCGTCCGCCTGGATCGCCGCAACGACTGCATCGACGATCAGCGCGCCCACGTACGCAACCGCCGCGGGCAGCGTGCCGGCGACGAGCGTCAGAATCGCGAAGGCAACTGTCAGCGGCCGGCTGGTGGTCCAGACCAGCTGCAGCGCACGGCGGCTATAGGCAAAGACGCCGAGAAATCCGCGCGTGAGCTCGGGTTTTGACAGCGTGGGTCTGCGTGGCGGATTCAAGGATGGATGTCGACGACCCGGCGGCAACTCACTTCAGGTGGCCATCGAGCCAGCCCAGCACTTCTGCGTACCATTGCAGGCTGTTGGCGGGTTTCGAAATCCAGTGGTTTTCGTCCGGGAAGAACAGGAAACGGCTCTCGATCCCGCGCCTTTGCAGCGCCGTGAATGTCGCGATGCCCTGCGGGTACGGAATCCGGTAATCGAGTGCTCCGTGGATCACGAGCATCGGCGTCTTCCAGGCCGTCACGTAGTTGGCCGGGTTGGACTTTTCGTGGGCAGCCGGGTTGTCGTAGTAGGGGCCACCCTGGTCCCATTCAACGAACCACAGTTCCTCGGTCGAGTAGTACATCGTCCGGTGATCGAAGACACCGGCATGATTCACGAGGCAGCGGAATCCGTCCGGCCAGTTACCGGCGATCCAGTTCATCATGTAGCCGCCGTAGGACGCTCCGAGTGCGCAGGCGCGATTCAGATCCAGCCACGGATAGCGCACGCCCGCGGCGGCCAGCCCCTTCCGCAGATCCTCCAGCGGTTTGCCGCCCCAGTCGCCGCTGATCGAGTCGGTGAATGCCTGCCCGTATCCCTGCGAGCCGTGGAAATCGATGAACACGGCTGCATAAGCTGCACCCGCGTAAATCTGCGGGTTCCAGCGATAGCTCCAGGTATTGGCGTAGCTGGACTGCGGTCCGCCGTGCACGATGAACGCGACCGGATAATTCCTGCCCGGCTCCCAGTTCCATGGCTTGACCACATAGCCGTAAACCTCTTCGCCACCGGCGCCCGCGAAGCTGAATTGCTCCGGCTCGCCGAAGCGGACATCGGCCAGGGCCGCTGAATTCACCTCGGTCAGCCGCTTCGGTGCCGCGCGGCCCGAAATGAGGTAGAGATCGACGGGCGAAGTGAGGCTCTGCAGCGCAAACAGGATCCGGTCGCCCGCCACGTCGAATTCGGTGACATTTCCCGGGCCGGTCAGCATGCGGCGCGCGCCGTCCTTCAGGTTGATTGACCAGATCGGACGCTGCCCGAGATCGTAAGCCAGCGCGTAGACCTGTCTGCCATCGCGGGAAAATCGGAAGGCATCGATCGAACGATCCCAGTCCCGGGTGGTGAAGCGCAGTGCGCCGGTTGCCGCGTCGCGCACGACGAGATGAAAGCGATCGGCCTCGAAGCCCGGTCGATCCATTGCCAGGTACGCAAGCTGCTTGCCGTCGGGCGAATAGGCCGGCTGCGCGTCCCACGCGGGATTGTCCGTCGTCAAATTGACCGGCGCTCCACTGCCGTCGGACGGCACACGATAGACGTCGAAGTTCGTGGACCAGGCTTCGGTACGACCGCGAACCCGCGCCGCGAACACGACCTGGCTGCCATCGGGGCTGAAGTCGTAATCCGGGCGGTCGCCGAACGGCTTCGATGGCACGTCGGCGTCGAGTGATCCGGTCAGTGCAATCGGTGCCCCCGATGCCCGGTGCTCGCCGTCGAGCGCGATCGCAAACAGTTCCGACACGCGCCCGTCCTGCCACTTGTCCCAGTGCCGGATGAACAGCTGGTCATAGCGCTGCCCATGCTGTTTCGCGTTCTTCTGCTCGTCGAGCCGCTTGCGTGTGCAATCAAGATCGACGCAGTCCGGGAAAACCTCGATTCCGAGCAACAGCCGGTCGCCGCGCGGTGAAATTCTGAAGCTGCGGATGTCCAGCGGCAGGCGCGTGACCTGAATTGCCTCACCGCCGGCAATGGGGAGATACCAGACCTGCGTCGTGCCGCCCCGCGCGGAAAGAAAATAGATTCCGCCGCCGTCGGGCGCCCATTCTGCCGCGGTGTCGTTCTCCTCGCTGCTCGTCAGCCGGCGTGGCGCCGACCGGCCGTCGGTGCCGATCAGCCAGAGGTCACTGCGTCCGCGATCGGCGGCGAGATCCGTTTCACGCAGCGTATAGACGGCACTTTGACCATCCGGCGACAGCTGCGCCTCCGAGGCGCGCGCAAGCATCGCAAGATCGGTCGCAGTCAGGCCATGGGGCGCAGCGAAGGCGGGCAGCGAAACGGTCGTCATCGCGGCAACCAGCAGCAGGCGGCGCATCATACGGATCTCCGGCAGGATTTTGGCCAGCGATTCTATCAATTGCTGTCTGCGACGCGCGGCCGGATCAGGCCGAACACGCTCGAGAAGCTGTGCAGGAAGGTCGCGCCTTCAACCGGCGCGATTTCGCCAGCGCAGAACATGCCCGCGATCGGCACTTCCGCAATGCGCCGCAGCGCGGCGGAATCATGTCCGGAGACGCCGAACATGCCGCGGCCGCGGGCCGCGCAGGAAAACAGCAGAGCAGCCGCTGGCGGCGTGCGTCCTTCGAGCGCTGCGCCGAGACGTGCCGCCAGTTCACGTGATGCGGCAACGCCGTCACGCAGATGGAACTGCACGACGGTGTTTCGCGCCAGACGTGCGCCAATCCACAGCGCGCCACTGTCCGGGTCGAGTCCCAGCACGTTCCGTATCAGGAATTCGCCGGTGCCGGCCGTCTGGCGCGGGCCGGGCAATGCGAGGCCGATGCACAGCGAGTCGGCAAAGAGTTCGCGATCAGCCTCGTCGAGACTCGCGAACAATGCAGCCAGCAGTTCTCTGGGCCTGCGGCCATCCAGTTCGTGCAGCAGATTGCCATCGCAGGCGGTCACGAAAAGTGGCTCGCCGATCGGGCGGCAGCCCTGGGCGATGACCGGATCGATCGCGACGTTTCCGGTGAGCGCGAGCAGCAGGCCTCCCGACCGGTGGACATCACGATCAGCGAACAGCCTGGCGCTTCCCGGTTCGGATGCGCCACTCGCGAGCCCGCCGACAATCGTCGCGCCAGGAAATGCGCGATCGATTCCCCGCGCGCAGGCCTGCGCGTCAATGGTCGCGGGATCCGCGAGCAGCAGGAAGCTGGGTGCCGATTCCGGACCGAGGCCGAGGAGCCTCCACCAGATCTCGCGCGTGGCAATCAACGGCGGAATCGTGGCCTGCTCGAGATGCAGCGCCTTCATCGTCACGTCGCCAAGCTGCCCTGCCAGTATCGCGACGCCCGACTGCTCTTCCTCTTCTCTGCCCGCTCCGATCAGGCCGCCGGCATTGCAGCCGATCAACAAGCCTTCGCCGAGCCATGGCTCAAGGGCCTTCGGCAGGCCATCCATGGCTGCGCCGTAGGCCGCGGAAACAAAGGCAATGACGAGATCCGGCCGGGTCATTTCCCCATCGGCCGTCAATTGCTCGAGCGCGTCCGCGACCGCGGTTTCGAGGTCCCTGTCCAGACCGATGGCACTGGCCCACTTCATGGCAGGACCGGCTCAGGCACCGGCACCGACTTCCTCCTCTGGAATGAAGATCAGTTCCTGCTCCGCGGCGCGTATCCACTGCTGCAGATATCCATCTGCCAGCATCGTTTCAAGGTAGCGCCCCGCAAGCTGGCTGAGGGGCAGGCTGTACGTCCTGACCCGCAACGCGACCGGCGCGTACATCGCATCGGCAATACTGAACTCGCCGAACAGCCATGGCCCGCGTTCGCCGTGCTCGCGCCGGCACTCCGACCAGATGGCATCGATGCGGCGCAGGTCCTGCTCCAGTGGTGGTGTCATCGCGACCAGCCTGCCGGTGGCGCGCGCATTCATCGGACAGGCGTCGCGCAGGGCCCTGAACCCGGCATGCATTTCGTGGGAAATTGAACGGGCCCAGGCACGGCGTCCCGCGTCGGCGGGCCAGCCACGGCCGCCGGCGAGTTCGGAGACGTATTCAGCGATTGCGAGCGATTCCCAGACGCGCAGTTCGCCGTGCAACAGCACCGGCACACGGCGGTTTGGCGAGAGCTTTGGGACCTCGCTTGCGAATTCGGGCGATCCGAGGTGGTACTGCCGTTCCTCGAAGTCGAGGTCGAGATGCTTCAGCAGGAGCCATGGCCGCAGGGACCAGGAGCTGTAGTTCTTCGTTCCGATGACCAGCACAAGCCCGTTCATGCAAACGAGCCTGCGCGTCCCGCCGGGGGCGGTCAATCCTCCTTAGGCTTCTGGGTCTGGATCCAATTCGACAGTTTTTGCAGGTCTTTCTTCTTCCCGAATCGCTTTTTTGCCAGCAGCCCGCTGTCGTAGGGGTCGTAGCCTTTCTTCAGCCCCTGCAGATTCTGCTTTACCGGTGCGTTCGAGCCTAGGGTGGAGTCATCGCTGAGCGCCAGGGTGGGATCCTCCAGCAGGCGCAGCATGGCGGCTCCGCTCACGGTCGCCACGCTCGGCACCCAGATGGCATTGCCGAGATCATCGAAGTCGATCTTGCCGCGGCCGAGGCGCTGCTCCTCCGCGTAATGCGTCATCTCGCGCGTATCGGTCGAGATCTTCTTGAAGTTGCCGCCACCACCCATGACCCACGGATTCCTTCAAATAGCGATTCCTAGGGAAAACGCTATAGAAGCGGGGTTCCCCAATCTGCGAGCGCCTTCACACAATCGCTACCTATCGCGCCTGTCGGCGACGGGCGGGGGACTGGATGTATATACAGCCTGCCGTTACGATGGTGGCGTGACATTGTCCTTACACCTGCAACGGCTGAACGAGGCGCAGCGGCAGGCGGTCTGCTTCGGCGAACGCGGCGACGGAGGGCGATTCACGGCGCCGGCACTGCTGGTGATCGCCGGTGCCGGAACCGGGAAGACAAATACATTGGCGCACCGCGTCGCGCAGCTCGTGATCGAGGGCGTCGATCCGGCGCGCATCCTGCTGCTGACATTCACGCGCCGGGCTGCGCTTGAGATGACACGCCGCGCAGAGCTTGTGGTCAGCGACGTGCTGCGCCGGGGCAGGACCACCAGTTCTCGTGCAGCCATGGGGCTGCCCTGGTCAGGCACATTTCATTCCATCGCCAACCGCGTGCTGCGCGAATACGCGCTGGCGCTCGGCATCGCGCCGGAATTCAGCATTCTGGATCGCGGCGATGCGGCGGACCTCATCGACCTGCTGCGCCACGAGCGCGGGCTCTCGGCGCAGAAGCGCCGCTTTCCCCGCAAGGACACCTGCCTCGCGATCTACTCGCAGCGGGTCAACGGCGCCCGCGCGCTTGAGGATGTGCTGCATGGCGACTTCCCATGGTGTGAGGAATGGTCCGGGGAACTACGTGGCCTGTTTCGTGCCTATGTGGATCGCAAGCAGGCGAATGCTGCGCTCGACTATGACGACCTGCTGCTTTACTGGCACGCGTTGATGCAGGAGCCCGGGCTCGCGGCGCAGGTTGGCGGCCGATTCGACCACGTACTGGTCGACGAATATCAGGATGTCAACCGGCTGCAGGCCGACATTGTGCTTGCGCTCAAGCCGGGTGGCGCCGGCGTCACCGTGGTCGGTGACGACGCCCAGGCGATCTATTCATTTCGTGCCGCATCGGTCGGGCACATCCTGGAATTTCCCGAGCGCTGCGAGCCGCGGGCAACCGTGATCGCGCTGGAACGGAACTACCGCTCCGGCCAGGCAGTGCTGGATGCGGCGAATGCGGTAATCGCGGGTGCCGGGCGCCAATATCGCAAGACGCTCGTCGCGGTGCGTGCCGGCGGTGCGCGACCGCGACTCGTGACTGTGCAGGACGACCGTCGGCAGGCCGACTATGTCGTGCAGGGCGTGCTGCAAGGCAGGGAGACGGGTATGCCGCTGCGGCGTCAGGCCGTGCTGTTCCGCAGTTCGGATCATAGCGACTGGCTCGAGATAGAGCTGATGCGGGCCAACATCCCGTACGTCAAGTACGGCGGATTGCGGTTCCTGGAAGCTGCACACGTCAAGGACCTGCTTGCCGTGCTGCGCTGGGCGGACAATCCCAAGAACAGTCTCGCCGCATTCCGCGTGCTGCAATTGCCGGCCGGCATGGGTCCGGCCAACGCTGCGCGCTGCTGGCAGCAGGTCGCCGGCTCGGGATTCCGGCTGCAGGAACTGGCCGTCTTCCAGCCGCCGGCTGCCACGGCGGATACCTGGCCGTCATTCACCGCGTTGATGACGGAACTGGCGGATTCGCGCACGCCATGGCAGGGCCAGGTCGAGAGGGTCCGCAGCTGGTACGAACCGCAACTCGAGCGGTTGTACGAATCGGCAGAAGTTCGAGCGGCCGATCTCGCGATGCTTGAACAGCTGGCGCCGCAATACCCGAGCCGCGAGCGGTTCCTGACGGAACTGACGCTGGATCCGCCGAGTGCAAGCGGCGATCTCGCGGGCCCTCCGTTGCTGGATGAGGACTATCTGGTGCTGTCCACCGTGCATTCTGCCAAGGGCCAGGAATGGGATGCGGTCTACGTCCTGAATGTCACCGACGGCAATTTCCCGTCGGAATTTGCGGCCGGGAATGCGGACGCCATTGATGAAGAGCGCCGCTTGCTCTATGTCGCAATGACGCGCGCACGCGATGAATTGCACCTGATCGAGCCGCTGCGCTACTACGTGACGCAGCAGCCGCGCGCCGGCGACCGGCACGTCTATGGCGCACGCAGCCGGTTTCTCAACGCGGAAGTCCTGGCTGCGCTCGATTGCGCGGGCTGGCCTGCGGAAGCGCAGGCCATGGCTGATCATGTGGCACCGGATGCTGGTGTACGGGTCGATGTCGCGGGGCGGCTGAAGGCGCTCTGGTAAAGGTCAGTAGAGCTCGCTGGCCCATTTCTCGCCGGTGACGACGGTGAAATCCGCCTCGGCCGCCGTGGTGGTGGAGGCCGTCGATGCCGGTTCCGTGATGACCAGCGTCGTGCCGGGGCCAACGACGGTCGCCGCTTCCCGCAGGAATTCCGGCGCTACCTTGAAGACGGCCAGCAGCTGCTCTGCTGTGACCGTCGTCTGCTGGGTGCCGGAGACCATCAGCCATCGCGGAATGGGTTTGCCATTGATCGGAGAGACGGGATCGCCGGCGGACGGCTCGAGCATGGTCAGTACCTGCAGGGCGAACCTGCGGTTCGGATCGTCCAGCGTGAATGGCGCGTGACCGATCTCGACTCCGGCGCGGAAGATGCGGACGCGCCGGTCCTCGTTGGTAATGAGAATGGTCACGGGGCCTTCGGGCGCGGCCTCCGGCTGCCAGGCAATGTCGCCCGTGCGCGGCAGTTCTTTGGCGAGCGCACCCGTCGCGTCCACCGGCGCAACCAGACCCGGGTGCGCAACCGTGCTGGGGAATTCGTTTTCATCGGAGACGATGACTGTCAGCCCGGTCTTGGTCTCGGCGTACAGCAGCCGGGCGAACTCGTAGGGCATGCGCACGCAACCGTGGGACGCAGGGTAGCCGGGCAGCCGGCCGGCATGGAGCGCCACGCCGGTCCAGGTGAGCCGCAGCATGTAGGGCATCGGCGTGTTGTCGTAGAGATTCGAATAATGATCCTCGTGCTTCTGCAGGATCGTGAAGACACCGGTTGGCGTCTCGTGGCCCTTCTTTCCGGTGGAAACGGTCGACGCGCCGATCATCACGCCGTTCCGGTATACGTAGGCCAGCTGCTCCGGCAAGGACACGATCACCACGATGGGGCCCCGCGGCGACAACTCGGGGTGCCACAGGTATTCGCCCGATTTCAGCATGGCCGGCATGACTATTTTCGCCGTGCCGGGCGTGGAGGTGTGCTTCGGCGGCGCCATTTCGGCGGCGGCAATGCCGGGCAGCTGGAGCAGAAGTGTGAAGCAGGCGAGGACGGCAGCGCGTCTCTTCATTGTCTAATCATACTGTGAGAGAAATCCCGCTGGACCGCGATCGGACGGAACGCTGCTTGATCCGGGGATCAACCGAAAGTAGCATCACCCGTTCGCGTGTCGCGAAACGAGAGGGTCACTTGCCGATACACAAGGACTTGCCAGCGATTCTGCTGGCCCTTCTCGTGAGCCTTTGTCCGCAGTCGCTGCTGGCAGGGACCCGGGTAACGCCGGAGCTCATTCTCGATCGGGCAGCGGCGCTTGGCGCCGGCGTGTCGGCCAGCGTACTGGACCTCGCGATGAACGCCGTCAGCTGCGGAGTAGCTTCCGGCGACCTTACGGTGCCTCCCACGCTGACGATCATCGATTACTCGCTGCCTTCGGCCCTCCCGAGGCTGTGGGTCTTCGACCTGCGTTCGGGCCAGCTTCTCTTCAGCGAACTCGTTGCACACGGACGCAACAGCGGCGAGGGGGTGGCCACGCGCTTTTCCGACGCGATGGGAAGCCGCCAGTCGAGTCTCGGGTTGTTCCGGACGGCCGATGCCTATGTCGGGCAGAACGGCTACTCGCTGCGCCTCGACGGGCTCGAGCCGGGTTTCAATGGTCACGCGCGAGAGCGGGCGATCGTGATGCACGGCGCGAAGTACGTCGATCCGGCTGTGGCCATCGCCAATGGACGTGTCGGCAGGAGCTGGGGATGCCCTGCGCTCCGTGAAGCAGTTGCCCGGCAGGTGATCGAAACGATTCGCGACGGCGGAGTGATCTTTTCCTATTACCCCGATCCCGTCTGGCTCAGCTCATCGAAGTTCCTGCACTGCGACTCGGCGGCGCAAGCCACCGTTGCGGCGACCTGACTGACCCGCGGGTTTCGGAAGCGCCTCGCATCGCGCTCGCCGGTCAATCTCAGAGCGGTTTGCGGAAGCGCAGCGTGAAACGGTCGCTCTCGCCGATTGCCGTGTAACGCTCGCGATTCACCTCGCCCTCGCGGTAGGTCGGCGGCAGCGACCAGACACCCTGCGGATAATCCTTGGTGTCCTTCGGGTTGGCGTTGATGTTGCTGCGCCCGATCAACTCGAATCCTGCGGCCTCCGCCAGTGCGATCGCATAGTCCTCGCGCACATAGCCTGACTTCGCGTGCGGGTCCTGCGGCGTGCTGTCTGAGGCCCGGTGCTCGACCATGCCGAGGATGCCACCGGGCTTCAGCGCCCTGAACATCGCGGCCAGCATCGGCTCGACGGCCTCGCGTGACATCCAGTTGTGGAGATTCCGGAAGGTCAGCACCAGGTCCACGCTACCGTCGGGAACGGGCTTCAATTCGTTCGGATACTGCAATGCCGTGACGGTCGCCTTGCCGTACATGTCGGGTCGCGCCGCGAGCTTTTCGGCAAAGGCCTTCAGGTTGTCCTGGGTGTATTTGCTGTCCGTCTTCGGGTCCCAGCTGGCTGCGATGTAGCGACCGTGATCGCGCAGCACCGGCGCAAGCACCTCGGTGTACCAGCCGCCGCCGCCCGGCCACACCTCCATCACCGTCATGTCCTGGCGCAGTCCGAAGAAGCTGAGAGTCTCCTTTGGATGGCGATAGACATCCCGCGCGCGATTGGCGGCCAAACGGTGATCGCCGGCGAGCGTCCTGTCGATCGCAGCGAGCGTCGCCGCGTCGGTGACGGGTGCAGCCACTGCTCCCGCCGTTGTCGCGTACTGAGCGGCACAGGCGGACAGGATCGTGGCTGCCAGCAAGAATGCAGCGAAAATGGTGCGGGAAATAAACATGGTATCGCTCCGTTCAGCTCTTGAATTCGCCGATGGTGACGGGCCCCATCGCGCTATTGTTGCCGCTCAGGCCGCGCCGTCCGGCTCGAGATACGTATAGCCCGCCAGCTCCGATTCGTAGAAGCGCTTCAGTGCCTGGCCCTCGGGCACTGACAGGCGGCCGTCGCGCATGGCCCGCTCGCAGTCCCGCGCGAAGCGGGGGTAGAGCTCATCGGTATCGTATTGCATGTAGCCCAGCACCCTGTTCGCGGTGTCGCCCTTGACGATTTCCTCGATCCACCAGCCGTGCTCGTCGTCGAGACGTATGTGGACGACATGCGTATCGCCGAACAGGTTGTGCAGGTCGCCGAGCGTCTCCTGGTAAGCCCCGACCAGGAAGGCGGCCAGGAAGTAATCCTCGCCGGATCGGAGTTCATGCACTTCGAGCGCGCGCTTGATGTCGCGCTGGGAAACGAAACGGTCGATCTTGCCGTCGGAATCGCAGGTGATGTCCGCAAGTACCGCGCTGCGGCCCGGCCGTTCGTCCAGCCGGTGCAGCGGCATGATCGGAAACAACTGGTCGATCGCCCAGCTGTCCGGCAGCGACTGGAATATGGACATGTTGCAGAAATAGATGTCGGAAAGCGCCGCCTCGAGTCCGTCGAGTTCCTCGGGTATGCGGTCGAGCCGGCGGGTGACGTCGCGCACCCTGGCACTGGTCGCCCAGTACAGGCGCTCGGCGAGACTGCGCATCTCGATGTTGAGGTAGCCAAGGCTGAACATCTGTTGCGCCTGCTCGCGCGCCTGCTGGGCGTCATGCCAGCACTCGACGAGGCGGCGCTCGCTGACGGTGGCAAAAGCGTCGAACAGGTCCGCGATCGGCTGTGGCAGGCGCCCGTCGTCGGTCGCCGCGCGGTCCGGGGCGCTGAACCGGTCGAGGCGGGCCGCCCCCAGCACATTGAAGACCAGCACGCTGTGATGCGCTGCGATGGCGCGTCCCGACTCGCTGATGATGACCGGATGCGCGATACCGCGGGCGTTGCAGACGCTCGCCACGCGATACACCACGTCGCTTGCATATTCGCGCAGCGAATAGTTGGTGGAGGATTCGAAATTGGTGCGCGAACCGTCGTAGTCGACGCCCAGTCCGCCGCCGACGTCGATGTACTCCAGGCCGGCGCCGAGTTTTGCAAGCTCGGCATAGACCTGGGCCAGTTCATTCACCGCATCCTTGACGCGCCGTATGTCGTGCAGCTGCGAACCCGGGTGACAGTGCACGAGCTTCAGGCAATCCAGCATGTCGTGCGCGCGCAGGACCTCGACCAGTTCGAGGATCTCGGTCGTGAACAGGCCGAACTTGGAACGATCGCCGGCGGATTCACGCCAGCGGCCGGCACCCTCGGCAGCGAGCTTGACCCGGACGCCGATCTTCGGACGCACCTGGTATTTCTCGGCGTGGCGCAGTATGTAGCCGAGTTCCGAAAAATTCTCGATGACCGGGATGATCGAGCGGCCGAGTTTGGTCGCGAGGATCACCGCTTCGATGTAGCTGTCGTCCTTGAAACCGTTGCAGATGATCAGGCGGTCCGGGGCATCCTCGGTCATCGCCATGACCGCGAGCAGCTCCGGCTTCGAACCGCATTCGAGCCCGAAGCCCAGGTCCTTGCTGCCGCGGTAGACCTCCTCGACGACCAGCCGCTGCTGGTTCACCTTGATCGGAAAAACCGCGGCATAGCGGTTCTTGTAGTCGTTCTCGGCGATGGCCGCGGCGAATGCGCCGTGCAGCGAATGCAGGCGGTCGCGCAGAATGTCCGAGAAGCGCAGCACCATCGGCGCAGTCAGATCGCGGGCGCCGAGCTGCTGGACGACCTCGAAGATGTCGATTTCGCGGGTGTCGTCCCGCGCCGGCCGGCACACGACATGACCTGCGGCGTTGATGCCGAAATACCCGCCACCCCATGCGCGCACGGCATAGAGTTCGTCGGAATCCTCGACACTCCAGGGCCGGGGCGCAATCGAGCCGCGCGTCGTGCTGTCCAAGAATCGTTCCCCGTGCCGCTACCGCGCGCGGACGATATCAGATCGTGGCTGCCTGTAAACGGGCGGTCAGCTGCCGCGTGCGATCGGCCTTTCCGGATCGCGGATCCACTCGCTCCAGGAGCCGGCATAAAGGCGGCCGCCACCGTGACCCGCAACCTCGAGTGCCAGCAGGGCCTGGCAGGCGGTCACGCCGGAACCGCACATACAGATGGGCCGGGTGCCGCCGCGCAATCCGGCGCGCGACCGCCAAAGTTCTGCGAGTTCCGCCTTCGGGCGGAACCGGCCGCTCTCGTCGAGATTGAGCAGGAACGGCAGGTTGACCGCGCCGGGGATATGCCCCGCCACGGCGTCGAGAGGCTCAACGGCGCCGGCAAAACGCTCCGCGCCGCGCACGTCAACAACGAGCTCGCCGCGCGCCAGCGCTTCGGCGACGCCCGCCGCGTCGCAGAGCATCTCCGGGCGCGGCCGCCCGAGGAATCGCTGCGGACGCCGCGCGACGCTGGCGTCCGATACGGGCAGCCCTTCCCGAAGCCAGGCTGCGTAGCCGCCATCCAGGACGGCCACCGCTTCGTGGCCCAGGTAGCGCAGCATCCACCAGAGGCGCGCCGCGTAGGCGCTGTTTCCGGCGTCGTAGGCAATGACCTGGGTGTTGCCGGTCACTCCCCAACGTGACAACGTCGCCACGAAAGTATCGATCGCCGGCAAGGGGTGACGACCGGTTTCGGGTGTGACGGGCGCGGACAGATCGCGCTCCAGGTCTGCATGGATGGCGCCTTGGACATGGCCGGCCTGCCAGGCACGCGCACCGGCATCGCGGTCGCCGAGATCAAAGCGGCAGTCCGCCACCAGCCAGTCCGGATCGCCCAGTCGGGCGGCAAGTTCGCCGGCGGACACCAGGGTCGTCAGCGGCAAGCGCGCTCCTGCAACCATTTCGACGCCTGCGGCATCTTACCCGCGATGGACCAGCCACCCGGTCTGAAGAATTGCGCATCAAATGGCGCGGAACCCGGGGTCGGGAGGCGCCCCCTGCCGCAGGTCAGCGACCGGGAACGCGCATTCTGGCGCCGGGCCGTGGAACTCGAGCGCAGGCGTCTCGTAGCCCGGCTGCCGACTGCCACCCCTGTGCGTTGACATGAAGTTGAGCCGGCCGGGCCCCGGCTCGTAGCGGGCCGGTTCATCTTCACGCGCGCCTGACCGGCAACCGGCCCGCGATGGCCATTGCCGTGATCGAGATCATAGAGCCTGCCAGCGCGAGCGCCATGTCCTTCTGGCCGTCCCAGATGTCCCCCTGGGTTCCGAGATAAGCCTGGCCAAGAGCGCCTCCGAACACCATCGCGGCGGCGAATTCGACCAGCTCGTAGATCACGGCGTGCGAGGCCATGAACAGGAATGGAAACAG
Source organism: Steroidobacteraceae bacterium (assembly GCA_036824505.1). Taxonomy (GTDB): domain Bacteria; phylum Pseudomonadota; class Gammaproteobacteria; order Steroidobacterales; family Steroidobacteraceae; genus SCUD01. Next base: position 39,760 of record DAITAA010000013.1, read on the forward strand.
CGCAGCCCAGGAGCGGGGATAGCGTCCGTAATGCGCGAAGATCTCGACCGCGGCGGGCGTCACGAGCAACCCGTAAACGAAGTGAATCAGCCGGTCATAATGATTTCGCTGGAAGCCCAGCAACTCGTTGAGCGATCCGCCGGTCAGCGCCTGGAACCACTGGTCGTAGGGAACCAGCGAATAAGTGTAGTGGGCGCCGATCGCGTGCAGCGAAAAGAACACGAACAGGCCGGTATAGGCAAAATTGCTGAATCGCAGGCGCCGCGCAGTCAGCACCAGTATCGGAATGGCGATGAATACGATCAGGTTTTCGAGGAGCCAGTCCTGCCGGTAAACCGGCGCGATCGCGAGCGAGATCCACAACAGGCCGTAGAGCGCCAGAAGCGTCAGCGGGTAACGCCACAGCGAGATTGTTTTACGGTACATTCTGCGACCATATGACCAAGTACACAGCCCATACCCATTTCCCCGGCCACCTGATTTTCATCGGATTCGGCAGCATTGGCCAGGGTGTCCTGCCCCTTATCATGCGCCATGTCGAGGGCCTGACGGCTGATCGCATCACGATCGTTACGGCGGATGACGCCGGCCGCCAGGAAGCCGAGGAATTCGGCATCCGCTTCGTGAATCACCCGCTGACCCGCGAGAATTTCCGTCACGTGCTCGACCCGCTGGTCGGGCGCGGCGATTTCGTGCTGAATCTTTCGGTTGATGTGTCCAGCATCGCGCTGATCAAGCTTTGCCATGAGAAAGGCGCGCTCTATCTGGATACCTGCATCGAGCCCTGGCCCGGCGGCTATACCGACCCCAATATCCCGGCCAGCCGGCGCACCAATTACGCGCTGCGCGAGGAAGTGCTCGAGGTGCGCAAGACCCACGCGAACGGGCCGACGGCCGTCCTCACACACGGCGCCAACCCGGGTCTCGTGTCGCATTTCGTCAAGCAGGCGCTCGTCGACATCGCGGCGGACACCGGGCACGACGCGCCCGAACCCACGACGCGCGAGGAGTGGGGCAAGCTTGCGATGGATCTCGGGGTCAAGGTCATCCACATAGCGGAGCGCGACACGCAGGTTTCGAGCCGGCCAAAGATGCCGGGCGAATTCGTCAATACCTGGTCCGTGGACGGCTTCGTCAGCGAAGGCAGCCAGCCGGCGGAGCTCGGCTGGGGCACGCATGAGCGGCACTTTCCCCGCGACGGCCGGCAGCACGACTTCGGTCGCAAGGGTGCGATCTTCCTGATGCAACCCGGTTGTGCGACGCGGGTGCGCACCTGGACGCCGCTGGCCCAGAATTTCCACGGCTTCCTGATCACGCACGGCGAGTCGATCTCGATTTCCGACTACCTGACGCAGCGTCAGAACGACCGCGTGATTTACCGGCCGACGGTCCATTACGCCTATCACCCCTCCGACAACGCAGTCCTGTCAGTCCATGAATTCTGCGGCCGCAACTACCAGCTGCAGGAACACAAGCGGATCATGATGAGCGAGATAACGGCCGGCATCGACGAACTGGGTGTGCTGCTTGCCGGGCACGCAAAGAACGCTTACTGGTACGGCTCCCAGTTGTCCATCGAAGAGGCACGTGCGCTCGCGCCGTTCAACAGCGCAACTTCATTGCAGGTCACCGTCGCCGCGCTGTCCGGCATGATCTGGGCGATCGAAAATCCGGCCAAGGGCATCGTCGAACCGGACGAAATGGATTTCCGCCGAAATCTCGAGATCTGCATGCCATATCTGGGACCGGTGGTCGGCAAGTACACGGACTGGACGCCGCTGTTCGATCGTGGCCGGCTGTTTCCGGAAGACCTGGACGAAGGCGATCCCTGGCAGTTCAAGAACATCAGAGTATGAGGGGACAGTCCCCTTTTCCTAGGAGGAAAAGGGGACTGTCCCCTCATACTCGATCGCCTCGACTGTCACCGTGATTGCGCCGGTCGGGAGTTCGATCTCGAACTGGTCGCCGACGCGCTTGCCGAGCAGCGCGCTGCCGAGCGGCGAATCCATGCTGATGTAGCCGGCGCCCTGGTCGAATTCGTCGGGCCCCACGATCCGGTGCCGGCGCCGTTCGCCCGCATCATCGACAATGGTTGCCCAGGCGCCGAAAAAAACGCGGGTGGGGTCGGCGGGCGGGTGTGAAACGATCACCATGTGGTCGAGGCGGCCGCGCAGGAAACGCACGCGCCGGTCGATTTCACGTAGCCGGCGTTTCCCATAAATGTAGTCAGCGTTCTCGGACCGGTCGCCCTGGGCGGCGGCCTCGGCGACCGCTTGCGTCACGGCGGGCCGCTCGACGCGCCAGAGCTGGTCGAGTTCGGCCCGCAGCCGCCGGGCGCCTTCGGGCGTGACGTATTTCGAGCCGCTGGGGGATGGTGGCCGGGCGTTCGCCATTTCAAGCCAACTGTGGTTCAACTGACTGAATATTAGAGGTTTTCCAGCGGATCTCGCCAGCCCGCGTCCGGCGCCGCTGTGGTCGCCGCAGTCACGGCGGGGCGGGGTCATCCGCGGGGACTGTGGCATGGTTCACGCACGCCGGTGGACGGCCGGGCTAACCTTTCACCCAGCAGTCTCTCCTTCAGTATCCCCTAGCGGACTTCCTTCCCTTCACCGAAAGTCCGCACTTCAGCCCCGGGCCAAAACCCGGGGCTTTTTTTGGCCCCGTCACCTGCGGCTTGCCGCAGTGCAACCGGGGTTTGTTGGCCCTGAAGCGGTTACCCTGCGCGAATGGCAGGCGTATTGATTGCGGCAGCGGGGATATCCGGCCTGCTGACATTGCTGGCCGATCGGCACGAACGGCACCACAGGGCTTTCTACTTCCTCAAGCCGCTGACGACGATCTTCATATTGGGCGGCGCGGCCGCGGCGCATCCGGTCGATGTCACCTATCAGCAATGGATACTGCTGGCACTGACGCTTTCGCTGGTCGGCGACATCGCATTGATGTTCGAGGGAGGCCGCTGGTTCCTCTGTGGCCTCGGCAGCTTTTTGCTGGCGCATCTCGCATTTGTGGCTGCTTTCCTGTCAGGACTCCAATCGCCTGGGCCGCCCATCTGGAGCTATGGCGTTCTGCTGTGGGCGTTCGCGATGTTCTCCGTCTTGTGGCCCAGGGCAGGCAGACTGAAAATCCCGGTGCTCGTCTACGGGCTGACACTCGCGGTGATGGTCCTGGCTGCGGCAGCGAGAAACGCGGCGAAGGCTGACGAGGCGTCATTGCTGATCCTGTGTGGCGCATTGTTGTTCATGGCGTCTGATTCGTTGCTCGCCTATCGGCGGTTTGTGCGCCCCTACCCGGGCGCGCAGCCCCTCATCCTCTCGACCTACTGGATCGGCATCGGCCTCATCGCCTGCTCGATTTGAGGACTGGGTGCGGAGGAATAGGCCGCCAGGAATGATTTGCAAGCCGCTGGCCGCGGACGGCGCTTTGTGTGGATAATGCGCGGCCATGAGCCATCCGATCCCGCGCCTGGCGCTGATCATTGTGCCCGCGACGCTGCTTGCACTCGCGGCGTGCACGCCATTTGAATCCCTGTGGCACAAGCCGACAAAGTCGACCGAGAAACCGGCGGCAATCGCGCCGAAGCCGGAATTGCCGCTCGCCACTGCGACACACCGGTTCATCGTCGCGCCAGACCAGGACGTGGTCGGCCATCTGCAGGTCACCATCGCTCGTCATGAAGACACGCTCGCGGATATCGCCCGGCGCTTCAATGTTGGCTACGAGGAGATCATCCGTGCCAACCCCGGCGTGGATCCCTGGCTGCCCGGCGAGGGAACACCGGTCGTACTGCCGACCGAATTCGTCCTGCCCGACGCGCCGCGCGAAGGCCTGGTGCTGAATCTCGCGGCGATGCGGCTCTACTATTATCCGAAGCGCGAAAAAGATGCACCGATCGAGGTGATCACGCATCCGATCGGCATCGGCAAGGTCGGCTGGGTAACGCCCGAGGGCAGCACGAAAGTCGTCGCTCGCATCAAGGATCCCGTCTGGATACCGCCGGTGTCCGTGCGTCAGGAACACGCCAAGGATGGCGACATCCTGCCGGACAAGGTGCCGCCGGGTCCGGACAATCCGCTCGGGCGCCACATGTTCCGGCTCGGATGGCCGAGCTACCTGGTTCACGGCACGAACAAGCCGCCCGGCGTCGGCATGCGCTCGAGCCATGGCTGCATCCGGCTGTACCCGGAAGACATCGAGGCACTCTACGACTCGATGCCGATCGGCACGCGGGTCACGGTCGTCAACCAGCCGTATCTGCTCGGCTGGCGCGGCGACCAGCTGCTGACGCAGGCATTCGAGCCGCACGAAGACGACAAGCGCGACTGGACCGACGTGCCGAAGGCACTACGCAAGAATACCGTCAAGCCGCGCGCGACTTTGTGGAAGCGGGTCGCGGCCCACGCGAATGCGATTGACTGGGAGGCGATCCGTCAGGCGGCAGCCAGGCCGCGTGGCATCGCGCTGCCGGTTGGTCCGGGACCGGCAGCGAATCTCGAAGCGCTGCTGGCGAAAGCCCCGCGCGTGCGCAATGCCTTGCCGCAGGGCGCCAGCTGGGACGGGGTCGAGGATCAGTACGCCGGCGAGCCCGAATTCAAGAAGCCGCCGATCAGCGGCGCAGGCGACACGGCGGCAACCGCCGGCCGTTGATCAGGGCCTCACTGGACGCCCTGCCAGCGCACAGGTCATCGAACCCGCGACCACGCCGAACGCGCCGACGATGCTCCACGCATTGAGGCCTTCCGGCGCGGTCAACTGCCAGCCGGCCCGGTCGATCAGCCACATGGAAGCAATCGTAAACAGCGGCGCCGTCGTCAGCACTGCGCTGACGCGGGAAACATCCCAGTAATGCAGCGCTTCGCCGAAAGCGCCGTAGGCGATCAATGTATTGGCACAGCAGAAGGCGAGCATCGAAAGCTGCAGCCCATCGAGGTCCCGCACCGCCATCGGCGCGGCGGTCGGCAGCAGCGCAATGGTTGCGCCGAGATACAGCATCCAGAGCACCTGACGCGAAGTGAAGCTGGCGAGCAGATACTTCTGCGCGAGCCCGTAGATTGCCCAGGCGGCCGCCGCGACGATCATCAGCGCCACGCCCAGCCCCAGTCCAACGGTGGGCTGGGCCAGCTCCGGCAGGCGGCGGTTGAAGAACAACAGCATGCCGATGAAAAGAACGGCGAATCCGAGCCACTGGCGTCGCGCAAAACGCTCGTGGAACACGAATACGCCTCCCATCAGCAGCAGTAGCGGCGCGACCTGGATGACGACCTGCGCGATCGAAGGCGTCGTGTGGTCGAGCGCGATCAGGTAGAAGACATAATTGATGAGCAGCGAGACGAGCGCGACGCCGAGAGCCTGCCAGGCGCTGCGCCCGGTGCCGCGCAGGCGCGGCAGCTGGCCGCGCCAGGCGAGAAATATTCCGAGACCGACCATGGACACTGCGAAGCGCCACCAGGTGATCGTATATACGTCCATGCCCGTCAATGCGACCTTGAGGGAAATCGGCAGAAAGCCCCACAGCACCGCCGTAGTCAGGGACATTGTGAAGCCGAGCCGCCAGCGGCCGATGTCGGTTGTCATCCGGATTCGTGATTGTCGATGAGGGAAGTTTGGCAGCATAAACCAGCCGGGCCCGCGTGGTTGCGCTGTGATAACCTTTTGAAAACTCGGGGGAGTAACCGGTGGCACAGCGACTGACCGGTATTCAGGTTTACGAAGACGCCGGTTCCGAACAGGCCATCGCAGAGGCGCCGACCGCAATCACGGCGTTCGTGGGCCGCTGCCTGCGCGGTCCGGTCAATCGACCCGTACTGCTCGCGGGCTTCGCGGAATTCCAGCGTGTATTCGGCGGCCTCTGGCAACCCAGCATGCTTTCCTACGCCGTCGAACAGTACTTCGAAAACGGCGGCCGTGTTGCCTACGTCGTCCGGGTCGCAAACGGAGCGCGCTGTTGTACGCTCACAATGCCGGCGGGCGAGGGCGCGCTGGTGCTGCAGGCGCTGTCACCGGGTACGCGCGAATTCCTGCGTGCAGCGGTCGACTACGACGGCATCGGCGACAACGAAGATGACCGGTTTAATCTCGTGTTGCAGCGCGTCCGGACGCCGGGCTCCGAGCATATCGAAGACCAGGAAATCTACCGCCGACTGTCCGTACGGCCCGATGCTGCGCGCGATGTCACGAGCACGCTTGCCGAATCCCAGCTTGCGAGAGTCCTGGGCCCGGTGCCGCCGCAACGCCCGGACCCGACGCCACGCAGCAACCCGCGAGGCATTGCCGGTTACGTCATGTCGAGTCCGGACGGGGATGATGGCGGCACCCTGACCGACTACGATCTGATCGGTTCGGCAGCGCGCGGCACGGGCCTGTTCGCGCTCGACGGCATCGAGATATTCAATTTCCTCTGCATTCCACCGCTCGCGCGCGACACCGACGTCGGAGCGAGCACGTTGCTGGTCGCCAATCGATACTGCCGCGAGCGGCGGGCGCTGCTTTTCGTCGACCCGCCGGTCGCCTGGGATTCAGCTGGCCGCGCGCTGGCGGAAATGCGCAATTGGCCGCTGCCCAGCGACACGGCTTGCATGTACTTTCCGAGGCTGCTGGCTTACGACAAGCTGCGCGGCCGCTTCGAGGCTTTCGCGACCTGCGGCGCAGTCGCCGGAACCATGTCGCGGGCGGCGGATATCGCACCGGTCTGGTCCGCGACGAGCAGCGAGGCCGCCTCGCTGCGCCCGGGTCTGCGGCCGATCTGCGCGGTCGACGACAACTATCGCGCGCGGCTGCTCAGTTGTGGCGTCAATACGGTGCAGACGGTCAGGCGGCCTGGCCGCGATGTACCAAACGCCTGCACGATGGCCGGCCCGGGCGCCGGAGCGGCGGACTGGCGCATGCTGTCGGCGCGCCGACTGGCATTCATGATCATCAACAGCATCGAAAGCGGCACGCGCTGGATGCTGTTCGAGCCGAATGAACCGGCGACCTGGCGGCGTGCGGCGGCGCAGGTCCGGGCTTTTCTGGGTTCACTCGAAGAGCGCGGCGCATTTGCGCATCGCGAGCCGGGCGATCGCTGGTTTGTGTTGTGCGACGAGCGTGTCAACCGCGAACAGCATCGCCAACGCGGCATCGCCAACCTGCTGTATGGTTTTGCGGCAGCCCGATCGGGCGAATTCCACGCCTACATGGTCAGTCATCGCGCCGGGGGCAGCCGCACGCAGCCCGTGAGCCCTAATCTGACCGGCCTGCCGGACACCGGCATCACCCAGGCGCTCGAGGGGCTCGAACTGCCGCCCGACCGGCAATTCTGATTCAGGCGCGACCGTAGCCGCCGCCGCCCGGCGTCTCGATGACCAGCGTATCGCCCGCCTGGACTTCGAGACTCACGCAGGCCGGCAGCTGGCGCGATCCGCCGCGAGCCGGTTCCAGCCGGTTGATCCCGGTCGCGCCGTCGCCGCCGCCGGCGAGACCGAATGGCGCAATGCGCCGGTGATTGGACAGGATGGCCGCAGTCATGGGTTTTCGGAACTCGATGCGGCGGACGAGACCGTCGCCGCCGTGCTGCCGGCCAGCACCGCCGGAGCCGCGGCGGTAACGGAATTCACGAACCAGAACCGGATAACGCGCCTCCAGCACTTCAGGATCCGTTAGACGCGAGTTTGTCATGTGCGTCTGCACGCCTGACGCGCCGTCAAATCCGGCCCCGGCTCCCGCGCCGCCCGCGATCGTTTCGTAGTACTGGTATTCGCCGTCCCCGAATGTCAGGTTGTTCATGGTTCCCTGTGAAGCGGCCAGCGCGCCAAGCGCTCCGTACAGTGCATCGACGATGCATTGCGAAGTCTCGACATTACCGGCGACGACTGCAGCCGGCGGCACGGGGTTCAGCATCGACCCGGATGGGACGCGGATCACCAGCGGCCGGAGGCAGCCCTCGTTGAGCGGGATGTCCGCGTCGATCAGCGTGCGAAAAACGTAGAGTACCGCCGCCGTGCAAACGGCGAGCGGAGCATTGAAATTGCCGGCGCTCTGGGCCGAGGTGCCGGTGAAATCGATCACCGCCGCGCGCGCCGCCCGGTCGATAGTGACCGAAACCTCGATAGCACTGCCGTCATCGAGTTCGTAGCGGCGCTGGCCGTCGGAAAGACGCCCGATGACCTCGCGGACGAATGCTTCGGCGTTGTCCTGCACATGACCCATGTAGGCCTCGACCTGCTCTCGGCCAAAGAGCTCGATCAGCCGCCCGAGTTCAGACATGCCGCGCGAATTGGCGGCGAGTTGCGCCTTCAGGTCGGCGACATTCTGGTCCGGATTGCGGGCCGGCCACCTGCCGGATGCCAGTACCGCCCGCAATTCGCGCTCTCGCAGGCGGCCGCCGTCAACCAGCAGGAAGTTGTCGATCAGCACGCCTTCCTCCCCGATGAGGCGGCTCGCGGGCGGCATGGAGCCGGGCGTGATACCGCCGATGTCCGCATGATGTGCGCGCGATGCGACGTAGAACGCGGGGTGGCGGTCGCCTGCTGTGAAGACCGGGGTGACGACGGTGATGTCCGGCAGGTGCGTGCCGCCGGCATAAGGCGCGTTCAACATCCATGCACGCCCCGGGCGCAGCTCGCCGTGGTTGCGCTCGATCACGGCGCGCACGCTTGCGCCCATCGAGCCGAGATGCACGGGCATATGCGGGGCGTTTGCGATCAGTGCACCCCGTGCATCAAACAGGGCGCAGGAAAAGTCCAGCCGTTCGCGGATATTCACCGAGACAGCGGTTGCCTGGAGCACGGCGCCCATCTGTTCCGCGACCTGCATGTAACGATGATTGTAGATTTCGAGCAGTGCCGGATCGGGATGCCGCACTGCTCCGCGCCCGGGCGCGCTCATGCCGACCCGCGTGAGCTTCAGCTCGCCGCCTTCGAGCAGGCGCAGCGTCCATCCTGCCTCGACGACAGTCGTGGAATTCGGCTCGACGATCAATGCCGGTCCGGCGATGGCATTCGCAGTCGAAAGACCCGCGCGATCAATTGCCACCACTTCACGCCAGCCGTCGAACCAGGCACGAACGCCGCCATCCTGCATCGGTGCCCTGGTCGCAGTTGCGCGCGGCAGGTCACCAGCCGCCGGTTCGCCCGGGGACAGGACCTCGGCGCGCAGGGTCGCAACGATGACGCCCTCGAGGTCCGGGAGAAATCCGAAGCGCAGGCGGAATTCGGCGCTGAATCGTTCCAGCATCTTCGGCACGTCATCCAGTGGAATTCCGATCGCGGTCTCGGTGCCTGGAGCGCGCAACTCGACGACCTGCGACAAGCCGAGCGTCGCGGCATCGGCGCCCTGCAAAATCAATGACTGGCGCAGCTCCTGGCACATGGCATCGAGTTGCCCTGCCAGCGATTCACGCGAAGCATCCGCCAACGGGCGCTCGATGCTCTGCCTGCGCTGCAGGCTGCGATCGGCGAGCCCGATGCCCCAGGCCGACAGCACGCTGGCCATCGGGTGGATCAGTATCTCGCCGACGCCGAGCGCTTCCGCGACCCGGCAGGCATGCTGCGGAGCCGCGCCACCGTAGCAGAACAACGCGAATTCGCCCGGATCGTGGCCCTGGCGCACCGAAACGTGGCGGATCGCGCGCGCCATCGTCTCGACAGCCACATCCAGGAATCCTGCCGCGAGCTGCTCGGCGGAGGTCGGTGCTCCCGTGTCTGCCGAGACGCGCATGGCGAGCTGCTCGAAATGCTCCTGTACCGTGTGTTCGTCGAGAGGCAGGTCGCGGCGGGGACCGAATACCGCCGGGAAGAATTCAGGGCGGATCCTGCCGAGCAGTACCTGCAGGTCGGTCACGGTGAGCGGGCCGCCGCGGCGATAGCAGGCGGGCCCGGGATTGGCGCCCGCCGATTGCGGTCCAACCCGCAGGCGACCGCCTTCGAAATGCAGTATCGAGCCGCCGCCGGCTGCAACGGTGTGGATATTCATCATCGGCGCCTGCAGGCGCACGCCGGCGACCGTAGTTTCATAGCGCTGCGGACAGCCGTTGTCGTGGAGCGCCACGTCGGTCGAAGTTCCGCCCATGTCGAAGGCAATCAGGCGCGACCGCCCGAGCGCCTTGCCGGCGCGCGCCGTGCCGACCAGGCCGCCGGCGGGGCCCGAGAGGACGGCATTCGACGCGCGAAACGCCTGCAGCGCGACGAGACCGCCATTGCTCTGCATGAACTGCAGCGGCGTGTCCGAGAACCGCGGCCCAAGTCCCTCGCGGAATAGGCGCGCATAACGCGCAAGCAGCGGCGTGAGGTAGGCATCGACCACCGTCGTGTCGCCGCGGCTGACGAGACGGATCATCGGCGAAGACTCGTGCGACGCAATGACGTCGTCGAATCCCGCCAGCCGTGCAATCCCGGTCGCGCGCCGCTCGTGATCCGGGTACCGGTACCCGTGCATCAACACGATGGCGACACTGCCAGTTCCCTGCGCACGCAAGTGCCCGAGATCCGCGGCAAGCCGCTTCTGGTCAAGCGGTCGCAGGACCTCGCCGTCGGCGGCCAGCCGCTCGTCGGCCTCGATGACCTCACGATAGAGCGGTTGCGGAAGTTCGATGCGCAAGCGGAACAGTTCCGGCCGGTTCTGGTAGCCGATTGCAAGCGCATCGCGAAATCCCGCGGTGATGACCAGCGCGGTCGGCACGCCGCGCCGTTCGAGGAGCGCATTGGTCGCGACCGTCGTGCCGATCCGGATCACCTCGATTGCCGGTTCGGCGCCGCCATGCCGATCGAGCAGCGCCAGGACCCCTGCGACGCCGGGATCGCGATCGGCGAGCGGATCTTCCGACAGCCGCTTCTCGACGATCAGCCGGCCGTCTGGCGCGCGGGCGATGATGTCGGTGAAGGTGCCGCCACGGTCGATCCAGAATTGCCAGCCGCGCCCCGCACTCATGCGTCAGTCATTTCGCGCTCGCCGCAAGCCTTCCGGCATTCCTTCTGCCAGCCGTTCGCAGGTGTGCCGGTAGCCGATCTCGATGGCGCGCTCGAAGGATTTCCAGTCCAGCAGGTCCAGCGATGCGAGCGGCGGCATCAGCAACAGGTCGCTCAGCCCGCGGCGCTCCTGCGTTGCGGTCATGCTGTTGACCATGCCGGAGCGCCACAGGATCTGCAGGATGTTCGGGCGCTTCCGCCGCCGCTGCGCGCGGCGAAACAGGTTCAGGAACGAAGGCGCCTCTGTCGCGTCGATATCGGTCGTGAATGTCGGGTCGGTGCCGACGTCAACGCCGATGACCGGGCCGCGACCCTTCGCGCGCATGACATCAACGGGCAGGTTGTTCATCGTGCCGCCGTCGACGAATACTTCGCCACCATGGAAGACGGGCGGCAGGACGCCGGGGATCGCGACCGAAGCGCGCAGCCAGCGCCACAGCAGGCCCTGTTGATGCACCGCGATCCGGCCGCTCGTCAGGTTGGAAGAAACGCAGAAGAACGGCAGCGGCAGGTCCTCGATATCGATGTCCCCGAGTTCGCGGCGCAACAGCAATCCGACCTTGCGGCCTGAGACCAGCGAGATCAGTGGCCAGGTGAAATCCGAAAGCGGATTCGTGTCCACAAAGCTGCGTTTGAAACGCTCGACCAGCTCCTCGTCGGTCCAGTCGGCTGCGACACCGGCGGCGAGGATGCCGCCCATGCTGGCACCACCCACGAGGTCAATCGGTATGCCGTGCTCGCGCAGTGCGCGCACGACGCCGAGATGCGCAAAGCCGCGCGCGCCTCCACCAGACAGCACCAGACCCACTGCCCGATGCGTCAACAGGCGCACGATGCGCGCCAGGTCGGCGGCTCCCCGCGAGTGATGGAATGGCATGCCGGGAAGTGTTGCGCGCCAGCGTGACGCGGCGCCGCTGGTGATGCGGCCTTCGTGCAGCAGCAGGAGCTCGGCGCGTTGCGCGGCATGCGGATGCTGTTCAAGCACGGGCCAGGGCCCGGCTTCGGTGTCAGCCCTTGCTGCCAGCAGCAGGACATCCGCCTGACGCACGCACTGGCGGGTCCAGACAGTATCGCCCGGCTCGCCCACATAGACGACGAAGTCGTTGCGTGATTCGACCTCATGGAACCACTGGCTGCTGTGGCGGCCGGCTCTGGCGCTGCCGACCAGGTCGACGAGACCCAGGCGGGCGAGCGCTTCGACCAGCGCGGTGGTCAGTGCATTGACGTCGATCGTCGGATCATGGGGGACGACCGTGATCGTGCGCGGCGCGGCCGGCGCGGACCTTCGTGTCGGGGCGTTTTCAAGCAGGCGTTCGACCGAGAGCCGTGCGAGCCGCAGGATCGCATCGGGATGGGAGAGAAGCACACGCTCGAAAGTGCCGGATGACAGCCGCGCGAGTTCCGAATCGCGCAACGCGCGCACGGTTGCAGTGCGCGGCCGCGCCACAATAAGGCCCATCTCGCCGACACTCTCACCCGCGGCAATGCGACCGACGAGCTGGCCGCCCGCGCCAAATGCACCCAGACAGCCACTGACCACGAAGTAGACGGAATCGGCCGGCTCGCCGGCCTCGAACAACAAGCTGCCGCCGGGCAGCGCGATCCACTCGAGTTCGGCGACCGCGGCGTCGATGACGGTATTGGGCAAACCAGAAAACAGCGGCAACGATGCCAGCATCGCCCAGGGGTTGGCCCTCGGATCGATCTGGGTACGGTCGTCCTGCTCGTCCACGGCAGGCGGACGATATCACGACGCGGCTACAATCATTGGTGATGGCCGGCACAGATCGCAGGCTGCTCGAACGCATCTGGAAAGAGGTCGCGAGGATCCCGCGCGGGTCGGTCGCCAGTTACGGCGACGTCGCGCGCCGGGCGGGGCTGCCGCGCCGTGCGCGGCTGGTCGGCCATGCGCTGAAAGTGGCGCCAGCCGGGCTCCGGCTGCCCTGGCATCGCGTCATCAATGCGCGCGGCGCCATCAGCTTGCCGCCGGGTTCGCGGCTGTACCGGTTGCAGCGCGAAAGGCTCGAGCGGGAGGGCGTGCGGTTTCGCAATGGCTGCGTGGACCTTGCAAGGCACGAAGTCGCGGATGATCTCGACGCGCTGCTGTGGCGGCCGCGCCGGGACTGATACCATCGCCGCGTCAGGGTTGCGGAGCGGTACATGGCCAGTCGTCACGTGGTCTTTTCGCACGGTCTGGACAGCAGCCCGTGGGGAACCAAGATTTCCGCGATGGCGGAGGTCGCGAAGAGCGAAGGCTGGAATGTTGACTCGGTTGACTATCGCGGCGTCAGCGACCCGCGCGACCGGGTCACAAGGCTACTGAGTTTCTGTCGCGACATTCGTGGTGATCTGGTGCTGGTCGGCTCGAGTCTCGGCGGCTATGTCGCAACCAGCGCTTCGGCGCTGCTGCATGCGCGCGGCCTGTTCCTGATGGCTCCGGCGTTCTACATGCCGGGAACCGAGGAGCTGACCGCGAAACCGGCACCTTGCCCGAAGACGATCGTGCACGGCTGGCGCGACGATGTCGTGCCGGTCGAGAACAGCATCAAGTTTGCCCGCGAGCACAGCGCGACGCTGCACATCCTCGACTCGGACCACCGCCTGCACAGCGAGCTCTCGCTGGTGAACTACCTCTTCGAATACTTCCTCGTCGCGCTCGACCTGCCGAAGCGGCGCTGAGTTCGCGCGGCCTGCGCGCCTGCCGGGCCGGCTCGTTCGCTCAGCCGATCTTTATTCGCTCACTCGCCGCCCGTCCGGCGCATCGGCCGCGCGGGTGTCAGTGTCGGCGTCGGATCGCGCGTGCGGCGAGGCGGTCAACCAGTCCCGGGGCAAGAAGCTTGAGCCAGCGCAGCGCGCGGGAACGCAGCGATGTGAACACCAGCCGTCGGCGTTGAAGCGTCGCGCGCAGAATGATTGCTGCGCATTCCTCGGCGGTCATGATCTTCGCTTCCTTCATCAGGCTGACCCCGAGCGGCCTGCCATCCGGGCCGATCGCGCGCCGGTGAATTTCAGAGCGCACGAAATCGGGCGCGACGACCGTGACGCTGACTCCCTTGTCCACGAGCTCGATACGCAGCGAATCAAAAAAGCCGATCATCGCGTGCTTGGAGGCGGAATAGCCGGTGCGCGTGGGAACGCCGATGAGCCCCGCAAGACTGGATACGGCCACGATACGCCCGCGTGCCGCGACGAGCGCGGGCAATGCCCGCCAGGTGAGCCACGCGGCGCCGAGATAGTTGGTGCGCATCAGGCGCTCGAGCAACTCGGGGTCCTGGAGTTGGTCGAGTCTCGACCACATCGTCGATCCGGCGTTGTGCAGCAGCACGTCGATCGTTCCGAAGCGCCCAAGCGTCGCTTCGATCAGCGCCTCGCAATCAGCGCGATGCGAGACATCGGTCGGCACGCTCAGGACTTCCGCGCCGCGCGCACTGCATTCCGAGGAAAGCGAGGCGAGCCGCTCGGCACTCCTTGCTGCAAGCACGATGCGCGCCCTCGCGGATGCCAGGGCGAGCGCAAGCGCACGGCCAATGCCTTCGGATGCGCCGGTCAGCACGACCACTTTGCCCTCGAATGAGTCCATGCGGGGCAGGATCGCGCTAAACTGCATCACTTGTCGACCCAGGAGGACCGCGATGCGCGCAATCTGGATGGCCGGGACATTCGCGGTGCTTGCAATGGCCGGCTGCGGCAAGAGCGAGCCCGAGCCGGAGAAACCGCCCATGAAAGTCGAAGACACCGTGTTTGGTGACCTGATCAGCACGCAGGACAAGGCCCGTGACCGGACCAATGCGGCCGTTGAAGCGCATAAGGCCGAGCTTGAGGCTCAGATCAGCGAGAGCGAAGACTCCAAACCCGAAGAATGAAGCGGCTGCTCGGGCTCGATCGCACCTTTCTGTGGGCGTCGCGCGGCGTCCTGCGCGTGTTCGTGCGGGCAACCGTCGTGCCCGAGGACGCGTTCGTTCGCCTGCGAGGCCGCGCCCGTCCGCTGCTCTATGTTCTGGAAGAGCGCAACATGTCGGACCTGCTGGCGCTCGAGCAGGCCTGCATGGACGGTGGTTTGCGCCGGCCCGCCAAGCGCCTGAAAGCGCGCGAACTGCGCCTGCCGCGCTCGGTGGTCGCGATGGAGCGGCGTGCCGGCGTGCTGCGCCGCCGCGCGGATCGGCGCACGCCTCCTGAACTCGCGGGCGCCATCGCGGCGGCGGGCGCCGACGGCGCGCTGGAGCTCGACATCGTTCCGGTCGCGGTCTATTGGGGCAGGGCGCCACAGCGCGAGCGATCCTGGCTGCGTCTGATCCTGTCGGAGAACTGGGCGCTGGTGGGCCCATTCAGGCGGCTGCTGTCCATCGTATTTAACGGCCGCAATACGCTGATCCGGTTCGGCGAGCCGCGCTCACTTCAGAGTTTTGCGGCTTCAGGTGCCGATGGTGCGCGCGGCGCACGCCGGCTGCTGAAGGAACTGCGCGCGGAATTCCGGCACATGCGCGCGGACACGCTGGGCCCGGACCTGTCGACGCGGCGCGCAATCGTCGCGCAGGTGCTGAGAACGCGTGCCGTGCGCCAGGCCGTGCGCCAGGAGATTCGCGACTCGAAGGCCTCGCGCCGCGACGGCCTGCGGGCCGCACGCCGCAACGCACTCGAGATCGCAGCGGATTATTCGCATTCGTTCATACGGATCGCCGACCGGGTCCTGACCTGGATGCTGACCCGTGTCTTTGACGGTGTCGAGGTCAGGAATGCGGAGTATCTCGACCGGCTGCCACCCGCCTGCGAAATCGTCTATGTCCCCTGCCACCGTAGCCATATCGATTACCTGCTGCTGTCGTATGTGATCTACCGGCGCGGCTACGCGGTGCCGTATGTGGCCGCCGGAATCAACCTCAACCTGCCGGTGCTCGGGCGCCTGCTGCGCAAGGGCGGCGCATTCTTCATACGGCGCAGCTTTCGCGGCAGCGGTCTCTACCCGGTCGTCTTTACGAAATACGTCGACGTTATGATGAATCGCGGCCACCCGATGGAATTCTTCATCGAGGGTGGTCGAAGCCGCACCGGCAGGTTGCTGCAGCCCCGTACGGGCATGCTGGCCATGACAGTGCGCAGCTTCCTGCGCGATGCGCGGCGGCCAGTCGCCTACGTGCCGGCTTATTTTGGTTATGAGCGCCTGCTGGAGGGCGAGTCATACATCGACGAACTCTCGGGCCGGCCAAAGCAGAAGGAGACACTCGGAGGATTGCTGCGTGTCCTGCCACAACTTCGCCGGCAACTCGGTCGGGTCTATATCAGCTTCGGCGAGCCGCTGCTGCTCGATGGCGCGCTGGACGGGCTGAATCCTGACTGGCGCAATGACGTGAAGGACGAGAGCGCGCGCCCAACATGGTTTGGAGATGCAGTTGATGTCGTCGCGGGCGAGATCATGCGGAGAATCAATGCTGCGGCGGCCGTCACGCCGATAAACCTGTTGTCCGTTGCGCTGCTCGCGGCGCCGCGCCAGGCGATGGTTGAGAATGATCTTGAGAAGCAACTGCAGTTATACATCGACCTGCTTCGCGCATTTCCTTATTCACCGGACATTTCAGTCGCGGCCGATGATGGCGCTTCGATCATCCGGCGTGTCGAGCAGATGGGCATGCTCGAGCGGCGCGCGCACCCGCTCGGCGACGTACTGCGCATGGTCGAGCAGAATGCGGTGCTCGCAACCTACTACCGCAACAATGTCCTGCATCTGTTTGCCCTGCCGTCGCTGGTGGCATGCGCGTTCCTGAATAATTCCAGGATGCGCCATGAAGATTTGCAGCGGCTGGTCGGACGCGTCTATCCATACATCCGCGCAGAACTGTTCCTGCGCTGGCGCGAAGACGAGCTGGCCGGTGCCGTTGACGGCGTTCTCGCGGCCCTGGCTGGCCATGGCCTGCTGGAGCGGACTGCCGACGGCGAGTCCTGGCGCCGGCCGACCACCGGCAGCGCTGAGGCCGTGCGGCTGTCAGTGCTTGCGCAGGCGACGATCCAGACCATTGAGCGCTATTACCTGGCCATCGCGCTGCTATTGCGCGCCGGGCATTCGGTGCTGTCGCTGGAAGCGCTGGAGAAGCGCTGTGTCACGATGGCCCAGCGCATGTCCATGCTGTACGGACTTGCAGCCCCGGAGTTCTTTGACCGTTCGATGTTCCGGGACTTCATCGAATTGCTGCGCCAGCGGGGAGTGATCCGGCTGGATGGGGAGGGGCTTCTGACCTACGACGATCTGCTGTTTGCCGTGGCGGAAGACGCTCGCATCGTGCTATCGGAGCAGATCCGCAACAGCATCCTTCAGGTGACCCACAGCTAGGGCCTTCCGGCAGCAGGACCGCGCCCTCGGGTTGAACCGGTTGTTCACTCGAATGCCGGTCGCCCGCGCAGGCGCTTGATGTCCTTGCGCTGGCGCTTGCCCTCGAGCCGGCGAATACGGGCACCTCGCGTGGGCCTCGTCGGCTTGCGGATCTTCGGCACCCTGCGTGCGCGCTCGATCAATTCGGCGAGCCGGGAGAGCGCATCACGTCGGTTGGCTTCGCGGCTGCGATGCCGATGCGCTTCGAGCACGATCTCATCCAGCAGCGTCAACCGGCGGCCTGCCATTGCCCGCAGCCTTTGCCTGCCTGCTTCGTCGAGCAGAGTTGTTGCACCGACGTTGAACCGCAACTCGCAGGCCGTCGCGACCTTGTTGACGTTCTGGCCGCCGGGACCCGGGCTACGCACGTAACTGAGCGCGTATTCGTGCTCGGGGATGTGCGGGCGCGCCGCGCCGGCGTTGGTCACCGCTAATCCTGGTGGTCGGAAGAGAACTTGATCGGCTGCGTCGGGAGCGGCGCCAGTTTCGACGCGGGTATGTTGCCCTCGAGGATCCTGATTTCGCGCTGCGCCGGCGGAATCGTCACGCCGTTCTCGCGGAACAGCGCCCAGATCCTGCGATTGACGTCGGAACGGATGTTGTTGACGCCCTCGGCCGGGTCGCCGATCCAGAAACGCAGCTCGATCTCCATACCGAAGTCCCCGAACTGCAGCAGGCGCGTGACCGCAGGCGGGTCGCGAAGGATGCGCGGATGGTCGGCGGCCTCGAGCAGCAATTTGAGGGCCAGCTCGGGGTCATCCTGGTAGCCGATGCGCACCGGCACATGCAGGCGCACCTTCGGGTGTCCGTAACTCCAGTTGATCAACGGGTTGGTGATGACATTCTGGTTCGGCACCAGTGTTGCCACGCCATCGCGATCGCGGATCACGATATGGCGGGCGCGCAGCTCCTCGACCCAGCCAAAACCGGTCGTGCTGGTTCCGGTGGTGCCGGTAAAGCTGATCACATCGCCCGGCTTGATCGAACGATCCAGCAACAGCACGAATCCGCTGACGAAATTCGCCGCAATCGCCTGCAGTCCGAAACCGAGGCCGAGGCCGATCGCGCCTGAAAACACGGTCAGCGCAGTCAGGTCGACGCCCGAGGCCTGCAGACCCAGCAAAGCACCGAAGCCGATCAGCAATGCATGAACGAACTTGCCGATTCCGATGCGCGTCGAGAGCGCCAGTTCCTCGATCATGTTGATGCGCCGGTCGATCCAGCGCGCGACCCAGACGCTCGCAACCACGAACAGGGTGACTGTGGCGATCGCCTTCAGGACGGACCAGATCGTGACGCGCGTCGAGCCCGCCGACAGGCCGATGGATTCGAGCGCTACCACGATCGTGTCCAGCCAGCCCATCAACTGCGCCCCGGCGACCAGCCAGATCAGGAGCGTGACCCGCAGTTCCCAGGCCTTGATGCGCAAGCCCCGGCCCAGCGACAGGCGCAGCAGGAACACCAGCAGGCGGATCACCGCCAGCGCGATAAGCAGCAGCCACGCGGCATCGATTCCGGCGGTCGGCTGACCCGACGCAAGCAGCAGCCGACGGGCAGTGACGATGATCAGCAGGCCCAGCAGGTACGGCAGGATGATGACCACCACGTCGATTGCGGGGCCGCGCGGACTCGTGCCGGTGTCCGGACGCGACAGATACCAGCGCCGGCCGAGCAGGACGCCGAGAAGCACGACGACGAAGACGGTGGCGATGGCCAGGACCTGCGCTGCGCCGGCGTCCTTCAACAGGCGAAACACCGTGCTGACGAACTCATCCATCGTGTGAACTTACCACTGATCGTGCGCCCGCCGCCCGCTGCGGCATCAGGCATTCAGGTCCGGTATCAGCTCGCTTTCGAGCCGCATGATCTGGTCTTTCAGCATCAGCTTCCGTTTCTTGAGGCGCCGCAGTTGCAACTCGTCGACATAAATAGCCATCGACAGCCGGCCAATCACGTCGTCGAGGTCGCGATGCTCGATGCGCAGTTCCCGCAGGCGCTGCATCCGCTCGAATAGCTGGGTGTTGACCTTGTCGTCGTCCGTCATGCCGGCTCGGCGTCGGTCTCGAATGCGGGAAAAGGCGGCCCCAACCACACCGGTCGGACCGACCCCGGAAGCTTAGCCAAACGCCCGGGCGGATTCCACGGTATCGCGGGGTCGTGGAAATCAGATCCGACCGAACCCTCGAGACCGCAGCGCGTCGCCAGCGATATCGCCTGGTCGGCGTTGCGGATACCTCCGCCCCCGGTGATGACCTCGATGCCCCGGCCGCCGGCGACCGAGAATTCGGCGCAAAGCTCGCGCAGCCCGCCGGCAGACAGCGGATAGCGCAGCGGGTGCGCGATGACCGCGCTGCCGCCGGCAGCCACGATCCAGCCCGTCGCTTCCGCGAGCGACGGCCAATTCGCGGCCACATATCCGGGGCGGCCGCGCGCCAGCCATTGATCGAATGCCGCTGCCACATCACGCGCGGTGCCCAGCGTGACGAGCGCGCGGGCGAAGTGCATGCGGGTTGGCAGCGGGCCTGCCTTTCGCACCATTTCGAGCGCGGCAGCGCCCGGGGCTCCAGCCGCATCGAGGCGGATGGCGACCTGCAGGGCACGCTCAAGCCTGATCGTCTGAAGCTCGCGCAATCCGCTCACCAGCGGCGCGGCCAGCGGATCGATTGCGAGGCCCAGCACGTGCAATGTGCGTCCTCGCCAGTCAACCGACAGTTCGACACCCGCAACCAGCGTGACACCGAGGCGTCGTGCGGCCGCCCCTGCTTCCTCGATGCCCGCGATCGTGTCGTGATCGGTCAAAGCCATGAAGCGGACACCGCAATCTGAGGCGTGGGCAACCAGCGCAGCCGGCTCGAGCACGCCGTCGGAGGCTCTGGAATGCAGGTGCAGATCCACGGGCGATTGCGGATTCATGCGGCTCTCGGCCCCAGGCCAACCGTGTCGAGCGAGTTTCCGGCAAGCACGACAAAGCCGCGGCGCCGGTTGAAGCCGTCCTCCGTGTAATCGAATACATACGTGCGCTGCCAGACGAGCGGCGCATCGCCATGCCGGACCAGCTTCAGGCGGTGTATCGATACGGTTCCATCGAGCAACTGGACCTGGGCACCTGCGCAGGTTTCCATCGCCACGCGGTTTGCATGCTCACGCGCTGCAAGGCTCGAATGCCAGAACATCCCGAGGATTGCCAGCAGCGCCACGCCAAGCAGCAGCTCCCAGCTCATTGCACCATTGCCAGCCAGTCGGTGCCCGGGTCCGCATAGACGATGAAATGTGGATTCAGGACATCGTCGCCCTTGTTATAGGAAAGTGGCTTGCCGTTCAGTTGCAGTACCTGAGCACCGGCCTGCTCGGCCACGCATTGGCCCGCTGCAGTGTCCCATTCGGAGGTCGGGCCCAGGCGGGGATACACATCGGCGAGGCCTTCTGCGACCAGGCATATCTTCAGCGAACTTCCGACCTCGACGAACTCGTGCGGCCCGACCCGGGCGAGGAAGCGGTCGAGCGAGCTGCCACGATGGGAACGGCTGCCGACCACGCGGACCGGACCGGAGCTCCGCGGCACGACGTGAATCGGACGGCCCGCCGCGGCGGCATCGGAGCGGAATGCGCCGATTCCCTCGGCGGCATAATAATCACGCTCCAGAGCGGGAGCGTGCACGACGCCGAGCACCGGACGGTGCTTGTGAACCAGTGCGATATTGACGGTGAATTCCCCGTTGCGCTGGATGAATTCCTTTGTGCCGTCCAACGGATCGACGACCCAGAGCCAGTCCCACGCAGCGCGTTTTGCATAGGGCGCCTGGCTCGATTCCTCCGATAGCACGGGAATCTCGGGCGTGAGCCGGCGCAGGCCGGCAAGTATCAGCCGCTCGGACTGCAGATCGGCTTCAGTCAGCGGCGAGCGGTCGTCTTTCTCCTTGACGGTGAACGACGCTGCATAGACTCCGAGAATCGCGTGACCCGCCTCGCGGGCAAGCACGGTCACATCAAGCAGCAGCCGGTGCAGGTCAGGGATCATGGCGTCTCCGGGGTGGCGCGCGTTATATCATAGGCCCGTGAAGAACACCTTCGTGGTTCCGGACTGGTCATCCATCGATACCGTACTGCTGGACCTGGACGGCACGCTGCTCGACCTCGAGTTCGATATCCATTTCTGGCAGGAATGGGTTCCCCGGCATTATGCACAGAGCCGGCGCATGCCGATTGAGGAGGCGCGCAGGGTCATGAAGCCGATGTTCGAGGCGGCTCACGGCACACTCGACTGGTATTGCATCGATTACTGGAGCCAGGCACTTGCGCTCGATATCGCGGCGCTGAAGCGTACGGCAAGACACCGGATCGCCTGGCTTCCCATGGCGCGGGAGTTCCTCGCGAAACTGCGCGCCGCAGGACGGCGGATCGTACTGGTGACCAACGCGCATCCGGAAACATTCGCAATCAAGGATGCGCATCTCGGTGTTCGTCGCGAGTTCCACGCCGTCTATTCTTCGCACGATCTGGGCGAAGCCAAGGAAAGCGCCGCATTCTGGCCCAGGCTCGCCGCGCAGGAGCCCTTCAATGCCAAACGCACGCTGTTTGCCGACGACAGCCTGCCGGTGCTGCGTGCGGCGCGAGCGCACGGCATCGAATGGCTGTACGCAATACGCCGGCCCGACAGTCGCGCGCCGTCGCGGGCGGTGAGGGATTTCCCGGGCGTCGATTCCGTCCATGAACTGGCGCAGGGGCTTGCGCCACCGCTCGCCGCGAGTCAGCCGGCCGGCGGTGCCTGAGGCCCGCTGCGCGGGCCGCCACCATGCCGGCGTCGCCGCCGCCGCTTCCTGGCGGGTGGCACATCGTCGGTCGGGACTGCAATTGGCGCGACCGCCTGGCTTTCAACGCGTTCCGTTCGAATCGGGGCCTGCGCACGTGATCTGTCCCCCTGGCGTGCCGGCCGGCCTTGCTGGTGGCCGCGCCAGTGGCGTGGCGGCGGTGCCGGACCGTCTTCCTCGTTTTCTTCCTGGCGCGGCGCAAAATGCCCGGACCTCAGTTCCGGCAATTCCGCGGCGTCAAAGCTTCCGACCGGAATGCGCATGCCGATGAATGCCTCGATTTCAGGCAGCGACTCGACATATTGCTCGCAGCCGAAACTGACCGCATCGCCGGCCGCCCCGGCGCGTGCGGTACGGCCGATGCGGTGGACGTAATCCTGCGCGTCCTGGGGCAGGTCGTAATTGAACACGTGGCTGACGTCCGGTATGTGCAGGCCGCGCGCTGCGACGTCCGTCGCAACCAGCACCGCGAGCTTGCCTTCATGGAACTCACGCAGCATGCGCATGCGCTTGCGCTGCGGGACGTCGCCTGACATCGCGGATGCAACGATGCCATTCGCGAGCAAGACCCGTTCGAGCCGCTCGGCAAGCCGCTTGGTATTGACGAAGACCATCGTGCGCGTCGCGTCAGTCTTGCGCAGGAAGTGGACCAGCAGCGGGGCCTTTTCCTCCATCGCCGGGTAGTAGATGACCTGGCGCACACGGTCGGTGGTGACGCGCTCGGGCTCGATGCGGATCAGCTCCGGGTCATTCATGTGCTCGTACGCGAGCTCGAGCACCCGGTGCGACAAGGTCGCGGAAAACAGCATGTTCAGCCGGTATTCCGGCGCCGGAAGCCGGCGCAGCAGATAGCGGATGTCCTTGATGAAGCCAAGGTCGAACATCCGGTCGGCTTCATCGAGGACCATGACCTGCACGTGATGCAGGTCGAAGACGTGCTGCTTGTAGTAGTCGATGATGCGACCTGGCGTGCCGATCAGCACGTCGACGCCCGCCTGCAGCTCCCGGCGCTGCTTGTCGTAATCGACGCCGCCGTAGGCAAGACCCAGGCCCAGGCCGGTGTACTGCCCCAGGAGCTCCGCGTCGCGATGGATCTGGATCGCGAGCTCGCGCGTCGGTGCGAGCACCAGGGCGCGCGGCGAGGAGACGGGCCGGTCCGCCGAGGCGGGGTAGCGCAGCAGATGGTTGTAAAGCGCCACCAGGAATGCGGCGGTTTTGCCCGTGCCGGTCTGCGCCTGGCCTGCCACATCGAGGCCCGCCAGCGCCCGTGGCAGCGCCTCGGCCTGGATCGGGGTGCAGCGTTCGAAGCCCGCATCAGCGATGCCGCGGGCCACGGATTCGGGTAATTGCAGGCCGGTGAACGAGATTTCCGAGAATTGCTGTTCCGTCACTTGGCTACTACTGTGGCATTCATCTCTTGAAAAATTTCCTCCGACGCGCTACAAAAGCACCTGAGCAGCGCGGTTCCCCCGCTAACACCGCGTCCACCGGCACTCCCGAAGCGTCCCGAACAGGACCCCGGGCTTGTGCAAACACCCTGACAGGCAGCCAGAGTTCCAGCGCCAGAACCCCTATTGTGCCGTATCGGGCATTTGCCCGTCACCGATAAACCTCAGACCAGGAGAAATGCCCGCGTGAGCGGAAATATCGTCCACACCACAGATGCCACCTTCGAGACCGATGTGCTGAAATCGGACCTGCCAGTCCTGCTCGATTTCTGGGCCGAATGGTGCGGTCCCTGCAAGGCCATCGCCCCGATCCTCGACGACATCGCCAAGGATTATCAGGGCCGGATCAAGATCGCCAAGCTGAACATCGATGACAACCGCCAGACGCCCGTCAAGTACGGCGTGCGCGGCATCCCGACGCTGATCCTGTTCAAGAACGGCGCTCCCGAGGCGCAGCAGGTCGGCCTGGTCGGGAAGTCGAAGTTGGCGGCATTGCTGGACCAGCACCTGTGAGGGGCTATCTCGGCAATCAGTCGCGCAATCGCCAGAAGGGCCATCGCAATCGTGGCGGCGGCGGGCCGCGTCACGGCACTGAAGGGCTCCCGGTCGACGATCATGTCGAAGGCTCGGAAGGCGACACAATTTCACCGGAGGAGCTGGCCGCATCACGCAGCTCCATGAACCTGACCGAGCTGAAGAACAAGCCGGTCCACGAACTGGTGACGATGGCCGAGTCCATGGGACTCGAGAACATGGCGCGCCAGCGCAAGCAGGACGTCATCTTCTCGATCCTGAAAGCGCATGCGCGCAGCGGCGAGGACATCTACGGCGACGGCGTTCTCGAGATCCTGCAGGACGGCTTCGGGTTCCTGCGCTCGGCCGACAGTTCGTATCTGGCCGGTCCGGACGACATTTATATCAGCCCCAGCCAGATCCGGCGCTTCAACCTGCGCACCGGCGACACAATCTCCGGCCTGATCCGCCCGCCAAAGGACGGTGAACGCTATTTCGCGCTGCTGAAAGTCGGCGAAATCAACTTCGACACACCGGAATCCGCCCGTCACAAGATCCTGTTCGAAAACCTGACGCCGCTGCATCCGACCAAGCGCCTGAAGCTTGAGCGCGGCAACGGCTCGACCGAGGACCTGACTGCGCGAATGATTGACCTGATGGCTCCGCTCGGCAAGGGCCAGCGCGGCCTGATCATCTCGCCGCCGAAGGCCGGCAAGACGATGCTGCTGCAGAACATCGCGACCTCAATCACCTGGAACCATCCAGACCTCTACCTGATCGTGCTGCTGATCGATGAACGGCCCGAGGAAGTGACCGAGATGACCCGCACCGTGAAGGGCGAGGTCGTCGCGTCCACCTTCGACGAGCCGGCCAGCCGCCACGTGCAGGTCGCCGAGATGGTCATCGAGAAGGCCAAGCGCCTCGTCGAGCACAAGCGCGACGTGGTGATCCTGCTCGATTCCATCACGCGCCTCGCGCGCGCCTACAACACTGTCGTGCCGAGCTCCGGCAAGGTGCTGACCGGCGGCGTGGACGCGAACGCACTGCAGCGGCCGAAGCGCTTCTTCGGCGCGGCGCGCAATGTGGAGGAGGGCGGGTCGCTGACCATCATCGCGACTGCGCTGATCGACACCGGGTCGCGCATGGACGACGTGATCTACGAGGAGTTCAAGGGCACCGGCAACAGCGAAATCCACCTCGACCGGCGGATTTCGGAGAAGCGCGTGTTCCCGGCCTTCAACATCAACCGTTCCGGCACGCGCCGCGAGGAACTGATCACGGCTCAGGACGAACTGGCCAAGATGTGGATCCTGCGCAAGCTCCTGCACCCGATGGATGAGCTTGCGGCGGTCGAGTTCCTGATCGACAAGATGAAGGACACCAAGACCAACGCGGACTTCTTCGATTCGATGAAGCGCGGATGACGGACGCGCTGCGCCATCTGCGCCGGGGCGATCCGGTGATGGCGCAGCTCATTCGCCGCGCCGGGCCGTGTTTGATCAGGCCCGAGCGTCATCGCAGCCCCTATGAATCGCTGATTCGGGCTGTCGCCCACCAGCAGCTGACCGGCAAGGTCGCCAATACGATCCTCGGCCGCTTCTGCGCCCTGTATGGCGGCGAAAGCTACCCGCAGCCAGACCAGCTCGTCGCGACGCCCGATGAGCAGCTGCGGGCCGTTGGGTTCTCGAGGGCCAAGGCAGCCTCCCTGAAGGACATTGCGGCCAGGACCCTCGATGGCACGATTCCGGAACGCCGCGTACTCACGAGGCTTGCCGATGAGGCGATCATCGAGCGGCTCACCGAGGTGCGCGGTGTCGGCCGCTGGACGGTCGAGATGTTCCTGATGTTCACGCTCGGCCGGCCGGACGTCCTGCCGGTCGACGATTACGGCATCTGCATGGGCTATCGGATCGCTTACCGGAAACGCCAGATGCCGAAACCGAAAGCGCTTGCGAAATTCGGCGAACGCTGGGCGCCCTACCGCACGACCGCCGCGTGGTACCTCTGGCGCGCCGTCGATTTCGATCGCGAACAGCGGCAGCGGACCGTGCAGAAGAAATAGGGCCGGACCCGGCGTTCAGCGCTTGCCTTTCTCCACCGCCGGCACAGTCCGCAAGTAGGCCCACATCGCCTTCAACTCGGGATCGCTCATCTGCCCGTAGGCCCGCCAGGGCATGTATTCGGAAATTGCGGAGCCGTCCTTGCGCTTGCCTTCGCGCAGCGCGCGGATGAAATCGGCTTCCGTCCAGTCCTTGAGGCCCGTCTCGTGCGGCGTCAGGTTTGCCACGATCGGCATGTTCGGATCGCCCTGGATCTTGCCGCCCGACAGGTTCACGCCGTGGCAACCGCGGCACACTTGTACGATGTGTTCGCCGTATTCCGCGGTGGGCGCGGCATCCGGCGGTTCAACAGCATGAGCCTTCTGGTGATCGATGCTGGCTGCTGCGAACGCCGAAGGGTCGAAAGCCAGCATGAAACTGAAAACAGGACCGAGTCTGAGGCGTCCCGGATCGCGATCGACAGGCGGCACGCTTCTGATGTAGGCCACGATGTCCGACAGCTCGTGGTCCGACAGATTGACGAACTCGATGGACGGCATCGACGAGCTGCGCCCTCCGCGGCGCAGACCATGGCGGACCGCGTGATCCCAGTCAGATGCGGTGTAATCGCGTACGACACTGCCTTCGCCGGTCGTCAGATTCGGCGCGACCCAGCGCCCGACGACCGGCGCGTCGACGATCACGCCTCCGCCAAAATCCTTGCCGTGGCAGCCCCGGCATCCGACCCGGCTCTCGACCAGGTGCTGGCCATTCGCGATCGCGCGCATGAGGGCTGCGGCTTCCAGGTCCGCACCGGCCAGTGGATCATCCGCGGGCGCTCCGGCGGCCACGCGTTCCGCGCGCAAAGCCGCCAGGTCCCCCTCGCCGGGCGGGAAAGGGATCGGAAACGCGGCCTCGTGGGCCTCCCACTGCCGGTCGTAGCGACTGCTGGCTACCCACCAGGCCAGGCCATAGGCGCAGAGCGCGAGCGCGACGACTGTGACGATCGACCAGCCGAGAAATCTCAGCAGCTTCTTCATGTTCGTAGCCCTATCGAGGTCTCCGGCCTAGAGTTGATCGTCCGGAAATTCCGCGTCGAGGATGCGCACCAGTTCTTCATCCACGCGGTCGCGGAACATGGCGAGAAAGAATCCGAGCACCGCCTCGACGACAATCTCGTCCCTTTCAATCGTCACGGTGCCGGAGACATTTCGATGCTCGATCGCGAGCACGTTGTCCTGCCAGCTGCATTCGGCATCGAATTTCTGCGCGAGTGCCTTGGCCATGCGATTGACGCGCTCGCGCGCTGCTTTCGCGGTCAGCGCATGCGAACGTCGCAGATGGATGCGGCTCATGCGCGAAGTATAGCGATGCTCATGCGCGACCGATTGCCCGCCAGCCGATGTCGCGGCGGCACTGCATGCCTCGCCAGTGCAGGCGGTCGACCAGTTCGTAGGCGGCCCGCTGTGCCTCGGCCACGCCATGGCCAAGCCCGACTGCGCATAGCACACGTCCACCCGCCGTCAGCACGCGTGAGCCGTCCCTCCGCGTGCCGGCGTGAAATACCTTGCCATCCAGTGCGGCCACGTCTTCGAGGCCCGCGATGACATCGCCCTGGCGCACGTCGTCCGGATAGCCTTCCGCCGCCAGCACGACACCTACCGCAGCGCGCGGATCCCAGAGCGCCTCGACTTCGTGCAGGCGGCCCGCGAGCGCGGCCTCGCAGAGTTCCACGAGATCGCTCAACAGTCGCGCCATGATCGGCTGCGTTTCAGGATCGCCGAAGCGGCAATTGAATTCGAGCACGTTGGGCGTCCCATCAGCTGCGATCATCAGGCCCGCATACAGGAATCCCGTGTAAGGCGTGCCCTCGGCCGCGAGTCCGCGCACGGTTGGCCAGATCACATCGTGCATGATGCGTTCATGCGTTGCAGGCGTGACAACCGGCGCCGGCGAATAGGCGCCCATGCCGCCGGTGTTCGGGCCCCGATCTCCATCCAGCAGGCGCTTGTGATCCTGTGAAGTCGCGAGTGGCAATACGTGCTCGCCGTCCGCCATGACGATGAAACTGGCTTCTTCGCCCTCCAGGAATTCCTCGACGACAACAGTCCTTCCGGCCACTCCAAAGGCACCCGCGAACATCTGCTGAACCGCCGCGATGGCCTCGTCGGCGGTCGCGGCGATGACAACACCCTTGCCGGCTGCAAGGCCATCTGCCTTGACGACGATCGGCGGTCGCTGCGCACGAATCACCGCCGGATCGAAGTCCTCACTCGTGAAGACCGAATAGCGCGCGCTCGGAATGCCATGGCGGGCGAGAAATTCCTTCGTGTAGCGCTTGCTGCCTTCCAGTTGTGCGGCTGCCTTACCCGGTCCGAAGCAGGCGAGCCCCGCTGCCCTGAATGCGTCCACCACACCGGCCACCAGCGGGCCTTCCGGTCCGACCACAGTGAGCTGGATGCCGTCGGCGCGTGCCAGGGCGACCAGACCTTCGATGTCGTTCGCCGCAACGGCGACGTTGCGGCATTTCGGCTCGCTGGCCGTGCCCGCATTGCCGGGGGCGACCAGCACTTCGCTGACGCGCGATGATTGTGCAAGCTTCCAGGCCAGCGCGTGCTCGCGACCGCCGCCGCCGATGACCAGGACTTTCATCTGGTGCTCAGTGCCGGAAGTGCCGCATGCCCGTGAAGACCATCGCGATGTCGCGCTCGTCGGCCGCCGCGATCACCTCGGCATCGCGCTGCGATCCGCCGGGCTGGATCACGGCCCGTACGCCGAGTTCCGCCGCCGCGTCGAGGCCATCGCGGAACGGGAAAAAGGCGTCGGAAGCCATCACACTGCCGGCTATGCCCAGCCCGGCGTCGGCGGCTTTGATGCCGGCGATGCGCGTCGAGATGACGCGGCTGGTCTGTCCGGCACCCACACCGATCGTCCTGCCTTCGCGTGCGAAAACGATCGCATTCGATTTCACGAATTTGCAGACGCGCCAGGCGAACTGCAGGTCGGCCAATTCCTTCACGGTGGGCGCGCGACGCGTAACGGTCCGCAGCGCGCTGGTCTCGACCATGCCATCGTCACGGGACTGCAGCAGCAGGCCGCCAGTCACCGTGCGAAGTTCGGTCGTGGCCGCTGGCTGGTCTCCGAGGTCTCCGGCCACGAGCACGCGAATATTGGGTTTTGACGCGAGCACTGCCTGTGCCTCGGAACCGACGACCGGCACCACGATGACTTCGACGAATTGATTCTGGAGGATCGCGGTTGCAGTCGACGCATCCAGCGGCCGGTTGAAGGCAATGATGCCGCCGAACGCGGAAGTCGGGTCGGTCTGGTAGGCGCTCCGATAGGCCTCGAGCGTACCTGACGCCAGCGCAGCGCCGCATGGATTCGCGTGCTTCACGATCACGCAGGCGGGACTGTCGAACTGACGCACGCATTCGAGCGCCGTGTCCGCGTCCGCGATGTTGTTGTAAGAGAGTTCCTTTCCCTGCAACTGGGTCGCCGTCGCGATGCAGGCGCCTCTGCCCTGCGGATCCATGTAGAAGGCGGCCGCCTGATGCGGATTCTCGCCGTATCGCAGGTCCTGCTTTTTCCGGAAGCCGAGTGTCAACATGTCCGGAAATGCGGATTCAGTTTGCTGCTGCTGCAGCCAGCCAGAGATCATGGCATCGTACTGCGCCGTGTGCGCAAAGGCCTTGGTGGCCAGGCGGCGCCGCGTCGGTTCCAGGACTGCACCCGAGCTCAATTCATTCAGCACGCCTCGGTAATCCGCCGGATCGACCAACACGGTTACGCGTGCGTGATTCTTGGCCGCGGCGCGCAGCATCGCTGGCCCGCCAACGTCGATATTCTCAACTGCATCCGCGTAGCTGCAGTCCGCGCGCGCAATCGTGGCGGCGAACGGATAGAGGTTGACGACCAGCAGGTCGATCGGTTGGATGCCGTGCTCGCGCATGATCGCGTCATCTAGCCCGCTGCGTCCGAGCAACGCGCCGTGCACTTTCGGGTGCAGCGTCTTGACGCGTCCATCCATGATTTCCGGAAAGCCGGTCTCCGCGGACACTTCGATGACCGGCAAACCGGCCGAGGCCAGCAGCCGTGCAGTGCCTCCGGTCGAAACAAGTTCGAATCCAAGTTTCTGCAATTCGCGGGCGAATTCGACGATGCCGGTCTTGTCGGAGGCGCTCAGCAGCGCCCGCCGGGTTTGCCGGCGCATCGCCACGATCAGGCGGACAGCCCGTATTCGCGCAATTTCTTGCGCAGGGTGCCGCGATTGATGCCAAGAATATGCGCCGCGCGACTCTGGTTGCCCGCCGCGTAGTCCATGACGGCCTGGAACAGGGGCAATTCCACCTCGCGCATGACGAGATCATACAGGCGGCCCGGCCGGTGGCCATTGAGGCTGTCGAAGTAGCTGCTAAGGGCCTGCTCGGTGTGGCTGCGCAGCGGAATTTCGTGCGCATGGCCGTTGAGCGGCCGGGAAATGGATGGACGGCGCGCTGCCTGCGCCTTGGTCTTCGCGGTCATTGCCAACTTTTCCCCGCCTGTCTGCGTCTTTATCGTTCAGGCCGCGCGAGCCGGATGCTCGATGAAGCCTGAGAGGAATGCGCCAGCGAGCGACAGTTGCTCTCTTGCGCTTCCGGTCGTCAACAATTCGATTGGCAAGTGTCCGACTTCCCTGTGCAGCCGGCAATACCAACCGAGGTGCTTGCGCGCCACGCGGACACCTTGTGATTCGCCGTAGAACGAATACAGGGCCTCGAGGTGCGAAAGCATGATATCACGGACTTCCGCGAGGGAAGGCGGCGCGACCGGCGTCCCTGACAGCGCACCGATCATTTCCCTGAAGATCCATGGCCGGCCCTGGGCAGCGCGGCCGATCATCACGCCGTCGGCGCCGGTTTGTGCCAGCACCTTCAATGCCTTGGCGGGGGAATCGATGTCGCCATTCACGAAAACCGGAATGCTCACTGCATGCTTGACTGCCGCGACGGTTTCGTATTCGGCATCGCCGCTGAAGAAATCCTCGCGGGTACGGCCGTGTACGGCGAGCGCCGCGACACCGAGATCTTCGGCCAGACGTGCAACCGCGACCGCATTGCGATTGCCGCGATCCCAGCCCGTGCGCATCTTGACCGTGACCGGGACCCGGACCGCGGCGATGACCTGCGTGAGAATTCTCCGCACCAGTAGTTCGTCCCGCATCAGGGCCGACCCTGCTGCATGGTTGCAGACTTTCTTGGCCGGGCAACCGAGATTGATATCGATGATCTGGGCGCCCAGCTCGACATTGCGAAGGGCCGCATCGGCCATCATCCCGGGCTCACCACCGGCGATCTGCACGATGCGCGGTTCCGGCTCGTCACGATGAGCCAGCCGATTCCGCGATTTGGACGTATTCCAGAGGCGGACATCGGAAGTCACCATCTCAGTGGCTGCAATCGCGGCGCCCATGCGCCGGCACAGCCTGCGAAACGGCTGATCAGTGACGCCTGCCATCGGCGCGAGCGCGAGCGGCGCTTCCAGCTCGAATGAACCGATTTTCATGGTTCGGCCGACCGGACCTCGTTGGCGCAACGCACAGCCCCGGACACCGACAGGCAGACGTCCATCTCGAATCCAACCGCATCTTTGCCGGGGTCCACGATCCGGATTTCGGCATCGGCACGCTGACCGGGCTCGAGCAGGTTTGCTGCGCCGGTGCCGGGAAGGTAATCGGCCGGCTCGATGTCCCGTACTCCGACCGTGGTGCCGAAGCGATCCTGCAATGCCAGGCGCAGCAGCGGGTACGGTTGCGAGTAGCTGGCGCGGTTGACGATGCTGGCGCGTAACAGCAGGCGGCCCGGTTGCGTGCCGTCACTCGCCGCGCCCCATTGGCGCAATTCATAGGCGGCAAGATCCGCCGGCACATTGGATGGCAGGCCCAGGAATGAATAGATCTGCACCAGCAACGGACCAATCGCGGGCTTGCGAATCAGCTCATTGCGTTCTGCGTGCACAACCTGGGCGGCAAGGACCAGCATCAGGAACAGGCTGCCAAGCGCCCAGGGCCAGCGGCGTGGGGCAGTGGCAGGCCCGCGCTCCTCGAACAACTCCTGTGCGTTGACGGAGTTCGCGGCGGCTTCCTCCGCCAGGCCTTTGCGCAACTCATCCGGGATCAGGATGCGCGGTTTCGCAAATGGGTTCGCCTGCAATTCGTGCGGATCGGGTTGCGGCCGTGGTGCCGGTGCCGGCGTTTCATATGCTTCGTCGGATTCCTCGAGGACAAGAATCGGGTGCTCATCCGTTGGCTCGAGGTCCTCGCGGCCGATGGTCAGCGAAGCGGCAACCTTGCCCGGGTCAATGGCCTTCGATGGCGGCTGATCAGCGGCTCGCGCAGCAGCCGCCGCCATGTGCTGCAGTTCCGTCGCCGGCATCTCGACGAACAGTTGCCCCAGGTCCTCGACGTCGCCGTCGAACTCGAAGGACTGCTCACTGGCCGGACTCGCGTCAGTCGATTCGATGTCCGCGGCCGATTCCGATGCCAGGACAGCTTCGGGTGCCGTGGACAACTCGATTTCCTCGGTGCCAGGCGTTTCCTCGACCGTCATCGTGTCTTGCTGGGACGGAGGCCCCGGGCCCTGGGTAGTGGCCCGGAACGCTTCTTCGCTCAGGTACTCAAGTGCATCGAAACTCGTCGAGCACACGCCGCAGCGCACATTGCCCTGCGCGGAGCGCAGCACGTCGGCTGTGACGCGAAAGACCGTCGCACAATCAGGGCATTGGGTGTACACGCCTACTCCCCGCGCCGGTGACCGGCGAGGGCAATCCATCCATCGAGTCGGGCCGCCGTTTCGATATCAAACCACGGACTGTAAGCTGCCGCCACCTCTGCCGCCTGCGAGTCCAGCAGGCCCGCCAGCAGCAGCGTGCCGGCGGGGCAAAGCTTCGCCAGATCGGGTGCCAGCTGCCGCAACGGCCCAGCGAGGATGTTGGCGAGCACCAGGTCAAAGGGCCCGGCAGGAGCATTCTTCGGGTCGCGGATTTCGAGTTGCGACAGCAGCCCGTTATGGCGCGCGTTGTAACGCGCGGCGGTCAGGGCCTGCGGATCGATGTCGACAGCGCACGCGGATGCGGCGCCAAGCTTCAGCGCCGCGAGCGCAAGAATGCCGGATCCGCAGCCATAGTCGAGGACCCGCAGGCCTTCGAGCGGGAAACCGTCCAGCCATTCCAGGCACATGGCGGTCGTCGGATGCGTGCCGGTGCCGAATGCCAGGCCCGGATCGAGTTCCAGCACGACGGCATCGGGTTTGCCTGGCGCCTGGCCACCGGGACAGACCCACAGGCGGCTGCCGAATTGCATGGGCCGGAAATCCTTGAGCCATTCCCGCTCCCAGACGCGATCCTCGATGACTTCGATTCGGACCGCCTCGGCGGGCAAGCCCAATACCGCCACCAAGGTTGCTGCGACGACGGCGCATTTCGCATCGGCCGGATACAGCGCGCGCAACCGGATCTCCGGCCACAGCGGTGTTTCGCCGGGCGGCGGCTCCAGCAGGGGATGATCCGCCGCGTCAGCCAGTGAAATGGACAAAGCGCCGAGCGCAAGGCAGGCGGTCTCCGCAGGACCCGGATCCGCCGGCCCAAGATCGACCACGAGCTGCTGAAATGGCATCGTCTGGCCCGCAAGCTTCGGAGTTACTTCAGGCCGAGGCGGCGTTCCAGGTAGTGGATGTCCAGGCCCCCCTGCCTGAATGCGGAGTGGCCGAAGATCTCCTGGTGCAGCGGGGCGTTGGTCTTGATGCCTTCGACGACCATTTCGGACAGCGCATTTCTCATGCGCGCGATAGCCGTTTCACGGTTCTCACCGTACGAAATCAGCTTCGCAACCAGCGAGTCGTAAAAAGGCGGTACCGAGTAACCCGAATAGAGATGGCTGTCCACGCGCACACCCGGGCCGCCCGGCGCATGCCAGAGCCGCACCAGCCCTGGCGATGGCGCAAATGTCTTCGGGTCCTCGGCGTTGATGCGGCATTCCATCGAGTGCCCGCGTATCACGATGTCCTGTTGCCGGAATGGCAGCGGCTCGCCCGCCGCGATTCGCAATTGCAGCTTGACGATATCGACACCGGTCACCTGCTCGGTGACCGGGTGTTCGACCTGCACGCGCGTGTTCATCTCGATGAAGTAGAAGCTGCCATTCTCGAACAGGAATTCCAGCGTGCCGGCGCTGCGATATCCGACTGCTGCGCAGGCCGCGGTGAGGCGATCGCCCATTTCATCGCGCTGCGCCTGCGTGATCCCCGGGGCCGGCGCTTCCTCGATGATCTTCTGGCGCCGGCGCTGCAGCGAGCAATCGCGCTCGCCGAGCGACACGACATTGCCGTAGTTGTCGCCGATCACCTGGAATTCGATGTGGCGCGGCTTTTCGAGAAATTTCTCCATGTAGACCGTGTCATTGCCAAAAGCAGCCTGCGCTTCGGTCTTCGCGACGTTGATCGCGTTGACGAGTGTCGCGTCACTGTGCACGACCCGCATGCCACGTCCGCCGCCGCCGCCCGAGGCCTTGACGATCACGGGATAGCCGATGCTGCGCGCCATCCTGAAGCATTCATCGGTATCCGCTGGCAACGGTCCGTCGGAACCGGGCACGCAGGGCACGCCGTGTTCCTTCATGACCCGGATCGCGGAAACCTTGTCTCCCAACTGGCGGATCGTGTCGCTGCGCGGGCCTACGAATACAAAACCGCTGTTCTCGACACGCTCGGCGAAATCGGCGTTTTCGGAGAGAAAGCCGTAGCCGGGGTGAATGCCGACCGCGTCCGTGACCTCAGCCGCACTGATGATCGCGGGCATGTTCAGATAGCTGTCCCTGGATGCGGGCGGTCCGATGCAGACGGTCTCGTCGGCCAGCAGCACATGCTTGAGATTCTGGTCGGCGGTCGAGTGGACCGCGACCGTCTTGATGCCGAGCTCCCGGCAGGCGCGCAGGATGCGCAGCGCAATCTCGCCGCGATTGGCGATCACGATCTTGTCGAGCATGCCTCTTCCATTAATCGATCGCGAACAGCGGTTGGCCGAACTCGACGGGTTCGCCGTTCTTCGCGAGCACAGCGATGATCTTGCCGGCGCGCTCGCTCTCGATCTGGTTCATCATCTTCATGGCCTCGATGACGCAGAGCACCTGGCCGACGCGGACTTCCTGGCCGACCTCGACAAACGGCTTGGCGCCGGGCGCCGGCGATACGTAGAAAGTCCCGACCATCGGTGCGGTGACCATGTTTTCATTGCGCTGCTCGGCCGGCACCGCGGCGGCGGACGCGGCTGCCGGCACCGGTACCGCCTGCATCGGCGCTGCCACCGGCTGACCCTGGGCTGTGACGTTCACGCCCTGGGTGAAGCGGGCGATACGCACCGATTCTTCGCCCTCCGAAATCTCGAGTTCGGCCAGCCCGGATTCCTCCAGCAGTTCGATCAGTTTCTTGATCTTTCGTATGTCCATTCATTTCCCCTGGGGCGGATCGAGGCGGTCGAGTGCCGCCGTGAGCGCGAGCTCATAGCCTTGTGCTCCGAGGCCGGCGATGCTGCCCACCGCGATGTCCGAAAAATAGGAATGCCTGCGGAACGGCTCACGCGCATGCACGTTGGACAGGTGGACTTCAATGAAGGGCACGGCCACGGCCAGCAGGGCGTCACGCAGCGCGATGCTCGTGTGGGTGAAGGCGCCGGGATTCAGGATCACGAAATCGACGGGTTGTCCGGCGAGGGCCTGCACTCGGTCAACCAGCTCGTGCTCGGCATTGCTCTGGAAGCTCTCCAGCACCGCATCGCGGCCCGCCGCCTGGTCCTTCAGCCTTGATTCGATCGCTGGGAGCGTGTCCCGGCCGTAGTGGGCCGGCTCGCGGCTGCCGAGCAGGTTGAGGTTCGGCCCGTTGATGAGCAGTATTCGCCGCATAGGCCGCGCAATCCCCCCGGCACCACCGGCCCCGGTGGACGCTCATTGAACCGGACAAGGCTCACTTTGTCCAGATAATGGGTCGATAATGTGCCGAACGGCGTCGATTCGACGCCAATCAGGTCGATCCCGGGGTACTTTAAGGCCTGCCCAGACCCGGGTCGGCCAGCTTTTCGCGTATTTCTGCCCTGGCGGCCGCCATGTCGATGGCCCCTGAGTCCACTTGCCGAATGAGCGCGAGGATCGCCTCGGCCTCCGCGCGGTGCAGCTCGCCGACATGGATGGTGGCGATACGGCCTGCACTGTCCGTGAAGGCGGTGAAAGGCAGCCCGATCGTCTCCATGCCAAAGGCACGTGCCGCATCCATGCCGTCCTGCTCCCCGATCAACACGGTGTAGTCGATCGGCATCTTCTGCAGGTACTGAAGCACATCGTCCCGGAAGTCGACAGCGATGCCGATGACTTCCACGCTTTGGTCGCGATGCTCTCGTGCCAGCGTATTCAACATCGGTATCTCGCGCCGACAGGGGGCACACCAGGTCGCCCAGAAATTGATGACGAGTGGCTTGCCGTCCCATTCTGAAAGCGCGCGTTGCTTTCCGTCCCGATCGGCCAGCGTGATATCCGGGCGGCGCTCGGGGACGACTGCCGGGCGCATCGGCTCGAGCGGCGGCGGTTCGGGTGCGAGCAGGTTGCGGCTCGCGAAATAGGCGCCAAGACCCGCAAGGGCCGCGACGACCAGGAGGCCGGCCCACTGTGCGCCGCGCGGCAGTCTCAGCATTCGCGGGCGAACCGGGACAAATGCTCCCGGAAAGCATCGGCCGGCACGTATCCGACCAGGCGAAAACCGCGACACTCGCGGCCGTGGGCGCCGAAGAATGCGGTGGTCGGCGGGCCGTAGACCCCGAAGCGATGAAGCAGGGCCTGGTCTGCCGCGCTATTGGCCGTCACGTCGGCTTTCAACAGCACGAATCCTGAGAGATCCCGTCGCACTTCGGCGTCGGAAAACGTGTACTTCTCCATCTCTTTGCAGGAAACGCACCAGTCGGCGTAGAAATCGAGCATCGCGGGTTTGCCTGCCGTGAGCGCCGCCGAGAGTTCGCGATCCAGATCCTCGACCGAGGCGACCGGCCGGAACGGAAGTTCGCGGGCAACCCTGCTCTGCGGATTGCCGAGCGCGCCCGGCAATGTGATGCCCTGCAATGGCTGCAGCGGATCGTGCCCGCCGGCAGCCGCACCGATCAGCATGATGATTCCCCAGGCAATCGCCGCGAGCCCTGCGCCGCGCGCCAGCGGACGCGGCCCGCCTTTCGGCTCCGGGCGGCCGAATCCGCCGAAATAATAGCCTGCGACAATGACCAGCAGCGCCCATAACGCAAGCGTCTGGGGGCCGGGCAGGATGCGCTCGAGCATCCAGACCGCGACGCCCAGCAGCATCACCCCGAACAGGGCCTTGACCGTGGTCATCCAGGGACCCGCATGCGGCAGGAAACGCCCACCGGCGACGCCGACCAGCAGAAGCGGGGCACCCATGCCAATGGCCATGGCAAACAAAGCTGCTGCACCGCGCGGCACGTCGCCGGCCTGCCCGATGACCGCAAGCGCCGCGACGAGCGGCGGCGCCACGCAGGCCGTCACAACGAGCGCCGACAATGCACCCATGATCGCCGTCCCGACCAGGCTACCGGCTTTCTGGCGGCCCGATACGGCCGACAGCCGCGTTTCCAGTGCCGCCGGAATACGAAGCTCGAACAAGCCGAACATCGCTAGCGCCAGCACCACGAACAGGATCGCGAAACTAATAATGATCCAAGGCTGCTGGAAGAATGCCTGGGCCTGCTGGCCCGCGGCGGCGAACGCAGCACCAGCGACGGTATAGGTCATCGCCATGCCAAGCACGTAGGCGACCGAGAGCAGAAATGATCGGCGCGGAGTCGCAGCCGCGCCCTGTCCCGCAATGATGCTGGAGAGGATCGGAATCATGGGCAGTACGCAGGGCGTGAATGCCAGACCGAGCCCGCCGACAAAAAAGACCGCCATCACGAGCAGCAGATTTCCCGTTGCAATCTGCGCTGCCAGCCGATCCTGCTCGGCGACCATCGGCGGCGCATCTGCGCGTGACGGCGTGCCCGGCGGCGGCATCTCGATCGTGACGGTCTTCGTGACCGGCGGGTAGCAGAGTCCCGCGTCGGCGCAGCCCTGGTACCCAACCGTGACCTCAAGGGTGGAAACATCGGCTGGACGCTGGAGCGGAACGGTCGCATTCAGTGTGTAGTAATAGACTTCGACCTCACCGAAGAACTCATCGGTCTTCTTCTTGCCCGGCGGCATCGCGACTTCGCCAAGCGTGAATCCCGCTGTCTTGGTCTTGGCCGATATCCGGTGCCGGTAAAGGTAATAGCCCGGTGCGATCTGCCAGTCGAGCGCAATCTGCCCGCCGCCATCCGCGGCAGCGGTGAATTTGAATGCCTCATCGACCGGCAGGAACTGATCGTCATTGATCGCCGGACCGAGCAAGCCCTGCGCGGTGGCCGCGGCGCTCGCGGCCAGCAGGAACGCGGCCAGGACAGTCCTTGGACTCTTCATTCGCGGGGGTTCCTCGGGCCAAATTCTCGCCAGGCGGGTCGAGAGGTTAGCGACCCGCCACGCGCTTGTCGCGACCGCCTGCCCGGTTTCGCAAATCCGCCCCGGCGCCAGCGCTCCGGCCTCCGCGGGAAAGCATTATATTTCAATGAGATACGGATATTTGGCAGGGTGGGCCAGACAGTGCTTGAAATTGGACCCGCGATCCCTATGATTAGCACCCGACTAGGGAGAGTGCTAACCCCGATTGGGGGGCCCTCCCGAGCACTAACAAACGACTTTCGAAGGAGTATTGAACCATGAAGATCCGTCCGCTTCATGATCGAGTGATCGTCAAGCGCGAAGATGAAGAGCGCAAATCACCCGGCGGCATCGTGATCCCGGATACCGCTGCCGAGAAGCCGATCCGCGGCAAGATCGTCGCAGTCGGCAAGGGCAAGATTCTGGAGAACGGGAGCATCCGTCCGCTCGACCTCAAGGTCGGCGACAAGATCCTGTTCGGCAAATACGGTGGAACCGAAGTCAAGGTCGACGGCGACGAACTCCTCGTGATGCGCGAGGAAGACGTCATGGCCGTGATCGAAAAGTAAGAGGATAAATACCAATGGCAGCCAAGGAAGTCAGATTCAGCGATGACGCGCGCACCCGCATGGTCCGCGGCGTCAACCTGCTCGCGAACGCCGTCAAGGCGACGCTCGGCCCGAAGGGCCGCAATGCGGTGCTCGAGAAGAGCTTCGGCGCACCGACCGTCACCAAGGACGGCGTTTCGGTGGCGAAGGAAATCGAGCTCAAGGACAAGTTCGAGAACATGGGCGCCCAGATGGTCAAGGAAGTTGCTTCCGAGACCTCCGACGAGGCCGGTGACGGAACGACCACGGCGACCCTGCTTGCCCAGGCAATCATCCGCGAGGGCATGAAGGCAGTGGCCTCGGGCATCAACCCGATGGAAGTCAAGCGCGGCATCGACCTGGCCGTTACAACGGCCATTGAAGAGCTGAGGAAGCTCTCCAAGCCCTGCAAGGACTCGAAGGCGATCGCCCAGGTCGGCACAATCTCGGCGAACAGTGACGAGGCGATCGGCAAGAAAATCGCCGAGGCGATGGAAAAGGTCGGCAAGGAAGGCGTCATCACGGTCGAGGAAGGCTCAGGACTCGAGAACGAGCTCGAGGTCGTCGAGGGCATGCAGTTCGACCGCGGCTACCTGTCGCCGTAC
>DAITAA010000053.1:0-8053 GCA_036824505.1 Steroidobacteraceae bacterium
ATGAAGGTCGTCATCGACACGCTCAAGCAGAAGGGCCTGCGCGACAAGTACATCGTGCTGGTCGGCGGCGCGCCGCTCAATGAGGAATTCGCCAGGGCGATCGGCGCCGACGCCTATTGCCGTGATGCGGCCGTCGCTGTCGAGACCGCCAAGGCACTCATTGCCACGCGGCGTGCGGCGATGCATTGACGCGGACCATGCAGCGTGCCTGACGTGCGGCGGCTGCACAGCGCCAGGAAGACACCATGACCGATACCGTAATCAGCTCGGCAACGCGCGAGGTCGTCATCGGCTTCGATCGCCCGTTCGTCATCATCGGCGAGCGCATCAATCCGACCGGCCGGAAACTCCTCGCGGCAGAGATGGCTGCGGGCGACTTCAGCCGCGTCGAATCGGACGCGCTCGCGCAGGTCGCCGCCGGCGCCCACATGCTCGACGTCAACGCCGGCATCCCGCTCGCGGACGAACCCGCCATCCTCGCGAAATCGATTCAGCTGGTGCAGTCGATCACCGACGTGCCGCTGTCGATCGATTCGTCGATCGTCGCCGCCCTCGCCGCCGGTCTTGCCGTCTACCAGGGCAAGGCGCTGGTGAATTCGGTGACCGGCGAGGACGACCGGCTCGAGACCGTGCTCCCGCTGGTCAAGAAATACGGCGCCGCGGTCGTGGCGATCTCAAATGACGAAACCGGAATTTCCGAAGACCCGGACGTGCGCTTCGCGGTCGCCAGGAAAATCGTGCACCGCGCGATGGATCACGGCATTCCGGCCTCCGACATCGTTGTCGACCCGCTGGTAATGCCGATCGGCGCGATCAATTCCGCCGGTGTACAGGTGATGCGGCTGCTGAAGCGCCTGCGGGAAGAGCTCAAGGTCAACACCACCTGCGGCGCGTCGAACGTGAGCTTCGGGCTGCCCGCCCGCGATGGCATCAATAGCGGCTTCCTGACCATGGCCATCGCCTCGGGCCTGACTTCCGCCATCACCAATCCCCTGCACGGCGATATCGTCAAGGCATGCATGGCGGCGGACGTGATGATGGGCCACGACCCGGATTGCTCGCGCTGGATCCGCAAATTCCGCGACGCTCCGGCCCCGGGCGCCGGTGCGCCGGGCGAGGCGCCGCGCGGTCGCCGCGAAGGCGGACACCGTCGCCGGCCGGGCGGCTCTGCCTGAGAAAGCCGGCGTGGGTCAAGGAGACTGCGGCGATGAATATCAACGAATTCGCGATGGACTTCTTTTCGCTCGCCGGCAGGAAAGCCATCGTCACCGGCGGCAACACCGGCTTGGGTCAGGCGTTCACGCTGGCGCTCGCAAAAGCGGGCGCCGACGTGTTCGTGCCGAGCGTGATGGACGACGATGGAACGACGGGGCCACTGGTCAAGGCGGCCGGCAGCCGCTACGAATTCCTGAAAGCTGACATCACGGCGCCGGGCGCGGCCGCGCAGGTCATCGATGCCTGCGTCAAGCGCTACGGCTCGATCGACATCCTGGTCAACAGCGCCGGCATCTGCCCGCTTGCCGAGGTGCTCGATTTCGGCCGGCCGCAGTGGGATGCAACCGTGGCCGTCAACCTTACCGCTGCATTCGAACTCAGCTACGAAGCAGCGAAGCGGATGATTCCGCAACGCAGCGGCAAGATCATCAACATCTGTTCGCTGTTCTCGTTCCTCGGCGGGCGCTGGTCCTCCGCCTACGCGGCCACCAAGCATGGCCTGGCCGGTTTCACCAAGGCCTACTGCGACGAGCTCGCAGAGCACAACATCCAGGTCAACGGCATTGCGCCCGGTTACTACGCCACGGAAATTACGCGCCAGACGCGCAGCAATCCGGAAACCAACCAGCGCGTGCTCGACCATATTCCTGCCGGGCGCTGGGGCGAGCCGGTTGACCTGATGGGTGCACTCGTATTCCTGGCGAGCCGCGCCTCGAACTACGTCAACGGACACCTGCTGGTGGTGGACGGCGGCTACCTGGTCCGCTGACGGACAAGAGGGCTTCGATGCAGGGCCGCTACATCATCGGCGTGGATAACGGCTCGCAGAGCACGAAGGTCGTCATCTACGACCTGCAGGGCAACGCAGTGTCCGAGGGCCGGCAGGTCCTGCGCCCGGCAAGCCGGCCGCGGCCCGGTATCGTCGAGCACCCGGACGACGACCTCTGGGACTCCATCATCGCCGCCAGCCGGGAGGCTCTCGCGAGGTTTCCGGGCGATTTGCGGGAAATCATCGGCGTCGGCCTTTGCACGATCCGTTGCTGCAAGGCGTTCCTGAAGGCGAATGGCTCGCTCGCCGCACCGGTGATGAGCTGGATGGACACCCGCGCCTACCAGCCCTACATCCCCGATGACCCCGACGTCGCGCGCGCGACGACATCCTCGGGTTACATCACGCACCGCTTCACGGGCGAATTCCGGGACACTGCCGCAAACAACATCATCCTGCAGTGGCCAATCGATACCGACACATGGCAGTGGACCAACGACCCGGCGCTGTATCGGCAATTCAGGCTGCGTCGCGAGATGTTGTTCGAGCTGCTGATGCCGGGGCAGGTCGCGGGACGGGTCACCGCCGCCGCAGCGGCGGCCACCGGGATTCCTGCGGGCCTGCCGGTCGTCGTCACTGCGAACGACAAGGCGGTCGAAGCGCTCAGTTCGGGTTCGCTCGATGAACGAACCGCGCTGGTCTCGCTCGGGACCTACATTGCCGGCATGGTGCACGGACGGGAGAATCGCAAGGATGCGCAGCACTTCTGGACCAACTTCGGCTGCATTCCCGGCAAGTACCTGTACGAAAGCCACGGCATCCGGCGCGGGATGTGGACGCTCACCTGGTTCATGGACCTGCTGGGTCCCGAGTTTGCCGCAGCGGCGGCGGCACGAGGCAGTTCGCGCGAGCAGATCCTGGAGCAAGAGGCTGCGGCGGTGCCTGCCGGCAGCGATGGCCTGATGACCGTGCTCGACTGGCTGGCGCCCACGGATCGCCCGTTCCGCAAGGGTGTCATGCTCGGCTTCGATGCGCGACATACCCGGGGTCACGTCTATCGCTCGATCCTCGAGGCGATCGCGCTCACGATGAAGGACCGCGTGGACGCGATGTGCGGGGAACTCGGTATCACGCTGCGCGAAATCGTCGTGTCGGGCGGCGGGGCCAGCAGTTCGCTGTTCATGCAGATCTTCGCCGACGCATTCGGGATGCCGGCCTCGCGCGCGACCGGGCCGAGCGGCGCCAGCCTCGGCGCCGCCATCTGCGCCGCGGTCGCAACCGGTGTTTATGCAGACTTTCCGGCTGCCGTGGCAAAAATGGCCAGGCCGCGACAGGCATTTTCACCGAACTCCGCCAACACCGGCATGTACCGCCGGATGAACGCGGAGGTCTACCGTGAAGTTCGCAACGCCACGGACCCGGTCCTCGAACGGTCCTATCCGATCTTCCACTGATCAAGGATTGCCATCATGGCATTGAGCAGAACCGCCATTGTCCAGGGCCTCCAGAAGATCCTGGGTGCGCAGAACGTCATCACCGACGAGCGGGAGTTGCAACAGAGCAGCATCGACCGCCTGCGTCTCTACGAGGACGTGCACGGCGTGTTCACGCAGCCGCTGCCGGCTGCGGTGGCGATGGCGCGCAGCACCCGGCACGTCGCAGATGTGCTCAAGTTCGCGAACGAGCACCGCATCAACGTGGTGGCACGCACCGGGCGCACGGCGACCGAGGGTGGCCTCGAAACTGCGGTACCGGATTCGATCGTGCTCGACGGCTCGGGCTTGGACCGCGT
Source organism: Steroidobacteraceae bacterium (assembly GCA_036824505.1). Classification (GTDB taxonomy): domain Bacteria; phylum Pseudomonadota; class Gammaproteobacteria; order Steroidobacterales; family Steroidobacteraceae; genus SCUD01. The sequence goes on from DAITAA010000053.1 coordinate 3,777, forward strand.
CGTCAAGATAGACACCTACAACATGCAGGCAACCGTTCAGTGCGGCGTGCCGCTGCAGGTGCTCGAGGACCTCGTGCGCCGGCAAGCCTGCACCACCGGACATTCGCCCCAATCGAAACCCATTGCGCAGCTCGGCGGGCTGGTGGCGACGCGCAGCATCGGCCAGTTCTCGACGCTCTACGGCGGCATCGAGGACATGGTGGTCGGCCTCGAAGCCGTGTTTGCGGACGGCACGGTGACGCGCATCAAGAACGTGCCGCGCCGGGCGGTCGGCCCGGACATCCGCCACGTCGTGATCGGCAACGAGGGGGCGCTCTGCTACATCACCGAAGTCACCGTGAAACTGTTCCCGTACCTGCCGCAGAACAACACCTTCGTGGGCTACACGCTCAAGAACATGCGCACCGGTTTCGAAGCCTTGCGCAAGGTGATGGTCGAAGGCTACCGGCCGTCAGTCGCAAGGCTCTATGACCCGCCCGACGGCGCGTTCCACTTCTCCCGATTCGCCGCAAAGGACGACTGCGTGCTGCTGTTCATGGCCGAAGGACCCGCGGGCGTGGTGGCAGCGACGATTGCCGGCATCGAGGCGATCGTGGCGAAGTTCCCTGAATGCCGCAGGGTCGACAGCAGCCATATCGCCGAGTGGTTCGCGGACCTCAACTGGGGCGCCGACAAGATCGCCAACGAGCGCAAGGAAATCCTCGCGACCCGGACGATGGGTCGCACGACCGAGGTGTCCGCCGACTGGAGCACGATCTGCGACATCTACGAGAATGCGTTGCGGCGGCTCAGGGCCGAGGTGCCCGACATCACCGTGGCCGGCGGGCACTCCTCGCACAGCTACATCAACGGCACCAACATGTATTTCATCTACTACTACAGCGTGAACTGCCCGCCGGAACAGGAAGTCAGGAAGTATCGCACCGAGATCAACCGCATCATTTGCGAGGAGACGCTGAAGCTCGGCGGTTCGGTCGTGCACCACCACGGCATGGGCAAGGCGCGCACTCCTTGGGTCAAGGAAGAATACGGCTCCTCCTATTACATCCTCGAGCGCCTGAAGCGCGCCTTCGACCCCAACAACATCATGAACAAGGGCACGATCATTCCGCTGTGAGGAGCAGATACTCGCGGAACTCGCCGCGCATGCAGTGATTCGAGCTCGATGAAGAGCCATAGCCCCCCGCGTTCAGCAGCGCGAGCAGATCGCCCTCGGCCAGCGCTGGCAGTTCCACGTCCTCTGCCAGCAGGTCGATCGCCTCGTTGATGTTGCCGGCGATGGTCACGCGCTCGAGCGGCGCGCCCGCGACCCGGCGAAGCGGTGCGACGATGAACGGCGTCTGGTAGTAGGCGGCGAGATTCTGGATGTTGAAGCCCGCGTCCACGCCGACGAAACGCGTGCGCGCCTTGTCTTCCACCGTGTTGACGCGCACCAGCAGCACGCCCGCGTCCTTCATCAGATAGTCCCCGGGCTCGACCTGGATGCGAATGCCACGCCGCACCACGTGACGCGCGACGATCGCCGCCCAGCGCCCGAGGTCGATCGCGACATCGCCTTCCGTGAGCGGCACGCCGAGGCCACCGCCGATGTTCAGCGTGCGGATCTCCGGATGGGCGTCGAGCAGCGCGCCGACACGCTCCAGCACCTGGTCGAGGACCTCGATCGAGTCTTCGAGATAGCCGCTGCCGAAATGGAAGTGCAGCGCCTCGACCCGCATTCCGGCGGCGCGCGCCGTGGCGACTGCTTCCTCGAAGCGATCGCGATAGATGCCGAACTTGGTTGCCTTCGCTCCGGCGTAGCGCAACTTTTCGTTGTAGCCGGCTCCCAGCTCGGGGTTGACGCGGATGCCGATGCGCCGCCCGGGGCAGCGCTGGCCAAGCCGCCGGATCGTCGAGATCGAATCGCAATTGACATGCACGCCGGGATGGCGTTGCAGGCAGTCGAGATCGCTGTCCGACACGGACGTGCCCGTGTAGGAGATCTCGGCCTCCTCGAAGCCGACCTGGCGCGCGTAGCGCAGCTCCGCAGGCGAGCAGGCATCGATGCCGCAGCGCCCGAGCAATTTGAGGTACGTGACGAGCGGCGCGTAGCGATTCGCCTTGATCGCGTAGAAGGCATCGTGCTCGACGCCCTGCGACAGGAGCGCGGCACGCAGCCGCTGCAGGTTGTCGCGCACACGCGCGGCGTTATAGACAAAAGTCGGCGTGCCCGCCGCCTCGACCAAAGCCGCGAGCTCGCGCCCGCCGAAGTTCAGGCGGCCATCGCGATAGCAGAGGTCCTCGCGTTCCCACCACAGCCTGTCGTTCGCCATTCCGATCCTTTCGCGCCGGAAGTCGCGGACGCGCCCGTCAACAACTGGCATCATTATTACCCGTTTATCACGCGCGAGGCGCCCAGGCGCGGCGGCGGCGCGCCGCGACCGCTCTGGAATGGCGCGTGCACCGATGCTACCGTGCGGCAGGCATTACGGAGGCACGTGCCGTGCGACGCGAGCGCTGGTACCAACTGATCGAGGGCGGTTTTTCCGGTAGCCGCGCGTCCTGGTGGATCGCCGCGGCGCTGGTCATGCTGATCCTGCTGAATGCAGCGGCCGTGATACTGGCGTCGGACCCGGCGCACTTGTCGCGTTTTGACCGGCCATTTCATGCTTTCGAATTGTTCTCGATCGCGGTATTCACGGTCGAGTACCTGTTGCGTGCCTGGGTTGCGCCCGACAATCCCCGGTACCATGGCCAGCCAGCCTGGCAGGCGCGCCTGCGCTACCTCTGCTCTCCGGTCGCGGTAACCGACCTGATCGCGATCCTGCCCGCCTATCTCGGCCTGATGCTGACCATTGACCTGCGCTACCTGCGGCTGCTGCGCCTGTTGCGGCTGCTGAAGCTGACCCACTATTTCAGGGGGCTTGGAATCTTTGTCACCGTGATTCAGTCCGAGGCCCGTACCCTGCTCTCAGGTCTGTTTACGATGTTGATCCTGGTGGTAGTCGCGGCGTCTTTGATGTACGGCGTCGAGCATGTCGCCCAACCGGAAGGCTTCGGCAGCATCGGCGAGTCGCTGTGGTGGGCGGTCGTGACGATGACGACGGTGGGCTACGGCGACGTCACACCGGTTACGCCGCTTGGGCGGTTCCTGGCCGCGGTCATCATGCTGCTCGGCGTCGGCTTCGTCGCGCTTCCGGCGGGCATCCTTGCCGCGCGGTTTGCCGAGGAACTCCAGGCGCGGCGCGACCAACTGACTGCGAAGATGGATCTTGCGATGTCGGACGGTTCCGTCAATCCAGCCGAACTCGCCGATCTCGCGGCGCTGAGCAGGGAGCTGGGGGTCTCCCACGAGACCCTCGAACGGATGCTGCACACGGAGTCGCTGCGCCACCTGGTCGTGCCGACCTGCCCGCATTGCGGCAAGAAGATCGAGTAAACAAGGGGATAGGGCCGATAACGGCTGCCAGCGCCCGCGGTGCGGCGCTTTCCCGCTCAGTAGATACCAACTTCTTCGTGCCGGCACCGTATTTGGTACATTGGATTACTAATGCCGGGCCGTTCAGGCCGGCCCAGGGGAGAGGCAAAATGGCAGTTTCGGAGCGTAGTTCACCCAGGACCAGGATCTGGCTGGTCGTCGTCGGGATCGTCGTGCTGGCCGCAGTGGGCTACGTGGCGAAATTGTACCCGCCGTCCAGACAGGAACTGGCCGGTTCGGTCGTCCCCGCCGATCGCTATCGGGCCGACACCGGCGCGGCCAACGGCAGCGTAGCTCTGGGCGACCAGTCGGTGGCCCAGTTCATGCAGACGGATGTCTATCAGGCGATCGTGTCCGACCGCGCCCTGGCCTCCACGCTTGCGAACGACGCTTTCCAGTCTGCGATGAAGAGTGATGCCTTCCAGGCTGCAATGAAGAGTGACGCTTTCCAAGCGGCGATGAAGAGTGATGCCTTCCAGGCTGCAATGAAGAGTGACGCTTTCCAGACCGCGATGAAGAATGATGCTTTCCAGGCCGCCATGAAGAGCGACGCTTTTCAGGCAGCGATGAAGAATGACGCCTTCCAGGCCGCCATGAAGAATGATGCTTTCCAGGCCGCCATGAAGAGCGACGCCTTCCAGACGGCCATGAAGAATGATGCGTTCCAGACCGCCATGAAGAGCGACGCCTTCCAGACGGCCATGAAGAATGACGCGTTCCAGGTCGCGATGAAGAACGACGCCTTCCTCAACGCCATGAAGAGCGACGCGTTCCAGGCCGCGATGAAGAATGATGCTTTCCAGGCCGCCATGAAGAATGA
>DAITAA010000014.1:0-79029 GCA_036824505.1 Steroidobacteraceae bacterium
GCCGCGGGGCTTTACGGCTTGATAATGAAGGCCCGGGAGGCGACTCCCGGGCCTTTCTCACTCCGCCGGCAGGAACAGCGCCGGATCCACCATCGTGCCGTTCAGCGTCACACCAAAGTGCAGGTGCGGGCCGGTGACCCGGCCGGTGGCGCCCACGTCGCCGATCAGTTCGCCGGCGCTCACCCTTTGTCCTGGTTCCACGCCGATGCGGCTCAGGTGGCAGTACATCGTCACAAGCCCGGCGCCGTGATCGAGGATGACGGTGTTGCCGTTGAAGAAATAGTTCCCGGCGTCGATGACGGTACCGGCGGCTGCGGCCTGCACGGAGGCGCCGAGCGGGGCTGCGATGTCCATGCCGGTATGCGGATTGCGTGACTCATTGTTGAAGAAGCGCCGCAGGCCGTAGGAGCTCGAGCGCGGGCCCGGCGCCGGCTGCAGCAGCCTGAGCGTCGCGGGCGGGTTTGCGGAGAATGTCCTGAGCGCGTTGCGAATCCTGACGCGCTCTTTTTCGACCCGCGCGAGGTCGCGCTTTGAAAGATTCACCTGGCCCGGCGGCACGGAGAGCTTCTGCACGGCGTATGTCTTGGCGGCGACGTCGAAGCCGATGTGTGCCGTTGAATCGCCGTGCTTCACGACGACATGGTTCGGACCCGGCGTGGTGCCCAGCGGGATGCCGACGATCGCCAGCCAGCGCTCAGCGTCACGCAGCACCATGGTGCGGGCGCCATCGAACGTGACAACAGGTTCAAGGCCACCCGGGCTTTCGATCGGCAGCGTCACGACGCCGCCGGGCACCGCGGATGTGCCCGGCAAAATACTATCCAGGGCGCTGCCCGCGATACCTGCGCTCCAGTCGCCTGCGGGCGTGGCGGCACTCGCCGATGGAGCTGCCACGATCCATAGTGCCGTTGCCAGAAATGTGCCCAACGCGGGATTTTTCGATGCCCTCATCGAAGTCCTGAAAAAGCGGCTCTGAAGCAATCTGCGCGCGCAGGTACTTGAACAATGCGCGATTGCGGATGTGATCGCAACTGCTTGGAAAGGCAACGGAGTTGAAGCAGGATGCCACGATGAAGCAGGCGGCTGATAGGCTCACCGCTGCCTCGCGGAGTATCTCCATGCAATCCATCGCGCTCGCACTCGCCATCGGCTCGACCGTGGCTTATCACCTCATCACAAAGCTGGTGCCGGCTGGTGCCCACCCGGTGGCAACACTGCTGATGGCCTACCTGTTCGGCAGTCTTCTCTGCGCCGGCATCCTGCTCGTGATACCGGCCGAGGCCGGCTTTCGCAGCCACTTCAACCACGTCAACTGGACAGCGCCCGCGCTCGCGACCTCCATCGTGCTGATCGATTTCGCGTTCATTCTGCTGTACCGCGGTGGATTCCCGCTGTCGTTCGGTGCGCTGGTGACGCAAGTGGCGGCGGCGATCGTCCTGCTCGTTGTCGGGTACCTGTTCTTCAAGGACCGGCTGACGATCACAAATCTCGTGGGCGTGGCCTTCTGCCTGGCCGGACTGTGGATGGTGAACCGCGATTGAACGAGCTTCTCGTCCGTACCTCCGGGTTGCTTGCGCGCTGGCGCGATGCTGGCGGGACGGCGTCGGTAAGCGCAGCGGACCTGCAGCGGGTATTTGGGGCAAGCGAGTTCGTGGCGGAGGTTGCGATCCGCGAGCCGGCGCTGCTCCATGATCTTGCCGCGAGCGGCGAACTGGGCCGCGCCCGCATTTCCGGAGAAGTCCTGGGCCGCGCCCTGTCATTGCTGGAAGCGGGCGACAGCGAAGCCGGTTTCATGGACCGGTTGCGGCGCCTGCGCCGTCACGAACTGGTGCGCATCGCCTGGCGTGATCTGACAGGCGCTGCCGCACTCACCGAGGTGCTGGCCGAGCTATCCGACCTCGCTGATGCTGCGATCATAGCCGCGCTCTCCTTCGCCTCGCGTGCACTCGCAGCCCGCTATGGGCAGCCGCGGTCTGCCGGCGGGGAAGTGCAGGAACTGGTCGTTCTGGCCATGGGCAAGCTCGGTGGTCGTGAGCTCAACTTCTCCTCGGACATCGACCTCGTGCTGCTCTATCCGGAAGCCGGCGAGACCGACGGACGGCGGCCGGTCGCCAACGAGGATTACTTCACGCGCATGAGCCAGGCGCTGATCCGGCTGCTGAATGAGCGCACTGCGGAAGGACTGGTGTTTCGCGTGGACCTGCGACTGCGACCGTTCGGGGATTCCGGTCCGCTGGTGGTGAACTTTGGCGCATTCGAGGAGTACCTGCAAAAGCACGGCCGCGACTGGGAGCGCTATGCCTATGTCAAAGCCCGCGCGATTACCGGCATCCCGAGCTATCGGAGGCTCTACGACGAGGCAGTGCGTCCATTCGTATACCGACGGTACCTCGATTTCGGCGTATTCGAGAGCCTGCGCAGCATGAAGGAGATGATCGAGGGCGAGGTCGCCCGGCGCGACCTGCAGGACGACATCAAGCTGGGGCCGGGTGGCATTCGCGAAATCGAATTCATCGTGCAGGCGCAGCAGTTGATCCGCGGCGGTTCGGAACCGCGCATGCAGTCAGCGTCACTGCTTTCCGTGCTGCCGCGCCTGCAGGGCGCCAAGCTGCTGTCGCCTGCCGTGGTTGCCGAGCTGCTGGATGCCTATGTGTTCCTGCGGCGTTGCGAGAACCGCCTGCAGATGGTCGCGGATCAACAGACGCATGCATTGCCGACCGATGAACTCGGCCGGGAGCGCCTGGCGGCGTCAATGGGTGCCGGCACCTGGAGCGATTTCATCCAGCAGCTGGATGCCACTCGCCGGATGGTGACCACGCATTTCAACGCGGTCGTATTCGGGCCCGGCGGACGCGCTGCCGGGTCAGCCATTACCAGGCTTGAGTCCCTCTGGAGCACGGAAACCGGCGGCGACGCGATCGCGCGGGAAATCGCGGAGCTGGGAATCAGGGACAGCGCCACTACGGCCGGGCTGCTGGTCGAATTGCGGCAGTCGGCGTATTTCCGCCGGCTCGACGAGTTTGGCCGGCGCCGCCTCGAAGCTCTCTTGCCGCTGCTGCTGTCGCAGATCGCCGCCGCCGCCGGAGGCGACCGCAGCACCGACGAGGCGTCACTGCTCGCGCGCCTGATCGGAATCATCGAAGCGATTGGCGGCCGCACCGCCTATCTGGCTCTCCTGATCGAGAACGCCAAGGCCCTTGCCCGGCTCGTCAGCATCTGCCGGCTTGGCGATTTCCTGGCCCACCAGATCGCCGCGCATCCGTTGCTGCTCGACGAGTTGCTGGACTCGCGCATCTTCGACTCGCTTCCCGACCGGGAACAGTTCAGGCAGGAGCTCGCGATACGGTTCGGGCATGCCGGCGATGATGAGGAAAGGCAGGTGGATGCTCTGCGGCACTTCCGCCGCGCAGCCATATTCCGCATCGCGATGCAGGACCTTACCGGGCACCTGCCGCTGATGCAGGTCAGTGACCGGCTGACCGATGTCGCGGAATTGATCCTCGAACAGGCCCTCGCGCTTGCCTGGCAGCGCACGGCGGCAATTCACGGCGAGCCACGCTGCGTGGACGCGGAAGGTCCGCGCGCCGCGCATGTTGCCATCGTCGGCTACGGCAAGCTCGGCGGCATGGAACTGGGCTATGGCTCGGATCTGGATCTGGTGTTCCTTCACGACTCTGCCGGCGAGCAGCAGCAAACGGCAGGGCCGAAGGCGGTCGACAACGAGGTCTTCTTCCTGCGCCTCGCGCAGCGACTCGTGCATCTGCTGACCGTGCACACCGCGGCGGGCCGTCTTTATGAGGTCGATGTGCGGCTGCGGCCGAGCGGGAAGGGCGGCCTCGCATTCACCCAGATCCGCGCCTTCGAAGACTACCAGCGCAAGGAAGCCTGGACCTGGGAACACCAGGCCCTGCTGCATTCGCGTTGGGTGGCGGGCGATGCGAGCCTCGGCGCAGAGTTCGGCCGCGTCCGGCGCGAGGTCCTGATGAATGCCGTGCGGCGTCAGACGCTGCGCGAAGACATCGTCGCCATGCGCGAGCGCATGCGCGCCGAACATACGCGGGCGCGTGAGGGTTTCTTCGACCTGAAGCAGGACCGCGGCGGCATAGCCGATATCGAATTCATGGCGCAGTACTGGGTGCTGCGATTCGCCGGCGAGCAGCCGCCACTCTGCGAGTTCGCGGATACGATCCGTCACCTGGAATCAGTCGGATCAGCCGCGCTCGTGGACCACGGCATGATCGATTTCCTGGTCGACGCCTATCGCCGTTACCGCGAGGCGGCGCATCACCTGTCGCTCGAACAACTACCGCCACTTGTCGAGCAGGGACCGTTCGCCGGGACCCGCGCGCGGGTAGCGAAGATCTGGCAACAGGTGATGATCGCAGGTGGCAGCCCGCAGCCGGTATAATCGCGGCAGGCGACGCAGGGAATCCACACCGTGCCCGAGATCCAGAGCAGCGCGAGCAGCATCCCGCCGAATGCCCAGAGCCGTTACGAGGTGACGGTTTCAGACCTGCCGCTGTCCTGCCCGATGCCGTCGATGTCGCTCTGGAACAGCCATCCGCGCGTCTATCTGCCGATCGAAGAAACCGGCTGGGCCAAATGCCCCTACTGCAGTGCCGAATTCGTGCTGAAACGCTGAACCTGCGCAGCGAAGATGTCTACATCGACCTGCTGACGGATTCAGGCACGTCGGCAATGAGCGACCGGCAGTGGGATGGCATGATGCTGGGCGACCAGGGGCTTGCGTGAAGACGATCATTGAGCCGTTTCGGATCAAGTCGGTCGAGCCGATCCGCATGACCACGCGGGAGCAGCGCGAGACCGTCCTTCGCGAAGCGGCTTCAATCTGTTCCTGGTCCGCGCCACCTGCGACCGGCACGGATTGCCGATGTTCCTCGATGCCTGCCGGTTTGCGGAGAACGCCTTTTTCATCAAATGCCGCGAGCCTGGTCACGCCGGGCGATCGGTGCGTGCAATCGTCCAGGACATGTTCGACCTGGCGGACGGCGCGACGATCAGCGCGAAAAAAGACGGCCTGTCCAACACCGGCGGCCTGCTGCTGTTGCGCGACGAAGCGCTGCTCTACCGGGCCAGCAACCTGCTGATCCTCACCGAGGGATTCATCACCTATGGCGGGCTGGCGGGGCGGGACCTGGAGGCGATGGCCCAGGGCTTCAAGGCAGTTGTCCACGAGGATTACCTCGCCTATCGCATTCGCAGCGTGGAATACGTGGGCGAGCGCCTCGCGGCGGCGGGCATTCCCATCATGCAGCCGCCCGCCGGGCATGCGATCTACATCGACGCTGCCGCGTTGTGCCCCGGCATCCCGCGCGACCGCTTCCCCGGGCAGGCCGTGGTTTGCGCCCTCTACCGGATCGGCGGCGTCCGGGCGGTGGAAATCGGCTCGGTGATGTTCGGCAAGCAGGCGCCTTCGGCTCTCGTTCACGGCACCGACAGGTTGGCGCCACGACTGGAACTGGTCCGGCTCGCAATGCCGCGGCGCGTCTACACGCAGAGTCACATGGATTACGTCGTCGAAGTCGGCAGCGAACTGGGAGCGAGGCGCGACCAGCTGCGTGGCCTGCGAATGGTGCATGAGCCGCCGGTCCTGAGGCATTTCACGGCGCGCTTCGAGGAAGCGTGAGGCTGGCGATAGTCGCGGACCGGGAGTGCGCGCCGCTATACTCGAAACATGTTCCAGCGGCTCGCTGTCGACCGCGGCGCGATTCTCTTTGATCCCGAACGAGTCGACGATCCCGGCTGGGAGCTGTTCGACCGCGAGCGCTGGCAGGCGCGTGGCGCACTGACAGCGCACAGCGGCGGACGAGGGTCGATTCATTTCATCGAGGACCACGGGCGCCACTGGGCGCTTCGGCGCTACCTGCGTGGAGGCGCCGTAGCCCGGCTGGTTCGTGAGCGATTCCTGTATCTGGGCGAGGAACGGACGCGCTCATTCCTCGAATTACGGCTGCTCGCGACCTTGCTGCAGAGGGGCCTGCCGGTTCCGGTGCCGGTTGCGGCCGGGTACCGGCGCGGCCTGTTCACCTATGTGGCGGAACTCATCACCGAGCGGCTGGTGGGTGCGGCGTCCCTGACCGAGGTGTTGCGCGCGGGGAAGATGAATGAGGCGCGCTGGGTCGCTATCGGGAAATGCCTGCGGCGTTTTCATGATGCCGGCGTACAGCACGCCGACCTGACGGCCAACAACATCATGCTGGGCGAGGCGGGCGAAGTCTGGGTGCTGGATTTCGACCGTGGCCGTCTGCGCAAGCCCGGCGTCTGGCGGGGACGGGTACTGGATCGTCTGGCACGCAGCCTGACGAAAGTCACCATGGGTCGCATCGAGTGGCAGCGTGGATTTTCTTCCCTGCGCCTGGCGCACGATGCCTGAGGACTGATGCGTCTCATCTACAATTTGCTGATCTACCTCGCTGCGCCGGTGGCGCTCTTGATGCACTTCTGGCGCGGGCTGCGCGATCCCAGTTATCGCGAACGCCTCAGCGAGCGCTTCGGTTTCGGGCCCGCGCTGTCCGGCGACACAATCTGGATCCATGCCGTGTCGGTCGGCGAAGTCCAGGCAGCCGAGTCGCTGGTCAGGCAGTTGCTGACGCGCCATCCGGGTCACCGACTGCTCATGACGACGGTCACGCCGACAGGCGCTGCGCGGGCAAGACAGCTCTTCGGCGATACGGTGATGCTGCGCTATGTCCCGTTCGACCTTCCGGGCTCGGTGCGGCGATTCTTCGATCGCGTTCATCCCCGGCTCGCGATGATTCTCGAGACCGAGTTATGGCCAAACCTCTACGCGGAATGCGGCCGCCGCGAAGTGCCGTTGGTACTCGCAAGCGCGCGCATCTCGCCGCGTTCTGTCGGGCGCTACCGGCGCCTGGTGCCATTGTTCCGCGAGGCTCTTTCGCACGGCATCGTGATTGCGGCGCAGAGCGACACGGATGCCGTGCGCTTCTGCTCGATCGGCGCGAACCCCGAGCGCACGCACGTGACCGGCAACATCAAGTTTGATTTTCAGCCGCCGTCCGGAATCGCGGATCGTGGTGCCCGCTGGCGGGGGGCGAATGCCCCAGACCGGCCGGTCTGGGTTGCCGGGAGCACGCACGAGGATGAGGAAGACATGATCCTGGATGCGCACCGCGAGGTGCGCAAGCGCTTTCCGGATGCCCTGCTGTTGCTGGTGCCGCGACACCCGCAGCGCTTCGAAGTCGTGCGCGAGCTGCTCGACCGGCGCGGCGAGACATACACCAGTCGTTCGGGCGGCGCGGCAATTCCGCGCGCCACGTCCGTGATGCTGGGCGATACGATGGGTGAACTGATGATGTTCTATGCAGCGGCAGACATCGCGTTTGTCGCCGGCAGCCTGGTGCCGGTCGGCGGCCACAATCTGCTGGAGCCCGCGTCGCTGGGCCGGCCGGTGCTGACCGGGCCCCACAATTTCAACAGTGAGACCGTCGCGGGCCTGTTGCTCGAAGCGGGCGCGGCACGCGTCGTTGCCGACACTGCCGAGCTCGCCGCAGCCATTGCAGATCTGCTCGGCAATGCTAATCTGCGCACCGCGATGGGCGCCGCGGGGCGAGGCGTGCTGGACGCCAACCGTGGGGCGACCGATCGCCTGTTGCGACTAGTTGATCCGCTGCTCTGACGAGGTATCCATTGAACGCTCCCGCCAGGATCCGCAGGAATCGCGCCGCCGGAACCGAACTGCGCCTCGCCGAGCCATATAGCGAGGCGGCACTCACGGCCCTCGTCGCCCGTTTCGGCTCGCCGCTGCTCTTTATCGACTGCAACATCATCCGGTGCCAGTACCGCGCACTCGCGGCGGCGCTGCCCGGCGTGGACCTGCACTACGCATTGAAGCCGCAGCCGGATCCGACTGTTGTAAGAGTGCTGGCTGCGGAGGGAGCCTGGTTTGATCTCGCGACCAACGGCGAAGTGGAACTGGTTCGCAGGGCCGGAATCGCCCCGCAGCGCTGCATCCACACGCATCCGATCAAGCGCGATGAAGATATCCAGAACGCGCTCGACTTCGGCGTCACGACGTTTGTCGTCGATAACCCGGATGAGATCATCAAGTTCGCGCCCTACCGCGACCGTGCGAAACTGCTGTTGCGCGTGGCCTACGGCAGCGCCGACGCGATGGTGGACCTCTCGCGGAAGTTCGGCTGTTATCCGGATGACGTCATTGCACTGGCACAGACCGCGGTGCACGCGGGAATAACAGTCACCGGACTCTCGTTCCATGTCGGCTCGCAGGTCGGAAATGCGGACGCGTATGTGCGCGCAATCGAAGGCTGCGACCGCCTGATCGCCGAGGCGGCAGCCCGCGGCCTGCCGCCGCTGGGCGTTCTGGACATCGGCGGCGGGTTTCCGATCGATTACCTGCAGCCTGCACCAGCCATCGAGCAGTTCTGCAGGCCGATCCGCAAGGCGCTCGCCAGGCTGCCGAGAGGGCTCCGCGTGATTGCCGAGCCGGGTCGCTTCATCTGCGGGCCTGCGGGTTTCTGCCTGACCACAGTCATTGGCCGCGCCAGGCGCGAGGGGCGCTGGTGGTATTACCTTGACGACGGCATGTACGGTTCCTTCAGCGGCCAGTTGTATGACCACTCGCGCTATCCCGTGGCTCCGGTCGCGCCGCATGCCGGCCCGCTTCTTCCCTGCGTGCTGACGGGGCCCACCTGCGACAGCATCGACGTGGTTGCCGAGGACATCCCGATGCCCGAGCTTGCGGCCGGTGACCTGCTGCTCGGCCGGCAGATGGGCGCTTACACGAACGCAACCGCGACGGACTTCAATTTCTTTCCGCGCGCGCACGTGCTGGTTGTCAATGTCACGCCAACCGGCGATTGACTCGGCTGGTGACGACTCTGACGACCGCCATCCATCGACGTGTTGATGCGCTGCGCGCCGGCAGTGACCGCACCTTCATCGCGCGCCTTTCTTCGGGCTGGGCCGTCATGGGCGAGCGTCAGGTACTGCCCGGTTATTGCCTGTTGCTGCCCGATCCGGTCGTACCCACCCTGAATGCGCTCACGATCGTCGAACGCAGGCAGTTTCTGAGCGACATGGCGGCGCTCGGCGACGCCGTGCAGAAAGTCACGCGGGCGTTGCGCATCAATTACGCGATCCTCGGCAACCTGGAACCGGCCCTGCACGCGCACGTGATTCCGCGGTTTCATGATGAACCAGCGCAGTACGCCACGACGCACCCCTGGGCCTATGACTGGGACGCGGCTGCCGCTTTCGATCCCGAACAGCACCGCGAATTGGTCAATCGCATTCACGCTGCGCTCGGAGAAGCAGCATGGCCGTAACTGACGCATTCCGCGACTACGTGCTTGAACAGCTTGCGGCCGCTGGCAAGGTCACTGCGCGCCGGATGTTCGGCGGTGTCGGGCTTTACCACGATGGCCTTTTCTTTGCGCTGATCAGTGATGACGCGCTGTATTTCAAGACGGATGACGCCAACCAGCCGCGCTTTGAGAGAGCGGGCAGCCGGCCGTTCCGTCCATTTCCGGACCGGCCAAACCACGTGATGGCCTACTGGGAAGTGCCGGCCGAAGTGCTGGAGGATCCGGAGCTACTGCGACTCTGGGTCCGGGAGGCGGTCGCGGCCGCTCTCGCCGCGCGCCCGAAGCGCAGTGCCCGCCGCCGACGCCCGGCGGGCCGCCGATAGACGCGCTGCCAATGGAAGACTTCGCGGGCCTGCAACGGGAATGGGAACCGCGCTTCGAGCGTTTCCTGTCGGACCAGCCGACCGGCGACCCGGGCCACGGCCTGGTGCATGTCCACCGTGTGGTCGCAACAGCCATGCGATTGTGCATCGCCGAAGGCGCGCACGGTGAAATCGTGCTGCCGGCCGCCTGGCTGCATGACTGTGTCCATGTCGCCAAGGATTCCCCGGAGCGTTCGAGCGCATCGCGCCTTGCCGCGGCGCGCGCGGTCGAATTTCTCACCGCAGCCGGTTATCAGTCAGATTGTCTCCCTGCAATCCGGCATGCGATCGAAGCGCACAGCTTCTCGGCAGGCATCGCGCCGCGCACGATCGAGGCCAGGGTCGTGCAGGACGCCGACCGGCTGGACGCGCTGGGCGCGATTGGCATCGCGCGCTGCATCGCGGTCGGTGCCGCGCTGGGCCGGCCGATCTATCGGGCGGAAGACCCATTCTGCGAGACGCGCGAGGCCGACGACAACGCAGCGTCCGTCGATCATTTCTATACCAAGCTCCTGAAACTTGCGGACACGATGCAGACGGAAGCGGGGCGTCGCGAGGCGAGGCACCGCAGCGATTTCATGCGGGACTTCCTGCAGCGGTTGCGAGCGGAGATCGGATGAAGGGTGCTGAGGCATTGGAGAGGCTGCGCGCCGGCAACAAACGCTTTGTGGCGAATGTGCGCAGCGCGGAATCGATTTCAAATGCGGCACGCCGGGCCGAACTGGCGGTTGCGCAACAGCCGTTTGCGATCGTGCTGGGCTGCTCGGATTCGCGCGTGCCGGTGGAAATCATCTTCGACCAGGGTCTCGGCGATCTCTTCGTGATACGGGTGGCGGGCAATATCGTCGCGCCGTCGCTGATCGGCAGCGTCGAATTCGCAGCCTCTCAATTCGGGACGCGGCTGGTTGTCGTTCTGGGCCACTCGCAGTGCGGCGCCATCCTCGCGACGCTTGACGAACTGCGGCGGCCAACCGCCAATCAGTCACCCAACCTGAAATCCATCGTCGACCGCATTCGCCCTGCCGTTGAAGGCCTGTTGGCGGGCGGCGATCAGCAGGAACGGCCCGGACTCGTGAGCCGCGCCGTCGAGGCGAATATCCTTGCCTCCGTGCAGCAACTCCGCCACGGCTCGGCGATCATTGAAGGCCTCGTGGCAAACCAGGGCCTCATCATCGTCGGCGCAAGCTACTCGCTGGACACGGGTGTCGTGGAGTTCCTGGAACAGACGCTCTAGCGGAACGCTGGCCGATTTACGGCTGGTTCCGGGTGAGCGCCTGGCAGAACATCTCCGCATCCACGTTGCCGCCGGTGACGACGATTGCGATGGTCCTGCCGCGCGTCGGTACCAGGCCGGCGAGCAGCGCCGCGAGCGCGACTGCGCCGCTTGGCTCCATGACGAGTTTCAGGTAGCGGAACGCCCAGGCCATTGCTGCCTGCACCTGCGCATCCGTGACAGCCACGCCGCCCGCCAGCAACCGCCGCATCAGTGCGAAAGTCAGAACGCCCGGCGATGGCGACTGCAGCCCGTCGCAGATCGACCGCGCTCCGCCTGCATTGGTCAATCGGCGCCCAGCCTCGAGGGAACGGCGTGTGTCATCGAAGCCCGCGGGCTCGACGCACAGCACCTCCGTCGAGGGTGACAGCTCCCGGACTGCCAGTGCCGAGCCGCTGACGAGCCCGCCGCCGCTGCAGGCGATCAGGACCTGGTCGGGTGTTGCATCGAGTTCGCGGGCCTGCTGCATCAACTCGAGTCCGACCGTGCCCTGGCCTGCGATGACGTGCGGATCGTCAAAGGCAGGCACCAGGGTCGCGCCGCGTTCCGTGGCCAGAGCAGACGCGATGGCTTCGCGGCTCTCGCGTTCGCGGTCATAGATGACGATCTCGGCGCCAAATGCGCGCGTTCCATCGAGCTTGGCGCGCGGAGCGTCGGCCGGCATCACGATCGTCGCGTGCATGCCGAGCAGCGCGGCGGCGCAGGCCACGCCCTGCGCATGATTGCCGGAAGAAAAAGCGACGACACCTGCCGACCGTTCCTCGGGGCCCAGCTGGACCAGCCGGTTGTAGGCGCCGCGGATCTTGAAGGAACCGGTTCGTTGCAGCGACTCGAGCTTCAGCAGCACGCGGCCGCCGGTCAGTTCGTCGAGTGGCGTGCCCGCGAGCAGCGGCGTGCGTCGCGCGACGCCGGCGATCCTCCGGGCCGCGGCCTCAACGTCCGCAAACGTTGGAAGCACGCCGACACTGCCTTCATCAATCATCGGACTTGCCCGCCGGCTGTCATCTGCGCCGGTCTGCGGTATGTTACCCCGTGCGGCGGCGCATGAGCGCACCAACGGGGAGACCAGGCATGAGGACCGATCCGATCTGGCTGCCTTGCACGGCGATGGTGCTGGTGACTGCACTCGTCTGGGTCAAGCTCTACGTCGATCGCATCGGGGAGATGCGCGGCAAGCGGATCGATCCCCAGTCGCTCGCGACGACGCGTGGGGCGGCCAGCAGGCTCGAGAATACCCAGGCTGCGGACAACTTCCGGAACCTGTTCGAAGTGCCCGTGCTGTTCTACGTCCTTTGCGTCGCAATCGCGGTCAATGGCGGCTCGACAGCAGGACTGGTTGCGGCTGCGTGGTTGTTCGTCGGCCTGCGCGCCCTGCATAGCCTGATTCAGGTGAGCTACAACCGCGTCATGCACCGCTTCCTGGTGTACGCCTCGAGCACGGTGCTGCTGTTCGGCATGTGGGTGGCATTCCTCGTGCGGATCGTGCAATGAGCGATTTCAAGGGGCGCTGCCTGTGCGGCGCAGTCAGATTCTCAGTCACGGCGCCGACGCTCTTCTTTGCGCATTGCCACTGCGATTATTGCCGCGAGGCGCACGGCGCCGCTTTCGTCAGCTGGGTCGGCGCCGCGGAGGAGCGCTTCCGGCTGCTGCCCGGTTCGAGCGAGCCGCGCTGGTACCAGTCCTCGCAGCAAAGCCGCCGGGGATTCTGCCAGCTCTGCGGGACCACGCTGTTCTTCGCCTCGACGCTTTGCCCCGGCGAAATCCACGTCACGCGCGCTTCGATACCGGGACCGATCGACCGCGAGCCGCAATGCCACGTGTTCTACGACCAGCATGTGGCCTGGATCGAGGACAGTGACAAGCTGCCACGCTACACAAGCGACGAGCCCGGGCTCGAGAAATACAAATCGGTGCGCAAGACGAAGGTCTAGTCAAGCAGCGCTGATCGCGGTCAGTATTCCCTGCATCAGGCGTTCAGGGCTCGGCGGGCAACCGGGAACGACGACGTCCACCGGGATGACATTGGATACGCGGCCGAGACTTGCATAATTTTCGCCGAAGATTCCGCCAGTGCAGCCGCAGTCGCCGACCGCAACGACGAGTTTCGGGTCGGGTGTCGCATCGTAGGTGCGGCGCAATGCCTCCGCCATGTGACGCGAGACCGGACCGGTCACGAGCAGGAGATCGGCGTGGCGCGGGCTCGCGACGAAGCGGATGCCCTGGCCTTCGAGGTTGTAGATCGGATTGTTGAGCGCGTGGATCTCGAGTTCGCAGCCATTGCAGGAACCCGCGTCCACGTGCCGGATGCAAAGGGCGCGCCCCAGCACATCGAGAATCCCGCTTTGCAATGCCTCGCGCAGGCGCAGCGTCTCGTCCGCCGGCGGCACGGGTTCGCTGACGATTCCGATCGAGGCGATGGTGCGAAGGGTTTTGAGCATCGGCGCTACAGGTCGTGTCCGCTGTAGGACAGGTTGAACGACTTGTTGATCAGCGGGAAGTCCGGGACGATGTTGCCGATGATCGCGTGCTCGAGCACCGGCCAGTTCTGCCAGGACGGATCCTGCGGATGGCAGCGGCGGATGGTTCCGTTCGGGCCGGACTCCAGCGCGATCATGACGGGCCCGCGCCAGCCCTCGATCAGCCCGATCCCGAGGGCCTGGCCATATGGTACGCCCACCGGATCGAACCACGACCCCGGCGGCAGCGTCCTCAATATCTGCGCGATCAGGCGGCAGGATTCCTGCAGTTCGTCGAAGCGCACGGCGACGCGGGCAGAGACATCGCCTTCCTCGCGGACACTCTTGACCGCCTCCAGCTTGTCATAGGGCTCCCACGCGCCGTCCGCGCGCAGATCGAATGCCTGGCCGCTGGCGCGGCCTGCCAGACCGATGAGGCCAAGCCGCCTAGCAAGCGCCGGGTCGACGCAGCCGGCGCCAGCAAAGCGATCCCGCACACCACCGTGGTCATCGTAGACGCGGCGCAGCGTCTGTGCGGCCCGCGCAACGGAGGCAATGCGGCTCGCAAGGGGTCCTTCGGCCGACTCCCGCAGATCGCAGGCCATCCCGCCCGGCACGACGATATCCATCAGATACCTCCTTCCCAGCGCCGCCTCAATCGCGCGCGTCAACTCCTCCTTCAGTCGCGAGAACTGGGAGAGACCGAATGCAAAACCGGCGTCGTTTCCGAGCGCGCCGAGATCGCCGAGATGATTCTGCACACGTTCGAGCTCGAGGCACAGCGCGCGCAGCCACAGGGCGCGGGGCGGGACGGTGACGCCGGCCAGGCCTTCGAGCGCCTGGCAATAGGCCCAGGAATAGGCGACGGCGGAATCCCCCGACACACGTGCCGCGAGACGATGGCCATCGAGCAGATTCATCTGCTCAAAACGCCATTCGATCCCCTTGTGCACATAGCCGAGCCGCTGTTCGAGCCGAAGGACCTTTTCACCGACCGTCGAGAAGCGGAAATGACCGGGTTCGATGATGCCGGCGTGCACCGGGCCCACCGGTATCTCGTGGACACCTTCGCCATCGACGCGCACGAATGCATAGCCTTCATCCGGATGCTGCAGCCAGGGGCGCTGATCGGGACCATCGGAGCGGATGCCGCAGAGATCGAAGGCCGCGCGTTGCATGCGCGCGGCAGCGGGGAAGATCTCCTGCAAGCCGGGATATGCTTGTGCCGGCTCCGGCACCGAGAGTTCCAGCACCAGCGCCCGGCCGTCGATCAGGACGGCGGCGCGGACCACCGCGCGCGTCGTGCTCGAAGGTCGCGTCGCCCACAGCGACAGCAGGCAGCCGCCGGCTTCCGCGAGATCACGCGCGGCGCGAATCCATGCCGCGGCATCCACCGCAATGCGCGCGGCCGAGGGGCTGCCGGGAACCGGCATGGCCTGTCTTGCTGCAGCCGGTGTGCCCATCTCAACGACCTCCGATGAGCATCGCGGCCTCGCGATACCAGTCTGCGAGGAAGGGCGGTATGTAAAGGCCCAGCACCAGCACGATGCCAAGGTGCACAAAGACCGGCACGAGAGCCGGTCGGTGTGCCGGGTGCTTCGAGTTTGTCTCACCGAACACCATCGGTTGCACGCGGCCAAAGATCGCGGCAAAGGCAACACCAAGTGAGATCAGCAGGATCGGCGTGGCCCATGCCTGCTGGCGCATCGCGGTGGTCAGGATCAGGAATTCGCTCGCGAAGATGCCGAATGGCGGCAGACCGAGGATCGCGAGCGAGCCCACCATGAGCCCCCAGCCGACAGCCGGCGAAAGCGCGTAGAGGCCGCGAATGTCCTCCATCATCTGCGTGCCGGCCTGCTGCGTCGCATGGCCCACCGTGTAGAAGATTGCGGACTTGGTCAGCGAATGCGCCGTCATGTGGAGGAGCGCGGCAAAGTTCGCCACTGCGCCGCCCATCCCGAATGCAAATGTGATGATGCCCATGTGCTCGATCGACGAATACGCGAACAGGCGCTTGATGTCGCGCTGCCGCCAGAGGAAGAAGGCGGCCAGCACGATCGACAGGAGCCCGAAGCCCATCAGCATGTTGGATGGCAGCGTGGACTGCAGCGAACCCTCGACCAGCACCTTGCAGCGCACCACGGCGTAAAGCGCGACATTCAGCAGCAGGCCAGACAATACGGCGGAAATCGGCGTCGGGCCCTCGGCATGCGCATCCGGCAGCCAGTTGTGGAGCGGCGCAAGCCCGGCCTTCGTGCCATAGCCAACCAGAAGGAAAACGAAGGCGAGCGAGAGCACTGCAGGCTCGAGCTGGCCCTTGACGGCGTCGAGATGAGTCCAGAGAAGCGCGGTCACCCCTTCGCCACCCAGGACTTTCTCGGCCGCGAAATACAGCAGGATCGTGCCGAACAGCGCCTGCGCGATGCCGACGCCGCAGAGGATGAAATATTTCCAGCCGGCCTCGAGGCTCGCAGGTGAGCGGTAGAGCGTGACGAGCAGCACCGTGGACAGCGTTGCAGCCTCCAGCGCCACCCACATGAGGCCGAGATTGTTGGTCGTGAGCGCGGCCAGCATCGTGAGCATGAAGAGCTGAAACATGCCGTGGTACAGGCGCAGGCGTCGCGCGCTGACCCGGCCGTGTTCCTGCTCGCCGCGCATGTAGCGGCGCGAGAACAACGAGGTTGTGAGTCCAACGAAGGCGGTCAGCGTCACCAGCAGGACATTGAACGGGTCAATGAAGAACTGCTCGTTGCCGGCCAGCAGGTTTCCTTCTGCGAACACACGGGCGGTCAGTGCGCAGGCGGCCGCAAAGGTCACGAGGCTCACCAGCACATTGACCTCGGCCGCACGCGGCCTGCCGCCGATGAACCCGAGAACGAATGCGCCGAGCAGGGGAGTTCCGAGCAGCAGGATGAACTCCATGCTACTGGTCCTCCTTCAACGACTCGAGATGATGCAGGTCGAGGCTGTCGAACTGCTCGCGGATCTGGAAGAAGAAGACGCCCAGTACCAGCATCGCGACCAGCACGTCGAGTGCCACACCCAGTTCGACGACCATCGGCATGCCGTAGGTCGCGCTCATCGCGCCGAAGAAGAGCCCGTTCTCCATGGAGAGGAATGCGACCACCTGGGACATCGCCTTGCGCCGCGTGATCATGGTCAGGAAGGCGAGCAGGATCACCGCGATTGCGATCCCGATCGTGCTCTTCGTTGCCGTGCTGGCGAGTGCCGTGATGGGCTGGGCAAGACCGAAGGCGAAAATGACGATCAGGAGCCCCAGAAACATGGTGCCGGACGAATTGATCACGGGTTCCGCATCCCAGTAGACGCCGAGTCGCCGGATCAGCCGATGCAGCAGCCAGGGAAGGAAAACCACCTTCAGTGCGAGCGTGAGCGCGGCTGAGTAATAAAGATGATTCGCGCCGGTGCGCCAGGCGAGCAGCAGCGTGGCGGCGCAAAGCAGCGCGCCCTGGGTGGCGAGCAGGTTGACCATGGTCACGACGCGGCGCTGCGAGAGCATCGCAAACGACAGCAGCAGCAGCAGCGCCGCGCAGAAATTCAGGATCTGCAGATCGAACGATATGCCGGCCACTGCCTCAGGCTCCCAGCAACAGATGGACCAGCAGGCCCAGCACCGCGAGCAGGAATGCGGTCGCCAGGAACTCCGAGGCGCGGAATACGCGAAGCTTCGCGGACACCGCCTCGATGAGCGCAAGACCCGCACCCGCCAGCAGCAGCTTCAGGGCGAGAGCGGGAATCGCGACCAGCAACCCCGCGGGCCCCGCGCCCTCCGCGGCGACGCCCCAGGGAATGAACAGCGCGAACCCGATGCAGGCGTAGTTGAACAGCTTCAGTGCCGCGGCCCATTCCATCAGGGCCAGATGCCGCGCCGAGTACTCGAGCAGCATGGCCTCGTGGATCATCGTCAGCTCGAGATGCGTCGCGGGATTGTCCACCGGGATGCGCGCATTCTCGGCCAGCAATACCAGCAGGAATGCGACGCCGGTAAAGGCAGCGCTGGGGTAGATTGCGAGCTGCTGGCCGGTCAGACTTTCAGCGATCCCCGTCAGCGATGTCGTCTGCGTGATCATCGCCGCAAGGAAGATCACCATCAGCAGGGCCGGTTCGGCCAGGAAGCCGATCATCATCTCGCGGCGCGCGCCCATCGTGCCGAATGCGGTACCAACGTCCATGGCCGCAAGTGCCATGAACATGCGCGCCGTTGCGAGCAGCCCGACAAGCGCGATGCTATCCGCCGCAATCGAAAGCGGCAGGCGCGTGGCCATCGAAGGAATGATCGCGGCCGCCAGCACCATCGTGCCGAACACGACATAGGGTGCGGCGCGGAACAGTGTCGAAGCATTTTCGGCAAGCACCGCGTCCTTGTGAAACAGCTTGCGGATCGCGCGCCAGGGCTGCAGCAGGCTTGGCGCGCTGCGATTCTGCAGCCACGCCCGGCATTGGTTGACCCAGCCGAGCAAGAGCGGTGCCGCCAGCACCGCAGCAATGATCTCCAGCGCCTGGGCGAGGATGCCGAGCGTGCTCACAGGACGAGCGCCAGCAGCACGAGCAGAGTGATGAAGCTGAACATCAGGTAGGTCGCGATCCGCCCGCGCTGCAGGACCGCGACCCGCTCCGCGACGCGGCCGACCAGCGCGGCGAGCGGCTCGTAGGCGCCACGCCAGATGCGATCGCTGACGGTGACGCGGTAGAGCGGCGCCGCATCATCCGGCGCCGGCAGATCCCGCTCCATCAGGAAGAAACCCTCGAAAATGTGGCGGATCGGCTGACCAAAGCCCTCGGCCGTGTCCTGCATGCGCGAATCGAGCCGCGCAAAGCCGCAGCCCCAGGCTGCTGCGCGCCGCACACGCCGGTGGTAAAGGCGGCTCACTGCGTACAGTGTCGCGACGATGATCAGCGCGGCGACCAGCAGGAAGGCGAATGGGCCATAGGACGCAGCACCGGCAGGCGTCGGCGCCAGCAGCCACCACTCGCTTGTGCGCTGGCCCAGCGTGACACCCAGGAGTTCCGAGCTCGCGGCGTCGAGCAGCCCAATGACCTGCACCGGCAGCAGGCCGAGCACGATACAGGCCAGCGCCAGCCAGCCAAGACCAATGCGTTGCAAAAGATTCGCGTCGTGGGCATCCGCGAGCGCCGCTTCACGCGGTTGGCCGAGAAAAATCACGCCGAAGAACTTGACCATCACATAGCCGGCGAGCGCCGCGCATAGCGCGACGACCGCCGCGCCGACCGGCAGCAGCATATTGACGAACGGCCGCGGCACGTCGTCGGTGAAAAGGAACGACTGCAACAGCAGCCATTCGGATACGAATCCGTTCAACGGCGGCAGTCCCGCGATCGCGAGCACGCCCACGAGCGTCAGCCAGGCGACCCAGGGCATGCGATGGATCAGGCCGCCGAGCCTGCCGAGATTCCTGTGCCCGGTCGCATGCAGCACGGCCCCGGTGCCCAGGAACAGCAGGCTCTTCATGACCGCGTGGTTCACGCAGTGATAGAGCGTCGCGATCAGCGCCAGCGCCGCGATCGCGCCCATGCCGAGGCCCTGGAAGATGAGCGTGAGGCCGAAGCCGGTGAAGATGACGCCGGTATTCTCGATCGACGACCAGGCCAGCAGGCGCTTCATGTCGGTCTGTACGGCCGCGAATATCACGCCGTAGAAGGCCGAGATCAAACCGAGTGCGAGCGCGATGAGGCCCCACCACCATTGCGGGTCGCCGATCAGGTCGAGCGTCAGGCGTAACATGCCGTAGACAGCCGTCTTCAGCATGACACCACTCATCAGCGCGGAGACCGGGGAGGGTGCGGCCGGATGCGCCTCGGGCAGCCACACGTGCAACGGGACTAGCCCCGCCTTCGCGCCGAATCCGGTCAGTGCGAGCAGGAACGCGAGCGATGCCATGGATGGCGTCAGTGGTGTCGCACGCATCGCGTCGAATGTCAGTTGCCAGCCGCCGCCCTGCAGCATGCCGAAGCAGAACAGGATGCAGATCGCGCCCACGTGCGCCATCACGAAGTAGAGAAAACCGGCGCGCCGGATCTCCGGAAGCCGGTGCTGGGAGATCACCAGGAAATACGAAGCGATCGCCGTCGTTTCCCAGCCGACCATGAACGAATAAGCATCATCAGCGATCAGCACCAGGCCCATGCCGGCCAGGAACCAGTGGTACTGCAGGCACAGCAGACCCGGCGGCGTGCCCTCGCCCTTGCGGAAGTAGCCCGCGGCAAACAGTGAAACACCGGTTGCGGCGACGCCGAGCAGCAGCAAGAAAACGCAGGACAGCGCGTCGCGGCGCAGGTGAATCGGCAGGTCGGGGAGGCCGATCGGCAGCACGAGCTGCTCCGGCGGAAGCGCAATGCTGGTCGCCGCGGTCACCGCGAGCGCGAGCCCGACGAGCGCGCCCAGCGGAAACAGCAAGCGAGCGACGAGCTCCATGCTGCGCACGGCAGCAAGCCCCGCAATGCCGATCGCGCCCCAGGCCACGAGCAGCGCGAGACAGAAGCTCAAGTTCATTGGCCGATCATTCTATGCGGCCTGCAGCTTGTCGCGCAGCGCCCGGATCAGCAGCGGCAGTTCGGTAATCGGCTCCGAACATTGCGGACCGCGGCAGACATACGCGACGGTTCCGGCGCGAGCCTGCTTCGACGCAATTGAATCGGGCAGGCCCGTGGCATCCGCCGGCACGGCGAAGACCATGCGGCGCGGCGCATATTGCGTCGCAAGCGCAATCGACCATGCGATGGCAGCATCGGCATGCCCGCGTATCACGACGACTTCGCCGGGATCCAGATGCTCATCCAGCGCGTTGACGAGCGACGTATGCGCCTGTGGCGCGCGCTGCATCGAAGGAAGACCACCGCGCAGGCAGGCCTCCGCAGCGTCGAGATAGCGGGTATCGGCCAGCAGCCAGCCGAGTCTCGCGAGCGCCAGTGCCGCAATGCCATTGCCCGACGGCGTCGCCTCGTCGGCAAATCCCTTCGGCCGGTGCAATGGCGGATCGAGGCCCTCCGCCGTGAACCAGAATCCGCCGCGCTCACGGTCCATGAACCTGGCAAGCAAGGCCTCGGCCAGGTCCCGGGCGAAGTCAAGATCCTCGCTGCGCCAGCGGGCCTGCAGCAGTTCGAGCAGGCCGTCGAGCAGGAATGCGTAATCGTCGAGATACGCGGGAAAGCGCGCGGCGCCATCCTTCCACACCGCCAGCAACTGGCCATCCCTCCAGCAGTTCAAGCGCATGAAATCGACTGCGCGCGCGGCCGCCTCGACGTGGCCCGGCTCGCCGAGCAGGCGACCGCTGATTGCAAGGCCCCGGATCATCAGCCCGTTCCACGCGGCCAGTACCTTGTCATCGCGACCGGGCCGCACGCGCCGCTCACGAACTGCGAGGAGCCGGGCGCGGCCGGAGCCGAGCAGGGCCGTGACGGCCCCCGGCTGCAGGCCGAGTTCTTCGGCAATCTGCTCGATGGCGACGTAGCAGTGCAGATGCCACGCGCCCTCGAAGTTGGGCTCACGATCGAGGCCGAAGCGGCGCGCGAGCACGCGGTACTCGTCCGCTGGCAGGATCGACTCGACTTCGGCGCGATCCCACACATAGAACCGGCCCTCGTGGCCCTCGGAATCGGCATCCAGCGTCGAGTAGAACCCGCCTTCCGGCGCCCGCATCTCGCGCATGACCCAAGCGGCTGTTTCAACGGCGATCCGGCGGAAGAATTCGTCGCCCGTTGCGACGGCTGCCTGCGCGCAGAGCGCGAGCAGCGGGCCGTTGTCGTAGAGCATCTTCTCGAAGTGCGGAATCATCCAGTACGGATCCACGGAATAGCGGCAGAAACCGCCGCCGAGCTGGTCGTAGAGCCCGCCCTCGGCCATTCGCTTCAGCGTCAGCGTCGCCATGTACAGCGCCTTGAGATCAGGCGTAAGACTCGATGACGATGCCTGCCAGTCCCGCAGCAGGCGTTCGATGCTGGCCGGGTGTGGAAATTTTGGCGCGCCGCCGAAGCCGCCATGCTCTTCGTCGAAGCTCGCCTCCAGCTCCCGGCGGCAGGCCAGCAGCGGCGCACTGCCGAGGGGCACACCCGCATCGCCGGGGGGCGGCACCAGCTCGGTGAAGACGCTCTGTAGCGCCGCATTCTGGGAACGCACCTGGTCGCGATTGTCGCGGTAGAAGGCAGCCACCCGCTCGAGCAGCTCGGTGAAGGCCGGCATCCCGTAGCGCGCCTGTTTCGGGAAGTACGTGCCACCGAAGTACGGGGTCAAGTCGTCCGGCGCGAGGAACATCGTCAACGGCCAGCCGCCGCCGCGTTGCGCGAGCACCTGGTGTGCGATCTGGTAGACCTTGTCGAGATCGGGCCTTTCCTCGCGATCGACCTTGACGTTCACGAACAGCCGGTTCATCACCTCGGCAGTCGCCGGGTCCTCGAAGGACTCGTGGGCCATCACATGGCACCAGTGACAGGCGGAATAGCCGATCGAGAGAAGGATCGGACGATCCAGCTCCCTGGCCTTCGCAAGCGCAGCCTCGCCCCAGGGATACCAGTCCACCGGATTGGCCGCGTGCTGCAGCAGGTATGGGCTGGTTTCGCCTGCGAGCCGGTTTTTCAGCAGTGCGCGGGGCTCGGCATGCATGTCGATGGGGCCGTGGTCGGGTAGAATTCCAGCCACTATAGCCACGGCGCCGCGTTCCCGCGAATGTCGAGCATCCCTGAAACCAGTGCAGTCGCAAGCGACGGCCTGCGACCAATCGTGCTGAAGCCGCAGGAAGAGCGCCGCCTTCAGGCCGGGCACCTGTGGATCTTCTCCAATGAAGTGAACGTGGCCGCCACGCCGCTCACGGACTTCACTCCGGGCGAGCATGTGCAGGTGCGCTCGAGCCACGACCGCTTTCTCGGTTATGCCTATGTCAACCCGCGCACCCTGATCAGCGCGCGCCTGCTGGGCCGTGATCCCGACTATCCGCCGGGAAAGTCGCTGCTGGTGCACCGCTTCAAGGTCGCACTCGCCATGCGTCAAAGACTCTATTCGGCGCCTTTCTACCGGCTCGCCTTTGGCGAAGCCGACCTGCTGCCCGGACTCGTCGTGGATCGCTATGGCAGCGTGCTGGTGGCGCAGATCGGCACGGCCGGCATGGAGGCGATGAAGGGCGAGATCCTGGACGCCCTGGTCAAGGTGCTCGATCCCGATGCCGTGCTGTGGAAGAACGATTCGTCGATCCGCGAACTGGAAGGGCTCGAGCGCTACACAGAGACCGCGTTCGGAACCGTGCCTGACATGGTCGAAGTGCCGGAGGGCGGCGTACTGTTCCGCGTGCCGCTCGCCGCCGGCCAGAAGACCGGCTGGTACTTTGACCAGGCCGGCAATCGCGCCCTTTTTGCACGCCATGCAAAGGACCAGCGCGTGCTGGATGTCTTCAGCTATGCGGGCAGTTTCGGCCTGCAGGCGGCGCGGGCGGGCGCGGCCGAAGTGACCTGCATCGATTCGTCTGCTTCGGCGCTCGAGGCTGCGGCTGCGACCGCAGAAGCCAATGGCCTCGAGGTCGAACTGCTGAAAGGCGATGCCTTCGACATGCTGGAAGCCCTGCACACGGATCACCGCCGCTTCGACCTGGTGGTCATCGATCCACCTGCGTTCATCAAGCGCAAGAAAGATCATCCGAAGGGCCTCGCCGCCTATCGGCGCCTGAACCAGCTCGCGATGCAGATGCTCGATCGCGACGGACTGCTGCTGTCCTGTTCCTGCTCCTACCACCTGGCACCCGGCGAACTGACCGACTCGGTGCAGCGGGCTGCACGTCACCTGGGGCGATTTGCCCAGCTCATCGGGGTGGGTGCGCAGGCACCGGACCATCCCGTGCATCCGGCCATCGATGAAACCCGCTATCTGCGGGCATTCCTGTTCCGGGTCGTCGATTCATGCTGATCTATCCGGAGATCGATTCCGTCGCGCTCGAGCTCGGGCCCGTGAAAATCCACTGGTACGGGCTCATGTACGTGATCGGCTTCATCGCGGGCTGGTGGCTGGCGCGCCGGCGGGCGGCTATGCCGGGCTCGACCTGGAAGCCGGTGGACGTGGACGACCTGATCTTCTTCGCCGCGATCGGCGTCATCGCCGGGGGGCGCCTCGGCTGGATACTCGTCTACGGTTTTGATCGGTTGCTGGCCGATCCGCTTTCGATCATCCGCGTCTGGGAAGGCGGCATGTCTTTCCACGGCGGGCTCGCGGGCGTCATGATCGCGGTCGCCTGGTTCGCGCGCCGGCGCGGGCGGAGAATTGCGGACGTGTTCGATTTCACGGCACCGCTGCCCGCGATCGGCCTGTTTGCGGGCCGCATCGGCAATTTCATCAATGGCGAACTGTGGGGCAAGCCGACAGACGTACCCTGGGGCTTTCTGGTCGGTGCCGATGTCCGGCATGCAACTCAGCTCTACGAGGCGGCGCTGGAAGGGATCGTGCTGTTCATCGTGATCTGGTGGTTCACGTCGAAGCCGCGCCCGCGGCTCGCGCCTGCCGGACTGTTCCTGACCCTTTATGCGGCATTCCGGATCCTGGTCGAGTTCCTGCGGCTGCCGGACGCCAATATCGGCTACCTCGCGTTCGGCTGGGTGACGATGGGCCAGCTCCTGTCGCTGCCGGTGCTGGCTGCCGGGCTTGCGATGCTCACCTGGGCCTTGCGTCGGCGCGAGCATTCCGGAAACTACGCCTGATATGCATCCCTATCTCGACCTGATGCGTCACGTCCGCGAACGCGGCATCCGCAAGGCGGACCGCACGGGCACAGGCGTGCTTGCGGTATTCGGCCATCAGCTGCGCTTCGACCTGGGCGCCGGATTTCCGCTGGTTACGACCAAGCGCATGCACCTGAAATCCGTGATCGTTGAACTCCTGTGGTTCCTGCGCGGCGAGACCAACGTGAAGTGGCTCCGCGAGCGCGGGGTCACGATCTGGGACGAGTGGGCCGACGAGCACGGCGAGCTGGGGCCGGTCTATGGAAAACAGTGGCGCGCCTGGCCGACGGCGGACGGGCGCACGATCGACCAGATCGCGCGGGTCCTCCATCAGTTGCGCAACGACCCGGACTCGCGGCGGATCATGGTCAGCGCCTGGAATGTCGGCGAGCTGCACAAGATGGCGCTCGCGCCCTGTCACGCGATGTTCCAGTTTTTCGTTGCAGAGAGGAAACTGTCCTGCCAGGTCTACCAGCGCAGCGTCGATATCTTTCTCGGCCTGCCATTCAATATCGCGTCCTATGCGGCCCTGACCCACATCCTCGCGCAGCAGGCCGATCTCGGCGTCGGCGAACTGATCTGGACCGGCGGCGACTGCCACCTGTACCTGAATCACCTCGAACAGGCCGACGAGCAACTGAAGCGCGAGCCGCATCCCTTACCGACGCTCGCGCTGAAACGCCGGCCGGCGGATGTCGCGGCCTATGAGTTTGAAGACTTCCAGCTCATCGGCTACGAGTACGACCCCGCCATCCGCGCGCCCATCGCCGTCTGAGGCCTCGTGAAGTTCCCGCCGACTGCAGTCGTCGCGATGGCCGACAACGGCGTGATCGGCCGCGACAATGGCCTGCCCTGGCGGCTGCCGGACGACCTCAAGCGCTTCAAGTCCATCACCATCGGGCACACCGTACTGATGGGCCGGCGCACCTATGAAACGATCGAGCGTCCCTTGCCCGAGCGTCGCAATCTCGTGCTGACGCGCGATCGGAACTGGAGCGCGCCCGGCTGCGTGACTGTCCACACGCCGGAGGAAGCTTTGAATGCCGTCGGGGAATCCGGGCGACTGTTCGTGATCGGCGGTGCAGAGGTCTATCTCGCCTGCTGGCCGTTCGTGAATCGCATCGAGCTCACCGAAGTGCACGCCGAGCCGGAGGGCAACACGCGCCTGAGGGGTTTTCGCCGCGACAAATGGATCGAGACATTTCGTGAGGAACATGCCGCGGATGCGCGGCATGCGCTGGCATTCAGCTTCGTGACGCTCGAGCGGCGCTGAGCGGATCGCTGTTGGTTCTTTCTAGGCCGGTCATTCGTCCCACTCTTCACGCTCGTTCCAGGTCCCTCCGCACAAAATAACTACGCGTGTCCTGACCTTTGGTTCCATAAATGGGCTTGGATCCTTCGGCCTTCGGCGACAAGAGGTCATTATCCATC
Organism: Steroidobacteraceae bacterium; assembly: GCA_036824505.1. Classification (GTDB taxonomy): domain Bacteria; phylum Pseudomonadota; class Gammaproteobacteria; order Steroidobacterales; family Steroidobacteraceae; genus SCUD01. The sequence continues at coordinate 25,622 of DAITAA010000014.1, forward strand.
CGAATCCATTGCCACGAGTCGGTCAATAGCCCCACCCTTGGAGGACGAAAATATCTGTCTTGAAGCGAAACCCCTTCAGGGCCAGTCTTTTCTTGGCAATTCCCAGTGTTGACAAGATCGCGCAGACTCTGGGAACCAGGAAGGCCAGCATAGATCAGGGGCAGATGCTTACTGCGCGCCATGTGCGGCAAACCAATTTGGCTTGTACTTGCCTTCACCTTTGGGCGCAACATGTTTCGGGGCGCAACCGAATAGAAGGGCTAAGTCAACCATGTCAGCAACATTGAAACGCATACTCAATCCGGGCGGTCGCCCGGTCGCTCCATACTGCGCAGTTCTGCTGCTCTCGATGTCGTCGTTCAGTTGCGCCAGTGATTTGGCCGACGGGAGTGCGAATGTAACCAGCAGCACAACCCAACCGAAATCGAACATCGAGAAGGGCGGCTCGCATTTCACCTTTGCCCTTACACGCGGCAAAGGTACTGGCGTATGTGAGGCGTATGTCAAGCGCCTCAATATGACGGTGTTCCACGAGTTTCCCAATTGCGACCGCCCGGAAAACACCGAAGTGCCCGGATTCACGAAGCTCACTCGCATTCCGCTGACGAGCGGTGAGATTTCGCGGCTTTACGCGTCGGCGCAAGGTCTCGCGCAGTCCAATGATCCCGCGGCCTTCGAAAAACGGAGAGCAGACCGCGAGAAGCGTGGGCTCTGGGTGGCCCCGGGAAATCTATACGACGACGCGGTGCGGGATCAGGCCACGCGCATAGAGAAGGGACAAAGCCCCTACTACTATCAATTTGAACCGCGCATCGACATTGACAACGATGGCCACACCGACGAGGTCGTTGTCTGGAAGGGACAAAGTTCTCCCTGTGGCGCTGGGTATGGACCTACCAACACTCCCCACCTGAATCCAACCTACCTGATGATCCTGGATACTGAATGGAATTTGGATGTTGAACGGACACGACGACTCTTTGAACATCCGCAGGTTCATCAACTCACTTACACGGATCTGAAAACCGGTGAGAAGCGCTTACTGGAGTCGGTGATGAACGGCTTCATTGGGCGCGGGAGTACGTTCGGAGTGTTGGCGTATCGTGGAGAAATCTACTTCGACACGTTTCACAGGCCGCTTGGCGACATCAATGAGAATGTGCCGCTTTTGACCCAAACACTGAGTGTCTACCACGCTCGCCGTGGCGAAGTGCGCGAGATGTGCGAGATTCAATGGACTGACAGCAGTTACCCCTACGTGCCCGTAAAGGACAGGAGATAAGCCGTGACGATTCCAACAAATGGTCTGGGAAGAAGCTATCTCGATCCCGCCGAGCGCACTTTCATGCTCAGGCAATTCGAGCCGGAGTGCCGCCATATTCGGGGGGGATTCACGACTTGCCGCCGCAGGTGAAACAACGTCTGCCTCGCGATCACCGGCCGGTGGCTCAATACCTGCAAAGTCCACAAAGTGAGACTGCTGTGCGAACCACATGATGCAAGCTTAGTGGTGGACTATTGTCTTAGCATTTCTGCTTGTTCAGATCTCTTCCGACCAGATCCCAGGGACATCAATATTGGCGCTCAAGTGCTTGCTTTGGATGGGATTTCTGGTAGGATACTGTATAAATAAACAGCCTGCCGGAGCATGCCATGGAAGCGCCTGTTTCGACCGTCTCGACCCCCGATCTGATCGATCAAATTACCGAGCTGGCCGGGCATCTGAACGCTGCCAATGCCCGATGGCTCTCACTGATTGCCGAGTTCGACCGCCGCGAAGCCTGGGCTGAATGGGGCGTGAAGTCCTGCGCCCACTGGCTCAACTGGAAATGCGGATTGGATCTGGGGGCCGCGCGCGAGAAGCTGCGCGTGGCGCACGCGCTCGAGCAGTTGCCGCGCATCGCAGCCGCAATGGCGACCGGATCGCTCAGCTACTCCAAAGTGCGGGCGATGACCCGGGTCGCCGATACCGCGACCGAGGAATACTTCCTGAACGTCGCCTTGCATGGGACGGCGCATCAGGTCGAGAAGCTGGTCAGGGCGTTTCGTCGTGCGACGGAATCGCAGGAACTCTCACGAGAGGCACAACAGCAGGCCAATCGGGCGCTCTCGTGGTTCCATGACGACGATGGTTCGCTCGTGATCAAGGCACGGTTGCCGGCCGAGGCGGGTGAGGTGTTCCTGAAGGCGCTTGAAGCTGCAGAGGCTGCATTGCCACCACCGGACGTTTCCGCGGAAACGTCTTTGGAACCAGTCCAGTCCCGTACCGTCCGTCGCGCCGATGCCTTGGCGCTGATGGCGGAGGGCTTTCTGGCAAGCGACCAGCAACCGCTTTCGGGCGGCGACCGCCAGCAAATCGTCGTGCATGTGGATGCCCAGACGCTGAAACATGATCATGTGGGCCGCTGCGAACTGGAAGACGGTTCCGGCCTTGCCGCCGAGACCGCGCGGCGCCTGGCCTGCGATGCAAGCCTGGTGGTGCTGGTCGAGGACGAGCAGGGTGAGCCGCTGAATGTGGGCCGTAAGACCCGGACCATTCCACCCGCATTGCGCCGCGCCCTCCGATCACGCGATCGGGGCTGCCGGTTCCCCGGTTGCACGCACACGCGGTTCGTGGATGGGCATCACGTACAGCACTGGGCGCAGGGCGGCGAAACCAGCCTTTCCAATCTGGTCTCGCTATGCCGTTTCCATCACCGACTGCTGCATGAGGGACGGGTCGTTGTGCAAGTGCTCGATGACGGGGCGTTCCGGTTCGTTCGGCCGGATGGTCAATCCTTCGACAGTCCCGCTGCGACTGCTCCACGGCAGCTCGACTGGATGCAACTGGTCGCGGCACACCAGGCGCGGCAGATCCGCGTTACCGCACAGACCGCGATTACTCGCTGGCAGGGCGCGCGGCTGGACTACGACATAGCAGTGGACGGGTTGCTGCAGCGAGCCAAGCGCACAGAAAAAGTTTCCGCGGATACGTCGCGAAGCGGCTAACGTCTTGCGGCGTTGAGGATTTCGCGGACCAGCTCAACCGCCCGCCAGCAGTCTTCGTAGGAGTTGTAGAGCGGGGCGGGCGCGAGGCGGATCACATCGGGTTCCCGCCAGTCGCAGATCAGCCCGCGCGCGAGCATCGCGTCGAATAGCGCCCGGCCGTTGCCGCGCGTATCGCGCAGGCGAATTGAAAGCTGGGCGCCGCGCTGCTTCGGGTCGCGTGGCGTCAGGATTTCGATGCGTTCGCCGAGGCGCTCGTTCAGCAGCCGTTCGAGCCAGGCGGTCAGCTCTCGCGAGCGTGCGCACAGCGCAGGAAATCCGGCGGCGGCGAACAGTTCGAGTGAAGCCTTGAGCGGCACCATGCCGAGCAGCGGTGTGTTGCTGACCTGCCAGCCGGCGGCGCCCGGGTACGGCCGGAAATCCGCGCCGAATTCGAAGCGGTTTGCGAGATCGTTGCCCCACCAGCCGGCAAGCCGCGGAAGATTCGCGTCGAAATGCTTCTCGTGCACGAAAGCGCCGGCAGTCGCGCCCGGGCCGCCATTCAGGTACTTGTAGGAGCACCAGACGGCAAAGTCCGCGCCCCAGTCGTGCAGCGAGAGCGGGACGTTCCCCATCGCATGCGCGAGATCGAAGCCCGCACGCGCGCCGACAGCGTGGGCGGCTTTCGCGAGCGCGCCGAGATCCAGCAGCTGCCCGGTCAGATACTGAATGCCCGGCATCACGACGAGCGCGAGCCGCGGACCGATGCGCTCGATTTCAGCAACCAGGTCTTCGTGCCGCAGCAGCTGCTCGCCCGGGCGCGGCGCGATCTGCACCAGTGACGTGGCAGGATCGAGGCCGTGCCATTCGATCTGCGAAACGACCGCGTAGCGATCCGAGGGAAATGCGCCTTGCTCGATCAGGATCACGTGGCGTTCGCGCGTCGGCTTATAGAAGCTCGCCATCAGCAGATGAAGGTTCAGCGTCAGCGAATTCATCGCGACGACTTCGGGAATGCTGGCGCCTGCAAGCGTCGCGAGGGTCGGCGCGAGGCGCTCGTGCAGGTTCAGCCAATCCGCCCTGGCGTCGTGATAGCCGAGCACCCCGAGCCGTTGCCATTCACCCATGAACTTCGCAACTTCGCCGGCGGCACGAAGCGGCTGCAGTCCCAGCGAATTGCCACAGAGATAGAGCGCAGCACCGCCCTGCGGCGCGAGCGGAAAATGAAATTCCGCGCGCCAGCGTGCGAGCGGATCCGCCGCATCGCGCGCGCGTGCCGCATTCAGTGAAAGGTCGCCGCTCACTCGAAATGCACGGGGTAGAGCAAAGGACGGCTGGGCGCGGCGTCTGTCAGGAATGCCGGGATCTGCAGGTCGAGCAGGTACCAGCCGTCTCGGATCGTCGGCGCGATCCAGGCCAGTTCGGTAATGCTGGCTTCCGGACGCCCTGCGTCGTGCGCGTGCCGTCCGCCGGCGGGCAGTCCGAAGAACAGCCGGTGCGCCGTCAGGCGTCCACTGTCGTCCGCGCGATCCGCCGAAGGCAGGTCGAGCACCAGATGTTCGATGCCCTGGTCCACCAGCCATGACGCCGCCTGCCGCGACAGGTAGGGAGCGGGGGCGCTTCCACGATAGGCCTGCGTCAGCCTCGTGGCATGAATCGGCAGCGTGCGCAGCACCATCGCGCGCGGCGCCGGACCTGGGTGCGCCGCGAAAGCCATGGCGAGGGACTCGGCGGTCACCAGCAGATCGGAGTGCTCCGGGGGCGGGTCGCTGTCCTCGCTGGTGGCGCCTGCCGTCACCGGATGCAGCGAAACCAGCAGTGCCAGCACGATTCCGCCGCGAACCCGGTCGGCGACTGCAACCCGATCATCGGTTACGTGTCCGACGCACTCGGTATGAGTGCCGTTGCAATGGGGAACCAGCGTCAACTGCTCACAGTTGCAGCTGCCACCTTCACGCGTGTCGCCGGTGAAACCGGATATGCGGTAAGGCTGCGACGTGGCCGCCGGGGCATCGTAGAAAGAGGGCTGCGGGCCGTTGAAATCCAGCGGAATCGCGATCGACAGGGGCTGGGCGAAGTCTGCATTCAGCCGGCGGCCCCCCATCTCGAAATGCATGATCGTCATCATGTCATTATAGGCGCCCGGGGAACCCGGCTCCCGGGCTCCGGTCTGATACTTGGGGTTGGATGCAAGGACTTGCGGTAATGATTCGACGCGTCGGGATTCTTCTCCTGGCCTTTCTGGCAGCAATGCCGGCGGCTGCCGACGATACCGCAGCAGACGAAGTGGCCGCGGCCTGGAAACGGCACGAGGTTGACCTGGTCTACATGGGTTTTACGACCCGGTATACCTGCGGTGGCCTCAAGAGCAAGGTCAAGCTGCTGCTGAAACATGTCGGTGCGCGGCCCGACATGAAAATCCAGGAGCGTGGCTGTGAATATGGCTATCAGATGGTCGCCGATTTCCCGCACCTGAAGATCGTCTTCTACGCGCCGGAGATTCCCGAAGCCGGGAGCCGCGAGGTCGGAGAACCGGTGCTCGGTGTCTGGAAGCCGGTGTCGATCAAGCGCAATCTGCCGCGCGGGCTTGACTGGGGCGACTGCGAGCTGGTCGAACAGTTTCGCGACCGTATCCTGTCCGAGCTGACGATGCGAAATGTCGCCGGTGACGTCAACTGCATCCCGCACCAGTTGATCGGCAACCGCATCGATCTCAGCTTCGAGGTGCTCGCCGGCGCGCCGTCAGCAGACGTCGTTCAGGCGCAGAGCCCCTGATCAACCCGGCGGTCGCAGGCTCCCGCGACAGGGCAGCAGCAGCGGATCCTGCTCGCGATCGAGCCTCTGCGCGCAGAGCGCGCCACCCCACACGCAGCCCGTATCCAGGCAACGCAATCCGGGCTCGTCGAGATAGCCCAGCGCCGACCAGTGGCCAAAGAGCAGCCGGTCGGCCTGTGTCTTGCGGGCGGGATGCCGGAACCAGGGCATCGCCCCGCGCGGCGCCTGGCGGGGCGGCTTCTTGATCCCGAGCAGCAGGCGGCCTTCGAGGTCCACATAGCGCAACCGGGTCAGGCAATTGACCGTGAATCGCAGCCGGTCGAATCCCGCGAGTCCGGGCGACCAGCGGTCGGGCAGATCGCCATACATTTCCCCCAGGAATTCCGCGGGCTGCGCGCGCAGTGCGGTCTCGACCTCGCGCGCAGAGGCCTCGGCCTCGGTGAGCGACCACTGCGGCGGGAGTCCGGCGTGGATCAACGTCCAGCCGATCCCCGCCTCGCGATGCAAGAGCGGCCGCGCCACGAGCCAGTCGAGCAATTCACCGGCATCCGGTGCGTCGAGCACGGCCTCCAGTTCCGGTTCGCGACGGCGTACCGTCTTCGGGGCCCAGGCCATTGCGAGCAGGTGCAGGTCGTGATTGCCGAGCACGACGACTGCCGATGAGCCGAGCGAACGCACGCTTTGCAGGACTGCGAGCGACGCCGGGCCGCGATTGACGAGATCACCCGTCAGCCACATGCGGTCGCGCGCCGGATCGAAGCGCAGCCGCTCCAGCAGGGCCATGAATTCCGCGTGGCAGCCCTGCAGATCCCCGATGGCATAAAGAGCCATCAGCTAGTGGATGGTTCCCGGTATCGCGAGCGTGAATGGCGGGATCGCCGCGTCGAAGCGCACACCGTCGTCGGCCAGCATCTGGTAGCTGCCCTGCATGGCGCCGACCGGTGTTTCCAGGACCGCGCCGCTCGTGTAGCGGAATCCCTGGCCCGGCTTCAGGTGCGGCTGTTCGCCCACCACGCCCTCGCCGCGCACTTCCTGCACCTTGCCATTCGCATCGGTGATGACCCAGTGGCGGGTCAACAGCCGTGCGGGCACCTCGCCGCGGTTGCGGATCGTGATGGTGTATGCGAACACGTAGCGCTGCTCCTCGGGTGCCGACTGGTCCTCGAGATAGCGGGCGTCCACGTCCACCGTGATCATGTGCTGAGCTTCTTCGCCCATGCGGTCCTTTCCTAGCGCAGTCGCACCGCCAGCACATCGCAGGGCGCGGCGTGCAGCACGGTGTCTTCGGTGAAATTCACGAGAATGGATGGCCCGCGGCGCTCGCGGCCGCCCAGCACGATCAAGTCGGCTTTCTGATCCTGGGCAGCGCGCACGATCTCCGCCTTGATGTTGCCGGCCGCGACTTCGCGTCGGGCCGATTCGATTCCGAGTCGATTCGCCAGCTCTTCGAGGCGCTGCTTGGCGCGCTGCACCAGCTCCTCCTCGATCTGCACGGCCGGCAGCAGTGTCTCGCCCATCGGTTCGACCGGCACATACTCGACGACATGCAGGATCGACAGCTCGGCATTGCAGAGGGCCGCGATATCGCGCGCGCGCGCGCCGATCTTCTCGGCCTGCTCGTCGAGCGCCACGACCAGCAATACCTTGCGGTAGATGTTCGTCACGGGGCCATTATAGGCTGTCGGGGGCCGATGCCGGCTGCGCGGCCAGTTTGGCGAATTCCGCGGGCGACAGGGTCTCGGGACGCCGCCCGGGCTCGATGCCGGCGGCCTCGAACTCGGCGGGGCCGGCGAGGCCCCGCAGGGAATTGCGCAGTGTCTTGCGGCGCATCGAGAATGCAGCCCCGACGACTCGCGCAAAGCGCGCGCGATCCGGCAGCGGAAATGGCGCATCCACATAGGGTGTCAACCGGACCACGGCGGAATCCACGCCGGGCGGCGGATTGAAGGCGCCGCGCCCGACCCGGAACAGCGCTTCGACGCGGCAGACGGCGGCCAGCATGACGGTCAGCCGGCCATATTCCTTGCCGCCCGGCTTCGCGGCCATGCGCTCGACGACTTCCTTCTGCAGCATGAAGTGCATGTCGCTGATCACGGCGCGCGATTCCAGCAGATGGAACAAGAGCGGCGTCGAGATGTTGTAGGGCAGGTTGCCGCAGACGCGCATCAGCGGGCCGCCAGCATGCAAGGCGATCATGTCGACTTCGAGCACGTCGGCCTCGTGCACGATCAGTTCGCCGGCGCCCGCGCAGTGCTGCCGCAGCACCGGGATCACGTCGCGGTCGATCTCGATGACCTCGAGCCGGCCGCAGCGCTCGAGCAACGGCCGTGTCAGGGCCCCGCGCCCGGGCCCAATCTCGACAATGCGATCCCCGGGTTGCGGGTCTATCGCTGCGACGATGCGCGCAATGACGCCCGGGTCGTGCAGGAAATGCTGCCCGAAGCGCTTGCGGGCGCGGATCATCCCAGCTTCTGTGCGAGATCGATCGCTGCGAACAGGCTACCGGGGTCAGCGCGCCCGGTTCCCGCCAGGTCAAGCGCCGTGCCGTGGTCCACCGATGTGCGCAGAAATGGCAGGCCCAGTGTGACATTGACCGCGTGGCCGAAGCCTGCGTGCTTGATGACGGGCAGTCCCTGATCGTGATACATGGCGAGCACGGCGTCAGTTTCCGCGAGCGCAGCGGTGGTGAATGCCGTATCCGCGGGCACGGGTCCCCGTACCTCCAGACCGCGCTTGCGCGCCGCGGCAACGGCCGGCCCGATGACCTCGATTTCCTCGCGACCCAGATGGCCACCCTCGCCGGCATGCGGATTCAGGCCGCACACGACGATACGCGGCACAGGCAGCCGGAATGTCGTCCTGAGCCCGTGATCGAGCACATCGATCGTGGCATCGAGCAGATCGCGCCGGATGTGCCGGGCCACGTCGGCGAGCGGCAGGTGCGTGGTCGCCAGTGCAACGCGCAGCGTCCCCGCAACCAGCAACATCACCGGCAGCGGCGCACCGCTCCTGGCCGCGAGATATTCGGTGTGGCCGGTGAATGCCAGGCCCGAATCGTTGATCAGGGACTTTTGCACCGGCGCCGTGACCATCGCCGAGAACCGTCCGGCAATGCAGCCGTCGGTCGCAACGTCGAGCATCTTGAGCACGTAGCCTGCGTTCGCGACATCCAGCCTGCCTGCTTCAACCCCCGTGGCGAGCGCGACCGGCAGCACCGGCAGGCTGCCGGCGCGATGTGCCAGGGGTGCCGGCCCCGGTTGCCATTCCGCGGGTTCGAGTTCGAGCCCGAGCAGGCGCGCGCGCGCGGCGAAAAGTCCCGGGTCACCGGCAAACACGAGTTCGCACGGCCAGTCGAGCAACGCCGCGGCGAGTGCCAGATCCGGGCCGATGCCCGCCGGTTCGCCGGTCGTCAGGATCAGGCGCGAATGCCGTTTCAGGGGTTGCGGATCTCGACGTAGGCCTCGTCCCGGAGTCGTCGCAGCCACAGCTCGGTCTCCTCGTCGACCTTGCCCTCGCGAAGAGCAGTGAGGACCCGCTGCCGCCGCACTTCGTCGCTCTGGTCGAATGTGCGCTTGCCCAGCAACTGGATGATGTGCCAGCCGAATTGGGTCCGGAACGGCTCGCTGATCTGATCCGGTTCGAGTGTCGCGAGCGCGTTCTCGAACTCGGGGTCAAAAGTACCCGGTGAACTCCAGCCCAGATCGCCGCCGCGGCTTGCCGAACCGGGGTCTTCCGACGTCACGCTCGCGAGCGCCCCGAAGTCCTCGCCCGCCAGAATACGATCGCGCAGGGCGGTAAGCCGCTGACGAGTGGTTGCATCGTCCTGGACCTCATTGGGGCGCAGCAGGATGTGCCGGGCGTGAATCTGCTCGACCAGCATCGGCCCGCTGCTGGTGCCTCGGGTATCATCGAGGCGCACGATGTGAAAGCCGGTCGGCGTGCGAACCGGTCTTGCGACCTCGCCCGGCTTCATGCCGGCGACAAGTTCGGCGATGAATTGCGGAAGCTGATTCAGGCGCCGCCAGCCGAGTTTGCCGCGCTCGAGAGCCGATTGCGCCTGCGAATAGGTCAGCGCGAGCTGACCGAAATTTTCTCCGGAACTCGCGCGGTCATGAATCTGCACGGCGAGTTTCTCGACGGCCGCCACCTGCTCGCCGGTTGCAGACTCCGGCAGTGACAACAGGATGTGGGAGACGTCGAATTCGGCATTCTCGTCGGGTTGCTGTGACTGACGCTGCAAGGCCTGATCGAGTTCACGTGGCGACACGTAGATGTGCGGGAAGACGTCGCGCTGGCGCAGCAGTGACAGGGAAATCTCGCGGCGCATGTCGTCGCGATAACCCGCATAGTCGATGCCCTGGGCCGCGAGTGCTGCCGGCATCTGCTCGAATGGCAGGCCATTGCGCTTTGCGACGTCGCGCAGCGCCTCATTCAGCATCTCGTCCGACACCTGCACACCGAGGCGCTTGGCGCGCTGATACTGGATTTCCTGCAGCACCAGCCGCTCGAGCACCTGCTGGTGTACCACATCGGCCGGCGGCAACTGGGCCTTCTGCTCGCGCAGGCGATCCATGATCGCGTTGATCTGGGCATCGAGCTGGCTCTGCAGCACCACGCCGTCGTTGACGATCGCGACGACGCGATCCAGCACCACTCCGCTCGTGGACAGTTCGCGCGTCTGTGCGAAAGCGGCCCCCGACAGCGTCAGGGCGGCAAGCAGGCTGATGAAAACTCGGATCATGAAAGCGCCCGGGTCAACGTTGGGTCTCGGCAGGGTCGGGGGAGTATCCACGAATGGCCCGCCGCAGGAAAGTGTCGTCGCTGGTTCCGACAGACGAAAGGCCCTTGAGTTCCAGCTGCAGCATCACCGAGGTGTCGCTTTCACCGGTGCGGTTGGACACGTATTGGCGCCCGATCAGGCGGATCCGCCAGCAGCAGCTGCCGTATTCGAAGCCCGCAAAGCGGTCGATCGAGGTGTTATCGCGCAGTGAATAGACCTGGCGCAGAAAGACCTGCCATTGGGGCGACAGCCGCCAGCCGGCCGAAGCGTCCCATTGTTCGAGCAGGCCCGCGCGGTAGCGATAGCCGACATTGATGACTCCATCGCGCAGCGGCCGGTACTGGATGCTGGCCTGGCTCAGGATCGTACTGGACGCATCACCGTCCCATTCCATCGCCAGCCTCGCGCTCCAGTTGCGGTAGGCGCTCACCTCGATCTCGCCGACCATGTTCGAGGCGTCGCGCGTTTCCGCAGTTTCGCCGGGCAGCACGACACGCGGCCGGTCGAAGTAGTAACGCTGCCCGATGGTCGCCGACAGGAACTGCTGTCCGTTGTCGGCCCGCAGCAGCCGCGTGGTCAGTCCGACGGCAAGTTCGTTGGCGTCGCCAAGCCGGTCCGCGCCGACATAGCGATTCGTGCGGAACAGCTGCACGATGTTGAGGTTGGGCAGCGCCGTGTCGAACAGAGGCAGGTCCGACTGATCGCGGTACGGTATCCATGTATAGCGCACGCGTGGCTCGAGCGTCTGCAGCAGATGGCGGCGGACGCTTGCCAGACGCTCGAACGCGACGCCGGCATCCAGAGACAGGATCGGTGCCAGCCGTTCGGGCGCGTCGTCAGCACCAGCTGCCAGATCGGACAGCTTGTAGGATGTCAGCCGGTAGGCGGCACTTGGTTCGAGGTAATAGCCCGGCCCGCGCAGCGGCCATGCGAGACGCGGCATCAGGTCCACGCGCAGGCCGGTCGTGCCTGTATCGCGGTCGAACCAGGCGGCTTCGGCATCGACACTCGAGGTCAGACCGCCGCCGAGCAGCGGCCATGCGCCGGTGAAGGCGAGTTGTGGCAGCCGCGAATAGGGCCGTGAAGCCGGGTCGACCGACACGTCAATGGTCTGGTAGTCCTGGACGCGGCCATCGAAGCGCCAACCGTGCCCGAGCCAGGCGAGATTCGCGTGGCGTTCCAGGAATGTCACGCTGGTGCCGTCGGGCCCGAGTCCGAAGTCCTCGAAATACCGGCTGTCGCTCGCCTGCTCGAAGCTTGCGGAAAGTCGCAATCGGTCGCTGAAGTCGGTCTGGTGCCACAATGAGGCCAGGCCGCGGTCACGGCCTGCCAGGTTGTCGCTCGGCAGGATCCGGCCACCGAGCCTGCTGAAGCTGCGCGCCGTCAGGTAGCGGAATTGCCCCTCAAGACCCGTTCCGCGACGTGCCAGCAGCTGTGGCGCCAGCGTGAGGTCATAGTTGGGCGCGAGGTTGAAGTAATAGGGCGCGCCGAACTCGAAGCCGCTCTTGTTCGAAGTGCCGAATGAGGGGAACAGGAATCCTGATTTGCGCGCGGCACCGACCGGAAATGAAATCGACGGCGCGTAGAGGATCGGCACTCCCTTCAGTTCGACCCGCACATTGCGGCCCTTGCCCTGCTGGCGCCGCTGGTCGATTTCAATCGAAGAGGCGCGCAGGAACCAGTCGTTGTTTCCCGCCGGACAGGTCGTGAAGCTGACATCGTTCAGTTTCAACGCGCCGGCTGGCGTCACAGCGAGCAACGCGGCAGAGCCGCGCGCCGGCCGCGCGGGCAACTCGAAATCCGTGCCCGTGAACTCCCCGCCGCCGTCCACGCCCCAGTTGCCGCCGCTGCCTTTCAGGCGCAGGTCCGGGGACCGGAATTCGACGTCGCCTTCGACCGCGAACCGGCGATTCGCGGAATCATAGGTTGCGGACCGGGCGCTCAGCCGGCGATCGCCCTGGCGGACGACGACGCCGTCACTGAGCCGGGCATCGCCTTGACGCGTGACTTCGGCACTGCCGCTCGTCACTTCAATCGGAGATTCCTTCGGGTCGGTGATGGCGGCCACGTCGCGACCTGCAGCCTGCGGCGGCGCCGGTTCGGTCGTGACCGGCCATGCGCAGACCTGGGCCGCAGCCTGCGGCAGGACTGCAGCGGCTGCGAGCAGTGCAATGAGGAAACGAAAATACACGCGGGTCGGGGATCGCCGTGAATACAGTGTGACTGCCAAGTCTATAATGCGGGCCCCCCGGCCGTCGCCTGCGCATGACCACCATCCCGAGCGCCGATCAACGACTTCAGTGCCTCGAGCGCTGGCTCGCAAGCCTGCCTGGCCCGCAGGTAGCGCGCGTGGCGCCGGCGTCGGTCGATGCGAGTTTCCGCCGCTATTTCCGTGTCCACCGCGATGGTGGCACCCAGATCGCGATGGACGCACCGCCGGAACGCGAGAGCCTCGATTCCTACCTGCGAGTTGCACGACTCCTGGACGCGACCGGCGTCCATGTTCCGCAGGTCCTGGCCGTCGATGCGAAGCAGGGCTTCATCCTGATGAGCGATCTCGGCAGCCTGCAATACCTCGAGGCACTCGTGAAGGGCGCCGACCCGGAGCCGCTCTATGCGGATGCCATTGATGCGCTGCTCCGCCTGCAGGCGAGGGGGTCGGGCGAGGCCCGCGAACTCCGCGCTTACGATCGCGGGTTGTTGCGGCAGGAGATGGAGCTGTTCCCGGAATGGTTCATCGGCCGCCACCTCGGTCTCGCGCCCGGCGTTGATGACCAACGCGCAATCGACGGCGCATTCGAGTGGTTGTGCGACGCGGCGCTCGCGCAGCCTGTCGTTCTGGTGCATCGCGACTACCATTCACGCAATCTCATGGTCTGCCCGGGCCGCAATCCTGGCATCCTCGATTTCCAGGACGCGGTGCTCGGCCCGGTCAGCTATGACCTCGTGTCACTCCTGAAGGACTGCTACATCGTCTGGCCGCGTGCGCGACTGCTGGGCTGGATTGATCGCTACCGGCTGGGCGCGGCGCGGCTCGGCATCGATGCGGGCAGGGACCGCGAAGAATTCCTGCGCTGGTTCGACCGGATGGGATTGCAGCGCCACATCAAGGTGCTCGGCATTTTTTCGCGTCTCTGCTATCGCGACGGCAAACCGGGCTTCCTGGCCGACCTGCCGCGCGTGCTCGACTATGCGCTGGCCGTGACCGGCTCCGAGCCGGCGCTGGCGCCATTCGATGATTTTCTGCGCGCGCAGGTGGTGCCCGCTTTCGCGACCGCGGCACGGCGCCAGGGCGTGTTGCCTTGAGAGCGATGATTCTGGCTGCCGGCCGCGGCGAACGCATGCGGCCGCTCAGCGATCAAACGCCGAAACCCCTGCTCGAGGTTGGCGGATTTCGGCTCATCGAATATCACCTCGCGGCGCTCGTGAAAGCCGGCATCCGGGAAGTCGTGGTCAATTTGTCGTGGCTCGGCGACCAGATCCGCGGGGCGCTTGGCGATGGGGCCCGCCATGGACTCGCGATCACCTACAGTCCCGAGGGTGCATCTGCGCTCGGCACCGGTGGCGGAATTCATCGGGCATTGCCATTGCTCGGCGCGGATCCATTCCTGCTCGTGAATGGCGATGTCTGGATCGACCTGCCGTTCGGGGAGTTGCGGCGCCCCGCCGCTTCGCTGGCTCACCTGGTGCTGGTCCCGAACCCGGAGCACCACCCGCGCGGCGATTTCGGGCTCGGCGCGGATGGACTGGTTCAGGCCGCGCCGACCCCATTGACCTATTCGGGTCTCGCGATCCTGGACCCTGCGCTGTTCGACGGTTGCGAGGCGGGCACATTTCCGCTCAAGCCGCTGCTCGATCGCGCGCTCGCGGCTCGCCGTCTGAGCGGGCAACTGCATGAAGGGACCTGGAGCGACGTCGGCACACCCGAGCGGCTTGCCGCCCTCGATGCCGCGCTGCGCCTTGGGCAGGCGCGCCATCCGGTGCTTGAGTCTCCGGTCGGCTAAAATGGCAGGCAGGCCGTTGCCGGATCATCATAAGTGACTGAGTTTAAAGGAATTCCTGTCCAGTTTGAGCGCAGGCCGGTGCGTAGCGGCGAGAAATACCGTACCGCGCAAGGCTTTACCGCGATCCGCGACGGCATCAAGCAGACGGCGAGCCGCGAGCCCTCACTGCCGGGTCCCAAGCCACGCTGGCTGCGCGCGCCGATGCCGGCGGGAAAGCAATTCGATGCCGTGCGCAATATCGTGCGCGAGCATCGCCTGAGCACGGTCTGCGAAGAAGCGCATTGCCCGAATATCGGCGAATGCTGGAATGCCGGCACCGCGACCCTGATGCTGATGGGCTCGGTCTGCACTCGCAGCTGCCGCTTCTGCGCGGTGGACACCGGCAACCCGCAGGGTCGGCTCGATCCGGAGGAACCCGCCAATGCCGCGCGCACAGTCGAGCTGATGGGTCTCTCCTATGTCGTGCTGACATCCGTCAATCGCGACGACCTGCCTGACGGCGGTGCAGGCCATTTCGCTGCCTGCGTGCGCGCCATCAAGGCGCGGCGCCCGCGTACTGCGATCGAGGCATTGACGCCCGATTTCCAGGGCGAGGCAGACTGCGTCGAGACCGTGGTGAATTCCGGTATCGAAGTCTTTGCACAGAATGTGGAGACGGTCGAGAGGCTCACTCACCCGGTGCGCGATCCGCGCGCCGGTTACCGGCAGACATTGCGTGTACTGGAACATGCCAAACGGCATCGCCCCTCGATCCTGACCAAGACCAGCCTGATGCTCGGCCTCGGCGAGACGGCGGACGAGCTTTTTTCGACAATGGATGACCTGCGCGCGATCGGCTGCGATCTGCTGACGCTCGGACAATACCTGCGCCCGACGGTGAATCATCTGCCGGTCGTGCGTTTCGTCGCACCGGAGGAATTCGCGCGCTTTCGCGAGGCCGCCATCTCGCGCGGATTCCTGGAATGTGTTTCCGGCCCGATGGTACGTTCGAGCTACCGGGCCGAGCGCGCGCTCGAGGGCAGCAATTGCGGGCTCGCGGCGGGTGGCGCGCCCTAGCGGCGCAGGAATGATCCATGCACCCGTATCCGCATCGCTACAAGGTCCGCGTCGGCGCGACGCCCGAAGGGGAAGTGAGCCTCGGGGGCGAAGGCATTCCGGATCTGGCCTCGATGCCGCCACCCGAATTCGACGGGCCGGGTGGCTACTGGTCGCCGGAGACCCTGTTGGTCGCGGCGGTCGCCGACTGCTTCATACTGAGTTTCCGGTCCGTCGCGAAACTCTCGCGCCTGGAATGGACCGAACTGACGGCAGAAGTCCACGGGCTGCTGGAGCGCCACGAAGGCGTTGCGCGCTTTACGCGCTTTGACACGCACGCGGAGCTCGTGGTGCCCGCGGGGACCGATCCTGCGCGTGGCAGGGCATTGCTGGAAAAAGCCGAGAAGATCTGCCTGATCTCCAACTCGCTGTCCGCCACCCGGCACCTGGAATGCGAGGTCATCGAGGAGACGCCATGACGGCGGTTTTCCGCTGGCTCGGCCGCGCCGATTACGCGCCCACCTGGCGCGCAATGCAGTCATTCACCGATGAACGCGACGCGGCGACGCCGGACGAAATCTGGTTCCTCGAGCACGGGCGGGTATTCACGCAGGGCCTCAATGGAAAGCGCGAGCACCTGCTGGCGCCTGGCGACATTCCCGTGGTCGGCATCGATCGTGGCGGTCAGGTCACTTATCACGGACCGGGTCAACTCGTGATCTATCCGCTGATCGACCTGCGCCGCCTTGGCATCAGCGTGCGCGGGCTCGTCGTCGCGCTCGAGTCGGCGGTGATCGCGCTGGCTGCAGCGCATGGCATTGCGGCAAGCGGCCGGCGTGATGCGCCAGGCGTTTATGTGGCAGGTCGGAAGCTCGCGAGTCTCGGGCTGCGGATCCGGCGCGGCTGCAGTTATCACGGCCTGGCGCTCAATGTCGACATGGATCTCGAGCCCTTTGGCCGCATCAATCCCTGCGGCATGGCCGGACTCGAGATGACGCAGCTCGCCGCACTCGGTGTCGCGGGCGACGTGCATGATATCGCCCTGGAACTTGCGCCACTGCTGCGCGACTCGCTCGGCGTCGGCTGGAATGGGCTCTGGCCGGGTCAGAGAGCGACCAGCACCACCCCGCTGTCGGTCAGTTCCTGGTAGATGCGATCGAGTTGCGCGCGGCTCTCCGCGCGGATCGTGTAGGTCAGTGCGAGGAATCGCCCCTTCCTGCTCTGCCGTTCACTGATGCTTCCGGCCGCGAGCGGACCCGCATGACGCTCGACGATCGCGAGTGTCAGCGAACGGAATGATTCCGAGTCGCGGCCCATCACCTTGATCGGGAATTCACAGGGGAACTGGAACAGCTCGTCCGCGACCGTCACGCAGGCAGCTCGGTCGAAAATTCAGCCTTGGTCGCCAGAAAACCGGCGTGGAGCCGGCGAAAGAGCGGTCCGGGGCTGCCGCCGCCGATTGCGGCGCCGTCGAGCGTCGTCACCGCGCGGATGCCGCCGCCCGCGGAGGCAATGATGACCTCATCCGCGCTGCGCAATTCGGCCTCTGACACCGGCCGGCGCTCGGAAACAATCCCCTCGCGGGCTATCAGGTCGAACACCACCCCGCGTGTCGTGCCAGGCAGGATCGCATGCGTCTGCGGCGGCGTCAGCAGCCGGCCCGAGCGCACAACGTGCGCGCTGCTGGTGCTGCCTTCGGTGAGCCAGCCGTCGCGCAGCAGGATCGCCTCGGTGGTGCCGGCGTCGGCTGCCTGCCAGCGCAGCAGCACGTTGGCGAGCAACGAGGTTGCCTTGATGTCGCAGCGCGCCCAGCGCAGGTCCGTCGCGGTTATCGCCGCCGTGCCGTGCTCGATCGATGCGGCTGGTGTCACCGGCAGCGGCGACACGAACGCGAGCACGGTCGGGCGCGTGCCGGGTCGCGGCACGTGATTGCGCTCCGGTTCGACACCGCGCGTCACCTGCACGTAGAGCAGCAGGTCGCCGCCGCCATTGCCGTGCACCAGGGCGCCGAATGCCGCGAGCCAGGCCGCGCGATCCATGACTGCGGGCATGCGGATCTCCCTCAGGCTGCGATTCAGGCGCTCGAGATGCGCATCGAACCGATAGGCACGTCCGTCGTAGACCGGCAGTACTTCATAGACGGCGTCACCGAAGAGGAATCCCCGGTCCAGCGGCGAGACACGTGCTTCTGCCAGCGGCAGCAACCGGCCATCGAGCCAGACGAGTGGTAGTGGCATGTTCAGTCGAACCAGGAGAGGATCGTGTCCCAGAGCCGCCTGAAGAAGCCGCCGAGAGGGACATCCGCGATCGGTTGCAGCGCGGCCTCGCCGACGATCTTCCCGTCCAGCATCGCGCGCACGATGCCGACGCGATCGGCGGCCGAAAGCGGGGCGAACACCTTTGGTGCCAGTTCGATCTTGAGTTCGACCCGATCAGCCTGGCCGCGCGGCAGCGTGACGAACAGGTCCTTGGCCACGCCTACCGCGGCGCGTCCGCCACTGGCCTTGTAGACGCGCAGGCTGGCCATTTCCTTGCCTGCAGCCTGCAGCTTGCGCGACTCGTAGAAGCTGAAGCCGTAATTCAGCAGTGCGAGACTTGCGTCCTCGCGGGCCTTCATGCTGTCGGTGCCCATCACCGCCGCAATCAGGCGCATGCCGTCGCGTCTTGCCGATGCGATCATGCAGTAGCCTGCCGTATCGGTCATGCCGGTCTTGACGCCGTCGACGCTCGGGTCGCGTTCCAGCAGGCCATTGCGGTTTGCCTGCGTGATGCCATTCCAGGTGAATTCGCGTTGCGAGTACCAGCGGTAAAAATCGGGAAACTCGCCGATGACCGCTCGCGCGAGCTTGGCCATGTCGGCGACGGTGACGTGGTGATTGGCACCCGGCAGCCCGGTGGCGTTCTCGAAATGCGAGCCCGTCATGCCGAGCCGTTCGGCGTACTGGTTCATCAGTGCGGCAAAGGTCGGTTCGGTGCCTGCGACGGCCTCGGCGAGCGCGATGCTGGCGTCGTTACCGCTCTGCACGATCATGCCCTGCAGCAGGATTTCGACCGGCACCTTGGTGCCGAGATCGAGGAATGTGCGAGACCCTTCCGCGCGCCAGGCGTGTTCACTGATCGCTACCAACGTGTCGAGCTTCAGCTTGCCGTCATGCAGGGCCTGGAATACGGCATAGGCCGTCATCAATTTCGTCAGGCTGGCAGGTTCCACCTGCTGGTTTGCACCGTGTTCGGCGATCACCTGACCGCTTGCCTGGTCCGTCAGGATCCAGGTGCGGGCCTTGATCGCTGGAGGGGGCGGAACCGGCGGCGCATCAGCATGGGCGAGAACGGGCAGCAGCAGGAGCAGGGCAGCGACGGGAAATTTCAAGACTGACCTCGATCAGAAATGGTTGGCGCAGGACACCGCGGCGGGTGGCCAATTCTAGCGATGGCCGGCGTCCGCGTCAGTTCAATCGAGCGCGAGTCGCGCAGCCTCGACGCCCGCCTGCCGAAGCCGCGCGATCAGGGCATCGAATTCGTCGACGCCGGCCACCGGTCCGACGCGCACGCGGAAGAGCCGCCGTCCCTCAACCCGGGCCTCGTTGACCTGCACCTCCCCGACACGGGCGTCACGCAACTGACCGGCCAGGCGGCGCGCATTGCCCTCATCCGCGAACGCTCCGGCCTGTGCAAAGAAGCGCGACGTTGCCGCCGGTGGCGCGGGCGGCGCAGCCTCGGCCACCGCAGCTGCGCCCGCGAGACTCCGCACCTCTACCATCGCGGTACCCGCGCGGATCATGTCGAGCTGCTCGGCCGCTGCGCGCGACAGGTCGATGATCCGGTTGTTGCTGAATGGCCCGCGGTCATTCAGGCGGACGAGGACGCTCCTGCCATTCTGCAGATTCGTCACCTGGACCCAGGTGGGCAACGGCAGTGTCGGGTGCGCGCCGGTCATGGCGTTCATGTCGTAAGTTTCGCCGGTTGCAGTGCGCCCACCGTGAAATGTCGGCCCGTACCAGGACGCGACGCCGCGCTCGACATAACCGGCCGCACTCGCCAAGACGACGTAGCGCTTCCCGGCCACATCGTAGAACGGGGGATTGCCTAGTCTTGCGCGCGGTTCCTGGCGCGGCACGCCGGCAGCCGCGGTGCCGGCTGCCGGTGCCTGGGGCTCCGCACGCTGCGGCTGCTGCGCGCAGGCCGCGGCGAGCAGGGCGAGCGCCGGCAATGCGAGCCGCAGTCTCATGATGCCGGCGGCAGCAGCGTTTCGATGCGGCTGCCGAGGTCGTGCACGGCAAGCGCGTACATCACGCTGCGGTTATAGCGCGTGATGACGCCGCAATTGTGAAAGCCGGCGCGCAGCTCCGGGCCGGAGTCGCCGGCCAGGCTGATGAAGAAAGCGGGCGCCTCGTCTTCGAGGCTGGTCTCGAAGCTGAGTCCCCGGTCGCGCAGGGCCTTGATGGTCGTATCAGGCGCCAGGCCGCCGGCGACCAGCCCGTCCGCGCGCGGAAACCACAGGCTGGCAGGTGCCGCCACGGGCTCGCCCGGGCGCCAGCCGTGCTTCGCAAGATAATTTGCGACGCTCGCGATGACGTCGTCCCAGTTGGCCATGAGATCGCGGCGCGAATCGCCGTCGCCGTCCACGGCGTATGCGCGATAGCTGCGCGGCATGAATTGCGGAAATCCCATCGCACCCGCGTATGAGCCGAGGGCGGTACCGGCATCAACATGATCCTCCTGCGCCAGCAGCAGGAATTGCTCGAGTTCTGCGCGGAAATAGGCGCTGCGCGGCGGGTAGTCGAAAGCGAGTGTCGCGAGCGCATCGATGACGCGGAATCGCCCGGTGATCCGCCCGAAAAATGTCTCGACGCCCAGGATTCCGACAATCGCATGCTGCGCGACACCCGTGCTCTGTTCGACCTCTGCGAGCCGCGCGCGATGCGCGATCCAGAATTCGACGCCGGCATTGATGCGCTCTTCGGTCAGGAAATGGTCGCGGTAGGCGTGCCAGGGCATGACCTGTTCGGCGGGCCGGCTGATGAGCTCGATGATCCTTGGCTGGCTCACGGCGTCGTCGATGACACTCGCCAGCCAGGCTTCGTCGAAATGGTGCTTGCGCCGCATTTCACGCATGAACTGCCGCACGTCGTCGCGATTGCCGTCGAGCGCCACGGCCGGGGTCGCAGCAGCAAGCAGCACGAGCGCACAGGGCAGCGAACGCAGCATCCTTGTCGCGGTGTTCATCAACCTACTAGTTTGCGGCTGGAATACAGCGACATCAGCATACCGAAGCTCGCCAGCAGCGTCACGAGCGACGTACCGCCGTAGCTGACCAGCGGCAGCGGCACGCCGACCACTGGCAGCAGCCCGGTCACCATACCGGCATTGACGAACACATAGACAAAGAATGTCAGCGCGATGCTGCCGGAGAGCAGGCGCGCAAATGCGTCACGGCACTGCGCTGCCATGTACAAGGCGCGACAGATGATGAACAGGTAACAGGCCAGAAAGGCAAGCAAACCCAGCAGGCCGAGTTCCTCGCCGATGACCGCGAATATGAAGTCGGTCGAGCGTTCGGGCAGGAACTCGAGCTGCGCCTGGCTGCCATTTGTCCAGCCCTTGCCGAACACTCCGCCGGAACCGATGGCAATCTGCGACTGGATGATGTGATAACCGGCGCCCAGCGCATCGCTCTGCGGGTCGAGCAGCGTCAGCACGCGTTGCCGCTGGTAGTCGTGCAGGACACTCCATACCAGGGGCACCGCCGCGCCCGCGAGCGCGACGCCGCCCAGCATGTAGTACCAGGGCAATCCGCCCAGCACGACCACCAGCAGGCCCGCCGCCGTGACCAGCAGTGCGGTGCCGAGATCTGGCTGCCAGGCGATCAGCACCACCGGCATCAGGATCATCAGGAGCAATGCGGCCACATTCCAGAACGACGGTGGCAGCGGCCGCTGGTGCAGGTACCAGGCGCACATCATCGGTACCGCGAGTTTCATGATCTCGGATGGCTGGAAACGAATGATGCCGATGTCAAGCCAGCGCTGTGCACCCTTGCCGACGTCGCCGGCGACCGCGACCAGCAGCAGCAGCACGAACCCCAGCACGTAGGTCATCGGCGACGCCATGCGGATGAAATGGTCCGGAACCTGCGCAATCGCAACCATGACCGCAATGCCGATGCCGAAGCGCGCAAGCTGGTTGATCCACAACGCGGTATTGTCGCCGGCCGCGCTGTAGAGCACGAACAACCCCAGGACGCTGATTATGGCTAGACCCGACAGCAGCATGCCGTCCAGGTGCAGCGCCCGCATCAGGCGCGCGGTCGCCGTCATCGTGCGCCGGGTCCGTGATGCCCCCAGTTCCTCGTACATCAGCCCTTTTCCTTCGTCAGGTAGGCATCAAAGACCGCGCGCGCGACCGGCGCCGCCGCGGAACCGCCGTGGCCGCCGTTCTCCACGAGCACCGCGATGACGAGTTTCGGCGCCTCCGCCGGCGCGAAGGCGACGAAAAGCGCGTGATCGCGCAGGCGTTCCGCAACCTCTTTTTCATCGTACTTTTCCGTCTGGCCAATCGAATAGACCTGGGCCGTGCCGGTCTTGCCGGCAATGGAGTACTGCGCGCCGCGCGCCGCGCGCACCGCCGTACCACGCGCGCCGCTGGTCACGGCGACCATGGCATCGACAATGACTTCCCAGTTCGCCCGGTCCTTCAACTCGACTGGAGGCAGGGGCTGCGGCGCGCGCTCCTCGACCTTGCCGGTGACCGGATCAACGAGTGCGCGCACCAGGCGCGGGCGATAGTGTTCGCCGCGCGTGGCGAGCAGCGCGGTTGCGGTGGCAAGCTGCAGCGGAGTCGCGGCCCAATAGCCCTGGCCGATACCCAGGATGACGGTTTCGCCGGGAAACCAGACCTGCTGCTCGCGTGTGCCGAACGTGCTCGCCTTCCATTGCGGGGACGGCATGACGCCGCCGCGCTCGCCGCCGATGTCGATGCCGGTGGGCGCGCCGAAGCCGATGCGTGTCATGATTTCGTGGATGCGATCGATGCCCAGCGTGTTTGCAAGCCGGTAAAAATAGACGTCGCAGGACTGCATCACGGCATTGTGCATGTCGACGGTGCCATGGCCCTCGGGCTTCCAGTCGCGAAAGCGGTGGCGCGAATGGGGCAGCGAGAAATGCCCGGGGCAGAACACCCTGTCCTGCGGTCGAATGACGTCATACTCAAGACCGGCCAGCGCCATCAGCGGTTTGATGGTCGACCCGGGCGGATATGTGCCGCGCAGCACACGATTGAACAGCGGCTGGTCCGGGTCTTCGGTCAGCGCCAGGTACTCATGACGTGAAATGCCGCGCGCGAAGCCGTTTGGATCGAAGGCGGGCAGGCTTGCGAGCACCAGAACATTGCCATTGGAAGGGTCGATGGCGACCACTGCGCCGCGGCGGCCGGCCATCGCTTCCTCGGCGACGCGTTCCAGCTCGATGTCGAGTGACAATCTCAGGTCGCGGCCGGCCTGAGGCTGGCGGCTTTGCAGCTGTGCGGACCTGCCTTCGGGCAGTTCGGCGCGCCGGCCCTCGGCATTCACCAGCACCTCACGGTAGCCACCGCTCCCGAGCAGGTCGTCTTCGTAGGCGCGCTCGATGCCGGTCTTGCCGACGACACCGGTGCCGAAGTAGCGTTCCTTGTCGAGCCGCATGAGGTCGCTCTCGCTGATCGTGCTGACATAGCCGATCGCATGGGCGCCGATTGCGCCAAACGGGTAATGGCGCGCCATGCGTGTCTCGAGCGTTACACCCGGCAGTTCGTGCCGGTGGACGGCGTAGCGTGCGACCAGTTCATCATCGAGTTGCAGCCGGATCGGCACCGCCTCGAATGCGCGCCGTGACTGCACGAGCCGGCGCACGCGATCGAGATCATCCGGTTCGAGCAGCCCCCAGTTCTTGAGCTTCGCCAGTGTCGCGTCGAGATCACCCGCCTGTTCGCGCATCAGCTCGAGCTGGTACGCCGGCGTATTCTCGGCTATCACGCGGCCCACCCGGTCGTAGATGATTCCGCGATTTGGCGGCAGCGGTTCGATGCGCGCGCGATTGCCCTGTGACAGTTCCGCGTAGTGCTCGTGACGCAGCACCTGCAGCCAGAAGGCCCGGCCCGCCAGCAGCACGATCATTCCCACCAGAATGACCGCCGCAATGACTGCGCGCTGCAGGAAAATGCTCTGCTCGAGGTTCTCGTCTTTGACGCGGACCCGGGGCATCGGAGAACCTCTAGCGCCGCGCGACGACGCGTGCGTAGAGCCCGGTGATCAGCGGCCAGCAGGCCGCGCCGACCGGAACCGCGAGCCAGCGCCGCCAGTCGGTGATCGCATGACCGGAAACACCGTCAATCCAGAACAGCAGGAACTCGTTGAGCCACAGCAGCGCCATTATCACCGCTGTCTGCTGCAGCAGAGGGAAGGCGCGGATCTGCAGGCGCAGTTTTGTGGCGACATAGGTGATCACGAGCAGCGTCAGCGCGTGCTGGCCGAGCAGCACGCCGCGGAACGCATCGAGCGCGAGGCCCGCGCCCCAGGCGTGGAACAATCCCGTCATGCGGGGCGAAATCAGGCAGAACCAGAGCACCGTCAAC
Organism: Steroidobacteraceae bacterium; assembly: GCA_036824505.1. Lineage (GTDB taxonomy): Bacteria > Pseudomonadota > Gammaproteobacteria > Steroidobacterales > Steroidobacteraceae > SCUD01. Next base: position 49,787 of record DAITAA010000014.1, read on the forward strand.
GCGACGAAATCGGGCCGCACCATGCCGAGCCAGCCCGGCAGCGGCAGCACCGTCGCGGCAAGTGCCGCGATCGTCACCGCGATGATGCGCGGCCAGCCGAGATTCGTGCTGCGCGCCATGCTCAGTTGCCCCCGGCCGGGTCGGCGGGTTGCGCTGCGACTGCGGGCTCCGGCTCCGGTTCCTGGACAGTGCTGTCAAACCAGGCGAGGAGGATTTCGGAATCGCGGTCGAGCGCTGCCAGCGGTTCGGCAGCGACCGACAGCAGCGGCTGACTGGGATCGCGCCCGACTTCGGTGATTTTGCCGACCGGATAGCCGGGCGGATAGACACCGCCCAGCCCGGAACTGACCAGCAGGTCACCGGCGACGACGTCGGAATTCTGCGGCATGTAGGGCAGCGACAGCTGCCCCGAACGGCCGGTACCGAGAGCGATCGTGCGCGCTCCAGTGCGGTTCACCTGCACGGGAATGGCATGCTCGGGATCGGAGATCAGGATGATTTCGGCAGAGACCGGTCCGACGCGGGTCACCTGGCCGAAAATGCCATTGGCGTCGAGCGCCGCCTGACCGCGGAACACGCCATCGCGGCTGCCTTTGTTGACGAGCACCCGCTGCCGGAAGGGGTCGAGGTCCACTCGCACGATTTCGGCAACCAGCGTGCGCTGCACGATCCGCGCCGAGCTTTCGTGCGCGGCCCGCAGCCGCTGGTTCTCCTGCTCGAGCGCGTCGTAGCGCAGCTGCTTCAGGCGCAGCACGAGATTGTCGGCCTGCAGCCGGACATTGTCGGATTCGATCTGCGCGCGGGTCGCAAGCGAGTCACGCACCGAGTTCCAGGCGGCAAGCGGCGCCTGCACGGCCCACTGGATCGGATAGACGATTGCGGAAAACCAGCTGCGTATCACGGCCAGCTGATGCTGGCGGTGATCGGCAACCATCAGCCCGAACGACAGGATCGCGAGCACGATGAGCCGCAGCCCCAGCGCTGGTCCGCCCAGCAGCAATGGCCGCGCGTCCGGCTCGTGTGGGGTCAACTGGCGCTCCGCGGGCGCTTAACCCAGGCCGAACAGGCCCGGGTGCTCGTCGGAAAGCTCCAGAATCCGCCCGCCGCCGCGCGCGACGCAGGTCATCGGGTCCTCGGCGATGATGACCGGCAGCCCGGTCTCTTCCATCAGGAGCTTGTCGATATCCTTCAGGAGCGCGCCGCCGCCCGTCAGGACGATACCGCTGTCGGCGACATCGGAACCCAGCTCCGGCGGCGTTTGTTCCAGCGCCTTCTTGACGGCCTGGACGATTCCCTGCAGCGGTTCCTGCATTGCCTCGAGGATCTCGTTCGAATTCAGCGTGAAGCTGCGTGGAACGCCCTCGGAAAGATTGCGGCCCTTGACCGACATTTCGCGGACCTGCTGGCCAGGATAGGCCGAGCCGATCTCGATCTTGATGCGTTCGGCAGTTGCCTCGCCGATCAGGATGCCGTAGTTGCGCCGCACGTAATTGGTGATGGCTTCGTCGAAGCGGTCACCGCCGATGCGCACCGATTCGGCGTACACGATGCCATTCAGCGAAATGACCGCGACTTCGGAGGTGCCACCGCCGATGTCGAGCACCATCGAGCCACGCGCCTCATTGACCGGAAGTCCAGCGCCAACCGCGGCGGCCATCGGTTCCGGGATTACGTCGACGCGGCGTGCGCCGGCGCCTTCCGCGGATTCCTGGATCGCGCGGCGCTCGACCTGGGTCGAGCCGAAGGGCACGCAGATCAGCACGCGCGGCGAGGGACGCAGCCAGCGATTGCCGTGCACCTTGCTGATGAAGTACTGCAGCATTCGCTCGGTATAGGTGAAATCGGCGATCACGCCGTCCTTCATCGGACGCACCGCCGTGATGTGACCCGGCGTGCGGCCGATCATGCCTTTCGCTTCGGCGCCGACGGCAACGATGGTCTTGCCGCCGTGTCCGGGCTCGTCCTGGACCGCGACCACCGAAGGCTCATTCAGCACGATGCCCCGGCCGCGCACGTAGATCAGCGTGTTGGCGGTTCCGAGGTCGATCGAAACGTCGCTTGAAAAGTAACCCCGGAGGCTCTTGAACATGGTTTGGGGATGCTGGAATGGCTTGAAAACGAGGGCCGGGAGTGTATCCGCGGGCGCGACTTTCCACAAGCCGACATGTATGATTTCCGTCAGGTTTTTGGCATTTTTCCTGCCCCCGGAGCGACCGTGACACTGACCCGCCGCGACGTCGAAGGCATCGCACTGCTGGCGCGCCTCGAGATAACCGAGCAGGAATTGCCGGTCTATGTGGACAGCCTGTCGCGGATCCTCGGGTTCGTGGATCAGCTGTCGGCGGCGGCTACCGACGGCGTGGAACCGATGGCGCATCCGCTGGAGAACCAGGTGCAGGCGCTTCGGGAGGACCTGGTTACCGAGTCCGACCACCGTGACCGGTACCAGGCCAACGCCCCCGAAGTGGAGGCCGGCCTGTATCTGGTGCCGAAAGTGATCGAATGATCCTGCACCACCTGACCGCGGCCGAGATTGGCCGCGGCCTGCGAACCGCGCAGTTCACGAGTAGCGAAGTCACCCGCCATTTCCTCGGGCGGATCGACCATCTGAGCGCCTCTCTGAACGCATTCATCACGGTCACGCCAGAACGTGCGATGGCGGATGCCAGGCGCGCGGATGCCATGATTGCCCGGGGAGAAGGCGGGCCGCTGACGGGTGTGCCGCTGGTCCACAAGGACATCTTCTGCACGGCAGGGATCCTGACCTCGGCAGGCTCGCGGATCCTGTCCAATTTCGTTGCCCCCTACGACGCGACCGTCGTCGAGCGCCTCTCGGCCGCCGGCATGGTGATGCTCGGCAAGACCAACATGGACGAGTTCGCGATGGGTTCCTCCAACGAGACAAGCTGGTACGGGCCGGTGCGCAATCCCTGGGATGGCGCAAAGGTGCCCGGCGGATCCTCGGGTGGCAGCGCTGCTGCGGTTGCTGCGCGTCTTTCACCGATCGGGACCGGCACCGACACCGGCGGTTCGATCCGCCAGCCTGCCGCCCTGACCGGTCTGACTGGCGTCAAGCCGACCTACGGCCGGGTGTCGCGTTACGGCATGATCGCTTTCGCTTCCAGCCTTGACCAGGCGGGAGTACTCGCGCAATCGGCGGAGGATGCGGCGCTGATGCTCGGCGCGATGGCGGGCCACGATGCGCGCGACTCGACGAGTGTCGATGCGCCCGTTCCTGATTACGCGGCGCAACTCGTGCGGCCAATGAAAGGACTGCGCATCGGCATCATCCGCGAGTTCTTTGGTGAGGGCCTCGAGGCGGGCACCGAGCGCTCGGTGCGGACCGCCCTCGACAGCTTTCGCGCGATGGGCGCGACACTCGTCGAGCTCAGTCTGCCGAATCTCCCGCTGTCGGTGCCCACTTACTACGTCGTGGCGCCGGCGGAAGCCTCGTCCAACCTGTCACGCTTCGACGGCGTGCGATTTGGGCATCGTTGCAAGGAGCCGCGCGACCTGCTGGACATGTACAGGCGCTCGCGCGGCGAGGGATTCGGGGCCGAGGTCAAGCGTCGCATCATGACCGGCACGTATGTGCTTTCCGCGGGCTACTACGACGCCTATTACCTGAAGGCGCAAAAGGTGCGCAGCCTGATCAACGCGGACTTCCGTCGTGCATTCAGCGAAGTCGACGTGCTGATGGGGCCGACGACGCCGACGCCTGCCTTCGCGATAGGCGCGAAAGTGGATGACCCGATCACGATGTATCTCAACGACATCTACACCATCGGCGCGAATCTGGCGGGACTGCCGGCGGTCTCGGTTCCCTGCGGTCTGGTGGACGGCCTGCCCGTCGGCCTGCAGATCATCGGCCCGCATTTCGCGGAGGAACGCCTGCTCGCGGCAGCGCATGCGTGGCAGCTCGAAACGGACTGGCACCGCAAATTGCCGCCGCTTTTCGCCTGAGGCCACCATGAGCATCGAATGGGAAACCGTGATCGGCCTCGAGATCCACGCGCAGCTTGCGACCCGCTCCAAGATTTTCTCCGGCTCCTCGACCGCCTATGGCGCGTCGCCGAATGTGCAGGCAAACCTGGTGGACCTCGGCTACCCCGGCGTCCTGCCGGTGCTGAATCGCGAAGCAGTACGGATGGCGGTCCGTTTCGGTCTCGCAATCGACGCCAGGATCGCGCGGCGCTCGATCTTCGCGCGCAAGAATTACTTCTATCCCGACCTGCCAAAGGGCTACCAGATCAGCCAATACGAGCGGCCGATCGTCGAGGATGGCAGGGTCGCCATCGTGCTCGAGGACGGCCTGGCGAAATCGATCGGCGTCACGCGCGCGCATCTCGAGGAAGATGCCGGCAAGTCGCTGCACGAGGGGCTCGGCAAGCACAGCGGCATCGATCTCAACCGGGCGGGGACGCCGCTGCTGGAAATCGTTTCCGAACCCGACATGCGTTCGGCACGCGAGGCGATCGCGTACATGAAGAAGATCCACACGCTGGTCCGTTACCTCGAGATCTGTGACGGCAACATGCAGGAGGGCTCGTTTCGCTGCGACGCCAATGTCTCGGTGCGGCACAAGGGCCGGCACGAGTACGGCACGCGCTGCGAGATCAAGAACCTGAATTCCTTCCGCTTCGTGGAGCGCGCCATCAACTATGAGGTTGCCCGGCAGATTGAACTGATCGAGGGCGGCGGCAGCGTGGTGCAGGAGACGCGGCTGTTCGATTCGAATCGCAACGAAACGCGACCGATGCGCTCGAAAGAGGAGGCCAACGACTACCGCTATTTTCCCGATCCCGATCTGTTGCCATTGGTGCTCGATGAAGTGTTCATCGAGGAGATTCGCGGCGCGTTGCCGGAATTGCCGGATCAGAAGGCCGGGCGATTCTCCAGCGCGCATGGACTTTCCAGCTACGACGCGGGTGTGCTGACGGCCAGCCGTGAGCTCGCCGATTTCTACGAAGCGGTTGTCGGCATTCTGGGCGGCGAGGCAAAACTCGCGGCCAACTGGGTCATGGGCGATCTGTCCGGATTCCTGAATCGCGACAATCTGGAGATCGGCCAGTCACCGGTCGGCGCGAAACGGCTCGCAGGCCTGCTGGCGCGCATCGTTGACGGAACGATTTCCGGCAAGATTGCCAAGGAGGTCTTCGAGGCGATGTGGGAGAGCCAGTCGGATGCCGACGCGATCATCGACGCAAAGGGCCTGCGCCAGATTACGGATACGGGCGCGATCGAACGCGTCATCGCGGAAGTCATGAAGGCAAGTCCGGGGCAGCTCGCCGATTACCGTTCCGGCAAGGACAAGCTGTTCGGATTCTTCGTCGGCCAGGTCATGAAGGCCACCGGTGGAAAAGCCAACCCGGCTCAGGTGAATGAGCTGCTGCGCAAGATGCTGGCCGGCTAGGCGGCGCCGATGTCCGACGGCGACCTGCTGTATCGCTTCCTGTTCGAGAATCTGCCGGTTCGTGGCCATCTCGTGCGTCTCGACGCGAGCTGGCGTGCCGCGATCGAGCACCAGCAGTACCCGCGTGAAATCAGCGACACGCTGGGCCAGGCGATGGCGGCGAGCGTCCTGATGGCCGGCTCGCTGAAATTCGAAGGCCGCCTGTCGCTGCAGATCGAGGGTGCCGGCCCACTGCGTCTGCTACTGGCCCAGTGCAATCACCGCCATGCAGTACGCGGCCTTGCACGCCGGAGTCACTTGCCGATTCAGGGTCGCAGTGCGGCGGAGTTGTTCGGGCACGGCCAGCTCGCGGTGACCATCGAGCAGGAAGGCCGGGCGGACAATTATCAGGGGGTCGTGCCGCTGGATGAGCCCGAATTGGCCGCCTGTCTCGAGCAGTACTTCGAGCGTTCCGAGCAGCTGCCCTCCCGGCTGTTGCTGGCCGCGACACCGGAGCGCGCGGCCGGACTCCTGCTGCAGCGTGTCGCAACGGGTGACATGGAGGCACTACCGGTCACCGACGACGCCTGGCGGCGCATCGGACTGCTTGCGGCGACATTGTCCACGGAGGAATTGCTGGGGCTGCCTTGCCGCGAGCTGCTGCGGCGGGTTTTCCCGGAGGACGACATCCGGCTCTTTGCCGGCACGCCGGTGTGGTTTCAATGCACCTGCTCGCGAGAGCGCGTTGCGGGCATCCTTCAGTCGCTCGGTGAGGATGAGCTGCAGGCGCTGCTGCGCGAACGCGACGACGTCGAGGTGCGCTGCGAGTTCTGCAATCGCGCCTGGCGCTTCGATGCCGTGGATGTCACGAGCCTGTTTGCCACCGGCAGCCAGCCCGGCGCGGCGCCCGGGCTGCATTGACTGTCGGCCGGGAGTAATATCCGGCGCCACCAGCGTTTTTCGACGGGAGCAGGCGCGTCATGGCCAACAAGTGGCTGATCAAGGGTCCCGAGATCGTCAGCTGCACCTGTGATTTCGGCTGTCCCTGCCAGTTCAACAGCCTGCCGACACACGGTCACTGCCATGCGGCGGCGGCAATCCGCATCGATGAGGGATATTTCGACGGCGTCAAACTGAACGGCCTCAAGTGCGCGGTGGTGCTGGCGTGGCCGAAGGCCATCCATCTCGGGCACGGGCAGGCGCTGCCGATCGTCGACGAGCGTGCCGACGAAAAGCAGCGCCACGCGCTGCTGATGATCATGTCCGGCAAGGCCTCGACGCCCGGCGCGACATTCTTCGATATCTTCGCGTCAACCTACGAAAAGGTCCATGACCCCCTGTTCAAGCCGATCCATTTCGAGGTCGACATCGAAACGCGGACAGGTCGATTCGAGGTTCCCGGTGTGGTCAGCTGCAGCGCCGTGCCGTTGCGCAATCCAGTGACGAATGCACCCCACCGCGCGCGCATCAATTTGCCAAATGGATTCGAGTACCGGACCGCGGAGATCGCGAGCGGCAGTCTGAAGGCCAGTGGCCCGATAAAGATCGACTTCGAAAGCCGGCACTGCCATCTGGCCATGCTGAATATCGGGCCGGACGGGCCGATCGCCTGAGCTTCCGTGTCCGGGGACCAATTCTCGCCGCTCGGCTTCATCCTGCGGCGCGACCGGATCGTCGGTCTCGCCGCGCTCCTGCTGTTCATCGCGTTTGCCTGGTGGTATCTGCTGCGTGGCGCCGGCATGCCCGAAGCCATGTCGTCGATGTCCGGCATGGACATGGATATGGATATGGACATGGGCGCGCCAGCCGCCTGGACCCGCGGATACGCGCTGATGGTGTTCGCGATGTGGTGGGTCATGATGATCGCGATGATGCTGCCGAGCGCGGCGCCGACCGTCCTGCTCTACGGCCTGGTGAACCGCCATCGGGAAGGCCGCGGCGTCAAGCCCGTGTGGAGCGGCATCTTCCTGCTCGGCTATCTCACCGTCTGGGGCGCATTCAGCCTGTTGGCCACCGCGTTGCAGTGGCAGCTGCAGAAAATTGCGCTGATGTCGCCCGCGATGGCGCTCACCAACACCGTGTTCGGTGGCCTGCTCCTCATCGCAGCGGGTCTGTATCAGCTCACGCCATTCAGGGACGCCTGCCTGCAGCATTGCAGGGGGCCGCTGGAATTTGTCAGCACGCACTGGATGCCGGGGGCGTCGGGCGCCTGGAAGATGGGCATACGGCACGGGCTTTATTGCCTTGGCTGCTGCTGGATGCTCATGGCCCTGCTGTTTTGCGGCGGCGTGATGAATCTGTACTGGATCATCGGGCTGACGTCGTACGTATTTCTCGAGAAGCTGGTTTCCAGGGGGATGCTGGTGAGTCGCCTGGCCAGCATCATGCTGGTCGCGTGGGGCGCGTTCGTGCTGCTCGGTATACTCCAATGAATGCGCCAGCCGGTTCAGGTGTCCTTCGAGTTCTTCCCGCCCAATGACGCGGCCATGGAGCAGACATTGTGGGCCTCGATCGAGCGCCTGGCGCCGCTGCATCCGCGCTTCGTATCGGTGACCTATGGAGCCGACGGCTCGACACGAGACCGCACGCACAAGGTCGTCACGCGCGTGCTGCGCGAGACCAGCCTGACCGGCGCCCCGCACCTGACCTGCATTGGCGCAAGCCGGGACGAAATCCGCGAGATCGCGAGACGCTACTGGGACCTGGGCGTGCGCCATATCGTCGCGCTGCGCGGCGATTGGCCCGCAGGAAGCACCTGCTATACACCGCACCCCGCAGGTTATGCTTACGCTGTCGACCTCGTGCGGGGCCTGAAGAGCGTCGCCGGCTTTGACATCTCGGTCGCGGCATTTCCGGAGACCCACCCGGAAGCGCTGAGCCCCGAGCAGGATCTCGCCAACCTGAAGCGCAAGCTGGACGCAGGTGCGACACGGGCCATCACGCAGTTCTTCGTGGTCGCGATCGAGCAGGTGGCGCGCCTGCGCCGCGAAGGCGTCGATGAATTTCATTTCTACACGCTGAACCGCGCCGAGCTCACCTATGCCATCTGTCACGCGCTCGGCCTGAGGGCCAGATGAACGCGATCCGCCAGGCCCTGAGCGAGCGCATCCTGGTGCTGGATGGCGCGATGGGCACGATGATCCAGCGCGCGCGGCTTTCGGATGCCGACTATCGCGGCAAGCGCTTCGCGGACTGGCCTCGTGACCTGAAAGGTGCCAATGACCTCCTGTCGCTGACGAAGCCGGAGCTGATCGCGGCGATTCATCGCGAATACCTGCAGGCCGGCGCCGACATCATCGAGACCAACACGTTCAATGCCAGTGCGCCGTCGCTCGCTGACTATGGGTTGCAGGATTTTGTCGCCGAGATCAATCTCGAATCGGCGCGCATCGCGAGGCGGGTCGCCGACGAAATCGGGGCCAGCAGCGGGCGGAAACGTTTCGTTGCGGGCGCTCTCGGGCCGACCAGTCGAACGGCGTCATTGTCACCGGACGTGAACGATCCGGGCTATCGCAATGTCTCTTTCGACGAATTGCGCGACACCTACACGACGGCTGCGCGCGCATTGATCGAGGGCGGTGCAGACCTGCTGATCGTCGAGACGATCTTTGACACGCTGAATGCGAAGGCCGCGCTGTTCGGGATCAGCGGACTGTTCGAGGCACTCGGCAGGGAGATTCCGGTCATCGTCTCCGGCACAATCACCGATGCTTCCGGTCGCACGCTGTCGGGGCAGACCACCGAGGCATTCTGGAATTCGGTGCGGCACGTGCGGCCAATCGCAATCGGCCTGAATTGCGCGCTTGGCGCAAAGCAGCTGCGGCCGCACATCGAGGAATTGTCGCGCATCGCCGACTGCTTCGTCAGCGCCTACCCGAATGCCGGCCTGCCGAACGCGTTCGGCGAATACGACGAGCAGGCGTGCGAGACAGCGGCGCAGCTGCGCGAATGGGCCGAGAGCGGGCTGGTCAACATCGTCGGCGGGTGCTGCGGCACGACCCCCGAGCACATCGCGCACATCGCGAAGGCGGTCGCCGGCCTGCCGCCGCGCGTGCCGCCGGTAATCCCGCCGCGCTGCCGCCTGTCGGGCCTCGAGGCCCTCAACATCGGGCCGGATATGCGCTTCGTCAATGTCGGCGAGCGAACCAACGTCACCGGGTCAGCGAAATTCCGCAAGCTGATCGAGGCGGGCGACTACGCGGCCGCGCTCGCGATAGCGCGCGACCAGGTGGCCGCTGGTGCGCAGCTGATCGACGTCAACATGGACGAGGGCATGCTGGACTCGCAGGCGGTGATGGTGCGTTTCCTGAATCTCGCCGCCTCGGAGCCGGATATTGCACGGGTTCCCGTCATGATCGACTCATCGAAGTGGTCGGTGATCGAGGCCGGTCTCAAGTGCCTGCAGGGAAAAGGTGTCGTCAACTCGATTTCGATGAAGGAAGGCGAGGCGTCGTTTCTCGAACACGCGCGCAAGGTGCGCCGTTACGGCGCGGCGGTCGTCGTCATGGCCTTTGACGAGCAGGGCCAGGCCGACACGATCGAGCGCAAGCTCGCAATCTGCGGGCGCGCGTACAGGCTGCTGACCGGCGAAGCCGGCTTCCCGCCCGAGGACATCATTTTCGACCCGAACATATTCGCGGTCGGGACCGGCATCGAGGAGCACGCGGGCTATGGAGTCGCCTTCATCGAGGCGGTGCGGCAGATCAAGCTGCAATTTCCCGGCGTCCTGACCAGCGGCGGCGTCAGCAACGTTTCCTTCTCGTTTCGCGGCAATGATGCGCTGCGCGAGGCGATGCACGCCGTGTTCCTGTACCACGCAGTGCAGGCCGGACTCGACATGGGCATCGTCAATGCGGGCCAGCTCGGCATCTACGAGGAGATTGCGCCGGAGCTGCGTGAACGCGTCGAGGACGTGATCCTGAACCGGCGCCCCGACGCGACGGAGCGCCTGCTGGAGATCGCGCAGCGCTATCGCGGCGACGGGGCCGCGCGACGAGCCGAAGACCTCGCCTGGCGGGGCTGGCCGGTCAGGAAGCGCCTCGAACACGCGCTGATCAAGGGCATTGACGAATTCATCATCGAGGATGTCGAAGCTGCGCGCCTGGAAGCCGCGCGCCCGCTCGATGTCATCGAGGGCCCGCTGATGGACGGCATGAACGTGGTCGGCGACCTGTTCGGCGCGGGCAAGATGTTCCTGCCGCAGGTCGTCAAGTCCGCCCGGGTGATGAAACGCGCGGTCGCCCACCTCGTGCCCTTCATCGAGCGCGAACAAGGCGGCGCCAGGATGAGCAACGGAAAGATCATCATGGCGACCGTCAAGGGCGATGTGCACGACATCGGCAAGAACATCGTCGGTGTCGTGCTCCAGTGCAACAACTTCGAGGTCATTGATCTCGGCGTCATGGTGCCGGCGCAGCGCATCCTCGAGACGGCGCGCGAGCAGTCGGCGGACATGATCGGCCTGTCCGGCCTGATTACGCCGTCACTCGACGAGATGGTGCATGTGGCGCATGAAATGCAGCGCCAGGGATTCACGATTCCGCTCTTGATCGGCGGCGCAACGACCTCGCCGGCGCACACTTCCGTGCGGATCGAGCCCGAGTACGGCCATGGCGTCGTCTACGTCAAGGACGCGTCACGCTCGGTCGGCGTCTGCCAGACACTGGTGACGCCGGAGGCTCGCGAGGCCTTCTTCGCGCGCGTAAGGAGCGAGCACGCCACGCGGCGCGAGCAGCACGCGGGCCGCAAGCGCCGCCCGGAAGGCCTGGCGCTTGCGGACGCGCGCGCGAGAAAGCTGTCGCTGGACTGGGCCGGCTACCGAGCGCCGGTGCCGCGCTTTCTCGGGACGCGGACGCTGCCAGCCGTACCCCTGAAGGATCTGGTCGCATTCATCGACTGGATGCCATTCTTCAATGCCTGGGAGTTCTCCGGCAGGTTCCCGGACATCCTGCAGGACCCGGAGCGCGGCGCAGCCGCGAGCGCCTTGTGGAAGGACGCGCGCGGCATGCTCGACACGCTGGTGCGGGAACGCTGGCTCACGGCGCGCGCAGTGGTCGGTTTCTATCCGGCCGCGGCCGTTGGTGACGATATCGAGGTCTATGCCGATCCGAAGCGCACCGGGCTGCTTGCAATGTTGCACCACTTGCGCCAGCAAAAGGTCAAGCCCGCCGGTCAGGCGCAATTCTGCCTGTCGGACTTCGTCGCGCCGCGTGAATCGGGTGTCGCAGACTATGTCGGTGCATTCGCGGTGACGGCGGGTGTTGGCATCGAGGAACACGTTGCGCGCTTTGAGGCGGCACATGACGATTACTCCGCGATCCTGTTGAAGTCGCTGGCCGACCGGCTCGCCGAGGCGCTGGCCGAATCCCTGCATCTGCGCGTGCGGCGCGAATTCTGGGGTTATGCGCCGGAGGAGAGCCTGACAAATGAGCAGCTGGTGCGCGAGGAATACCGCGGCATCCGCCCGGCCCCGGGCTATCCGGCCTGCCCGGATCACACCGAGAAAGCCACGCTATGGCGGCTGCTGGATGCCGAGGCCGCGACCGGCATCCGGCTCACGGAGTCCTTTGCAATGTATCCGGCGGCTTCAGTCAGCGGCTGGTATTTCTCGCATCCCGAGGCGCGCTACTTTGCGGTTGGCACGATCGGTGCCGACCAACTCGAGGACTACGCCCGCCGCAAGGGTATTGCCTTGCCGGAGGCGCGCCGCTGGCTTGCACCGATCCTGGGTCGTGATGCCGAGGCCGACGCCGCCTGAAGCGCGATGAATCGAGTCTCTGCCGAGTCGGGCGGCACTGCGCCACAGGTCGCAGCTCATCGAACTCGTCAGCGCCGGTTCTCCTTGAACCACCGATCGAGCCGTAGTCTGCTGTCGGCGGGCAGGTGCAATCCGAGCTTGCTGCGCCGCCACAGCACGTCCTCGGCCGTCTGCGCCCACTCCGCATCGCGCAGGTAGACAAGTTCGCGCTCGTGCAGGCCGGGAAGGATCTCCGGGCCGAGTGAGGCCATGCCGTCCGCGCCGGCGAGAATCTGTTCGACACGGCGCCCATAGGCGCGCGCCATGCGCCGCAGCATCAGAGGATCCGCCCACGGCCGCCCGGCAGCGAGTTGCGCCAGGTACGCGTTGAAATCACCGCCCGGAAGATTGCCGCCGGGCAGCGGAACGCCCTCCGTCCAGCCCGGCGCACGCTTGCCTAGCAAGGCCACGATCCGGTCGACCGCTTCCTCCGCGACGCGGCGGTAGGTGGTGATCTTGCCGCCGATGACTGAAAGCAGCGGCGGATCGCGCCGGTCCAGTTCGAGATCGTAGTCCCTTGTCACTTCCGTGGCCTCCGCCGTCATGTCTTTCTGCAGCGGCCGCAGGCCCGCAAAAGACCAGACCACGTCGGCCTGGTTCACCGGGCGGCGGAAATAGCGGCTGACCGCCGCGCACAGATATTCGATTTCGACTTCGCTGGCGGCGACCGCGACAGGCGCTTCCGGGAATTCGACGTCGGTCGTGCCGATCAGGGTGAAGCGCTGCTCGTACGGAATCGCGAACACGATGCGGCGATCCTGCATCTGGAAGAAATAGGCGAATGGATGATCGAACAGCGAAGGCACCACGATGTGGCTGCCCTTGATCAGGCGCAAACCCCCGGCGTCGCGGATCCCCGCGGTCTCGCTGCGGAAAACGCCGGCCCACGGACCGGTCGCATTGACGACCGCGCGCGCACGGACTTGCTCGCGCGTGCCATCGGACCGTTGCAGCGTCGCGATCCAGGCATCGCCGTGCGGTTCGAGCGAAATGCAGGCCGTGCGGGTCTGTATCCGCGCTCCGGCGTCGCGGGCGCCGATGGCGTTCAGCACCACGAGGCGCGCGTCGTCGACCCAACCATCTGAATAGACGAAGCCGCGCTGGAACTGCGGCTGGAGGGAGAGACCGGCCGGATGCCGTCGCAGGTCCACCGACCGCGATTTCGCAAATCTCCGGCGCGGCGCCAGGTGGTCGTAGAACAGCAGGCCGAGGCGGATCAACCATGCCGGCCGCAGATGGGAATCGTGCGGCAGCACGAATTCGAGCGGCCAGATGATGTGGGGCGCCGCGGCCAGCAGTGTTTCGCGCTCCGCCAGCGCCTTGCGGACCAGCGAGAACTCGAAGTGTTCGAGATAGCGCAGCCCCCCGTGGATCAGCTTGGTGCTGGCCGAAGAGGTATGCCCGGCGAGATCATCCCGCTCACAAAGCAGGACCGACAGACCGCGTCCGGCGGCGTCGCGCGCGATGCCTGCGCCATTGATGCCGCCGCCGACCACGAGCAGATCGCAGGCAGCAATGTCTTGCGCCGTCATCGGCGCCTCAGCCCGCCGAGGCGGCCATCACGTTGCAGCTGCTGCATCTGGCCGAGGATCCATTGCTGGCGGCGTAGCACGTAGGGCGAGGGGCGGTCGACCCGGTAGCGTTTCGGATTTGGCAGCACTGCGGCGAGCAACGCGGCTTCGTGGCGATTGAGCATGGCTGCCGGCTTGTGAAAGAAATGCCGGCTGGCGGCCTCGACTCCCCAGACACCGCGGCCGAACTCGGCGCTGTTGAGGTAGACCTCGAGGATTCGCTGCTTTGGCCACAGCATTTCGATCCACAACGTGAACCAGGCCTCGAGGCTCTTTCGGAACCAGCTCTGGCCAGGCCACAGGAAGAGATTCTTTGCGACCTGCTGGCTGATCGTGCTCGCTCCGCGCAACCTGCGGCCCCGTTGTGCGTCGGTCCAGGCCTTGTCGATTGCCTCGAGGTCGAAGCCCTGATGCTCGAGGAATTTCTGGTCTTCGGCCGCGATCACGGCGGCCGCCGCCTGCATCGAGATTTCCGGCCAGGGCACCCAGTCATGCGGTGAATTACTGCCGGCCTGCTGCTTGTCATCGGATCCGAACCAGTCCTGGATCATGAATGACGTCACCGGGACCGGGATCCAGCGGAAGACCCCGACCATCAGGACGCTGACGGTCGCAAGCGACAGCAGCCCGATCGACAGAACTCGTGCAATGCGGACCGGCATCGATCGCCGGGTCATCGGACTTGGTATTCAGGCGGTCTTGACACGTCGCGCGGCCGTCACGACGACCGGTTCGACCGGCACATCATCATGCCCCTGGCGCCGCCCGGTCTTGACGGCCGCGATCCGGTCGATGACGTCCATGCCCTCGGTCACATGGCCGAACACCGCATAGCCGAAGTTGCCCGGACGGTGATCAAGGAAATCGTTGTCAACGAGGTTCACGAAGAACTGCGCGGTTGCACTGTTGATGTCGTTCGTGCGCGCCATCGCGAGCGACCCGCGACGGTTGCGAAGCCCGTTGGCGGCCTCATTCGCGATCGGCTTGCGTGTCGGTTTCTGGGACATGTCCGCGGCAAAACCGCCGCCCTGGATCATGAATCCGGGGATTACCCGATGAAAGACGGTTCCGTCGAAGTGCCCGTCATCGACATAGCGCAGGAAATTCTCGCTGGAAACCGGCGCTGATTTCGTGTCGAGCTCGACCGTGAAGCTGCCGAGCGAGGTCTCAAAGCGGATCATTGGGCCTACTCCATTGGATGAAGCGCAATTCTAATGCCGATCACGGTGCGTTGCCCCGGGTGCTGCGCGGGAGACCCGCGAGGTCGCTGAGCGTCGCGACCGCGCCGAGGCCGGCTTCGCTCATCATTGCCCGCACCGCCGCGCCCTGGCTGGCACCGTGTTCGACGATGAGCATTCCGCCCCTGACGAGGTGCGGCAAGGCACCCGCACAGATCGTCGCCAGGGCGTCGAGGCCATGCGGGCCGGCCGCGAGCGCCGAGCGGGGTTCATGCGCGAGCGCCGCGAGCAATGGATCGTCATCCGCAACATAAGGCGGATTCGCGACGATCGCGTGGAATCGATAGCTGCCCGCCGGCTCGTACCAGGAGCCATGAAGGAACCGGACATTGCCGATCTGGATGCGCTGTGCGTTGCGCCTGGCGACGGCGAGCGCCGCCGGACTCTCATCCACGGCCGTCACGGACGCGTCCGGCCGCTCGCTCGCGATCGCAAGCGCAATTGCTCCGCTGCCGGTACCCAGATCGAGCACATCCGGCTTGCTGATGGCCTGCACACCTGCCAACGCGGTCTCGACCAGCAATTCAGTTTCGGGCCGCGGCACCAGCACATCGGGAGTCACTTCCAGGTCGAGGGTCCAGAATGCGCGACGTCCGGTCAGGTAAGCAATCGGCTCGCCGTCGCAACGCCGCGTCGCAAGGGCGCCCAGGGTTTCCTGCTGCGCTGCGCTCAGTTCGCGCTCCGGGGCTGCGGCAAGCGCAGTGCGACTGCAGCCGAGCACATGAGCCAGCAGCAGGCCGGCATCGAGGTCGGCCGAAGGCGAGGACGCGAGCCGCCGCCTGATCTCGAAAAACGCATCACCCGCACGCGTCATTCGAGACTGGCCAGTTCCTCGGCCCGGTGCTCGCGCAGCAGCGCATCGATCACTTCGTCGAGGTTGCCATTGATGATGTCGTCCAGCCGGTAGAGGGTCAGCTCGATCCGGTGATCGGTCAGGCGCCCCTGCGGGAAATTATAGGTGCGGATGCGTTCGGAGCGATCGCCGGTTCCGACCTGCAGGCGCCGGGTGCGTGCTTTCTCCGCCATCGCCCGCTCGCGTTCGCCCGCCAGCAGGCGAGCGCGCAGCAACGACATCGCACGCGAACGATTCTTGTGCTGCGAACGTTCGTCCTGGCATTCGACCACGAGACCGGTGGGCAGATGCGTGATTCGCACTGCCGAGTCGGTCTTGTTGACGTGCTGGCCTCCAGCGCCGGATGAGCGGTAGGTGTCGACGCGAAGATCGGCCGGATTGATCTCGACACTCTCGATTTCATCAATTTCCGGCAGCACCGCCACGGTGCAGGTCGAGGTGTGGATCCGGCCCTGGGACTCGGTCGTGGGCACGCGTTGCACGCGATGCGTGCCCGATTCGAATTTCAGGCGGGCATAGACGCCGCGGCCGGCGATCCGGCTGATGACCTCACGATAGCCGCCGTGTTCTCCACGGCTCTCGGACAGGAGTTCCACCGACCAGCCACGGCGCTCCGCATAGCGCGAGTACATCCGGAACAGGTCGCCGGCGAATATTGCCGCCTCGTCCCCGCCTGCGGCAGCGCGGATTTCCAGGAAGACGTCGTGATCGTCCAGCGGATCCGGCGGCACGAGCATCTGCTGCAGATCTGCTTCATCGGTCGCGGCGGCTGCCAGAAGTGCGGAGATCTCCTGGCGCGCCATCTCGCGGACTGCGGGGTCCGTGTCATCCGCCATTGCCCGGGCGGCGGCAAGCTGCCGCTCCCGTTCGCGAAAGCGGTCATACGCCTGCACGATGGGCTCGATGCGCGCAAATTCGACCGAGAGATCGCGGAAGCGCTCCGGTCTCGCATGAACTGCGGGCTCGGCCAGCATTCGTTCGATTTCAAGGCGGCGGTCGGTCGTGCGCTCGAGCCGGCGGCGTATCGCGTCCTTCATTGGTCGCCTTGCTCCGGCAGGAACAGGCGGGCCGCCGCCGCAGCGAGCTCCGCGTCGCCGCTCTCGGCGGCTTGCCGCAACACCGTTGATGGTCCATGCAGCAGCCGGTTCGTCAGGGTCGCAGCCAGGAATTCCAGCACTTCATCCGGCGCCCGGCCGGCGGCCAGCATGCGGCGGGCCTGCTCCAGCGTCTGCTCGCGCGCCGCCTCGGCCTGACCGCGCAGCTCTCGTATCACGGGCGCCGCATCGCGCGCTTTCAGTCCCGACATGAACCGCTCGACCTCTTCGGCGATCATGTGCCGTGCGCCTTCCGCTTCCTCCTGGCGCGCCTTGACGTTTTCCTCGATGACGTCGCGCAGGTCGTCGATCGTGTACAGATAAACGTCTTCGAGTTCCCCGACGCGCGGGTCGATATCGCGCGGCACTGCGAGATCGAGCATGAAGATCGGGCGGTGGCGGCGCTCGACGATGGCCCTGCGCGTCGCCTCGAGCCCGATGACCTGGACCGGGCTCGCAGTGGAGCTGACGACGATGTCCGCCTGTGGGAGGTGGGTTTCCAGCGCATCAAGGGAAATCGCCGACGCCTTGAAACCGCTGGCCAGCCGTTGCGCCCTGCTGAGGCTGCGATTGGCGATGATCATGCGGCCCAGGTTCTGGGCCTGCAGGTGCCGCGCGGCGAGCTCGATCATCTCTCCGGCCCCGACCAGAAGCCCGGTGTGGCGTTCAAAATCGGTGAAGATCCTTCTGGCGAGCTGGATGCCGGCCGAAGCGACGGAAACGGCGCTCGCACCGATCGCCGTTTCGGTGCGGACCCGCTTGGCAACCGAGAATGTCGTCTGGAACAGCCGGTTCAGCAGCGAACCTGCGGTTCCGGCCTGCTGCGCCGCACGGTAGGCGTCCTTCAGCTGGCCGAGGATCTGGGGCTCGCCCAGGATCAGCGAGTCGAGACCCGACGCGACGGAAAAAACATGGCGCACGGCTTCCGCGCCTTCGAGACGGTACAGGCAATCCTTCAGCAGCGCATTGCCGCCGGACCAGGACGTCAGCCAGTCCGGCAGCGATTCGCTGGTTGCCTGCACGTCGCAATAAACTTCCGTCCGGTTGCAGGTCGAGACGATCAGCCCTTCGTTGATGCCGGTGAGCGCGCCGAGTGCTGCAAGCGCCTGCGGCAGGCGTTGTGCGTCGAATACGATGCGCTCGCGCACATCGATGGGCGCCGTACGATGATTCAATCCAAAGACGAGGAGCGACATGGTCGGCCGCAAAAAATGAACCCGACGGATTGTCCGGTAACGATCCCGGCAGCACAAGCACTGGGCTATAGTGACGCGATGTCGAATTGGCTGCGCTGCTTCGCGCTGGCGCTGTCGGCGGGTGCCGCGGTTCCCGTCGCCGCTGCCCGCTGCCCCGAGCGTGAACCCGACGATCTCGCGATGAGCGCTGAGCGGGCGCTGGCCCGCGCCGAATGGCCGTCAGCCGCGCGTCAATATGCCTGCGCCGCGGCGCATTCGGACGACCTTGCGCTGGTCGAGCGCGCGACCCGCATCGCCTATGACAACTACCAGCTCGCAAGCGCCGCGGCCACCGCAAGGCGCTGGCTCGAGCTGGCGCCGGACAGCGAAGTCGGGCGGCGTTACCTTGCAACCAGCCTGCTGCGGCTCTACGACGATGCCGCTGCGGCGCAGCAGTTCTCCATCTTGCTGAACACCTCCTATCAGGATCGTGCCCGCGGCTATATGGCGTTGCTAGGGATCCTTGCGGAGGAGGACAACAAGACTGGCGCGGCGCGCGTCATGGAACTCCTGGCCGCCTCGGATCCCAAGCTTGCCGAGGCGCAGTACGCCGCCAGCGTGCTCTGGCAGCGCGCCGACGACGGCAATCGCGCGCTCGCCGCCGTGCGTCGCGCAATCGAGCTGCGTCCGGGCTGGCGCATGGCGGAGCTGGCGGAAGTCCGGGCGCTCGCGATGCACGGGCGCCAGGAAGAAGCAATTGAGAAGTCGGCCGCGCTGGCAGCCGGCGATGACGTGTTTTCCAGGATCAGCCATGCCTGGCTCCTGCTCGGGAACCAGCGCCGCGCAGAGGCGACTGCGATCTTCGAGGAATTGCAGCGCTCGGGTGCGGCGGTCAGCGACGCGCAGGAGGGACTTGGCGCCATTGCGCTGGATGAGCGCCGGTTCGACGATGCGGCGCGGATTTTCAACGATCTGGCACGCGATCCCCAGAATACGGAGACTGTGCTCTGGAATCTCGGACGCATTGCCGAGATGAGCGGCTCGGCGGCACTCGCGGCGCGGCATTATCAACGCATCAATTCGGGTCCGCGTGCGGTAGCTGCGCAGTTGCGCGCTTTCCGGCTGCAACGCCAGATCGGTGCGCCGGAGCGCGCAGAACTCCAGCTGGATGAGTTTCTTGCTGCGGTGCCCGCGACGACGCGGGATGTCGTTTCCGGTGTCGCCTCATTGCTCGTCGACGAGGGCAAGGGCGAGCAGGCGATTGCACTTCTGGATCGTGCGCTGACCTTGATGCCGGACGACGACCTGTGGCTCGCGCGCGGATTCCTGCTGGAGCGCCTCGGGCGGGTGCCTGAGGCGCTGGCCGACATGCGTGGCGTCGCCTCCCGCCGCCCGGACGATCCCGTCACGCTCAACGCTCTCGGCTACACGCTGGTCGACCGGTCGATCGCGATCGAGGAGGGCCATCGGCTGATCGTCCGCGCCCTCGAGGCCAAACCGGACAGTTTCGCGATCCAGGATTCCATGGGGTGGTCGCTCGTGCGGCTGGGAAAGCTCGCTGAGGGCCGGACCTGGCTGGAGCGGGCCTGGGAGAATTCCCGGGATCCCGAAGTCGCCGCACATCTCGGCGAGACCCTGTGGCTGCAGGGCCGCAAGGAAGATGCGCGGCGCACCTGGGACGAGGCACTCGCGGAAAATCCGGAAAGCGAGCCGCTCCGGCGCGCCATCGAGCGCCATCCCCGGTGATCCGGAGCGCCGCAGCCTGCGGGGTCCTGCTGCTGGCCGGCGGCTGCGCAACGCTGCCACCGGCGAGCGATGAGGCAAGCTGGCCGCAGCGACAGGCGGAACTTCGGGCGCTCCAGACCTGGGACCTGACTGGCCGCGTCGCCGTTGCGACCGCTGCCGAAGGTTTCTCGGGTGGGCTCGTCTGGCGCCAGGATGGCGCGCAGGCGGAAATCGACCTGCGTGGACCGATGGGCGCCGCGGCACTCTCGATCCGGCTCGAGGGTGCGAACGTGACAGTCACCGACGCTGATGGCACTGCGGTGACGGGCGACGCGGCACGTGAATACATTGCGTCTCAGATCGGCGCGCCGCTGCCGGTTGAGGAGTTGCGCTTCTGGCTGCTCGGTGTGCCGGCGCCCGGGTCGCCGTATCAGGAGACTTTCGGAGCCGACGGCCGCCTTGCGGGCCTCGATCAGTCGGGTTGGCAACTTCGTTACGCCCGCTACGAAGCAGTCGGCCGGTTTGCCCTGCCTGCGCGCATCGAGATCAAGTCCGCCACCACCCGGTTGCGCCTGGTCATTTCGGACCGGCGGCTCCCGCCATGACCTCGCCGGACTGGCCGGCTCCGGCCAAGCTCAATCTGTTCCTTCACGTCCTTGGCCGCCGCGCGGATGGCTATCACGAACTGCAGACCGTTTATCAGCTGATTGATCTCACGGATCAGCTGTCATTCAGGGTGCGCGAGGATGGCGAAATCCGCCGCCTCGAGGGTCCCGCTTCCGTGCCGGCGGAGTCGGATCTGGCGCTGCAGGCTGCGCGGCGGCTGCAAGCGGCAGCCGGCGGCCGCCAAGGTGTTGATATCCGGCTCAGCAAGCGCATTCCGATCCAGGGCGGGCTGGGCGGCGGCAGTTCCGACGCTGCGACAGCCCTGGTCGCGCTCAACGAGATCTGGGGCCTTCGCTGGCCGGTGGAACGCCTGTCGCAGATTGGCCGGGAATTGGGCGCGGATCTGCCCCTTTTCATCCATGGACACAGTGCCTGGGGCGAGGGCATCGGCGAACGACTCACTCCGCTCGACCTGCCGGCGCGGCATTACGCCATCGTTTACCCCGGTATCGGGGTCAGCACCGCGGAGGTCTTTCAGGCGCCTGAATTGACAAGGAATTCTCCGAGCCTGACAATCCGCGGTTTCCTGCAGGCAGGCGGGCGCAATGATTGCGCGCCGGTGGCAAGCCGGCGCTACCCTGAGGTCGCCGCAGCGCTCGCCTGGCTTGGGCGGCAGGGCGATGCGCGCCTGACCGGGACCGGCAGCTGCGTTTTCGCCGGATTTGCGGATCGGTCGCAGGCCGAGGCGGCGCTTTCGGACCTGCCGGACGGGTGGTCGGGATTCGTCGCAAGAGGCCTCGACCGGTCACCGCTGCAGGAACGCCTGGCGGCGGAACGTGCCCGGCACGGGCAGGGTTGACGAATGGGGTGTCGCCAAGTGGTAAGGCAACGGATTTTGATTCCGTCATACGAAGGTTCGAATCCTTCCACCCCAGCCAGTTGAGGCGCGGCGTGCGTCGCACGCCTGGATGAGGGAGGCTCGCGTGGACAAGTCCACGATGGCGGTGTTCACCGGCAACGCGAATCCGATGCTGGCGCAGGATATTGCGCGGCACCTGACGCAGCCGCTGGGGCGCGCCTTCGTCGGCCGGTTCAGCGACGGCGAGATCCAGGTCGAGATCATGGAAAACGTCCGCGGCAAGGACGTCTACCTGGTCCAGTCGACCTGTCCGCCGGCCAACGAGCACCTGATGGAGCTCCTGGTCATGGCGGATGCCTGCCGGCGCGCCTCGGCCGGGCGGATCACCGCGGTGATTCCGTACCTGGGCTATGCGCGCCAGGATCGCAGGCCGCGGGCGACGCGCGTGCCGATCACGGCAAAGCTGGTGGCCGACATGATCGGGCGTGCTGGAGTGAATCGGGTACTGACGGTGGATCTGCATGCCGACCAGATCCAGGGCTTTTTCGACGTGCCGGTCGACAACGTCTATGCGTCGCCGGTGCTTCTGGGCGAGGTCTGGAAGCAGAAGTACGAGAACATGATCGTGGTGTCGCCGGATGTCGGCGGCGTGGTGCGCGCAAGGGCGCTGGCGCGGCGGCTCGACGAAGCGGACCTGGCGATCATCGACAAGCGGCGGCCGCGCGCCAATGAATCGCAGGTGATGAACATCATCGGCGACGTGCGCGGCAAGTCCTGCGTGATGGTCGATGACCTGGTCGACACTGCGGGAACGCTGTGCCTCGCGGCGCAGGCGCTGAAGGACGAGGGTGCGACACGCGTGACGGCCTACATCACGCATCCGGTGCTGTCAGGATCGGCAGTCGAGCGGATCGCCACCTCGGCGCTCGACGAGCTGGTCGTGACAGATACGATCCCGTTGCGCGCGGACGCAAAGGCCTGCAATCGCATCCGGGTGATGACGGTCGCGGGCCTGCTGGCCGAGACGATGCGGCGGATTCGCGATGAGGAATCCGTCAGCTCGCTGTACGTGGATTAGGAATTATCTGGAGTGCAATCGACATGAAGACTTCTTTCGAACTCGTCGCCGAATTCCGTGAGGACCAGGGCAAGGGTGCGAGCCGCCGCCTGCGTCATCTCGGCAAGGTCCCGGCGATTCTGTATGGCGGCAGGCGCGACGCGCGCACTCTGCTGGTCGATCACACGAAGCTCGCGAGGCTGATGGACGACGAGCGCTTCTACTCGACGATCCTGAGCCTGCGCGTGGGTGACCTCGTGCAGGCGGCCGTCCTGAAGGATGTGCATCGTCATCCCTACAAGAACCAGATCATGCACATCGATTTCCAGCGCGTGCTGGAGGACGAAAAGATCAAGATGATCGTGCCGCTGCACTTCAAGGGCGCCGCCGAGGCCAAGGGCGTCAAGGAACAGGGCGGCGTGCTCTCGCACGTGCGCAACGACATCGAGGTGACCTGCCTGCCGAAGGACCTGCCGGAATTCATCGAGGTCGATGTCTCCGGTCTCCAGATCAACCAGGTCGTTCAGCTGTCCGATCTCAAGCTGCCCGCGGGTGTCGAAATCGTGGAACTGCTTGCCGGTCGCGACAAGCCGGTGGCCTCGATCCACATGCCGCGCGTCGAGGAGGAAGTCGTTCCGGTCGTCGAGGAGGCAGCCGCAGCGGCTGCAGCCGCCGGTACCGCGGCCGCACCGGGCGCGCCAGGCGCCGCAGCAGGCGCTGCGCCAGGCGCTGCACCGGGAGCGGCGCCGGCAGCAGCGGCTCCGGCCGCCGATGCCAAGGGCGCAGCTGCCAAAGGCGCCGCCCCCAAGGGCGCCAAGGAAGGCGCGGGCAAGAAGGGCGACGGCAAGAAATAACGCGGCGAGCAGGCGTACGGCGGGGCCGCCCCTGTGGCGGCCCCGCTATTTTCGGCGCTCGCTGCGTCGCGTCATGGCGAGGAAGAATTGATGGGTGGTTTGCCCTTGCAGCTGGTCGTCGGGCTTGGCAATCCGGGCGCGGAGCATGCGGCGACACGACACAATGCAGGATTCTGGTTCATCGATGAACTGGCGCGCCGGCACGAAGGCTTGCTGAAGCCGGAGCACCGTTACAACGGCGATGCTGGCCGAATCACCATTGCGGGCGTCGCACTCTGGCTGCTGAAACCGATGGCTTACATGAATCGCAGTGGTCTTTCGATCCGCTCGATCTGCGACTACCTGCGGGTGCCGAGTGAACAGGTCCTGGTCGTGCACGACGATCTCGACTTGCCGCCGGGCATCGCGAGGCTCAAGCGGGGCGGTGGAGCGGGCGGTCACAATGGACTGAAGGACGTCATCAGCCACTTGGGCGAGGATTTCTGGCGCCTGCGCATCGGCATCGGGCACCCGGGGAGCCGCGACGACGTGATCGATTACGTGCTCGAGCGCCCTTCCGGGGTCGATGAGCGATTGATGCGCGAAGCCATCGAACTGGCGGTTTCCGAATTCCCGCGACTCGTGACGGACGGCGCCGAAATCATGATGAATCGTCTGCACGCAAAGCCGACGGCACAGGAAGCGCCCGGCTGATGCCGGCCGCCACTTAACGAACATGGGTATCCGCTGCGGAATCGTCGGGCTGCCGAATGTCGGCAAGTCGACCCTGTTCAATGCGCTGACACGCGCAAAGATTGCGGCCGAGAATTATCCCTTCTGCACCATCGATCCGAATATCGGCATCGTGCCTGTGCCGGATCCGCGCCTGGACGCGCTGGCCGCGATCGCAAAGCCGGAAAAAATCCTGCCGACCACGGTCGAGTTCGTGGATATTGCGGGTCTCGTGGCGGGGGCCTCGCAGGGCGAAGGGCTCGGCAACAAGTTCCTGTCGCACATCCGCGAGGTCGATGCGATCGCGCACGTGGTGCGCTGTTTCGAAGACGACGACGTCGTGCACGTCTCCGGCCGCATCAATCCGGCATCGGACGTCGCGATCATCAACACCGAGCTTGCGCTCGCGGATCTCGAGACCGTGGATCGGGCGCTGGCGCGGGCCGACAAGCTTGCCAAGGCCATGGACAAGGATGCGATGCGCTGGCGCGATTCGCTGAAGCGCATCCGCGAACGGCTCGATCAGGGCGAGCCGGTCCGCGCGCAGAAACTCGACCAGTTCGACCGTGAGCGGGTCCGCGAGCTTCAGTTGCTGACGGCAAAGCCCGTCATGTACGTCGCAAACGTGGACGAGTCCGGATTCAAGGACAACCCGAAACTCGACGCGCTACGCCAGCTCGCCGAGGCCGAGGGCTCGGAGGTCGTGCCGGTCTGCGCGGCGATCGAGGCCGAGATCTCGGAACTGGACGCCACCGATCGCGACGCTTTCCTGGCGGATCTGGGACTTGCCGAGCCCGGCCTCAACCGGATCATCCGCGCGAGCTACCACCTGCTGGGCCTGCTGACATTCTTCACGGCCGGTCCGAAGGAAGTGCGAGCCTGGACCGTGCGCCAGGGCGCGACCGCGCCGCAGTCCGCAGGCGTGATTCATACCGACTTTGAGCGCGGATTCATCCGCGCCGAAACGATTGCCTACGACGATTACATCGCAGGCCGCGGCGAGGCGGGCGCGCGCGAGGCCGGCCGGTTGCGGCTCGAGGGGAAGGATTACGTGGTCCGCGAAGGCGATGTCATGCATTTCCGTTTCAATGTCTGAAGAATTCACACAGTCAAACTACCGGAGTTATCGCTCATGAATCGAACATTGCTTGTGCTCGCGCTGTCAGCTTTGGCCTTGTGCGGCTGCAGCACCTTGTCGCACCAGGACCCGCTGCAGGTGACGGTGGCGGGCATCGAGCCTTTGCAGGGCGAAGGGCTCGAACTGCGCATGTTGGTGAAACTCCGCGTGCAGAATCCGAACGACGCGCCGGTCGACTACAGCGGTGTCTATGTGAAGCTCGACGTGCAGGACCGGACCTTTGCTACGGGCGTCAGCAATGAAAGTGGCAGCGTGGCGGGCTTCGGCGAATCGGTCATCAGCGTGCCGGTCACGGTCTCGGTATTGCGCATGGTGCGCCAGGTCATGGGCGTGCTCGACGGCAAGCCCGTCGACATGATCCGCTACGACATGTACGGCAAGCTGAATCGCAGCGCGTTCCGATCCATCCGGTTCCGGTCGCAGGGCGAATTCACGCTGAAGCCGCATGAATCGGCCACGGCTGACGACATCACCTGATGAGCTTCAATGCCTGAAAGGCGAGCAGCGGAGGCAATGAGATGAAAAGGGTAATCCGGTGGATTCCGGCAGGTTCGGCGGTGGTTGCTGCGCTGTGGCTGGTTTCTGCGACAGCCGCGGAGCCGGTCGAAACTGCGCCAACCGTCCAGTCGGCGCAGACCGAGGACCAGCGCCTGATGGCGTTCTTCGAGGAGGTCTTCCAGCGCAACCTGAAGGACAGCCCGTTATTCCAGTCGCAGCTCGGCATGAAGGGGCCGGACTACGGAAAGTGGGACGATTTTTCCGATGCCGAGGCCAAGCGGCAGTACGAATTGACGAAGCAGGATCTGGCGCGGCTGCGCGGCGAATTCAGGTACGACTCGCTGTCCGAATCGTCGAAGGTCAGCTACCGGATCTTCGAGTACCTGCAGGAGCGCGCGCTGCGCAACTTCCCCTGGCGCTTCCACAACTATGCCTTCTCCACCCAGAACAACCCGGCCACGAACCTGGTGACGTTCTTGCAGAATGTCCATCGCATCGACGACGTGACGGATGCCGAGGCCTACATCTCGCGCCTGAATGGCGTCGAACTGGCTGCCCGGCAGACCATCGAAGGAATGGATATCGCCGCGAGTCGCGGCATCGTGCCCACGTCGTTCTCATTCGACCCGGTGCTGGCCGATGGCCGCAATGTCCTGAAAGGCGCGCCATTCGACGGCAGCAGCGAAGACTCGGCGATTCTCGCCGACTTCCGTGCCAAGGTCGGCAAGCTCGAGATATCCGATGCTGAAAAGCAGCGTCTGATCGACACCGCGATCGCGGCGCTGAAGGGCCCGTTCCGTACCGGCGTGAATGCGCTGCTGTCCCGGATCGAGAGCCTGCGCAGCAAATCCGTGGGGCCGAACGGCGTCTGGAAGCTGCCGGACGGCGACGAATTCTACAAGGTGCAGATCGACTTCTGGACCAGCGATCCGAAGCTGACTGCAGATGAGATCCACAATATCGGTCTCTCGGAAGTCGCGCGTATCCGTGGCGAGATGGAAACGATCATGCACCAGGTCGGTTTCAAGGGCGACCTGCCTGCCTTCTTCCAGTTCCTGCGCACGGATCCGGGTAATTTCTATCCGAATACGGATGCAGGCCGGCAGGCCTATCTCGACCAGGCGAAGGCCTACATCGATGCCGTTTACGCGGATGTCGGCAAGTACTTCAACATCCTGCCGAAGGCGCCGCTCGAAGTCCGCCGTGTCGAGAGCTGGCGCGAGGAAACCGCGCCGGTCGCCTTCTATAACCAGCCGACACCCGACGGCAGCCGTCCCGGCTACTACTACGTCAACCTCCGCGACATGACGACGGTGCAGAAGCACGTGATGCAAACGGTGGCTTACCATGAAGGCGCGCCGGGCCATCATTTCCAGATCGCAATCCAGCAGGAATTGACGGACGTTCCGATGTTCCAGAAGTTCGCATTCTTCGGCGCCTACATCGAGGGCTGGGGACTTTATGCGGAGCGCCTGGGCAAGGAGCAGGGCCGATTCGTGGACCCGATGCAGGATTTCGGAAGGCTACAGGATGAGATGCTGCGCGCTGCGAGACTCGTAGTTGATACGGGGGCACATTCCAAGCACTGGACGCGCGAGCAGATGATCGAATTCATGCTCGCGAATTACCCGGCGTCGGAAGATGAGGCAACCAAAGAAGTTGAACGCTACATCGACAACCCGGGCCAGGCGCTCTCCTACAAGATCGGCATGCTGAAGATCCTTGAACTGCGCGAGCACGCCAAAGCCGAACTCGGCGACCGCTTCGACATCCGCGACTTCCACGACGTGGTGCTGAAGAACGGTGCGGTTCCGCTCACGGTTCTCGAGGAACTGGTCGACGATTACATCGCAAGAAAGAAAGCGTCCTGACAGGAGCCTTGACAGTAACCGGCACGGTCCCGACAATCCCGCCTCCCCGGGGTACCTTCCCATCGCGTGGCTAGGTAGCTCAGCTGGTTAGAGCACGGGATTCATAACCCCGGGGTCGAGAGTTCGATTCTCTCCCTAGCCACCATTTCTTAGTCCAGCACGATCCGGCAACATCCAAGAGCTCACCAAAAAGAGCCTTTTTCGGCCACGAAGTGAGCCAGCACGGGGCAACAGTGTCTATTGGCATCCGGGGCTAAGTGGGGGCAACTTTGGGCCAAGTCCAGTTTCGCCCAGAGAGTTGCCCCCATGCCCCTCACAGACGCCTCGATCCGTAGTGCCAAGCCTGGCCATAAGCAATCCGCCTGTTCGATGGTGGCGGGCTGTATCCGGAAATCTCGCCCAGCGGTGGCAGATGGTGGCGCTTCAAGTACCGCATTGGAGGAAAGGAAAAACGGCTATCGCTCGGCGTTTACCCAGACACCCCTTTGGCCGGGCGGAAGAATACGGCCACGATACGGATGCACTGCATGGCCCGAGCATGATGCCGCTGCTGGATCACACGGTGACCTCGGATAACAGACGCGATGGTGCAGTTATTGCCGCTCCGGGGTTGCGGTTGCTGCCATTTCTATGGCCGAGCCGAATCGGGCGCGTGGCACGCTGATCCAGCCAAATCGCACGGATTCATTTCATTCATGCAGTAACTTCCTGATGATGCGCCGCACCTACGTGTAAATACGGATGCCATTCTGTGGGCAACGGTGCTAATTAAACACAGTTCGTACCGAAAAATGGGCCGACGGGCTTTTTTCAGCCTCCAGTACGAAGGCTCCGTGAAATGGTGTGAGTTTTGCTGAGAAGAGCAAATATCAACGCCGCGCAAGAGGGGGAAACAGGAGATAAAAAACTCGATTTTTAGCTGCAACGAAAAGGGGAATCTGATGAAGAAGTTACTTTGCGCACTCGCGCTCGGCGGGCTGGCCATCGTGATGGCCGGTCCCGCAAGTGCGACGACCACATGTAATAAGAAGTTGGTTCTTTTCAGTTCTGATACTGGCGTAATCGCTTGGCAGAGCCCGAGGTTCGATTCGCCGCGTGATGCCAATAACTCACGGTTGGCCGTTCACGTGCTCCGTCAAGACGGCGACGACTACGATCTCGCCTATTCGAAGTGCTCTGGCGCCGAGAACAAGCTGGTCGGCCAGATCAGGAACCTGTCCTTCGAATTCCTCAACACTTCTGGGGAACCATCCGTTCACATTGGCAACGGCGCTCCTCGTTACTCCGTAGACCTCGACATAGACGGTGATGGCGATTACGACTACTCCGCCTTCCTGTCAGGGTTTTACTGCAACGAGCCAATGGTCGAGGACACCCGTTGGAGTCGAGCGGACTTCACCGGACGGACTGCCCCGGGATGCGAGATCCAAGTAAACAGCGTCACCTACGCCTCGGATGGAACCAGGTCCGCATGGAAGGTGTTTGCTGACGCGAACCCGTCGGCCAAGGTTTTCGGCATAGGTCCCGCCTACCTTGTGATGGATGAAGAAGGCACGGCTTTTGTCGATCGCCTGGCTTTCCACAACATCATGTACGTGGCATCCGGCACGGGTTCGATCAAGAGCTGCCCATCCGAATCGAGCTGCTGAGTCGAAATCCACGCCTGTGGAACAACGGGCCCGGGAGGCGACTCCCGGGCCTTTCTTGGGGGGTCAACGACTTTGCGCGCGCCGGCGAACAGCACTTATAAGAGGCTTTCTGTTACCGCCGAGTGTTGCGCCGGAAAGTGACGGGGGTGCGCCGGC
>DAITAA010000031.1:0-12455 GCA_036824505.1 Steroidobacteraceae bacterium
GTGTCGCTCGAGGGCCGCAATCTTGCAGATGCCTACTACTCTGCGAATCTCGGGCGCAATGACATTCTCGCGGGCTTCGAAACCTGGGGCAGAACCGTCATCCTTGGCGTCAACGCCAGGTTCTGATCAACAGGATATTTTGCCATGCGCGCATTCATGCCCTGCCGTGCGCTGGCGCTTGTCGCTGCAACGCTCGTGTTATCGCCGGCCATCGCCGCCGATCATGCACCAGGTGTTGAGACGCGGAGCAACGGCCTCGCGCTGACCCCGCCGCTCGGCTGGAGCAGCTGGAACAATTTCGGCGAGGACATCAACGAACAGCTGCTCGTCGAGACGATCGACGCGATGGTCGCCAACGGCATGCGCGACGCGGGCTACGTGTTCGTCAATCTCGACGACGGCTGGCAGCGCTACAAGGGACCGCGACGGGACCATGCGCTGGAGTTCGATCCCGCCAAGTTTCCGCACGGTATCGCTTATCTCGCGGACTATGCGCATGCGCGCGGCATGAAGCTCGGCATCTACTCGGGCCCCGGCCAGGAGACCTGCGCCGGCTACACAGGCAGCGAAGATCACGAGGCGCAGGACGCCGCGATGTTTGCCGGCTGGGGGGTCGATCACCTCAAATATGACGCCTGCTGCTCGCATCGGGACGCTCCGAAGACCGAGTTGCAGCGCATCTTCCGCACGATGTCGAATGCGCTGATGGCGCAGAAGCGCGGCATCGTGCTGCACGCGTGTCACTGCGGTTGGGGCGACATCTGGGAGTGGGCCGCGGCGCTTGGCGCGAACCATTGGCGCATTGGCCAGGATATTTCCGATGATTTCAATTACCCCGGGAACCGCGAGGGGTATTACTTCGACGCACTCGACCAGCTCGACCGTGGCGTCGGTATCGAGAAGTACAGCGGGCCCGGCCACTGGAATGACTACGACATGCTGATCGTCGGCCTCAATGGCAAGAGCAAGCAACTGGTCGGAAGCGGGGCCTCGAACACCGAATACCGCACGCACTTCAGCTTGTGGGCGATGGTGTCGTCGCCAATGCTGGTGGGCGCCGACGTGCGTCACCTCGATGCGGATTCGCTCGAGACGCTGACCAACAGGGAAGTCATCGCGCTCAGCCAGGATCCCTCCGGCTCGGTCGCAACGAAGGTCCGCGACGACGGTGATCTTGAAGTCTTTGCGAAGGAACTGGCTGACGGAAGCGTGGCGGTGCTGCTCCTCAATCGCGGCGCCGCCACGGCTGACATGACCTTCGGTCCGCGACGCGACCTGCAGTTGCCGATGGACCGCTACTCGGTGCGTGACCTCTGGCAGCACCGCGACCTCGGCAACTACGACATTCCGTTCACTGCCGAGGTGCAGAGCCATGAGGCCAAGGTGTACCGGATACGGCAGCTTGCGACGAGCGCGAACGGCCGGTCGACGAGCATCGATGGCGCACGCGACTAGTGGCCCGCGAACATGAGCGCGTGGCTCCTCCATGCATTGATAACGATGCTGCTATGGGGCGTCTGGGGCGCGTTCGCCGGTCTGCCCGGCGAGCATGGGGTGCCGGAGACCCTGAATTACGTCGTCTGGTCGCTCACGATGATTCCGCCCGCGCTCTTCGTGTGGCGCTGGAGCGGTAAGCCGCTCAAGCGCGATGGCCGTTCAATCGCACTCGGCCTCGCCATCGGCCTGCTCGGTGCGGGCGGTCAGCTCCTCCTGTTTCATGCGGTCCGCATCGGTCCGCCGTACCTGATATTCCCGATCATTTCATTGTCCCCAGCGCTCACGATCGCGCTTTCGTTCACACTTCTGAGAGAGCGCACGGGCAAGCTGGGCTTCGCCGGCATCGTGCTTGCGCTGTTGTCCCTGCCGCTTTTCGACTATCGCGCGGACGGTGAACCCGCAGGCTATGGTCTGTGGTTCGTGCTGGCGCTTGCCATACTCGCCGCCTGGGGCGTGCAGGCGTATTTCATCAAGCTCGCGAACACGACCATGGACGCTGCGAGCATCTTCATCTACATGACCTTGAGTGGACTGCTGTTCGTGCCGGTCGCGCTCTTGATGACCGACTTCACGCAGCCGATCAACTATGGGCTCGACGGGCCGGGTCTTGCCGCCCTGATCCAGGTTCTGAACGCCATCGGGGCGCTGACGCTGGTCTTTGCCTTCCGCTACGGCAAGGCCATCATCGTCTCGCCGCTCGTCAATGCCGGCGCGCCGCTGCTGACGGCGATCATCTCGCTGGCGCTCGCAGGCCTGATGCCAGGCCCGGTCAAGCTGGCGGGCATTGCGCTCGCGTTGCTTGCTGCTCTGATGCTCGCGCTGCAGCCGGAAGAGCCGGCATGAAGCCGCTGCTCGACATCATTGGCCGGCACAAGCACGGGCAGCCGGTGGGAGTCTATTCACTCTGTTCGGCGAACCCGTGGGTCCTCGAAGCCGCGATGCGTGAAGCGAAGGCAGGCTCGTCGCCGCTGCTGATCGAAGCGACCTGCAACCAGGTGAATCAGTTTGGCGGGTACACGGGCCTCACGCCTGCGGACTTCCGGCGGTTCGTGGAGGACATCGGGCACCGTGCGGGGTTTCCGCTGAAACGGCTCTTGCTCGGCGGCGATCACCTGGGCCCGAGCGCCTGGCAGAAAGAGCCCGTCACCGTCGCGATGGCGCGTTCCGATGAGCTCGTCGCGCAGTACGTTGCGGCGGGGTTTCGCAAGATTCATCTCGATTGTTCGATGTCCTGTGGCGGCGATCCAGCGCCGTTGCCGGAAATTGAAGTCGCCGCGCGAGCCGCCCGATTATGCGCCGTGGCGGAGCGAGCCTCGCAGCAGCACGGCGGCGAGTCTCCGGTCTATGTAATCGGCACCGAGGTGCCGACTCCGGGAGGCGGTGCGGACAATCTGGAGCATGTCGCGGTGACAACGCCGGAGTCCGTCGAGGCCACGATTGCGGCGCATCGACGAGCCTTCACAGAGGCAGGCCTGGCGGCGGCCTTGCCGCGGATCATCGCGCTCGTCGTGCAGCCGGGTGTCGAGTTCGATAATCACAAGGTCGTTGATTACCGGCCCGAGAAGGCCAGGGACCTGAGCGAGTTCATTGCGCGGGATCCGCAACTCGTCTTCGAAGCGCATTCCACGGATTACCAGACGCCGGAGAATCTGCGGGCACTAGTGCGCGATCACTTTGCCATCCTCAAAGTCGGGCCGGCCGCGACATTCGCGCTGCGCGAAACATTGTGGGCGCTGGACGCCATCGAAAGAGAACTGCCCGGTGTGGTACCGCACGCTGATCTGCGCGAAGTGGCGTTGCGCACGATGCGCGCAGATCCGAAATACTGGCGCGGCCACTACCGTGATTCCGCCAACGAGTCCCTCGATCTGGCGTACAGCCTGAGCGACCGGATTCGCTACTATTGGCCACACCCCGACGTTCAACTGGCATGCACCGCGCTGCTCGGCAACCTGCGGAATCGCCCGCTGCCAATGACGCTGGTGAGCCAGTACCTGCCGCGGCAGTATGCGGCGATCCGCGCCGGGCAACTCGACGCCGCGGTCGACGCATTGCTGGGCGATGGCATCGCGTCGGCGCTGCGACCCTACATCCGGGCCTGCGGCCAATGACGAAAATCACATCATCGGCAACTGAGCGCGAAATTGCCCAGCAACCGGAGGTCTGGCCGCGGATCGCCGCACTCGTGGTCCGCGAGCGGGCGCGCCTCGATGCGTTTCTCGGGCCGCAGCTCGGAGACGCCAACCTGCGCATCATCCTGAGCGGTGCCGGAACGTCGGCTTTCATCGGCGCATGCCTTGCTCCGGCGCTGTTCCGGCATCTGCAGCGACGCGTCGAGACGGTGGCTACGACCGATCTGGTTCCGGGTCCCCAGCTGCATCTGCAGCGCAGCGTTCCCACGCTGCTGGTGTCGTTCGCGCGCTCGGGCAACAGCCCAGAAAGCGTCGCGGCAATCGACCTCGCCGAACATATGCTCGCAAGCCCGCATCATCTCATCATCACCTGCAATCCCGATGGCGCGCTCGCCAGGCGGGTGTCGACCCTGCAAAACGCCTTGATGCTGGTGCTGCCGGATGAGACGAACGACAGAGGCTTCGCGATGACCTCGAGCTTCACTTCGATGTTGCTGGCGGCGGCGCTTGTTTTCGGCGTCCTCGCACCGGATGTCGTGCCGCGCCTCGCGAGCGCCGCTTCCGCTGTGATGACTCCGGCACATACATTGGCGCAGCGGCTCGCAGCACAGCGGTTCGAACGCGTCGTATTCCTGGGCAGCAATGAGCTTCGCGGGCTTGCCGCGGAGGCGGCGTTGAAGTTGCTCGAGCTCACCGACGGCCGGACAGTCACGATGTCGGATTCGGTGCTCGGATTCCGCCACGGCCCCAAGACAGTCGTCAATGATCGCACGCTGATCGTACTATTGCTCTCGAACGATGCGTATGCACGAGCCTATGATCTTGATCTGCTCGCTGAAGTGCACCGCGATGCCCGCGCTGGAGCGATCGTCGTGTTGGGTGTTCGCGGCGTAGATCTGGGCGGCGTCGAACGACTCGAGTTCCCGGGCCTGGACGGTGCGCGCGACCTGGAAGTTGCGCTGCTCGACGTGATGTTCGCGCAGATCTTGGCCCTGAGACAATCGCTGGAGTTCGGCCTGGCGCCCGACCGCCCGAATGTCACTGGCATGGTCAATCGTGTTGTGCGGGGTGTGCACATCTATCGCTGGCCGGAGGATCGCGCGAATGTTTCTCGGCGTTGACGGCGGCGGCACCAAGACCGCATACGCACTGATTGACAGCGAAGGCAATCTTCGGGCGAGCCATGTGGCCGGCAGCGTGAGTCACCTGTCGGAGGGTCTTGCGCAAGCCACCCGGCTGCTCATCGACGGCACGGCCGCAGTCCTGGCCCAGTGCGCATCGGATGCCTCGCACATCACTTTTGCCTATTTCGGACTGGCCGCCTATGGCGAGGACAGTGCGACCACCGCTCAGATGGACGCCATGCCGTCCTCGCTCCTCGATGTGTCGAAGTATCGCTGCGGCAACGACATGATCTGCAGTTGGGCAGGGTCGCTTGCCTGCCGTGATGGCATCAGTGTCATCGCGGGAACAGGTTCGATGGCCTATGGCGAATTTGCGGGCCGCGCAGCGCGCGCGGGCGGTTGGGGCGAATTGATCGGCGACGAAGGATCCGCGTACTGGATCGCACGTGAAGGCATGAACCTGTTTTCGCGGATGAGCGATGGCCGTGCGGATCGAGGGCCGCTCTACGCAGTGGTCCGCGAGCGGCTGGGATTGCAATTCGACCTCGACCTTTGCGCCCGAATCTATGGCGAAAGCGCGAACGCGCGCGGCGCGTTCGCGCAATTTGCACGCCTCGTACATGAGGCATCGAATGCTGGCGATGTTGAGGCCGGTGCCATCTACCTCAGGGCAGCGGATGAGCTGGCGGCGACGGTGCTCGCAGTGCGGCGAGCGCTCGCGGTACCCGACTCGGTGGTACTGCCTGTATCGTATTCGGGCGGTGCATTCGCCGGATCTCCCAGGCTGGTCGACGCCTTCAAAAATGCGCTTGGCGTGATGCGGGCTGCATTCGACTGCCGGTTGCCGTTGTTTCCGCCTGTCATCGGCGCATCACTCTATGCCGCGCGCCTGGCGGGCCAAGCCCTGAAAGCCGAGGCGCTGGCGAACCTGAGCGGGCAATGCGCGACGGCAGATCTGCCGCAATGAACATGCTCGTCCGCCAGTTGAGAAGCATGCTGCTGCTGTGTCTCACGTCAGTCGCGGTTGCGTGTGCACCTGCAGTACGATACAGCAGGGGCGATTTCCGCAAGGTCGACAAGATCGACGCGCACGTGCATCTGGCCGGTGAACTGCCCGTCTTCATGGCTCGCGCCGAGACCGACGGATTCCGCCTGCTGACGATCAACGTCAACTATGCTGACTTTCCACCGCTCGCTGATCAACTGCAGAATGCCATTGCGCTGCAAAGGACATACCCTACGCGGATCGCATTTGCGGCGACATTCGACGCTGCTGGCAGCGACCGGCCGGAATGGCTCCCGCGCACCCAGCATCAGATCGATGGCGCCCTTGCGCAGGGCGCGGTCGCCATCAAGGTCTGGAAGGACATCGGCATGCAGCTACGCGATGCCGATG
The DNA here is from genome assembly GCA_036824505.1 of Steroidobacteraceae bacterium. Classification (GTDB taxonomy): domain Bacteria; phylum Pseudomonadota; class Gammaproteobacteria; order Steroidobacterales; family Steroidobacteraceae; genus SCUD01. The sequence goes on from DAITAA010000031.1 coordinate 6,150, forward strand.
GCCGCGTGGTCATGATCGATGACGCAAGGTTTGCGCCCGTTTTTTGTTCACTCGTCGAGCGCGGCGTGGTCGTGCTGGGGCACCAGGGCGAACCGCGAAACGCCTGGTTGCCGCTGGAGCAGATGACGGTGCGCGGCGATCGGGACTATTTCGCGGAGCACCCGCAGTACCACATGTTCCGGCATCCGGAGTGGCCGAGCCACGAGGAGCAACTCGCCGCGCGCGACCGGCTGCTGGACCGCTATCCGGATATGCGATTCGTCGGCGTGCACCTCGCATCGCTCGAATGGGATGTCCGGCGCATTGCCGCATTTCTGACTCGCTATCCGGGCGCGTCCGTCGACCTCGCTGCCCGTCTCGTTCACCTTCAGCGGCAGGCGGTCGATGACCGGGAGAAAGTGCGCGCGTTCTTCATCGCCTATCAGGATCGCATCCTCTATGGCACCGACTTGGCGCGAGGTCGTGACCAGGGCGATGCCGAATTCGCTGAAGAAGCTCACGAGACCTGGCTCGCGGACTGGCGATTCCTGACGGGCGATTCGCAGATGCAATCCGGCGAATTCGAAGGATCATTTCGGGGCCTTGCGCTGCCTCGAACGGTGATCGACAAGATCTATCGAGACAATGCGCGCAAGCTGTTCCCTCGCGCCTGGGAGGCTGCACCGCAGGCTGATGGCGTCAAGAGCGCGAATCCAGCAAGGTGAAGGACCGCTGGACGCGGCTACTCAGCGCCTGCCCGCATCTGCCGCAAACGCGCCGAATTGCAACCCGAGCACCTCGTTCACGATCGGGGCCAGGGCGTCCAGCTTGTGCGCCGGATCTCCGCTGACGCGATAACTCACGTCGGCGGACGTGACACCGTCCTTCTCCGCAAGCGTGATCGTCAGCACGCCGCTGACGGCCATCTCCTGCAGCGGGCCGAGCGCGGCGTCGAGCCGCAGCATGCGATTTGGTATCGCCATGATGACGCGGCCGTGCTCGGCGCTGCCGCCTGCCCATTGCTCGCAAAAGCAGCCGCCCGCTGTGGCACTGAGCGACAGCGCTTCGCGCTTTCCCGACCAGGTGTGATCAGCGGGCCACCAGCGTTCTGGATGAATCAGCGATTCCCAGGCCCGCGTCGCCGGTGCCGCGATGCGGAACTGGTTCTTGATCATCAAGCCGTCGGCGGCCGCAAGCGCCACTTCGGCGCCGGCGGCGAGCGGCAGCAACAAGGAAAGGAGGGACGGCAGTATCCGTAAACGCATCGAAGACTCTCCGGTTCAGCGATAGAGAAGATATGGCTGCCGCGCCTCGCGCCAGATGGCTTCGTCTTTCAACGCCGCCGCGTCGAGGTCAGTGGGTGCCGCCGTGGAGTCGTCCACCCATTCGCGCAGCAGCGGTCCGCCATTGATGACGTCGATCGCGAGCTTGCCGGTCTCGTACTCGTAAGGGAAATCGCGCCACAGCGGATAATCTGGGCGCAGCGCGCGCAGTGCCTTGAATGCGAGCGCCATCAGCCGCCAGGGCCGGAAGGCCTCGTGCTTGTAGCCCGCATCGTCCACGTGAATCTGCAGTCCGGCGCAGAGTTGCCCGCTGTGCTTGTGGAAGGTGGGCTCGAACCAGCAGGGCCGCAATGTGCAGCCGGCGAGCCAGTCGGGAGCGATCTCCCGCATTCTTGCGAGCAATGCTCGTGCATCGATATCCGGCGCGCCGAACAACTCGAGCGGCCGCGTCGTGCCGCGGCCCTCCGAGAGCGTCGTGCCCTCCAGCATCACCGTGCCCGGATAGCAGCGTGCCATCGAGAGATTGGGCGCATTGGGACTGGGATTGACCCAGGCGCGCTCGGTCAGCGGCCAGCCGTAGCCGGGCGGCTCCAGAGGTCGCCAGCCCGCCATCGTCACGATTTCGTAGTCGACGCCGAGCCTGAGTTTTTCGACGAACCAGCCGCCCAGTTCTCCGAGCGTCATGCCGTGGCGCATCGGCAATGCGCCTGCGCCGACAAAACTCTCCCAACCCGGAGTCAGCAATGGCCCCTCGATGGGCCGTCCGATCGGATTCGGACGATCCAGCACGCGGATTGCCTTCTTGGCGCGCGCCGCCTCCTCGAGCAGGTAGCGAAGTGTCGTGAGGAATGTGTAGACCCGGCAACCGACATCCTGCAGGTCCACGAGCAGGATATCGAAGGTTTCCAGCATGGCTGCGGTCGGCCGGCGCACCTTGCCATACAGACTGAACACCGGGATCCCGTGCACGGGATCGGTGTAGTCCTCCGATTCGACCATGTTGTCCTGCTTGTCGCCGCGCAATCCGTGTTGCGGGCCGAATGCGGCCGCAAGCTTGATTTCCGGATGCGCAGCGATGGCGTCCAGCGTATGCGTCAGGTCTGCGGTGACTGACGCGGGATGTGCCACCAGCGCGACCCGGCGGCTGGCCAAGGTCTGTTGCAGCACGCGATCCGCGAGCAATCGCTCAATACCAAACTTGATCATGCGGGCAGCCGCAACGTGAATGTCGCGGGGTCGTGAAAATCCGGCTGTGCCGCGCCATGACTGAGCGCCCAGTACGAAAGGCCGTCGCGCTCGTCCTTGATGACAGCCGCGAGTCCGGCCGAGAGCGGTGCATGGCGCGCGAATTCCGCGATGCCGTCTAGTGAAAGTTGGATATTCATGGCCAGCCAATCCGGTCCGCGCCGGACCTCCATTCGCGGCGCCGTCAGCTTGGGCGACTCCCTGCCCTTGCGCCTGCCGGCGAAACGATACGCCGCCCAGGCGCCCGATGGCGAGAAATTGAACTCGAAGTAGCTTTCGCTGCCTTCGGCCTGCACGAAGGCCTCGAAGCAGCTGTGCTTCCAGAGATCGTCAGCGCGCTGCGGTGGCTCGGCCACAGGGATTGACAGTCTCGATACCTCGCCTTCGACGCGGTAGGCGAGGGCAAGGACATCGCGCGAGCGCGATGCCTCTACGGCGATGCGCCGGACCGGTTCGCAATCTGTGGACGCATGGCGGATCAGTTCGGCGCTCGCGCTCATACCTCAGTCTTTCTGGCAAACTCGATGGCGGATGCGCATGGCGCATTATGGGGTGCAATCCGGTGAAAGGCGCACAGGCCATACTCGAGACGCTCAGGCTGGGCGGTGTCGATACGATTCTTGCAAATCCCGGAACCTCGGAAATGGCGCTCGTGCGTGCGCTCGACGAAGCGCCGGGCGTACGCGCGGTATTGGGCCTGTTCGAAGGCGTGGTAACCGGGGCCGCGGACGGCTTTGCGCGCATGGCAGGCCGGCCCGCCGCAACCCTGCTGCATCTCGGTCCGGGCCTGGCAAACGGCTGCGCCAACCTGCACAACGCCAGGCGCGCGGGCTCGCCGATCGTCAACATAGTCGGCGATCACGCCAGAAATCACCTCGCGCTCGATGCGCCGCTGACCACCGACGTGGAAGCGGTCGCGAGGCCGTTCTCGATCTGGGTCCAGAGGATCGGGGAGACCAATCGGGCAGGGCAGGATACGGCCGAAGCGATCGTCGCGGCGCGCAGCCTGCGCGGGCCGGCGACACTGATCGTGCCCGGAGATGTGGCTTGGAGTGAAGGTGCCCGACCCGCGACCCCGCGACCGACGCCGTCCCGGGCAGCGCCCGAATCGTCATGGGTCGAGCAGGCCGCGGCGTTGATCCGGCAACACGGTTCGCGCGCCATGCTGTTGCTCGGTGGCGGCGCGCTGGACGAAAAGGGCGTCGCGGCGGCCGCGCGCCTCGCCGCCGGAACCGGTGTCCGCATCGCGAGCGAAACATTCAATGCGCGCGCCGCCCGCGGTGCCGGCCGCCTGTCCATTCCGCGCGTTCCTTACTTCGGCGAAGCGGCGGAGGCATTTCTCGCCGACGTCGATGTGCTGCTGCTGATCGAGGCACGCGAGCCGGTCAATTTCTTCGGCTATCCGGGCCGCCGGGGAAAGCCATCCGCGCCGGGGACGGCGGTTTCAATCGTTGCCGCTCCGGGACAGGATGGCGGCGCCGCGCTCGCATCGCTTGCCGGGCTGCTTGCGCCGGCCACGGTTGTGGCGTTGCCCGCCACATCTTTGCCGGGCCGGCCGAGCGGCCCGATCAATGCGGCGAGCTTTGCCGCGGCTCTCGCGCGGTGCATGCCGGAAGGTGCCGTATTCTGCGACGAGGCAATCACGGCGAGCTTCGCTCTGCCTCAGGCGCTGGCGGCTGCTGCCCCGCACGATGAGCTCGACCTGATGGGCGGCGCCATCGGCGGGGCGCTGCCACTGGCGACCGGTGCCGCGCTCGGCAATCGCGACCGCAAGGTCATTTGCGCTTCCGGTGACGGCAGTGCGCTCTATACGATCCAGGCGCTGTGGACCCAGGCTCGCGAGAATCTCGATGTCACGACCATCATCTGCGCCAATCGCAGTTACGCGATCCTCGCGTATGAGCACTTGCAGATCGAGGGCCGGCCGCCGGGACCGCGGGCGCTGCCCGTGCTGTCGCTGGATCAGCCGACGATCGGCTTCGCGGCGCTTGCCCGCGGCTTCGGCGTCGAGGCCGAGACCGTCGACACGGCTGAAGCGCTGGATGCTGCGCTCGCAGCGGCAGCCGCGCGCCGCGGCCCCTTCCTGATCGAAGCGATATTCGCGCCGATGGCGCTGCCGGGCGCTCCGAATCTAGGGCGATCAACCTAAACGTGCGCCGGGACGCGTATTCCCGCAACAGGGGTTGCAATCGCGGACGTACGGGCCAAGCTGTGCTTTGTGAAGTTCGACTATGTGATCGTCGGGGCCGGCTCCGCCGGTTGCGTGCTGGCCAATCGATTGAGCGCGGATCCCTCGCGCAGCGTCTGCCTGATCGAGGCCGGGCCGCCGGATCGATCGCCGTTGATTCACATCCCCGCCGGCATCCTCGGTTTGCTGCCGACGCGATACATGAACTGGGCGTACAAGACCGTGCCGCAGCCCGGGCTTCAGGGCCGATGCGGCTACCAGCCCCGCGGGCGCACGCTCGGTGGCTCGAGTTCGATCAACGCGATGATCTACATTCGCGGCCACCGCAGCGACTATGACAGCTGGGCCGCTCTCGGCAATCCGGGCTGGTCCTATGACGAGGTGCTGCCGTTCTTCCGGCGTTCCGAGGACCAGGCGCGCGGCGCCGACCATTATCACGGCGTCGGCGGTGAGCTCGCCGTGTCGGATCTGCCGAGTCCGGTTCAGGCTTCGCTCGCCTTCGTCGAATCCGCCATCCGCCGCGGCCTGCGCGCCAACGCCGATTTCAATGGCGCAAGCCAGGAAGGTGCCGGCCTCTACCAGGTAACGCAACGTCATGGCCGGCGTTGCAGCGCGTCTGTCGCCTTTCTCGATCCGGTGCGCAGGCGCGCGAATCTGACCGTACTGACAGGCGTTCGTGCGGAGCGCGTGCTGCTCGCCGGGCGGCGCGCGACCGGCGTGCTGGTTGCCGGTCATGCGGGTGCGGGCCAGATCGATGCCGGTCGCGAGGTCATCCTGTCAGCCGGCGTTTTCGGCTCACCGCAACTGCTCATGTTGTCCGGCATTGGCGCGCGCGAAGAGCTTGCGAGGCATGGCATCGTCATCAGCCACGAGTTGCCCGGTGTCGGGGCGAATCTGGCCGATCATATCGACCTGGCGCTGGTCTACCGCTCATCCGATCCGGGCCTGATGGGCATCACGCTGCGTACGGCGCTGCGCGCCATTCCGGGATATTTCAAGTGGCGGCGCTCCGGTACGGGCCTGCTGACCACGAACTTTGCCGAAGCGGGCGCATTCCTGCGGACCCGCAACGACCTGGACCGGCCGGACGTGCAGCTGCATTTCGTGAACGGGCTGGTCGATGATCATGCCCGCCGCCTGCATTACGGCTATGGGGTTTCCTGCCATGTCGCGGTGCTCCGTCCGGCGAGCCGCGGAAGTGTTCGCCTCAATTCAGCCGATCCCCGCGACCCGCCGCGCATCGACCCGAATTTCCTGGCCGCCGATGCCGATGTCGAAACATTGCTGGCCGGCATCAAAATTGCCCGCGAAATCATGGATGGCTCGCCGCTGGACCGTCACCGCGGCGCCGAAATGTTTGCGGGTGGCAACTCCGACAGCGAACTGGTCGAGCGCATGCGCCGGCGCGCCGATACGATCTACCATCCGGTCGGAACCTGCCGGATGGGCTGCGACGAGCTTGCGGTGGTCGATTCGTCACTGAAAATCAGGGGCCTGGAAGCGCTTTCCGTCGTGGATGCGTCGGTGATGCCCGCGCTGGTGGGCGGAAATACCAACGCGCCCACCATCATGATCGCGGAAAAGGCGGCGGAGAGACTCGCGGCCTGAGCC
>DAITAA010000031.1:12555-24703 GCA_036824505.1 Steroidobacteraceae bacterium
CGCGCCCACCATCATGATCGCGGAAAAGGCGGCGGAGAGACTCGCGGCCTGAGCCTGGCTGCAGCATGCCCGAACCAGTCGCCGCACTGGTTGCGGTGTCATGCGCCTGCGCGGAAAACGGCCTCGCAGCTCGCCGGCCGTGGCGTCGAATTCCGCCCAGCAATCCTGCGATACTGGCACGATGCAACCGGCTCCCGAGACCGACCGGCAGTGTGCCGCCGCCGTGCTGATGATCCGGCCGGCGCGTTTTGGCGCGAATCCGGAAACCGCGGCGTCGAATCGGTTTCAGCAGGGCGGTGCCACGCAGGATGCACCGGTCATGGCACTGCGCGAATTCGATGGCCTGGTCATGCGGCTTTCGGATGCGGGCATCGCAGTTCATGTCGCGGACGACAGTCCCCTGCCGGTCAAGCCGGATGCCTGCTTCCCCAACAACTGGGTCAGTTTCCACGATGACGGTAGCGTCGTTCTCTATCCGCTGATGGCCTTGAGCCGGCGTGCGGAGCGCCGCGAGGAACCGATTGCACTGCTGCGCTCGGTGGGCTTCCGGATCACGCGCACGATCGACCTGACTCATTGGGAAGGGCGCGGGGAATATCTCGAGGGCACGGGCAGCCTGGTGCTGGATCGCTGCCACCGCATTGCCTATACCTGCTGGTCGCCTCGCACCACGCCGGGCGCGCTCCGGGATTTCGCCTCGCGCCTCGGTTACCGCGTGGTCAGTTTTGACGCGCGCGGCCCGGGCGGCCAGGCGATCTATCACACCAATGTGATGATGGCGATCGGCGATGGCTTTGCCCTGTTGTGCCCCGAGGCGATCCCCGATGCGGCGGAACGCGCGGTGGTGCTGCGGACACTCGCGCAATCCGGTCACGAGCCGATGCACATCAGTGTCGCGCAGATGAATGGATTCGCCGGAAACCTGCTGGCGCTCAGGACAGGTGACGGCCGGCCGCTGATCGCGATGTCCACCGCCGCCCGGGACTGCCTCACGCCGCAGCAACGTCGCACGCTCGAACGGCACGGGGAAATCGTGGCCGCGCCGATACCGACGATCGAGAAATACGGCGGCGGCAGCGTGCGCTGCATGATTGCGGAAGTCTTCCTGCCGCGCTGAGCGCGCGGCTCACGATGCTAGAATCGCGGTGTCCTGCCTGCGGGAGTCAACCGGCTTGCTGGAACTTGGCCTCAAGACGCTGCTCGCCTATCTGCTGGGCTCGCTGATGGGTGCGCTTCTCCTGGGCGCTGCACGCGGCGTCGATATCCGTGAGCAGGGCAGCGGTAATGCGGGCGGTACCAATGCGCTTCGCACCCAGGGATTGTGGTTTGCGGCCGGCGTCGTGATCATCGATGTCGGCAAGGGCCTGGTCGCCGCCGGCTGGCTGCCGGACTGGAATGTTCCCGGCATTGCAGGCGATCCCGGCATCGATCGTGGCTGGCTCGCTGCGTGCTGCGCAGCCGCCGCGGTCGCCGGGCATGTCTGGCCGCTGTACCACGATTTCCGCGGCGGCAAGGGCGGCGCAACACTGGTCGGCGCATTGTTGGCACTTGCACCAGCCGTGGTGCCGGTTGCGATCGGAGGCTGGCTGCTGATCGTGCTGTTGACTGGATTTGCAGGGCTCGCGACGATGATCGCCGCGGCAGCCGTGCCGGTTGCCCTGTGGTTCTTCGGCCTGCAGTCGCCGCCATTGATCGCATTCGCGATGGCGACGGCCGCATTCATAATCTGGACGCATCGCAGCAACATCGGGCGCATGCGCGGCGGCAACGAGCCGCAGCTGACGGGCCTGTGGCTGCTACGGCCGCGGAATCCCGGTTCGTGACTCGACGCGGCGCCTTGCTGCAGCTGCTCGCTGACGGCGAGCTCCATTCGGGCGAGGACCTGGCGGCACGCCTCGCGATTTCGCGCGCCGCAGTCTGGAAGCAGTTGCGCCTGCTCGACGATTGGGGCATCGAACTGCAGGCGACGCGGGGACGCGGATACCGGCTGGCTGGACCGCTTGATCTGCTCGACGGCGATGCGATCCGCAAGGTGCTGCCGCAATGGGCCGCGGGCCGCCTGAGGAATCTCGAGGTCCATGAAGAACTCGCGTCGACCAGCGACCGCCTGCTTGCGGTTACCGAGCTGCCGGCGGGGCGATTCGACGCCTGCCTCGCGGAATTCCAGAATGCTGGCCGTGGGCGGCGTGGACGTCGCTGGCTCGCGCCCTTCGCATCAGGCCTGTGCCTGTCGCTCAACTGGAGCTTTCGCGATGCGCCGGCAGCGCTGAGCGCGCTCTCACTCGCTGTGGGCGTTGCGATTCTGCGCGCACTGCGGCGGCTGAACATTCACGGACTCGCGCTGAAGTGGCCGAATGACATCGTGCACGGCCGTCGCAAGCTGGGCGGCATCCTGATCGACATGCGCGGCGAGGCAGCGGGGCCCGCGTATGTCGTCGTCGGCGCCGGCATCAATATATGTCTGCCAAAATCGCTGCGTGAGAAACTGAGTGCTGAGGGAACCGAAGCGGCCGGACTCGCGGAACTCTCCGATTCGCCGCTGGTCCGGAACACGATTGCTGCGACGCTGGTGAATCAGATTGCGCTTGCGCTCGAGGAATTCGGCGCGCGCGGCCTGGCGGCCTTCATGGACGAATGGCAGAGCGCTGATGACCTGATCGATCAGCCGGTGCGTGTGCTGCAGGGTGCCGAGTCGGTCGAAGGCGTGGCGCGCGGCATCGATGCAGATGGTGCGCTGCTCATCGATGCGGGCGGCATGCGGCGGCGGATCCTGTCCGGTGAAGTGACGGTGCGGGCATTGCGATGATTCCACCGAGGGCATAGATTGCCCCGATGCGGATCTTCTTCGCACTGTTGCTGCTTGCCAATGTGGCATGGTTCGCCTGGACACACTGGATTGAGCGGCCGATCGAGGACGCGACGCCCGCCAGGGTCGAGGCGCCTCGCCTGCTACTCGCCCGCGAAGCGCCGGCGACGGAGGCAGCGGCCCGCCTGCCGGTCCGGCCGGCGGATAACTGCCTGAGCCTCGGTCCATTCAGCGACCTGACCGATGCGGCGCGGGCGTCAACTCTGTTGCGCGAAAACGGCCTGCAGCCACGGCAGCGGGCCGGCGAAGGCGTGGTCTGGAAAGGCTATTGGGTGTCGCTCGAGCAGGTGACGGATCGCGCCTCTGCCGAGGGCATCATCGAGCGCCTGCGGCGCTTTGGCATCGGTGACGCCTATTCGATGCCCGACGAGGGCCGCAAGATCACCATTTCGCTCGGTCTCTTCACCGAGCGCCAGCGTGCGCTGCATCGCATGGACGAAGTCAAAGCCCTGGGATTCGAGCCGCTCATGGCCGAGCGCGAACGCAGCGGTACGGTCTACTGGATCGATGTGGATGTCGAAGCCCCGGCAAAACTGCCGGATGCGGCGCTGCTTGACGATGAGGGTGGCCGCATCCTGCGGCTCGAGGTCCAGCCCTGCGATGCCGCAGCGAACGGCAGCCGCCCCGTGCCGGACCTGGCACAGGGCAACGCGTTGCCCGGATAGAATAAGGCCGGATGCCGGCGTAGCTCAGCTGGTAGAGCAGTGGTTTTGTAAACCTCAGGTCGGGGGTTCGATTCCCTCCGCCGGCACCATCCAGACCGGGCCAGGACTCCCATTTCCGTACGCCCGGGGCCTGAGACTATACTCAGCCGGGCAAGAGAAAAATAACCAGCCAGCGCGCGCGAACTGAAGGGGACGCCTGCAGATGGATCCACGAAAAGTTGCGAATGCAGAAGACGCGCGCGGGATCGTCGCGGAGCGGGGGCTCTCGCACGTCAAGGTCGGCGCCTTCGACATCGACGGCATCCTGCGCGGCAAGTACATGTCGCGCGCGAAATTCGAGTCGTCGCTCACGAACGGCTTCGGCTTCTGCGATGTCGTGCTCGGCTGGGACAGCAAGGACCAGCTCTACGACAATGTGAAATTCACCGGATGGCACACGGCTTTTCCGGATGCCAATGTACGGTTGCTGCCCGAGTCGTGCCGCGTGCTGCCTTGGGAAGAGCCGATGCTGTTCTTCCTGGCCGAATTCGTCGGAGCGGCGGAGAAGATCTGCCCCCGGGGGCTGCTGCGGCGCGTGCTCGAGCGCGGCGAGAAGAAGCTGGGACTGGTGCCGTATGCAGGTTTCGAATACGAGTTCTTCGTGTTCGCCGAGACCCCGGACTCCGTGCGCGAGAAGAACTACCGCGACATGCGGCCGATCGCGCCGGATTCATTCGGCTACTCCGTGATCCGCAACAGCGTCTGGAGCGATTTCTATCGCGCCCTCTACGAGACCGCCGAACGCATGGATTTTCCGATCGAAAGCCTGCACGAGGAAACCGGCCCGGGAGTCATCGAGGCGGCCATCGGCGTGGACCGTGCGCTCGCTGCGGCGGACAAGGCCGCGCTGTTCAAGACTTTCAGCAAGGTAGTGGCGCAGCGGCGCGGGCTGATGGCGACCTTCATGGCCAAATGGTCGAAGGACTGGCCGGGCCAGAGCGGCCACATCCACATGTCGCTGAAGAACACCGCCGGCACACCGGTGTTTCATGATGCGTCGAAGCCGCATTCGATGAGCGACACGCAACGCTGGTTCGTCGGCGGACAGCAGAAGCTGATGCCGGAGCTGCTCGCGATGGTCGCGCCGACGGTCAATTCCTACCGGCGCCTGATTCCGGGTTTCTGGGCGCCGACCGACTCGGCCTGGAGCGTGGACAATCGCACGACATCACTCAGGGTCATCACCGGTTCGCCGAAGTCGCAACGCGTCGAGTACCGCATCGCGGCCGCGGACGCGAATCCCTACATCATCCTTGCAGCGGCACTTGGCTCCGGTTTCTGGGGCATCGAGAACCGCGTCGAGCCCGAGCCGATGGTGGAGGGCAATGCCTACGAGAAGCGCTTCCCGGAGCACCTGGCGCTGCCGCGCACGCTGTGGGATTCCGCGCAACGGCTGAAGGCATCGAAGATGGCGCGGGACTGGTTCGGCGACGAGTTCGTCGAACATTACGCTGCAACGCGTGAGTGGGAAGAACGCGAATTCCGTCGTCACATCAGTGACTGGGAACTCGCCCGATATTTCGAGATCATTTGACTACACAGAAAACCATCAGCCCCGTCGACGGATCGGTGTACTGTGAGCGCGAGCTCACCGCCGACAGCGCAGTCGATACCGCGCTGACAAAGGCACGCGAGGCCCAGAAACGCTGGCGACTGACGCCGGTCGCAGAGCGTGCACGGATCTGCAACGCATTTTGCGAGCGCTTCGAGGCCGAAGCCACCGGGATCGCGACCGAGCTGACCTGGCAGATGGGCCGGCCGATACGCTATGCGCCGAATGAAGTGCGCGGCACGCTCGAGCGCGCCCGGCACATGATCGCGATTGCGGGTGAGGCACTCGCCGACCTCGACGCAGGCCCAAAGGAAGGATTCCGCCGCTTCCTGCGCCGTGAGCCGCTCGGCGTCGTCCTGACGATCGCGGCCTGGAATTATCCCTACCTGATCGCCGTCAACAGCGTGATTCCGGCGCTGATGGCGGGCAATGCCGTGCTCCTGAAGCATTCCGCGCAGACGCCAATCTGCGCCGAGCGCTTCGAGAACTGCCTGCGCGCTGCGGGGCTGCCAGACGGCCTGTTCCGCGCCTTGCATCTCTCGCACGAACAGACGGCGCGGCTGATCCGCGATCCGCGCGTCGACTTCGTGGCCTTCACCGGCTCGGTGGACGGCGGCCATGCCGTGCAGCGGGCGGCGGCGGAGCGCTTCATCGGCGTCGGCCTCGAACTCGGCGGCTGCGATCCGGCGTACGTGCGCGAGGACGCGAACCTTGCTCATGCGATCGAAAATCTCGTCGATGGCGCCTTCTTCAACAGTGGCCAGTCCTGTTGCGGTATCCAGCGCATCTATGTGCAGCGCCGCCGCTACGACGAGTTCGTGGCGGGCGCCGTCGAATTGACGCGCCAGTATGTTCTCGGCAATCCGACGGATCCGGCAACGACTCTTGGCCCGGTCGTGCGCACGGCAGCGGCACGACAGATCCGTGCGCAGCTCGCGGCAAACATTGCCGCCGGCGCGCGCGCCGCAATCGACGAACACGAATTCCCGGCGAGCAAGCCCGACACGCCGTATCTCGCGCCGCAGATCCTGCTCGATGTGAATCACTCGATGCCGGTCATGCGCGAGGAGATCTTCGGGCCGGTCGTCGGCATCATGCCGGTCGCGGGCGACGACGAGGCCGTGCAGCTGATGAATGACAACCGCTATGGGCTGACGGCGGCGGTATGGACTGCCGACGCGGAAGCGGCAATTGCAATCGGCAACCGCGTCGAGACCGGCACCTGGTTCATGAACCGCTGCGATTACCTGGATCCCGCGCTCGCCTGGGTTGGCGTCAAGGACTCGGGTCGTGGCTGCACGCTGTCGCGCGTCGGCTACGAGCACCTGACGCGGCCGAAGTCCTATCATCTGCGCGTAAGGACCTGAGATGGCCATGGCACTGAAAGGCAACTGGAACTACCCGACCACGGTTCGTTTCGGCGCGGGACGAATCCGCGAGCTGCCGCAAGCCTGCGCGGCGCTCGGCATCCGCCGGCCGCTGCTGGTCACCGATCCCGGCCTCGCCGCGCTGCCGATGGTCGCCAATGCCGTGAATCTGTGCCGCGAGGCGGGCCTGCATTGCGCGGTCTTTTCGGATGTGCGCCCGAATCCCGTCGAGAAGAATGTCGCGGATGGCGTGCGGGCCTTTCGCGAGGGCAGTCATGACGGCGTGATCGCGATGGGCGGAGGCAGCGGGCTCGATGCGGCCAAGGCGATTGCGCTGATGGCCGGCCAGACGCGTCCGATCTGGGATTTCGAGGATCGCGAAGACTGGTGGACGCGGGTGAATGTCGCGGGCATGGCGCCGGTCGTCGCCGTGCCCACCACCGCCGGCACCGGCTCGGAAGTCGGCCGCGCTTCGGTGATCACGGACCTGCGCGATCACACGAAGAAGATCATTTTCCATCCGAAGATGATGCCCGGCATCGTGATCTCGGATCCCGAGTTGACGCTCGGCCTGCCGCCGAAGATCACCGCGGCGACTGGCATGGATGCAATGTCACATTGCCTTGAGGCTTATTGCGCACCGTTCTTTCACCCGATGGCGGATGGCATCGCGGTCGAAGGCATGCGGCTCATCCACGACTACCTGCCGCGCGCTGTGGCGGATGGAAACGATCTCGAGGCCCGCTCGCACATGCTGATTGCCTCCTCGATGGGCGCGACGGCATTCCAGAAGGGCCTGGGCGCGATGCATAGCCTGAGTCATCCCTGCGGCGCGAATCTCGACACGCACCACGGACTCACCAATGCCGTCGTGATGCCATTCGTGCTTGCCTGGAACCGGCACGCGATCGAGCAGAAGATCGGGCGGCTCGCCGCATGGCTTGGCCTCAAGCGGCAGAGCTACGAAGGATTCTTCGACTGGGTCCTGGAACTGCGCGCGATCATCGGCATCCCGCCGTCGCTCGCCGGCCTCGGCGTGCGCGAGGAGCACGCGAAGGAATTCGCGCCGCAGGCGCTCGCCGATCCCTCGACCGGCGGCAATCCCCTGCCGATGACGGTCGGCGACTTCGAGAAGCTCTATCTCAACTGCATCCGGGGTTAGACACGATTGAGCGGGTCGAGGCGGTCGTCTCTGGCGACCGGATCAGCACGGCGCACGGGCGCTAGATACCCGCGCCGTGTTCAAAAACGGTCTGCACCGGTTCCGCCTGGGACACGTGTGAATCAGGCGGCACACTGTGCGTCAGCCAGACATTGCCGCCGATCACGCTGCCGCGCCCGACCGTGACGCGGCCGAGCACCGTCGCGCTAGCGTAGATCGTCACGTCATCCTCGACGATCGGATGCCTCGGGATACCCCTGATCAGCCCGCCCGACGCGTCGACCGGGAAATTCTTCGCGCCGAGCGTGACGCCCTGGTAGAGCGTCACGTGATCGCCGATGACTGCGGTCTCGCCGATCACGACGCCGGTGCCGTGATCGATGAAGAATTCATGGCCGATCTTCGCGCCCGGGTGGATATCAATGCCGGTGCGCTGATGCGCGTCCTCGGAGACCAGGCGTGGCAATAGTGGCACGTCCAGTTCATGGAGGATGTGCGCGATGCGATGGCGCGTGATGGCGAACACGCCGGGAAATGCATACAGCGCCTCGATCGGGTGATGGCAGGACGGATCGCCGCGCCAAGCGGCTCGTGCGTCCTCGAACACGCGCTCGCGCAGCCACGGCAGCTTGCCGATCAGTTCGCGGGCGATGAGTCGGCTGTCCGAATCGAGCGCGTGCTCATCGCGCGCACCACCGTCCGTGAGCCGCGCCGGAAAATCGAGTGCAAGCCGGATCTGCGTCGCGAGCTGTGATTCGATCTCGGCCAGCTCGCGCTCGACACGCCGCTCGGCGCTTTCGCCGGGAATCAGGGCCGGCAGCGTTTCAGCGATCAACACGCGATGCAGGCGGTCGATGATCGCGAGCACCGCGCTGCGATCCGGCCAGGTGCCCTTCTTCAGTTCCTGGAAGCCCGCCGCATTGCCAGAGGTGACGAGCTCATGCGCGAGCCGCTCGTAGCCAGCGTCCGTGGCGGAATCAGCTGCTTGTGACTTGCTTGGGCGCACTGGCGGGTGCCTCTTCGTAGAGCCAGGTCGAAAGATACCTTTCGCCGAAACTCGGGATGATCACGACGATCAGCTTGCCACGATTCTCTTCTCGCGCGGCAACCTTGAGTGCCGCGAAGAGCGCGGCGCCCGAGCTGATGCCGACCAGAATTCCTTCCTCACGGCCGAGCCGGCGCGCGTAATCGCCGGCCTCTTCGTTTGTGACCTGGATGACCTCGTCGATGATCTTCGTATTCAGGATCTCGGGTACGAAGCCGGCGCCGATGCCCTGGATCTTGTGCGGCCCTGGCTGACCGCCCGAGAGCACCGGGCTCAATGCAGGTTCGACTGCGATCGCGCGGAATGAAGGCTTGCGTGCCTTGATGACCTCGGCGACGCCGGTGATCGTACCGCCGGTACCGACGCCCGAGATGAGGAAATCGATCTTGCCGTCCGTATCTTTCCAGATCTCCTCGGCGGTCGTGCGGCGATGAATTTCGGGATTGGCAGGATTCGTGAACTGGCCGACCAGCAAATAGCGGTTCGGGTCACTCGCGACGATTTCGGCGGCGCGCGCCATTGCACCCTTCATGCCCTTGGCACCCTCGGTCAGCACCAGCTCGGCCCCGAAGGCCGCCAGCATGCGCCGCCGTTCCAGGCTCATCGTCTCCGGCATCGTCAACAGCAGCCGGTATCCCTTGGCGGCGGCAACGAACGCAAGACCGATGCCGGTGTTGCCGCTCGTGGGTTCGACGAGCACGGTATCGGGTCGGATGCGGCCCTGCTTTTCCAGCGCTTCGATCATGCTGACGCCGATGCGATCCTTGACGCTCGCGCAGGGATTGAAGAACTCGAGCTTCAGAACGATCTGGCCGGGCAGGTCGCGGCCGATCTTGTTCAGTCGCACCAGCGGCGTACGGCCGATGGTCTGCAGGATGCTGTCGAATATTTGCGCCATGCGTCATTCCCTAAAAAAATGGGAGGGGCCCCGGCCCAACCGGGCACCGGGAACCCCACCCGACATGGAAACTGTTCCGCTGGCGGTTCAGCGAACCGCGTAGCTGTCCATCCGCAGCCCGGTACCGCCCTGCGAGATATGGGCGACGACGGCCTGGCGACGATGGATCTTGGTCACCGCGCCCAGGTTGATCGCGAAGGCCAGCTCGACGATCGACCCCTTTGTGAGCCCGAGGTTCCGGGTCTCGACGAACACACCATTTGCACTGAGGTTACAGGCCTTGCAAAGCGCACCTCGACGCCCTGGCACCATCAGATAAACCGTGGCGCGAGCGCGATGCCGCGTGTGCAGACGGCGTTCCATCTCCCGTTCCCCGCCTTTCTTCTGTCGCCCGGAGCGGACTGCGAGCTTCAGTATGCAGGGCCGGAACGGGGGAGGAAAGCACCCGTAAGGCCCTTAATCGGGGGTCTTGCGGCGGGCCAAGTAGATTCAATCGCTTAGAGACGCCCGTCGCGAGGATCCAACGGTTTTGCAGTGCAGCAATCGCCCGGCTGGCCGGGTTTGGGCCAATCGATCCGATACCATGCGCGGCCATGAATGCGGATGCCGAAACACTGTCCGGCCTGTCCCTCGACGACATCCGCAACGCACGTCGGCAACTTGGCGATCTCGTGCTGACGACACCGGTCCAGCAGATGTCCGGTCCGGCCGCCGAGGCGGCGTTTGCGCCCGGCACGCGCGCATACCTGAAGCTCGAGTTGTTCCAGCGCACCGGCAGTTTCAAGCCGCGCGGGGCGCTGCTGAATGTGCTCGCACTCAGCCAGGCCGAGCGCGCGCGCGGCATCTGCGCGATCAGTGCCGGCAATCACGCGATTGCGACCGCCTATGCCGCACGTTGCCTGGGCACGAATGCAAAGGTCGTGATGACCGCGAGCGCCAATCCGTTCCGGATCGAGCAGTGCCGCCTCTACGGTGCAGAGGTCGAACTCGCCGCCGATGTTCACGAGGGATTCCGCCGCGTCAAGGAAATCCAGGAGGCGGAATCGCGCGCGTTCATCCATCCCTATGAAGGCCTGCGCGTCGCGCTCGGCACCGGCACGCTCGGGCTTGAATTCATCGAGCAGGTGCCGGATCTCGAAGCGGTCATCGTGCCGATCGGCGGCGGCGGGCTGGCATCCGGCGTATCGACCGCGATCAAGCGGAGGCGGCCCGATTGCGAAGTCTTTGGTGTCGAACCCTTCGGGGCCGATTCGATGTACCGGAGTTTCGCGGCCGGCAAGCCGGTCGCGATCGACAGGGTCGCAACCATCGCCGACAGCCTGGGCGCGCCCTTTGCGACTCCGATGTCGTATGCCCTTTGCCGCGCGCATATCGACGAACTGGTCCGGGTCACCGACGAGCAGCTCATCGGCGCGATGCGTTTTCTGCTGGAACACGCGCATCTCGCGGTCGAGCCCGCTGGCGCCGCGGCGACCGCGGCTCTGCTGGGTCCGTTGGCGGGGCGTCTCGCGGGTCGCAAAGTCGGATTGATCATCTGCGGCGCAAATATCGATGCCGCGGGTTTCGCGCGGCTGGTGGGCAGCTGAAATGCCGGCCGGGCCCAGTGTGGCTGCCGCCGTCTTTGCCTGGTTGCACCTGGTCGCTGTCGGTCTGGCAGTGGGCCTCCTGTTGTCGGAATACTGGTTATGCCGGCGCATCCCGGATCGCCTGCAGGTCCGGCTGCTCGGGACGGTGGATCTGGGCTATTTCCTGGCGCTGATCGGTAGTCTTGCGACCGGCCTCGCAAGGATGCGCCTCGAAGGCCAGGACACCGCTTACTACCTCGCTAACCGGTTGTTCTGGCTGAAGATTGCCCTGTTCATCGCCATCGGGCTGATCGCTCTGTTTCCAGCCCGGCAGTACATTCGCTGGAACCGCGAGGCACGAACCGCTCCGGCCTTCGCGCCGCTGACCCGCGAGCTGGAGCGCGTCAGGGGCAGTCTCGCGCTGCAATTGGGGCTCATGCTGCTGCTGCCACTGCTCGCGATTCTGATGGCCAGGGGATACGGACTGCCGGCACCCCATCTTTAGGCCGGATCAGGGACTTAGCCGTCTCTTTTGCGTTGACACAACGGCCGCCCGGACCGAAAATACGCGGCTCATTTTTGGGAGGGGTACCCAAGCGGCCAACGGGGGCAGACTGTAAATCTGCTGGCTCATGCCTTCGTAGGTTCGAATCCTACCCCCTCCACCAGTGTTGCTCGAACAACCGGTGGCTCGGCTTCTTTGGTGACCCACGAACCTGCGCGTACGCGGCGTGAAGGAATGCGGGTGTAGTTCAATGGTAGAACCTCAGCCTTCCAAGCTGATGACGTGGGTTCGATTCCCATCACCCGCTCCAGTCGGGTTGACCTGGGCCCACGTAGCTCAGTCGGTAGAGCACGTCCTTGGTAAGGACGAGGTCACCGGTTCGATTCCGGTCGTGGGCTCCATAACGAAAGAGACGATAGAGGTGTGTCGTGGCTAAAGAAAAATTCGTTCGATCGAAGCCGCATGTGAATGTTGGGACGATTGG
>DAITAA010000032.1:0-12242 GCA_036824505.1 Steroidobacteraceae bacterium
CCTCCATGATCGTCGATTCCAATACGATCGGCGCTCTTGTGATGGCACCACGAATGATGCCCGCGCCTCCGGTGCCGAGTATCGTTGCGACCGGACCGAGGTCGTAGCCAAATTCTCCCAGATTGCTGTTTGGCCGTCCGAACAGGAGCTTTGAATTGACATACGACTCCAGGACCTGTGCATCTGGCCGTGGCCCCCGCGCGCTGTGTACGGCAATTAATACGACGATGCGAACGGTGTCGTCGACCGCGCCAGTCAGCACTCCGATCGCGAAGTCGTATGCGTCTCCTTCGTTGCATTCGGCGCAAGTGTTCTGGGGCTGGCCTGGCATGGGCTGCAGAGTTCCAGATCCGCCAAGGCTCATTGCCTGGATGCCGCCTTGACAACTCTGCGTGACCATCACGAAGTCGCAGATACTCACACCATTCTGTGCGCTCGTGCCTGGAAACGATCTCGCTGGCGGCGGTAGTGGCGGGCCGTGTCCGCCAAACAGGCCGAACAATCCAGCGATGTCGATGACGAATTTGATGATGCAGCCATTGGGGTCGGCGCAGTAACCGGTCGGGTCACTGAACGACAACGGCCGATTGCCGACATATGCATATGGATTGACGGATTGTGGATCGGAAATGCCGCCGATGAGCGGATCGACTGACAGGAACCGCCCAACGGTTGGGTCATAGACCCGACCGTTCATGTGGGTCAACCCGATGTTGTCGAGCATTTCGTGAAACGTGTACCCGCGACGAGTTGTGTCCGCGATTCCTGCCCAATCAGGCGGGCTGCTGGTCGTCCAGTTGTTGCCGCGCCGGGCACCAAACGCGTCGAAACTTTCGCGAGCTTTGAACGCGCCACTGCCGTCCAGCAGCACATCGCTGCTGCCCAGATGATCGCTGAGCGCAAATGTTGTCCAGGTCGAGTTGTTCGAGTTGCGCGAAACGATTGCCGTCAACCCGGACGGCGTTGGGACGTAGTGACGCCAGTACGTCAAGCCCGTGAACGTCGAAGTGACCTTCTCCAGCAGACCGCCGACGTAGAAGGTCGTTTCGGTGCCGTTTGAATAGCTGCCTATCTGCTTCCATCGCTGATGCTCAGGACCATAGAAGAACTGGCTCTGATATGTCGCACCGTTGACGGTCGCTTGCAGAGTGGTTGGCAGGTTGAATGAAGCCCAGGTCTGAGCGAGGGCATTCCGCTTGATCACGTTGCCGTTCTGGTCGTAGCAGTAGACGACGCTGTCGGCCTTGCGCAAGGCGTGAGGCTGACTGTGTGCGTAGTAGGTGCAGCCTGTTTGCGCTGTGGTGTAATTGTATGCCCCGCTGATACCGGTCTTGGTCCTGATATTACCGGCCTCGTCGTACGACATCGTCAGATTGGGAACACCGTTCAGAGTCGATGATAGGACTCGGTTCAATGCATCCGGCGTAAATACCTCGGTCAGCCCCTGACCGAGATCTTGACGCTGCTGGAGGTTACCGACTGAGTCCCACTGATAAGCAAGATTCTGGCGATTGGTTTGCAACCCTAGACCAACGGCACTCTGAATGCTGGTCAGCTCGTTGGTCCAGTCCTTGTACCCGTTGGTGACGCTCGTGCTCGTCGGGCCTGTTCCGAGCGTCTCTGTCAGCGGCGAAGAATAATCATTCGCTGCATTGAGTGTCCAAAGCGTTGCAGGCGCCAAGGGCTGCGTGACGTTGTCAATCTGAAATGGCGCTCCGAAACTATAGCGGTACCTGATTTTGAATCGGCTGCCAGTCTGCAGCTTGGGAATCGGACTCGCCGGATAGGCAATCGTGTCGAGTGTGCCGATCGAGTTGTAGGCGTAGTCGTAGTTGTATTGCTGATCTGTAGTGATTCGGCGCGTCGCGAGACGACCGATAGCATCGTAGTAGAGGTTTTCTGCGTGCCCATAGCCTGAAACCGACTCCAGCGAGCCGATGTTGTGGGCAGCTGATGACGAGCCCCATGTCCAGCTGCTGACTCCCTCCGGCTCGGTGCGAGTTGTCATTCGACCCAAGCGATCGTAAGTCGCGCTGAATGCCTGGGCCTTGGCATCGGACCAGGACACCAGTTCATTCAGGGAATTTGCTGTGAAGTTCCAGGTGCCGCGATCTGCATCCGCCCACTGCTTCTTGAAGCCGCGCAGGTTGTAAAGACCGGTGGATACGGTATTGATTGGGTCGGTAATACTATTCAGATTGCCGAAGGCATCGTAGTCGTATTTCGTCGTGCCCCCCGCCGGCAGAGGATCGATCACGCGGCGGAGCCTGTTGGCGACGTCTGATACTTGCTTCGTCATCCGACCCGCCGGATCCGTGACCGTGACGGTGCGGCCCGCGTAGTCGATCGTTGTGGTCCGGTCCAGCAAACCGCCAGGCTGATACAGCCTTACAGTGGTAGCACGACCAATCGCGTCGTAGGTCCACTTCGTATAACCATTGCTGGCGGTCGAATAGGGCCGATGTTGCGCATCCTTTCTGCCCAGACTGTCGTAGATCGTGACGTCCTTGGTCCAGACGCCCAGCACCCTGTTGGACTCGACCGATCGAGCTCTTTCCATGCCATCGTAGAATATCTGCCGCGTATTGATCGTGCCGCCGCCGCTGTCGCGCAGCACTTCAGTCTTCTGCAGCCGCAGGTCTGCTGCTCCCCAACAAGGCGGCAACGCGCAATACGCATAGCTGATATCTGACGCCGTTCCGTCAGGTCTTTCCTCCCGTTTCAATCGACCAAAATCGTCATACTGACGATTCGTTGAGATGTCGTTCGGATCGGTGACTCGGGTGGGTCTGCCAAAGTCATACGAGTACACAAGGCCTGTCAGCTGGCCCAACGCATTCGTCAAGCTTTCTGGCAACTGGCAACGTGTACCGAAGTCCAACAAGGTCGTGCGCGCCGGCATGGCTGTGCCGTTTGGATTGGATCCGACCACCTGGAAAGAGTTGATGTTTCCACAACCATCAAAACCCAATGTCGTGGTCACCTTCAGCTCAGGAATCCACGGCTCCATGACTTGCTGCGTAATTCGGCAGGGTAGTGGATCAACGGAAAAGCCAAACGTACGTTTTTCAGTCAGCTGCCCGGGGACCACATTCGTCACTTCTGTAGTCAGCGGCAGACCAAAGCAGTTGGCGCCAGTATCGTTGGCATACGTCCTGACTACTGTGGTTTGCCACTCCAGGCCATTGAAGGGAGATGTGGGGTCCTTGTCGGTCCCCGAGGCCATGACCGTTGTCGGGTTGCCAAATCCATCGCCGTACGTGTAGGTCGTATCGGATCGACTAATCAGGGTGCCATTGAGCGTTCCGCCGAACTCGTATCCCAGTTCCGTAGCGGATGCGAGAAAAGGGAAGTATCGTTGTTCGTAACCGGCGGCACCGTAGCTCTGCGACGCAAGCACGCCGGTCCAGTTACTGATCGGCGTGGTTCCATTGTTTTGGGACAGCACTCGCTTCTTCAGCAGACCTGTGTGCGGAAACTGCTGCGCCGTGTAGTCGTACGCATACAGCCCGCTGCGTGAGTCGATAGCCCGTCGCTTATCGAATCCCTCGAAGCCACGACCCTGGACGTGAATGCGTGCACCGTAGTACCAGAACCGGTTCGAAAACGTGCTCCCGGCGCCATCCGACGCAGTGAATTGATCAACTACATAGAGCGGCCCCTGGAAATCCTGTTCAGGAAATTCGGCGCCGGCGTACTTCGTGTAGTTGTTGCGCGAAATCGTCTTGTACGATGGGCTCTGACTGATGCCGAATCCGTCTGTGAACGAAGTCGCCAGATCTGCGGGACTCGTGGCGCCGCTGTGCAGCCGGTACCTGATCGCATTGCCAGCCGTCGTGTCGACATATGCGACGTCAACCAAGCCGTCGCCATCCTTGTCCAGGACGAACCACTGAGTCCCGAGCGGCGCGGCAATGCCGGTCGAGACAGCAGGCAAAAAACCCTCGCCCGTGGAACGAACAACGTACCAGGTGTTATTCGACGTATTGACATACATCGCATCCGTCCGACCGTCTCCATCCCAATCCCCCGCCAGTTGGGCCGAATCAATGCCACCCCAGAAGATCCACGAAAATCCACCGGCGCAATTGGAGACATACACGCGTACATTGGAAATCATGTCCGTGCATCCGTCGGCATTCCAATCGCTCGCTTTGGGGAATGGCTGCTCTCCGACGGGGAGTTCTGTGGGCGTTGGCTGAAGACCAAATCCATTCGAACGCAGGAAGTACCATGTGTAGTGTTTGGCGTGCAGACCGGCGCGGACCGTCATGAAAAACGGATCTCCCCGGCCATCGCCGTCGAAGTCCGCCGTTGTGATCAACGAGGACTGAGTCCTGTTTATCTCCGCGGTACCCGTGTAGGTGAAGATTGTTTCTGCTGCCGCGGCGAAGGTCACTTCGCCAGTTGGCACCGTGCTATTACGGCGAACGCGAATCTCATTGCCCACGATGGATACAAGGTCGGGTAATCCATCGCCGTCGTAATCCACGGCTGCATATTCATTGTTGACCGGTACAGCCGTAGACCAGGTCGTGAAGCCGACACCGTTGTATTTGACGGATACCCAATATCCGCCCAGCTCCATCAGAAGCAGCTGTTGTCCGGTCCCGGAGAATGGGCCGATGATTTCGCTACTGGTGTTCGCGGTCACCAGTCCCGTGTCGATTGCAGTTCCGAAGCCGGTACTCGTCGCAAGTATCGCCCACCAATGAGATGTTGAGCTTGTTTGCGCTTTCGGATAGACAATGTCCATCAAACCATCGCCGTTCAAGTCGATCGGAATCGGATTGACACCGGGTGCAGTGGACGTTGCGACGCCGGTCGATTGAAGGTTGCCCGACCAACCGCTGCTGCCGTCCTGATAGGTAATTGATGTCGCTGGAAGACAGTTCAGTGCAGAACATTCCTGGACTGATGTAAGCCTCGAACGTGCGGTTGTGGCACCTTGGCCGTAAGCGAGGTTGTAAGTCTTCGTCGCAATTGGGGCACCGAAGTTTCGAATGGTGATCGAGGTGAGGCGATTGGGCTCGCGTGCGATGAAACCGGCGAAATAGCCGGAAGGAATGTCATTGGACGGTCGGGCCGCATACGTGAACATGACTTCGTAGAAAGGGCCCTGACCGGCGTCGGTTGTCGGATACGCTATCGAGGCAACTCGGTAACTGCCGTTGGCTGCGTCGTTAATGTAAGAGAATGTGATCCTGTTGCCATAGAGTCCGACGCGATCGCGAATCCTCGAGAGCGCCCATGTGGCGATTGTCGCGCCGTCGCCGGGCCTGACCTGCGCGTCCGGTGTTCCGCCGTACTCATAGATCAGCCCGTTCTTCGTAGTGACAGTGAAATAGGCCGGGCCATTGCCGGACGTCGTGGGTGAGGCGACTATGCGCGAAAAGCTCTCGATTTCCGTTGCGTAAACCGAATTGGGCTGCCCGTATGTGCCGGTGGCGCTGACCAGCTTGAGCTGCTGACCGTCGAGGCAGAATCGGTCATTTAGCGTAAGCGTTACAGCACCTGGCGCGCCGTCCTGCGCCCGGGTCCTGTTGCAGCGCGTGATTGCGGACAGTCCCGAGAGTGACCAGCCCATGCCCAGAACGCCATTCGGAGACCGGCTGTTGTAGACAAGCGCGAGATCAAGCTGGACATCGCCAATGCCAGGCGGACTCCAAAGGGGAATCGTGTAGGTCGAAGCGCCGGAAGTTGAAACGGCAAAGGTTGCCGGCGTCCGGCCCGCAACTGTTGCGGCGGTAGCGTCGGCGCCGGCCAGGGCAACGATGGAAATCGCGAATTGCAGGAGGGCAGACAGCGATGCCCTGATGAATCTGCGGCGCCAATTGCGCATAAGAACCTCCCTGTTCACTCGCTCGCAAGACTGCGAGGCATCAATCGATCGGCAAATTTCCGGATATCCGTGCGGTTTGAGCCTCACCGGCCTCACGGTGCCGGCCCGATGCGGCGACGGAATTCATGGGGCAAGCATGGCGCGGATTGGAAAGAGCGAGAATGCAAGCAAAGCGGCGCAAACGAACAGAAAGAGGCAAGGCCGCGCTGGCTGACAATCGCCGGGGTCGCGCATTGTGCTGGGGAACGGCGTAAGGTCGGGCAGGACATGCCGACTAACGGCGTCGCTGCCTCGCGTGTGATCGAGTCCGGCTTTGGCGGTCAGCTCGCTGAGCGCGAGGGAGCGGCGGTGGCTTTCTTCGTCTTGGCGGCGGTCGCAGGATCGATCACTTTCGAGCTCTCCACCTGCACGAGATCCATTCCAAGGTCCAAAACCTTGACGGAATGAGTCAGCGATCCGAGTGAAATGGCATCCACGCCGGTCGCGGCCATCTCGCGGACATTGGCGAGCGTGATGCCGCCCGACGCTTCGGTATGACAGCGTCCGTTGACGAGCTGGACCGCCTCGCGCAGCTTGTCTGGCGACATGTTGTCCAGCAACACGGCGCTCACCTTGCAGTGCAGGGCCTCCCGAAGCTCGTCCATCGACTCGACTTCCACTTGCACCGGTGTCGTTGCGCCCCGCAGGCGGCGCACGCATTCGACTGCAACCGTAATCGAGCCCGCGATGCCGATGTGGTTGTCCTTGACGAGCACCGCGTCATACAGGCCAAAACGGTGATTGACGCCGCCCCCGATTGCGACCGCGTATTTTTCCAGCGCCCGCAGCCCGGGTGTCGTCTTGCGCGTGTCCTTGATGACGGCGGGGTAGCCTGAGACCAGGCGCACGACAGCCGCAGTCGCGGTGGCAATGCCGGACAAGCGGCCCAGCACATTCAGGATCGTGCGTTCGGCGGTCAGCACTGTCCGTGCCGATCCGGAAAGCCGCACGACGATATCGCCCGGGGTAACGTCACTGCCGTCGGCAGCGACGATCGTGAAATCCGCCTGTTCCCGGAAGTGCGCAAGCACGATGGCCACGACATCGGTACCAGCGATGCGACCAGCCTCGCGGCTTCGGATCTCGGCCTGGATCGGGGTCCCCGGCGGAATGACTGCATCGGTCGTGATGTCGCCCGCTTTGCCCAGATCCTCCGCCAGCGCGAGATCCACGACGCGCTTGAAGGCCTCCAGCGGCGGTGCAGGCTTCATGCGACGCGGCGTCGCAGCGGCTCGAACATCGCGAGAGGAACAGATTCCGGTTTCAGGAAACGGCGGGCCGGCGCGGTGGCGAGTTGGGCCGGGAAATCGCTGCGCTGGTGTGAACCCCGGGATTCGTGACGCTCGAGCGCCGCCCGCAATAACTGCAGTGCGACGCACACCAGATTCGCCTCGGCCCGCGAGTCCGGTTTCCAGGATTGCAGCGCATGAACAGCGGCAAGCATCGTCGACTCTGAGCGCAATGGGCCGAGACTGTTGCCGACGAGCCGCCGCAGGACAGCAACGCGATCCGCGTCGGTATGCTGCTCAGGTGTTCCTCGCGGCAATTCGAGCGGACCCACGACGCGCCCCAGACGCAGCCCGTGAATCGCCTGCGCAATTCTCACGCCGAACACGAGCCCTTCCAGCAGCGAATTGCTGGCCAGACGATTGCCGCCGTGCAGTCCGGTCGATGCGACTTCGCCGCAGGCCCACAGGCCACGCATGGAGGTCGCGCCATGTGAATCGGTCGCGATGCCGCCCATGTGATAGTGCGCGGCGGTGGTGACAGGCAGCGGTTCCTTTGAGGCATCGATCCCGGCGGCTCGGGCCAGGGACCAGGTGCCCGGAAAACGCGCCTCCAGGTCCCGGACAACTGTCGTGTCGAGGAAGACCTGTTTGTCCTCGGCGCCGATGGCGAACACGCTGCGCGCCACGACATCGCGTGGGGCAAGTTCGGCGTCCGGGTGAATCGATGTCATGAACCGATTGCCCGATTCATCAAGCAGCACGGCACCGGCGCCTCGCAGCGCCTCGGTCAGCAGGGGCAGGGGATCGGCGTCGACATCGAGCGCCGTCGGGTGGAATTGCACGAATTCGAGATCGGCCAGCCGGACACCGTGGCGCGCAGCCGCCGCAAGACCCACGCCGCGGGAAGTGGCCGGATTCGTCGTGCGATCGAAGCAGCCGCCAATGCCGCCGGAGGCCAGCACGACTTGCGGCGCGAGCACCACCAGCCGCAGGCCGTCCTGGCCTTCGAGCAGCACGCCGGCGGCGCGATTGCCCGCAGTCACGAGATCGACGAGCTCGAAGCCTTCCAGCACGCGGATGTCTTCGCGCTGAAGCACCGCTTCGCGCATCGCCCGCATGATGGCAGCACCCGTCCGATCGCCGCCCGCGTGCACGATACGATGGCGGCTGTGCCCGGCCTCACGACCGAGCGCGAGGGCACCGGTCGGAGTCAGGTCGAATTCGACGCCAATCGCCCGCAGCCAGTCGACGCGGCTGGCCGCCGCATTGGTCACCAGCGAGACGATTTCCGGATCCGCGAGGCCCGCCGCGACACGCAATGTGTCCGCGGCATGCAAACCAGGGGAATCATCCTGAGCGAGGGCCGCGGCGATACCGCCCTGCGCAAGCCTCGATGACCCCCCGCCGATCGCTTCGTTCGCGACGACCACGCAGCCCTCGAGCGCCAGTGCGGTCGACAGACCGGCGATTCCGCCACCGACGACAACGGCCGGCGCCAACATGTAGTCGTCTATGCGCATGTCTTGACCGCCAACATCCGGTTCACGGCCTCGCGAGCGCGCTCGGCCAGCGCCGGCTGGATCGTCACTTCATGGCGCAGATAGCGCAGGGAATCGGCGATGCCTTGCAGGGTAATCCGCTTCATGTGCGGACAGAGATTGCAGGGTTTCACGAACTCGACGTCGCGTACTTCAGCCGCGACGTTATCGGCCATCGAACATTCCGTGACCATGACGACGCGCCGCGGGCGATTGCGCTCGACCCAGGAGATCATGCCCGACGTGGAACCGACGAAGTCGGCTTCAGCGAGCACGTCGGGCGGGCATTCGGGGTGGGCAATGATCTGGATGCCGGGATGGCCTTCGCGATAGGAGCGTAGCTGCTCCCCGGTGAAGCGCTCGTGCACCATGCAGCTGCCTTCCCAGAGGATTATTTCGACGCCCGTCTGCGACGCGACCCAGCGGCCCAGATACTGGTCCGGCAGGAAGATCACGCGCTTGACGCCGAGTGACTCGACGACCGCAACGG
Organism: Steroidobacteraceae bacterium; assembly: GCA_036824505.1. Taxonomy (GTDB): domain Bacteria; phylum Pseudomonadota; class Gammaproteobacteria; order Steroidobacterales; family Steroidobacteraceae; genus SCUD01. The sequence continues at coordinate 9,139 of DAITAA010000032.1, forward strand.
CGTTGGATGAGGTGCAGCAGATGTCCGACTCGGCTTTGACCTCGGCCGAGGTATTCACATAGGTGACCACCGGCACGCCGGGATAGCGCTGCCTCAGCAGCCGCACGTCCGCACCGGTGATGGATTCCGCGAGCGAGCAGCCGGCACGCAGGTCCGGGATCAGCACGGTCTTGCCGGGATTCATGAGCTTGGCGGTTTCCGCCATGAAGTGAACGCCGGCCATGACGATGACATCGGCATCCGTGTCCCTGGCCATGTACGCGAGCGCCAGCGAGTCGCCGCGCAGGTCGGCGACGCCGTGAAAGATGTCCGGCGTCATGTAGTTGTGGGCCAGGACGACCGCACGGCGTGACTTCTTCAGAGCCTCGATCTGTTCGATCAGCGGCTCGACGACGGCGATTTCGATGTCCGGCAGGATACCCGCAAGGCGGCCCATGGCGATCCTCACTCGACTTATGCTCGAAGTGAGTATATCAATAAAGCCGGGCGCGCACTACCTCGCGGCGGAACCGGAATAATTCGGCCGGACGCCCCCTGGCGGGACGGTCAAGAGCCCCCGTCGCCTCCACGAGCTGCCCGTGTTCGATCAGGCGCCGGAAGTTCTGCTTGTGCAGGCGCATGCCGGTCAGCGCCTCGACCGTGCGCTGCAGGCGGAAAAGCGTGAATGTCTCGGGAAGCAGCTCGAAAACGACCGGGCGGTACTTCAACTTGCCGCGCAGCCGGCCAAGGGCGGTGGCGGCGATGCGCCGGTGGTCATAGGCCAGTTCCGTGCCGGCGGCAAGACCGGGCTTTGGCTTGCGGCCATGATCGCGCTGGTACTCCGGTACCAGTTGCGCCTCATAGAGGAGTTCGTAGCGTTCCAGGACCCGGATCGGGTCCCAGGGCCTCCGGCCCCCAAAGTTCGCGTCGACTCGATGGCGCCGCAGCGCATCGCGACCAGCCCAGCGATTGAGTGCCGGCATCAGCGTCTTGGTGACAACGCCGGGAACCCCGGAACGGCGATCCTCCCAGGGCAGCACGTCGTAGCAATCGAGCCAGGCCGCGCCTGCAGCAGGCTGCGCTTCCTTGACGAGGGCGAGGTAGGCCACGGACAGGAGGCGCGAGGTGTGCGTCTCGCGTTGCCGGTCTCGATCGCCAAAGGTGTAGAGCTGCTCTACGTAGCCCAGCTCGTAACCGGTCTGCGTCGCGACCCAGCGCCGCAGGCCGAGCTCGAGCGTCTCATCCAGGTCTGTATCCAGCGGTCCGAAGGGCAGGGCGGGAACCGAATCCTCGTTGAACCGCGTCGTCGTCAGGATGCGCGGCTCCTCCGCCGTGACGGCGACGATCACCGCATCGAGACTCAGCGTCAGCTGCCGCGACATGACTCTGATCATGCCATACGAAGGCTGGCGCCTCAGTCCGCGTTCATCGCCTGTGCCAGCCTCAGACCCTGCAACACCAAGTCCGGGACCAGCTGATCGAACAGCTTGCTGTCTTCGTACAACGAGGCAAAGCCGCCGGTTGCGAGCACCAGCGGGCGCTTGCCATCGAATTCCTCATCGACCACCTTGCCAATGATGGTTTGCAGCGCGCCAAGATGACCGTGGAACAAGCCGGACTGAATGCTGGTGGCCGTCGTGCGGCCGAGCGCCGTGTCGACCCTGACGATTTCGACGGCGCTCAATTTCGAAGCGCCCGAGTAAAGCGCCTGCATGGACATGCGCAGGCCGGGCAGGATCACCCCGCCCATGTAGATTCGCCCGCGACCAATCGCGCACAGGGTCGTGGCGGTGCCCATGTCGATGATCAACAGGTCCTTGCCCGGGTACATGTGGGTCGCAGCGATCGCGTTGGCAATCCGGTCGGCGCCTACCTCGAGGGGATTCTGGTAGCCGATCTTGAGACCGGTGCGTACTCCGGCCTGGAGAATGAACGGTGCAATATCGAAATATTTTCGGCAGCTTGCGCTGATCGTGTAAACGACTTCCGGAACCACGCTGCACATGGCGATGCGCTCAATGCTTGCAGGGTCGACGCCGTTCTCGCGCAGCACGCTGCGGAAGAACAGGCCGTGCTCGTCGGACGACGCTCCGGACTTGGAAGACTGGCGAAACGTCATGCGCAATTCTTCGCCGGCGAAGACGCCGCCGAAAATATGGCTATTGCCGATATCGAGGCAGAGCATCACGATACTTTCTCCTCAACCGGGACATTGTCGATGAGTCTCGTGCTGCCCAGCCGGACTGCGGCCAACCGCCGTCCGTCGAAGTCTTCGACATAGTCGACATCGAAGCCCAGCTGTTGCAGGCGCGTTTGCGCGCTTTCAGTATCCTTGCACTCGCGTAGCACTTGATGAAGGGAGGGTGCCAGCCGCCGCTGTGCCGCATCGAGATTCTGGTTACGCGATGACATGGCCAGTCCGTCCGGCTCCCGCACGATCGGACAGCCGACGATTTCCGTATCCAGGAAGAAGGCCCGGGTCATGCCGCGCACCAGTAACAATTGCTGGTAGTCCTTTTCGCCGAAATAGGCCCGGGTGGGACGCACGATATTCAGCAGCTTCATCACGACGGTCAGCATCCCGTCGAAGTGACCAGGCCGGTGAGCGCCACATAAGCGGAGACTCAATTCCGACTCGCTGACCCGATAACGGTAAGCATCCGGGTATATCTCGTCGCGTGGCGGGAGAAACACGGTATCTACCGCGGCTTCCTTCAGCAGGGCGAGGTCATGCTCCGTCTGCCTGGGGTAACGATCGAAATCCTGCGGCTGGTCGAACTGGGTCGGGTTGATGAAGATGCTGACGACCGTCGCAGCGTTTTCCCGCTGGCTCCGCTGCACCAGCGACAGATGTCCCTCATGCAGCGCACCCATCGTCGGCACCAGACCGAGCGTGCGGCCGACGAACGTGCTGCGCAGCGCGCGCCAATCGGCAATCGAGCGGCACAAATTCATCCCGCGTAGCGCTCCTCGCGGGCAGGAAACGTTCCTTCGCGGACATCACGCGCGTACCGATTGAACGCATCCAGCCACTGCTGGCTGCCGTCCAGGTAATGACGCACGAACTTCGGCTTGAAATCAGGATTCAGCCCGAGCAGGTCTTGCATCACCAGCACCTGGCCGTC
>DAITAA010000032.1:12342-24175 GCA_036824505.1 Steroidobacteraceae bacterium
GATGATGCGGGCGGACGTGTAGTCATAGCAGGTCACCATCACGATCTTTTCGTGGCCTGCCTTGCGTTCAGGGAGTTTCAGGATGTTCATGCTGCCGCCTTTGTGTGGAACTCGAGAAATGCCCGGTACAGGCCTTGCAGCCTGTCGCCCGCCAATGCATCCAGATTGCGCTCGATCGTTGCGCGATCGCCACGGCTGAGCGGGCCGGTCAGCGCCGATCCGCGCGTAACGAGGAAATTTTCCGTTACCTGGCGCAGGTAAGGCGCAAGGATGGCTGCCGGCAGATCCATGCGCTCAAAGCGCACGGCGACCCCTTCCCATAGCAGCTGGCTGAAGTTGCCGGCCATCACGCACAGCGCGTGGTAGCGCGCTTTGTGCTCGGGCGCGATTTCAAAGTGTGGATTCGGCAATCCAGGCAGCAAGTCGCCGAAGCGATGGCCGCGCTCCAAGATGAATGGCACGCACCGGTACTGCTCCGGTTCATAGAGCGTATTGCCGAATGTCATGAGCGGATGGGCCCCCGCAATGCCGGGGAAACTGAGCGCGCCTGCGCAATGCACGAGAGTCTTCTCGTGCAGGAACGGGTAGGTCTTGACGACCTCCGCGATTCCCGCATCGGAGACGAGCAACAACACATGGCTTGCGGGCTCGACGGTCGCGTGCAGGCGCAGCTGCGGATCGTCGATCGCATGGGAATTCAACGCACAGTTGCGGTCACGCGCCCAGCCGGAAACCGGCAGATTCAGATGGGCCAGGTAGTGGTGCATGTGCCGCGCCAGACGGCCACCACCAAGCAGGGCGTAATGTGACATCGGTACCTGTCCTGAAGGATCAAGTCCTCGGTTCATGCCGCATCGGAGCGGCGTCGTCCGCACTTGCCCGGTTCGCCGTGGCTGCCGCAATGGGTCAACCCGGCCGCTGGCAGTTGCGCCAGCGCGAAATATACACTGCAATTCGCCCGCATGCAGGACAGCGGTCAATCCGCGACAATGTGATCCATGCCCACCATCACACTTCCCGACGGCCGCCAGCGGCCATTCGACCGCCCGGTGACTGTTGCCGAGGTTGCGGCGGCTGTTGGCAAGGGCCTGGCGCGCGCCGCACTTGCGGGCGAAGTGGATGGCAGGCTGGTCGATCTATCGCGGGTGATCGACCGCGACGCCAGGATCCGCATCATCACGTCAAAGGACCCCGAGGGGCTCGAGATCATCCGTCACTCGACGGCGCACCTGCTGGCGCAGGCCGTTCAGTCGATCTACCCGAAGGCACAGGTCACGATAGGTCCGGTGATCGAGGACGGTTTCTATTACGACTTCGCCTTTGAGCGGCCCTTCACGCCCGAGGATCTCGAGAAGTTCGAGGCGAAGATGCATGAGCTCGCGAAGGCTGACCAGCCCGTGCATCGGCGCGTGCTGTCGCGCGATGACGCGGTCAAGCACTTCAAGTCCATCGGTGAGCAGTACAAGGCAGAAATCATCGCCGCAATACCCGCGGGAGATGAAATTTCGCTGTACGGGCAGGGTGGTTGGGAAGATCTGTGCCGTGGCCCGCACGTTCCCTCGACCGGCAAGCTCGGTGCCTTCAAGCTGACCAAGGTCGCGGGCGCCTATTGGCGCGGCGACTCGAAGAACGCGATGCTGCAGCGGATCTATGGCACGGCCTGGCCCGACGACAAGCAGCTGAAGGAGTACCTGCTGCGGCTCGAGGAAGCCGAAAAGCGCGATCATCGTCGCATCGGGCGCGAACTCGACCTGTTTCATTTCCAGGAGGAAGCGCCGGGTGCCGTCTTCTGGCATGCGGACGGCTGGACGCTGTTCCAGCAGCTCATCAACTACATGCGGGAGCGCCAGACAACGGCCGGCTATCAGGAGGTCAATACGCCGGAAATCATGGATCGCGAATTGTGGGTTCAATCCGGCCACGTCGAGAAGTTCGGCGAGAACATGTTCCTGACACAGACGCCCGACGAGCGTGTCTACGCGATCAAGCCGATGAACTGCCCGGGCCACATCCAGGTGTTCCGGCAGGGTCTGCACAGTTACCGCGAGCTGCCGATTCGCTATGCGGAGTTCGGCAAGGTTCATCGCTACGAACCATCGGGTGCCCTGCATGGGCTGCTGCGTGTGCGCGCATTCACGCAGGACGACGCGCACATCTTCATCACCGAGGACCAGGTCACCGAGGAGACGGTGCGCGGCATCGAACTGCTGATGTCGATCTATCGCGACTTCGGCTTTGACGACGTGAAGGTCAAGTTCGCGGACCGGCCGCCAAAGCGCGTCGGCGACGATGACGTCTGGACCCGCGCCGAGAATGCGCTGCAGGCGGGTACCCGCGCTGCCGGTGTGGAATTTACGCTGAATCCGGGCGAGGGCGCGTTCTACGGCCCCAAGCTCGAATTCGTCCTGAAGGACGCCATCGGCCGTGAATGGCAGTGCGGCACCTGGCAGGTGGACCTGAACCTGCCGGCGCGCCTGGGCGCGCAGTACGTGGACGAGCACAGCCAGAAGCGCACGCCGGTCATGTTGCATCGTGCGATCTTTGGTTCGCTGGAGCGTTTCCTCGGCATCCTGCTCGAGCACCACGCAGGCAAATTGCCGACCTGGCTCGCACCGGTACAGGCGGTCGTCCTGAATATCTCCGAAAAGCAGGCGAATTACGCGAACGAGGCCGCCGATTTCCTTAAAAATCAGGGGCTTCGGGCAGAAATCGACTTGCGAAACGAAAAGGTGGGCTATAAAATCCGCGACCACACGCTGAAGCGTGTCCCGTACCTGCTCGTAGCAGGCGATCGGGAAGTCGAGTCCAGGTCATTGGCCGTGCGCACGCGCTCCGGGAAGGATCTGGGTGCCATGCCACTGGTAGAGGTGGCCACTCGGATTGCCCAGGATGTGGCGGGCCGCGGCCGTCGTTTTTTGGAGGACTGAAGCATTTCGACAACCAAACGCGTCAGGCGCAATGAGGAGATCCTTGCACCGCAGTTACGCGTGATAGGCGCCGACGGAAGTCAGGTCGGCGTGATGACTCGCAGCGAGGCTCTGGCAAAGGCCCTCGCTGAGGAACTGGATCTCGTGGAGGTTTCGCCAACAGCTGAGCCACCTGTCTGCCGGATCATGGACTTCGGAAAGTACCTGTTCGAGCAGAACAAAAAGGCCCACACGGCGAAGCGCAAGCAGAAGCAGATCCAGCTCAAGGAAGTGAAATTCCGGCCGGGCACGGAGACGGCAGATTACCAGGTCAAGCTGCGTAATCTGATCCGCTTCCTGACGGAAGGTGACAAGGCCAAGGTAACCATGCGGTTCCGCGGCCGGGAGATGGCCCACACGGAGATCGGGCGCAAGATCCTCGACCGCCTCGTGGTCGACCTCGCCGAGCACGGCACGGTCGAGCAGGGTGCTTCGATGGAAGGGCGTCAGATCACCATGGTGATCGCTCCCAAAAAGAAGTGACCGGCGGCTAGCCGCCGATACGCCTCCAGCCCGCGCAAGCGGTGTGAAGAGGTCAGAAACAGGAGAGACCGATGCCCAAGTTGAAGACCAACCGGGCCGCGGCGAAGCGTTTTCGCAAGACTGCGAAAGGCTTCAAGCGCGGCCAGGCCAATCGCCGACACATCCTCACGAAGATGACCAAGAAGCGTAAGCGCCAGTTGCGCGGCTCGACCATGGTTCACGAAACCGATGTCGGCCGCGTGACGCGTATGCTTCCGAATCATTGACGCTCGCTGACAGGAGGGATGTGACATGGCAAGAGTGAAGCGTGGCGTCACCGCAGGACGCCGGCACAAGAAGGTCCTTAAGAAGGCCAAGGGTTACTACAACGCGCGCCGCAAGGTTTACCGCGTTGCGAAACAGGCGGTCATCAAGGCCGGCCAGTACGCCTATGTAGGGCGGCGGCTGAAGAAACGCGACTATCGCGCGCTGTGGGTGCAACGAATCAACGCTGCTGCGCGTGGTTGCGGGTTGTCCTACAGCCGCCTGATCTCGGGCCTGAAGGCGGCCGGTATCGAGATCGACCGCAAGGCACTTGCGGATATCGCAGTGCATGACATCGCCGCTTTCGGAGTGGTCGCGGACAAGGCGAAAGCCGCACTGGCCGCGAAGTAGCGCGCGCCCGGGCTGCAGGGGGTCAGGTGAAGGACCTGGATTCACTGGTCAAGCGCACGCTCGATCAGATCAAAGCGTGTAACGACCTTGCCGCGCTCGATGCGGTGCGTGTCGGCGTGCTCGGGAAGAAGGGAAGCATCACCGAGCAGCTCAAGTTGCTCGGCACGTTGCCTGCCGGCGAGCGCCGCGCGGCCGGCGCCGCGATCAACGAGGCCAAGGACGCGATCGCCGCCGCACTCGATGCCCGGCGCGCCGATCTCGAAGCGGAAGCCGTAAATCGGGATCTGGCGGCCGGCGCCATCGATGTCACGCTGCCGGGACGCGGCCAGTCGGGCGGGGGCCTGCATCCCGTGACACGCACGCGGCTCCGGATCGAGGCGATCTTTCGGCAGGCAGGCTTCAGCGTTGGCGAAGGCCCGGAAGTCGAGGACGATTTCCACAATTTTGGCGCGCTCAACATCCCTGCCGATCACCCGGCACGGGCGATGCACGACACTTTCTATTTTGGCGACGGCCGGCTGCTTCGCACGCATACCTCGCCGGTGCAGATCCGCGCGATGCAGAAGGATGGCGTGCCGCTTCGCCTGATTGCGCCGGGTCCGGTGTACCGCCGCGATTCCGACTTGACCCACTCGCCGATGTTTCATCAGGTCGAGGGCCTGGTCATCGACGAGGACATCAGCCTCGCAAACCTGAAGGGCGTGCTCGCCGGCTTCGCCGAGCAGTTCTTCGAGAAGCCGCGTGGATTGCGCTTCCGTCCCTCCTATTTCCCGTTCACCGAGCCCTCGGCAGAAGTGGACATCCAGTGCGTATTCTGTGATGGCACTGGCTGCCGCGTCTGCAAGCAGACCGGTTGGCTTGAAATCCTGGGTTGCGGCATGGTGCATCCGAATGTCCTGAAGGCCTGCGGGGTCGATGCCGAGCGCTGGCAGGGTTATGCCTTCGGCATGGGTATCGAGCGGCTCGCGATGTTGCGTTACTCGGTCACCGATCTGCGTCTTTTCTTCGAAAACGATCTGCGCTTCCTGGCGCAGTTCAACCGGGGCTGAACATGCGGGTCAGTCTCGAATGGCTGGAGGAATGGGTCGAGACCGGCTGGAACGCGGCGGTGCTCAGCGAGCGCCTGACCATGGGTGGCATCGAAGTTGAATCCATCGAGCCGGCGGCCGTTGAGTTCAAGGGCGTCGTGGTCGGTGAAGTACTGAGTGTCGAGCGCCATCCGGGTGCGGACAAGCTGACGGTCTGCCGAGTTGCGGGTGGCGGCCAGGATATCCTCCAGATCGTGTGCGGGGCGCCAAACGCCCGCGCCGGCATGAAGGCGCCGCTCGCGGTCGAGGGCGCAACCCTCCCGGACGGGCTCGTGATCGGGCACGCACAGCTGCGTGGGGTTGAATCTGCCGGCATGCTTTGCTCGGGGCGTGAACTCGGCCTTTCCGACGACCACGATGGGCTACTCGAGTTGCCGGCCAAGCTCGTGACCGGCACGCCACTTCGCGAGGCGCTGAAGCTCGACGATTCCGTCCTGACGATCAATGTGATGCCGAATCGTGGCGACGTGCAGTCCATGATCGGCGTGGCGCGGGAAGTTGCGGCGATTGCGGATCGCAGGCTCACGCCGCCTTACATCGAGCCGGTCGCCGCCGCGAATCACGCGCGACTTGAGGTGCGTCTGCTTGCGCCATCCGCCTGCCCGCGTTTTGCGGGGCGCGTCATCAAGGGAATCGATCCAAAGGCATCCACGCCACTCTGGATTCGCGAACGGCTGCGTCGCGCGGGCCTGCGCCCGATCAGCCTGATCGTGGATGTCACCAACTACGTGATGCTGGAATTCGGCCAGCCGATGCACGCCTATGACCTGCGAAGGCTCGACTCGCATATTGAGGTGCGCACGGCACGCACCGGCGAACGCCTGACCCTGCTGGATGGGCGCGAGATTGCGATCGATGCAAATACGTTGGTGATCGCGGACGCCACGGGTCCGGTTGGCCTTGCGGGCATCATGGGCGGAGAGAAGAGTGGCATCGCTCCCGACACCACCGACGTATTTCTCGAGGTCGCCTACTTCGCGCCGGACGCGATAGCCGGCCGAGCGCGGCGTTACGGAATGCTGACGGATGCTTCGCAGCGTTTCGAACGCGGCGTGGATCCTCGTCAGCAGGAGCGGGCGCTGGAGCGTGCAAGCGCATTCCTCGTTGAATTCGCCGGCGGGCAGCCGGGCCCGACCAAGCTGACCCAGGTCGAGGCGCATCAGCCGAAGCGCGCGAGTGTCACCTTGCGGCCGGAGCGCGTGGCAAGCCTGCTCGGCGTGCAGGTGCCGCGCTCGGATATCGAAGGGATCCTGCGCCGCCTCGGCATGCAAGTGGCGGGAGTGGGAGACGTGTTGGGCGTCATACCGCCCAGCCACCGCTTCGACATTGCGATCGAGCAGGATCTCATCGAGGAAATTGGCCGCATCTATGGCTATGACGAGATTCCGCGGAGCGATGCAAAGATGCCGCAGCGTCCGCGCGCCGCAACCGAACAAGCCGTCTCGCGCGAACGACTGATGCTATTGCTGGCGGATCGCGGCTACCAGGAAGCGGTCACCTACAGCTTCGTTGATGCGCGCACCCAGCGTCTTCTGTTCCCCGACAGCGAGGCGCTTGCGCTGGCCAATCCGATCTCCGCCGAGCTTGGCGAGATGCGGGTCTCCCTGTGGCCGGGCCTGATCGAGGCGCTTCGGTGCAATCTGCGAAGGCAACACGAGCGCGTGCGACTCTTTGAGGTTGGCACGCGCTTCGAAATGAGGGCCGGGCGTCTCGCCGAAAGCCAGGGTATCGCCGGACTGATCGCGGGACCCGCGCTTCCCGAGCAATGGAGTGCCGACAAACGCAGCGCAGATTTCTTCGATCTCAAAGCGGATGTCGAGGCGCTGTTCGCCCTGACGGGGCGCGCGGGTGCAATAAGTTACATTGCGACTCCACACCAGTGCCTGCATCCGGGCCGCAGTGCCGCTGTCATCGAAGGCAAGACCCGGCTCGGGTGGCTCGGACAATTGCATCCGGAGACCGCTCGCAAACTTGAAATCCGCGATCCGCCCTGGCTCTTTGAACTGGCAATTGACCCGAGCTTCCGCTCAGAAGTACCTGTCTTTGCAGACATTTCCAGGTTCCCGGTGATCCGGCGGGATCTGGCGATCGTGCTCGACGAGGCGACAACGCTGGACGAATTGAAGAAAGCTGTTAATTTGGCCGCAAAAGGCCTACTGCGCGAGCTTCACGTGTTCGACGTGTACCGGGGAACGGGGATAGAAGCCGGTAGAAAAAGTGTCGCTTTAGGCTTGATTTTACAGGAAACTTCTCGCACCCTTACTGACGCTGAAGCCGATGCCGTAATGGCTGCGGTGATTGCGCAGGTGAAGGGTGACCTGAAGGCTGCGATCCGGGGATAGTCCGAATGGCACTGACGAAGGCAGAAATTGCCGAAGCGCTGTTCAACCAGCTCGGGCTCAACAAGCGCGAGGCGCGCGAACTGGTTGACCTGTTCTTCGAAGAGATTCGCGCGGCGCTCGCGACCGGTGAGCAAGTGAAGCTTTCAGGTTTTGGAAATTTCGATCTGCGCGACAAGAACCGGCGACCTGGGCGCAATCCGAAGACCGGCGAGGAGATCCCGATTTCCGCCCGGCGTGTCGTCACATTCCGGCCCGGCCAGAAGTTGAAGGCCAGGGTCGAGGCCTATGCTGGAAGCAAGTAACAACAAAGATCTTCCGGCGATCCCCGCGAAGCGGTACTTCACCATCGGCGAAGTCAGCGATCTGTGCGGCGTGAAGCCGCATGTGCTGCGCTACTGGGAGCAGGAATTTCCCCAGCTCAAGCCCGTCAAGCGCCGCGGGAACCGCCGCTACTACCAGCGCCAGGATGTGATCACGATCCGGCAGATCCGCGGCCTGCTCTACGACGAAGGTTTCACGATCGGCGGCGCACGCAATCGCCTCGACGGCGACGTGGCGCGTGAAGACAACAGCCTGAGCCAGCAGGTGATCCGCCAGGTGCGCACCGAACTCGAAGATCTGCTGCGCCAGTTGCGTCGCTGATCCACGGCGCCGTTCAATCGGCTATCATCATCTACAGTCGGAGCGTGGCGCAGTCTGGTAGCGCACTTGCATGGGGTGCAAGGGGTCCCGGGTTCAAATCCCGGCGCTCCGACCAATACATCCGAAAGAAGCGCCAGCCTCAGACAGGATTGCGCGCGGTGATGAACCAGGTACTCGACGGGGCCCAGACGCCGTCCTCGCGCGCGTAGACCGAGAGCGTCTCGCGCAGCGCCAGTGCCACCTGCGGTTTGAGCCTTTCACCTTCCTCACCGGCAAGCCGGATGATCTCGCCGGCCGGTCCGAGCGCCATCGCAAATTCCATGGCTTCCGCCAGATTGCTGCCGATGCAGATGTCGGTGTCGAAGCGTTCAAATGTGATGCCCCTGAATCCTGCGGACGTCAGCATGGCGCTGACCATGTCGGGACCTGACATCGAGAACGGACCAGGCCCACAGTGGACTTCGCCCGTTTCTTCCGGCGCTATCACGGGAACGATCTCCCTGACGCGTAATTCCGCCTCGTGCAGCCAGGGATTGTCCTCGCGCCTGCGCCACACGATTTGCGACAGCACGCCGCCGGGTTTCAGCGCCATGCGGATATTGCGCATCGCGGCGCCCGGCAACATGAAGAACATCGTGCCGAAGCGCGCAAAGGCATGATCGTACGGACCGCGCAGGTCATCGACCTGCACATCCGCAGTAAAAAATGAGGCGTTTGGAATTCCCGCAGCGCTTGCCGCCTGCTCGCCCTGCCGTATGAAATTCTCCGCGCAGTCGACCCCGACGGCGCGGCCTGTCGGGCCCACGGCGGCGGCGATCTTCAGGGTGCTGTCGCCGAAGCCGCAGCCGACATCCAGGACACGATCCCCTGCACGGAACAGGCGTCTCGACAGGAGTTCGTCACTGTGCCCCGAAAGTCCTGCGATCAACAGATGTTTGAACCGCACGAACTTGTCGAACAGAACCGTATTCCACGCTTCAACGACGATTGCATTGTCGTTCATGCGGCGATCCTCAGGGCCCCGGTGCGAACTCTATCGTTCCTCGGGTGGCCGGACGTGACGGAAGGTCCATAGCATGGCCAGATCGTAGAGAATTTTCAGCCCGCCGCAAATCACGAATGGCCAGGCCTCGAAGCCCGCCGCAAACAACGCGCCCGCAATTGCCGGACTCGCCGCGGCAGCGAGGCTTCTGGGCACGGAGGTGATGCTCGCGGCCGCCGGCCGTTCGGGCGGCGTGACAACCGCCATCACGTAGGATGATCGGGTCGGTACGTCCATCTGCGAAAGGGCCGAGCGCACCAGCAGCAGCGCGAGCGCCAGCCCGAGATTTGGGGCGATGGCCGCAAGGATCAGGCACAGGCTGGACGGGATGTGCGTGTAGACCATCGTGTTGATGAGCCCGATGCGGCGCGACAGCCAGGCCGCGGCCGGAAACGAAAATGCCGCCAGCAGGCCGGACCAGAAGAAGAATATGCCGGCGGCCGTCAGCGACAGGCCGAACTTGCTGAAAAGCCACAATGCGACCAGGGCCTGCACGGCAAAGCCCCCGGCGAACGCGTCGACGCTGAAGAGCGCCGCGAGCCGGTAGACGATGGCGCGCGAGGGCCCGAGCGCGCTGCCCGGTTTGTGTTCGATCGCGGAGGCTTCAGCAGGAATCAGTCGATACATCAAGCCGCCGGCGATGCCGAGCAAGGCATACAGCACGAACATGGCCTTCAGTGCGGCCAGTCGCGTGAGGCCCACGGTCATCAGATACTCCGGACTCGCCGCGGCAAGCGAGCCTACTGCGGCTGCGAGTGCGCCAATGAGACCGTAGAACGCGAACATCCGGGTTCGCTGCGCATCGGCAACCGAGTCTGAAAGGAGTGCATGCTCCAGCGGCACGAAGATGCTGACGCTGCCGGCGGAAGGATTGATGGTACCGACGCAGGCGATGAGCAGCAGCATCGGGTAGCTCTCCGACGCTGCGAGTGCAAGGCCCGTCGCGACCATCAGCAGCGAAGCGAGCATCAGCAATCTGCGCCGCGCGGTGTTGGCGCCAAGCATGCCGATGCCAAGCGTCATCAGCGCCGAACCGAGCAGGGCGCAGGTTGCGACGATACCGACCTGAAAGGCGTCGAGGCCGACCTCGGTCAGGTAGACAACCAGCAAGACGGCGACGAATCCATCGCCGAAGTCCCGGAACGCACGGGCAGCGTACAGGCAGGTGGCGGGGCGAGGCATGCGGCTCAGCGATCGGTCGGACGAGTCGGGAGCATCACGGGTCCCAGTCTAGCGCCAAACAAAAGGGCCCGGCTTGCGCCGGGCCCCATGTCCAAGTCTGCGGTCTTCGCTCAGCGATTGCCGCTGGCTTTCACTTCCCAGATGTAATCCGCGTGCGAGTCGCAGATATCCGTGAAAACGTCGCCAAGCGCATTGTCCTGCGACTCGATGATGCTTGCGCGCACCTCCATGAGGGTCTTCACGTCGGTGGCAGTCATCGTGGAAAGGCGCCGGTATTCGCCGCCGACCACGTGCTCCATCCAGCCCCAGGACTTCAACTTGCCCTCAGCGACCAGCTTGTCGTAGGCGGGCGCATAAACCTGCGTGACGAGCGCATCGGCCTGCGCTTCGCGGCTGTCACAGACGTAGTACGTCGAGAAAACGGCATTGCCGGGCGCAATGTTGCCCGCATTGCCGGCAACGCGTCTCCAGATGTAGTCGTCGTGCGAGTTGCAGATCTTGCCAAACTCATCGCCGAGCTTCTTGTTCTTGGCATCGGCCTGGTCGCCGATCTTCTTCTGCGCGTCCAGCAACGATTGGATCGACGGCCCAACCGAGAACATCAAGCGGCGCCATTTGCCGCCGGTCTGGTGCGCATAGAGGCCGTAGGCGGTGATGCTGCCATCCGCGACGGCCGCGTCGTAAAACGGCTGATCGAGGGACTTGAAGATCTCGTCCGCGCGTTCCTGCAGCGTCACGTCGCAAACGAAGTAAGTCCCGTAAACGTACGATTCCGCTGGCTTGTCTTCGGCCGCTACTGCCGTACCGGCAACGGCAAGCAGCAGGCAGCCTTGGAGCAGAACCGCTCCCTTCATGAACTTTCTCATTATTTCCTCCCAGATTCCGGGCATTCGCTGGCCCGGTGACAGCGCCGCGATTATAGACCTCTTGTCAGTGGCCTAGGTGCAAGGTGAGACTGTGGCCAGTCTTTGGAGGAGAGGCCATGAACGGGCGACTGGCATATGTGACAGGCGGCATGGGCGGGATCGGTACGGCAATTTCCAGGCGCTTGTGCAAAGAGGGTTTTCGCGTGGTTGCGGGCTGCGGGCCGGGTTCGAAGCGCAGGATCACCTGGGTCGCGGACATGCGCGCCCAGGGCTACGAGGTGCATGCATCGGAAGGCAATGTGGCGGACTGGGAATCGACCCGCGCCGCCTTTGAAAAGGTGCTGAAGGAACTCGGCCCCGTGGACGTGCTCGTGAACAATGCCGGCATCACGGCCGACGGCACCTTCCGCAAAATGACGTTCGAGCGCTGGCACAAGGTCATCGACACCAACCTCAACAGCCTGTTTCACGTGACCAAGCAGGTGATCGACGGCATGCTGGATCGCGGCTGGGGGCGTGTCATCAATATCTCGTCGGTCAACGGGCAGAAGGGGCAGTTCGGCCAGAC